>NZ_OCNC01000003.1:0-615000 GCF_900215635.1 Rhizobium sp. AN6A
TCCCATATAAATAAATCCACCTCGCTGTAAAAACCTATATAAAATCACATGGTTTCAGCGGTCCAAAATTATTCGAGTGCAAAACAAGCAAACTTCGCCAATCAAATCCTCGTCCTCTCCTTAATGCGGTTGGTTTATGCTTATTTATATGTTTTGTGCACTCATCTGAACAAATTATATGTTTTACGGATACCCTCCCGCCGCTGATTCAATCTTCACCCAACCAACCATTCTCCTCACCTCACTCTACCTGAGGGGAAATTCATTCCTCTTTGAAAGTATAAATATACATATATATGTATTAATGGCTATACCGAAGGTATAATATTCCGACTGCGCATCCTGCAGCGCGTACTGTCCTCATCGCGATCGAATGACAGGCTAAATACGGATCATTTGGCCTATCAAAAGTTGCACAAAATGATTGACTATCGCGGCTGCGTGAGGGAGCCTCTGCGCGAAAATACGGGGAACATAACAAATCATCATGTCGCCAGAACGCTTTAATGAATGCCTGCGGGTGATCCGCTGGACGCCAATCAATATTGCCTCTGCCTTGCAATGTGAACTCTCATGGATCGAGGCGCTGGAAGCCGGCAACGATACAGTTCCAGATGGCCTCGCAACATGGCTGGAAACGCTTGCGCAAGCCCATGAAGCATTACCACCGCCATCAACCTACAGAGGAAAACGGTCGACATTCTGATGCGGCCAACAGCTGAAAACCTTCACCAACAACCGGATTACGCAATATGAAACATGCCATCGCAATTCTCGGTCTAATCACCGTCTCAAGCCCGGCCTTCGCAGCATCGTGCGAGAAAAACTTCACAGTCTCAGGTGTGCCGATGGTCACGGCTGTCTCTTACAAATCCTTTCAGGAACTGCCGAAAGCCAAAGCACCCGCTGTCCTTCAAAAGCTCGCCCAAGCCGTCGCAGCAGAAGGTTTTTCAGGTATCCAGATCAACAAGGCACTGTCGTCAATCGATGCCCATCAGGAAACCAGCGGAAGCGGCAGAATTCAGACGCTGCGCGTTGTCGCCCGCCAGAAAGGCGCCGCTGTCCGGATCGATGCTGTTTTCAACATTCAGGCAGGACAGATCGCCGACAAGGACGTCATCCGCAAGGGCATCTGCGACATCATAAAAGGCGTGTAAGCCATGGCTTGAAGACACCCGCTACAACAGCACGAGCCTCGAAGCTGGCCTTGCAATCTCCGCAGCCGGCAACAGGCGGCGCGAAAGGAGCTAAGCGCCGCCTGCCGGGCTCTATCAGGACTTCATGTTCAGCAACTCAGGAAAATCGTAGTACCGCAGCCGCTTGTCACGGCAGCGGTAGTCATTCTTTGAGGCGTCCACGCTCACGTTGTGTTTTAAGGCTACGCCGATATACGACCAATTCGGATCGGCACGTTCCGCCGTCCGCGTGCAAAAAGCATAAATCCGCCTTTCAGGATCGAGCAGCACTACGCTCGAAATCTCGGCTTTCGTGAAATCTCCGGGTTTGATGGTTCCGCGCAATGCGTCCACGTAGTCACGTTTAATCGATTTGGACGGAGGGCGCTGCGAATCCAAAACCGATTGTGGTGCCGGAGTTTGGCAGCCAGTCAATGACATCGCGGCGGCACAGAGAAGTAAAGCTGTCCTCATTCAATTCAATCCCCAAAAGTCAAAGCACAACACGCACAGTGCACCCTGCAGCTATTGAGTTAAAATTGCGCAACACACACGTATCCACAGCCGAAAATAGAAAGGTCACGCTTCGATAGACCGGGCAATAACCATCAAACAGGTTGCGGCACGCTTTCGGCAGACGCCGGATCAGGCCTATTTCAACGCGCTGGCATCAATGATGGTGGCTGCATAATCGAGGCGGAAATCCACTTAGTGAAACGCCCGAAACTGTTCAAACAAACCGAGCCACCTCTAAACCGCCCGAATAAATCAACAGTATCGTCGCAAAGCAGCCGATCAACATAAAGGACTCTCGGCCCGAAGCTGCCGTACGTTGCGTCCTAGTCAAAAACTGCATGGATGTTGAAAAGCAGCCGATGGCTACTCCAAGTCTTCTTGAGCAAATTCATCGGTAACATGAATATCGATCATCTCAAGACGGCCCGGACCCATGTTTACATATTTGTGCGGTAAGTTGGCCGGTCCGAACACGATCTGACCCTCCCTAACGTCCAACTGCTGCTCCCCGACGGTAAAGAGCGCTCGTCCTTGCCGCACTATAAATACTTCATCATAAGGATGTTTGTGTAGCTTGGGGCCTCGGCCGATTTCGTCAGTGGTGTAAAACATGACCGAGACGTTTGCGCCAAATACGCTCCCTTCGAATTCGCCTTGCCATACGCTCTCTTTCTCGGCCCATTGAGCCCGCTCGAGGAGCACTGCTTTCTTTTGCATTGAAATTCCTCTGTTGGTCAGGCCGGCCGTTCAAGCCCAGACTAAACACCAAACATGCAGCAGCGCAAATGTCGTTAATTGATCGACCGTGACGCTGAGCGATCTGGGCGTATGACTACCGTTAGCGCGAAGCGGAAGACGCCTCTCAGCCATTAGCGGACAGTCGGAAGCGTGATTTCGTTTAGTTTGGAAAGCCCCGGATTAATGGCCAAATATTCGTCAAGTTGAGGATCTTCTTCGTAGCGAATTTGTTCATCCAAGATGTCAAAGTCCTTACCCAATTCGTGGCGTAAAAGCGCTAGTAACCTGTCTACATTTGCGTTGAAATGATCGCACAGCGACTGAGCCCAAAGGCTTGGATCGGGCGGATACAAAGGATTAAGATAGCCTGAGTGCTCGAAGTCCAGTCGATCTCTCAAATTTTGAGCTAAATGAGATAGCTCCACGCGCGCAGGTTGGCAATGTCGCCCTTCGAGATCAAAGAGCGACGCATCGACAGGCCCTAAACCGAGCCTGTCGCGTGTTGCAGTATCACCAGCCCACAGGCAGCCACCAGCACCATAATCGAAGAAGAATCTGAGAACACCGTTCGCCATGCCCAAGTCATAGCAGCCTCTCGAACAGCAACAAATCGCAATTAGCACAAATTTTGCTCGCGGCGACTGAATGACCGCTCTTGGCGGATACCGTTGGAAAACTCGCGCCAGTGGCTGCCGTGGTCAGATTGCTATTCGTCGATCCGTACGCGGGCCGCCTTCGATCACGATATGACGACCCTGCAACTCGACAAAGCGCCAATCCTCTTCAAGCGAGCCGTCTGGGAAAATTTGGAGGCGGTAATCGCCGGAGAGCAGCAAGTCAGCCCCACCAAGGTTGTCTGCATAGGCCGCTATAACGACGAGTTGCTCTGCGGTATTCACGAAGGACTTGGTTGTCTCGTCGTATCCTTTCAGAAGCGATGCAATCCTGATAAGTTGCAGGTTTCCCGATCTAGGATCGTGATCATCTACCTCTGTTCCTTCAACAGGACCGACAAAGCGATCCGATGTCCCCGTAAATACTGTATCCTTAGAAACCAGACGCCACGGGCATTGAATATGTAGTACGTAAGGACCGACAGTTCCTCGGCCTGAAGGATGCGGCTGAATCTCCCCAAAATGGAAAATCTTCATGTCCGCAGCGTTGCGGGCAATACTCAATGGCAACCCCACCAGTACCTGAAGGCAACTTTCTAAACGGATTTGACTATGGTTATGGGGCATCAAAATGAACTCGGCTAAATCAGAATTTTGTAGGACTTGGGCAGACCATTACACAGGATAAAGTTGAAATCCATCGACCTCACAATGCGGGTCTGCGTTCGGTCGCGATTTGGAAGATCGGCATTGCTGGCCCACCGATGTCGTGATTCAATCGTCGCATTGATTTGCGGAGGATTGAGCGATGATGGGATGCCGGACAGCTCCGGCGCAGCTCTTCTACGACTTCTACCTTGATGACCACGTCCCCCTCGACCACCTGTTGCGTGGGATCGACCGCCGTCTAGAGACGGCGCATCTGCCAGTATACGGAGGCAACCCGGCAGCTTGGGCTTGGGCGTTCCACCGTCTGCAGAGAGATGTGTCGTCTGGGCGTAAGCCAGACCAGTTGAGGAGTCGGAAATGATACAAGTGCGACCCGCCCGCGCCGGTGAAGAGGCAGAACTTGCTGAAGTCGGCCTAGCATCTTGGCGTAAAGGCATAAAGCCTCATGTGAATGATGCAGTTGCAGCACGGATCGAGGGCCAAAATCCATTTATTCCTTTTATTCGGCAACTCGGCCCGCAAATTCTTGTAGCAGAGTATCAGGGCAAGGCCGCAGGCATCGGTGCTTAGGAACACGGAGACAATCAGATCAGTGACATCTGGGTCGCGCCGGAATTTGAAGGACGAGGTGCAGGATCGCTCCTGATAAGGGCACTTGAACGACAAATTGCTGACCGAGGGTTTGCAGAAGCGTTCATTGATGTGACGGCAGCGAACGGGCGGGCCTTGGGACTTTATCGGCACCTGGGATACAGGGATGTGTGGCAGCGATCCGAGTTCGATCCGATACTGGAAGCAACTCTCGAAAAAATAAGATTGAAGAAGATATTTTTAGCGCTACTGAGAGGCGGGTTTTCTCCGCGTAGTCAGCTAGCGTTGTTCACCGGGAACGGTATGACTCCAGGCATCATTATTATCTCATCGACTTGAGCTGATATTGATGACGGCAGACGCCCCGACCTGAACAAAGGAATAATCGATTGCGCCCCGCTTCCACAGTGCGGTTACGCTATTTATCGCATCATTCTTGTCGAGATTGTCTGGTGCTCCAAGCCGCTCCGATAATGCATCCATGAAACCGGCAGGCCTTGGCGTGGTAAACGCGCATGCCTTACGTCCATCAGGACCAGCGGCAATCCAGAACGACAATAACTCCACTCCGCCTTCCCTCTCATGTCGCCAACCCACGAGATCAACAGAACCGCCATTATAACCGACGAAGTTGCGACGCCACTCCTCAATGTCGGCATTGGACAGACGCTGCCAGTCGAGTTTGTCGCCGTTCACCATCGCTTCTTGCACAGTGGACGCTTCACAGACGTCGAGAAGGCGGTCAAGCGTCGTATCCGCCGGCGTGGCCGCGGCTTCCCCGAAGCTCAAAAGTGCGGCAAAGTAGCTGATTGTCGATACCTTGAGGTACCGACGTCGGAACGTGCACGCTCCGTTTTTCATATCGTCACTCCGTTTTGGTCTCACCGCCATTTTGTTACGGTAGACAACCCCACGCCAATCGATCCCCCGAGAGTAGCAGACTGATCAACTTTTGCTTTCCGGCAATCTTCGCGCCGATAATCTTATTGTGCACAAACGGAACGCGACCACCAGATTTCTGCACCCGGTCACCAACCGTCCAAAAAAACAAGCCAACACGATGCAGGCCTCATGCTTTACTTCCGGAGAATACATCAACACCATGATAAAAATAGGAATAACTCAGATACTGTTCTGTACAACAGCACGCCTCTGTGTCCACGCGCCGTGATGCATCGGCGTCACAGCCTGGCGTCAACTTCGGGGCTTGAACCCCACCTTGAAGGTCTTCCATTGACGCCCTTCAGCCGTCCCGGCAACCTCATACCATGGCCCTGACCAACAGTTTCATTGCCGAACTCGTCCGTGACGCCAACCGGCTCGAGAACCTCGACGACTATTAGAAGCGCCGTATGCTCGAACGGGCCATCACAACAATTCGCGACATGCGCGAAACGATCGGAATTCCCTCCGGTCCCGGTCGCGACAGTGTCGTCGACATCCACACCGTGGCACTGTCGATCGAACACGGATGGCGCAGCGATGACAACGTGCGAAACGCCCAGCTGCACGCCACGATACCGAATAGGCGCTTTGACCTGAGTGAAAACGCAAGTCGTGCGGTAGATGTCTTTCAACTGACATGGGGGAGGATTTCCAAGTTCGGTACTCGCCAACTACGATCTCAACGCGGTCGTCTGGAACATCGATCCCATCCGCCAGAGCGTGTATCCCTCTCTACTATTTCGTTTGTGGTCGAAGGAGCGGACGACGGCGTTTCAGTCTGGCAGTTGCGGCCGTCTACAGTCTCCGCCTCGACGGCCTGAATGCAATGGTGTCGAAGCGAACCAGTGTCCACCCTCTCAATTGAAAACGAACCGGTCTGGCCTCGCTCCATTGACATCTGACAGCATAGTTATAATGTTTTTGAAAATTCATTATAACGGGATCGGGCGATGAAACAGATTGACCTCGTTTACAGAACGGCGTTCGCTGAACTGGCACAGCGGACATTCGATGCTCAGTTTCAGGCAGACTTTCCCCTCGAAGGCCGGTTTGTTGCCGTTCCGGTCAAGGGCCGCAATTACTGGTATTTTGATCTCCCTACTCCCGAGGGTAAGGACAAGAGACGCTATGTTGGCCCGCAGGATGACGTCGACATCACGGCTCGGGTGAAAGCCCACAGGCAAGTCAAAGACGACATCCGTGAACGGCGCAAGCTCGTCGGCATGCTGCTGCGAAGCGGTGGCATGTCCGCGCCGGATCGCTTCGCGGGTGAAGTGACCAAAGCACTCGCTGACGCCGGCCTATTCCGTCTGAGGGCACTCCTCGTCGGTTCTGTGGCTTTCAGCTGTTACTCAGGCCTCCTTGGCGTTCGTCTCCCTGGTACCTCTATGCAAACAGGCGATGCGGACTTCGCGCAGGACTTTGCGATCTCGGCGGAAGTCGAGGACAGCCTGCCTCCAATCCTAGATCTCCTGAGATCGATAGACAGCACGTTCAGGGCGGTCCCGCACCAGGCCGATAACGCGAAGGTGGTGGCCTTTTCGAATTCGGTAAACTACCGCGTCGAATTCCTGACGACCAACCGTGGATCGGATGACTACACGGGCAAGCCGTCCCCAATGCCTGCCCTTGGAGGCGCGTCTGCTGAAAACTTGCGGTTCCTGGACTTTCTGATCTACGAACCCGTAAGAACGGTACTGCTGCACCGGGAAGGCGTTAGCGTGAATATCCCCGCTCCCGAGCGGTATGCCATCCACAAGCTGATCGTTGCATCCAGGAGGCGCACGGATGCCCTCGGGCGAGCCAAGAGGGATAAGGACCTCGTACAGGTCTCGCTGCTGTCCGAGGCGCTTGTGGAGACGCGACAGAGCTATTTGCTTGCCGATGCCTACCGCGAAGCTTGGGCGCGCGGAGAGGCGTGGCAGGAAGCGATCCTGTCGGGCCTCGTATTAATGCCAGACAACGGCAAGCTCGCGTTGGCAAATGCCCTTGGTGTCACGGTAGACCGACTGGGTAAGGCGTAGGGACATGGAAGCAGAAAAGACAGCACATGCGACCCGGACCTCGCCAAAGATGCGGCGGGCGCTTTCATGGTCGTTGACGTCGCAGACCTGCAGCACGCCTCCGTTTTATGACTTCCCAGCAAAACGCACGCCTGTCCTGTTGCTCACTTCGGCGCTATGGGGGAGCGCGTTCCCGTTAGAACAGGCTGTGACCATCGCGTCCCATATACCGTTGCAGCGGTTGCCTGTTCCTGAGGCTTGCTGACCCATAAGCTACTCCATGACAGCGGGGGAAATCGTCGCTGACAATGTCGCTATAACCGGTTGTGGCGCATCGCTCACAACCCGACATCCAGAGTGACCGATTTAATCAGTTCAGCTTCATGAGCCCTGCCTGTGTCACCCGAAATCCGCAACTCTGATAGAATGAACACAGATGCGGTTCGAAGTCGACATGCAACCACTTCGCTCCGCGCTCTCGGGCCACATTTATGGATTCTACTACCATGCGAGTAGCGATACCTTTTCTTCGCATCTGGGGAATAACACAGGTGTCCAGGATAAAGGCGTGGACACCTCCATCCCATGCCACATTCCCCAAGCCGACCAGCCGATCTGAACCGCACCGGATTTGCCGGAGGCTCCGCCTTCTGAGAAAGTGGAGCCGATATGAGCAAGACAACGACAAGTTTTCACCTGAAGTCCTGGTGCTGGACCACGAGGCAGAGTATCCGTCGCGGGTGCTCGGTAGGATCACGCCTCCTCTTCACGAAGTGCAAAATGCCGGACGTTCTACGAGATGAACATTGCGACATCGCCCCAAGTCAGCATGAGCCGCCAGAGATAGATCTCGGCATTGATTGTCAGCACACATCGCTTGATGTGCAATGGTGTCGAAAGTTGCAGCAACGGAGCCTTATTCGGGCGGCTCCAAATGAGGGGATCACAAAAATTCGCTAGAATGACTATTCTTACGCGTTATGGTAGCAGTATGCGATGCAGGTTAGGGAGGTCGGCTGTGCTGAGAAGTTTATTTCTGTTGGCTGGTATAGTTTCAGCTGTTCCAGCGTTTGGACATTGCTTGACCCCAAAGGAAACCAAACAGGGCGTGCTCCTAACCAGAGAGCAACCATTCTTCTCCGTCTTCTACAAACCGACGCAATCAGGGTTAACCGAGCAGCGCCTGATGGCACGGCACGCTTCACTGGAGCCAATATCGGCGGAATATCTGCACCCCTTGCTCGTCACCAAACGGATCAGCGCGAAGGGCGTACAAGAGCTGACCTACTCGGATGCGACGACGCTCGACGATTTGCCACTAAAGGGAAATTGGCGCTCCGGTACAACGCTGTTCCTGAATGGTCAGAAAACGGTTGCGGGCACAATCACCATCACCTTCGAAAAATGGGCCGAGGAAACAATCGGATCATGCTCGTATCCGGTTTGGGTGGTGAAAGACCGCATGGAGCTGCAAGGACTGTCTCCGATAATCTTTGAACAATATTACTCTCCCAGCCTGAACCTCGTGCTTCGCTCGATTAGACTCGACCCGTCGGGACATCCTATTAGTGAAGTCCGATTTGACCGGTTTCAGATTGGTTGGAGCAACTGACACCTGGTTTCGAGCAGGCCTGTCAGCGTATCGATTGGAAGAGAATAGAATTCGAGAAAATCTCTATTGGCTTGAAAAGTCATATGACACCGATTTCGAGCTTGGTAAGATTGCTGGCAAGATCGCCGACGAAGGCAACGGTCAAACAATATGCCTCGGGCCTTCCCATCAAAAGAAGTTCGCAAAAAGCGAAGAAATTCAAGGTTGAGGGAATTGGCGAGTTCGACATTCGAAACTTCGCTGAGTTGTATAAAGTCGGTGCTTTTCGGTTGGGGGATCAACAAAGAATGAAAACGATCATTATCGCTGTAGGAACAGCCCTTTCTTTATCAAACACTGCTTTTGCGTTTGAACCGCGTATAGAAAGACTGATCGGTCAGTACGATGCCTATAACGATATTTGCCGTGGCTCATCTGGCGATGAAAAAGCCACGCGGTCTGCCTGCGATTCTCGCGGTGAGGTCTCGATGCTGCTGGGTCCTGAAGGCTTGTGCTACGGTAAGGACGGACAAGCCGGATAGCCTTGCGTGTTAGCCTAGCCGAATGCCAGCAAGAAGGACACATAGCTCCGCCTGTCGTTCGGTCCCGGTTTTACGCAGGATTGACCGAATGTGGGTACGAACCGTTTCATACTGAATTCCACAATGACCGGCGACGGTTCTAAGATCGGCACCGTCGGCAAGAAGCGCCGTAATTTTACATTCGGACGGCGTCAGCCCAAACAAATGATGAAGCACGTCATATGAAATGAGACGTTTATCACTCACATCCTCGAACAGCACCATTGCGTACGACCTGGCGAAAACGTCGCGCACATTTGCCCCAGCCCTTTCGATCCGCGCAAGCAACGGCCTCTTCTCACCACGGGTCAACGTCACGACTTCGCCGTGTGCCAGATCATTTGATCGAATGACCTTGTTCAGCGTCGTCTCAAAGACCACTGTCTCCCGTGACGACGCTGCCCTGATTTTTCCATGCGCTATTCTGACATCCCCGGTGAGAAGCGAATCCGCCTTCTGGTTAGCCGCTACCACATAACCACGATGGTCAAAGAAAACGCACGCAACATCTGCACGCTCAAACGCGGCCAGACGTCCTCTCATATCGCCAGCCGAAAACAGTGCCATGATCCGCGCAGACATCTGAAGGTGGGTTCTGAGATTAGCGAGGTGAACCCGGTCATCGTTCCCGAACCCGCCATCGCCGAGCCTGCGTTGCAGGACGAAAAACAAATCGTCCTCACCTGAGGAGAAATTGACGACTGCTGTATGCTGGAATCCATACTTCGCCATGAATTTATAGTATTCGAGATTATCCAGATCATCTTTACGAACGAAATCCTCCTCGAGGACAACTCCGTTACGCTTCATCAACGGTATGAATTTCGCCCGGTGGTCTCGCGTGTTCCAGCCGTCGTTTATATAGGCTTCCATGATCGAGGATAAACTCTCGGTGAAAAGAACACCTCCGACCGACCCGGAGCTTGCCGGTGCCATGACATTGATGCCGCCGGCGCCAGTTGCCTCCGCAATCTGCTCCAGAAGCGAGGGCCAACGCGAGGGCTCCAGCGCTGCATCCTGGAAACGATTCAGCAGATTATGAAAAACCGCGATATCAACCGGCATTTTCCCCCTCACCCACGAAAGTATATTAGTATAGCCAGAATACAACACCAGATCCAGAAGTTGTTTTCATGCATACTTGAACAAACACACTTGTCGAGCTGGAAGCCGCCCGTTTCTCATCCACCTCCCGAAGCCATCAACTGGAGCAGGTAGGTACGCCTTCCAGGCGCAACGGGCTTCTACGACGGTCCGGACCGATGTGCGCTCAATCGCCGGCAAGACACTCGTTGCTTTTCTCAGCCGTCTTATCGTCACCTAACGACATCAGTCAGCGTCTTGGAGCAAACCCGAACCCGATCAGCCAGACATACCCCAATTGGGGTACGCAAACCTTCGGCAAGCTCGATATTAAATTTGCCCTGTAATCAAACTGGAGCATTATCATTGCGTTACGTGTTGATGTGGGTCGGGCCTGACAGGCAAGAGCCCGTTTTCGAAACCGACGATATTTCACAGTGCATACTGTGGATCAGCAGGCAAACAGAAAATAACGCCGAATTTTCAGAGAACGATTATAACGTCATTGATCGGGATCTCGACGCGGACATTCCGCGCGCGACAAGTTTCCTGTAGCAAGAGGACGCTCCTTTAGCAGCAGCGAAAACACCATAACCCTCACAAAATACTTTTATAACAATCTCAATAGTCTGTATTTTAATAATAAAATACGTACTTAAACAAACTGCGAGTTCACCCCCCGCACATGGCTAGGACGAAGACTGCTCCTCTCCATGGTCCCGATGTGTTCGCAATATTGCGTCCGAGCATGATGATCCGCCTTCCGAGCCATCAGTCTTCTCTGTCGGTTGACACACCGGCTACCGCTCCCGAAGCCGGCCGATCACATCCACGCGGTCGCACGTCCCGGTGGCGGGTACGACATCCAATTTTTCACCAGCCATATATTTATCCTTAGGTCTTCCAAGCCTCACCGTCTGCATGCAGGAATGCGTAATGCCCTTTTGCTGGCGCTCGAAAACAATCGTGCCAAAACTGAAGGTCTCGTAGTGCGGCTCAAATAACGGTTCACCTCCGCGGCCCGAAACCTTGACTTGTTGATCCCATACTTCCTGAATTGTTGCGATGGAGTGAGGGAAATTACTGAAGCGCCACGCTCGTAGGCCCAGCACTAGAGCGCCGACGATAGCAAAGCAGCACACCATCAATACAGGCCACACAAACCTGAATGCGTCCAGCTTCGGATCGTTGTGCTGCCGATGTAGCATTGTGGTGAAAACTCGCGTCTCGTCAGCGGTTCGAACTTTGAAACAACAGGCGTCATGTCACGAAAGTTCGCCCGCTTACTGGCTATCGCTTTGGCACACCTGCATAGCGAAACAGGATGTCATCGTAGAACTGCTTCCTAAGCAGCACTTCGCGGTCAAAACATTTCGCACAGGGTTCCAAATCAGTGGTCGGATTATAGTCAGGTTGCATTTCATCGATCACGCATCGTCTCCTGAATTCGCCGGCACCGCTTTTGAACGCTGTGAGTAATTCGCTCAAGAATCCTCGTCGGATCGCTGGAGAGGGCGACGATATATCGTGCCACCTCATCGCATGCGACGCTGACCAGTTTTGCAAGCTCCTCAACCCGTTTCAGTGTCGATGCGCCGCTCAGTCCAATGTCATCAGCCAGCGCCTGCCAGTCGGCACGCCGCAGGTCAGGCACATGGAACCGACCGGAAATCCCCTGCGGCAGGCTCTGGTCGACCTGGTGATAAACGGCAGCGCACATCAGATCATAGAGTGGAGCCATCTTCGCGGACCCACCGGCACCAATCAGGATAGAGTAATTTTTGGCATGCGAATCCGAATTGCAGATCAGGACATTGAAGATCACCGCATCGAGAAGTTTCAACCGCTCGCCAGGCGAAACAAGATCGCTGACGGCATCAAACATCATCTTCATGGTCACGCCGCCGCCGGTCGAGGACCGCTCGTATTTCTGCGAGGGGAAGTAACCCGTTAACTGGCAAAGATCCTCCTGATGCAGCCTGCGGATCTCGCCTTGAGCGTCGGTAAAGCGATCATAGCGTTTCACGAGAAGATAACGTCGCTTGCCAGCTACTCCGATCGTCGCCTCGGCGGCATCCAGCCCGCAGGCACGCGCAAGCGACAGGCAAAAGGCTTCGTTCTCCACGCTCCCCGCAAGGCGTTTCGTATCCGGCTTGAGAATATGCGTCGATGGCGTCCCGTCGACCGGAACTGAAATACGGCCACTCCCCTCAACAAACACCGGCAGCTTCTCCTGAACGCCCGCCAGGGACATAGAAACACCGCGCTCTCCGACCAGAAAGGGTTTGGCAGGAAGTTCATTGAGAATACGCTCCAGCGCCTGCTCGTCCGGCACGGGCTGGAGGTTGACGCCAGCTTTCCGCGGCTCCCCGATCGACAGTGCCCCCGCCGTGTCACGTCCGATATGAGCAAGTAGACCGACAATATCTTGCGGGGAAACCTTGAGGCGCTGACCGATCTCGGCAAGATGGGTTTCCGGAAGCAGATTGGCAAGCCAGGGAAGCAGCTTTGCTGCACCGACGGATCCGGAACGCAGCGGCATGGTAAGCGACACCGGAAAGGCCGGGCGGCGTGCTTCCCAGCCCGGATCATAGTCCAACCTCCATTCGCCTTCAAAACTCAGATGGGCGACAGGTAAGGTCTCGTAGTAGATGGTTGTCATTGATCAGCACCAAACATCGGCAGAAAGCCGAGGTCATCGTCCGGCGCGGCTTGCACAGTCTGAACCGTCTTGAGATCGCCAAGATCGATTCCAACTGCGCGCGCGACGATCAGGGCTTTTTCGAGCTGGCAACTCGGCTTGCCCGATTCAAGCTCGACGATGAAGCGTTCCCCCGTTCCGGAACGGGCAGCAAGACCGGTTTGCGTCCAGCCAAGTGCTTTGCGTCTCTCCTTGATAGCAGCGCCGAAATCACGCGCGGACCTGAACATCGTCAACCTCCATCGTTTGACTTACCGTACAGGAAGTTTTCCAAAGAATCAAGGAATCACTTCCCGATCGGTAAGTCTTACACTTGATCGCGCCAGATCATCCTGATCGGGAACCTCTTTCGGATTGAGCCCGACAGGAGCAAGGTCTTTTCCTCGTCTCACGGCCCTATCGTTTCATCATCATTGTCCGATAAATTGCGACACCGGCAATTGCGATAATCTTCATATTTTACATCCGAACAATTACATAACTCTATGAGATTTGATTATAATATATCAAAACAATAGACGGCATAATCCATTTCGCCGCGCGTTCAGCCCTGATGCACTGTTATCACAGCAACACCGTAAAACCGCAGCCTGAAGCCCACGCTGCCAGGCCCTCTGTTGACGCCGCCTGGTCGACCCGGCAACCTCATACCATGACCCTGACCAACAGTTTCATTGCCGAACTCGTCCGTGACGCCAACAGGCTCGATTACCTGGACGATTACCAGAAACGACGTATGCTTGAACGGGCCGTCACAACCATCCGCGACATGCGCGAAACAATCGGTATTCCCTCCGGTCCCGGTCGCGACAGTGTCGTCGACATCCACACCGTCGCCCTGTCGATCGAACACGGATGGCGCAGCGATGACGACGTGCGAAACGCGCTGCTGCAGGCAGCCGGCATGATCCGCGACCTGCATATCGTGCTTGATAGCAAAACCGACATCAGCTTCGCCGAACCTGCCGGTTGACGCTCGGTGCCATCCTCCCATCGTCAATGGCACTTCGTACAGACGACAATCAGGTCACCAGCTCTAAGCTTTCATTAACCATACCTGACCACCCTCCTCCCACAGCAACGATGGAGGTTGGCTTTGGCTTACGACTGGAATCGCAATGAACGCGAAGGCATGTTTGATGAACTGGCGGCAGCCCTGATATTCTTCACAATCGTCAGCCTGCTTCTGGCGTCCGCTTATCTGGTAACAGGCCTTGCCGCATAGGCAGAATGCGTTTCGTGGTCTAGCCATCGCAGGGCGCTGAAGGCCAGGCGTCGATACAGTTTACCACAGACAGCTGCCGCGCCTCCAAAGCCCGCTCCAGCATCGTTCAAACAGCAATCCTGTCCCTCTCCTCCTGAAACCGCCGCGCCCGCGCCTTCGGGCCGCAGCAGGCGGATACGCGACTGCGGTTCAATCACAGACCAGTGCGGCTGGATCAGCTCGCGCAGCATGCGGCGCAGTTCCGGCCACGGGGTCTCTTCCTTGCAAAGCTCCGGATCATACATCACCAGCATGCAGTGAAGCTTGGCGGCAATGTCGTGGATATAATAGGGCTGAAGCGAAATCAGGACACGCCCGGCAATGCCCTCGAACCGGGCAAGATCCTGTGCCTTTGCCAGGCTCGCACTATAGCCGATACGACGGTCGGCGGCATTCCATGCCCGCCTCAGTCTCAGCAACTCCAGGCGCGCGCTCTCCGCAGCTTCAGAGCCGATCCGCGGCGCCAGTTCCCTGATCTCCTCGAAAGAAGACACCCTTCCGGGTGACGGACCACCATCATCGACGGCAACCACGACAGAAGGCCGACCGCCCGTCTCTTCGAGCAGTCGCGCCTCAAGCTCCCGGCATTCACGCTCGGCAGCAAGGCGCTGCTGATACATGTCGTACCAGTCAGGCCACAGCTCCCTGGCATGCACCGGTCCGGCAATCGTGCGCGGTGGAAGATCGTTGAGCAGCATTGGCAGAATTCGCGCAGCCAGCGGCAGAAGATTGCGCCGGTTGATCACGCTTGGCAGGTTGTCGACAAACGTCTCGTTCGGAAATGCATTTGCGCACGAAATTTTAGGTAAAGTTCTGCTATTCTCAGAATCAGCCATGATCCAAGCTCCAGATAGCTAGATTGTGGTCAGGTCGAGTCCGGCGGTAGGACGCCTGACTCGGCCGCCTGCGTGACGCAGGCACCCGAATAGTAACCGGAATTGATAGCGAAGCAATATTTTTCGCTAAATTATGGCGATTTTCATGTTTTCTGTTCAAGTCAGGATGGCGCGTGCCGCTTTAGGATGGGGAGTTGTCGAACTTGCGGAACATGCTGGAATATCGACAAACACCTTGGTCCGCCTTGAAAAAGGCGAGGATCTCAAGCAATCAACAATAGACAACATACGCTTTGTTTTAGAAAAAGCCGGCGTGAAGTTCGTAGACAACGAGGTCACGTTTGGTGTTCTCGTTAACAAAGACGATTACATTCCGTTGTCGTAGATTGCCTAGGTTCTGTTGACAAAGTAGCTTGAGTTGCTCGTTAAGAACTACTTTTCTGCGTCGGCCAAAAAGGCTTCGATGCTGACTTCGTGGAGCCTTTTACGCGCTTCTACAGAAGTCAGCCTGACGTCGGGATTTTCCTCTACCGCTCTTCCATACCAATATTTTGCGGCATGCAGGTCACCAATCTTCTCATAACACTCTCCCAACCGCTCCCCGAGATATCCGGCATCCAACGACTGGTCGCCATCTGCCATGAAAAGATAAATCTTGATCGCGTCCGCTGCCTTCCCAGTCGCAATCAGGTCTTTCGCTTTGTGCTCTAGATGATTGAAGTCATACAAGATTTCTCTCCTCTTTTTGCAGCGTGTTGCCGTTTTAATTAAGGTGCACAACTCATGAACCGGAGCAAGTATGGCAACCATATTTTTGCGGCGGCCAACACGAGAAAGGCGGCAAAGGATTTTCGGGTTTTATCGTATCGGGTGGCGACACGACGAAATTGCTTCAGCCGGTTGAACAGCTGCTCGATACGATTTCGGTCCCTGTAGGCTTTGAAGTCACAGGCGGGCGGGTCTTTTCGGTTGGCCCTCGGAGGGATAACGGGCTTGATCCCGTGGATCAGCAACTCTTTGCGCAGAGCGTCGCTGTCATAGCCCTTATCTGCGAGAACCAGCCTCGGCTTGGCAACCGGCATGGCTAGCAGATCGGGAACGGCATTGTAATCTGAAGCTTCACCACCTGTCAGGATGAAGCCAAGAGGCGGCCCTGACCGTCTGCACGGGCGTGGATTTTCGTCGAAAAGCCGCCGCGTGATTGACCAAAAGCCTCCTTATAAGTCCCCCTTTTGCGCCCACAGCCTGAGAGTGGCCGCGAACCGTGGTGCTGTCGATCATATGCTGCCAGTCATCGGTCAGGCCCAATTCGACAAGCGTCTCCAGCAGTGCATCCCATACGCCTTGTTCTACCCAACGGCGGAAGCGCACGTAGACGGAATTCCACTTGCCATACCGCTCATGCATGTCGCGCCAAGGGCACCCGACCCGCAGAACATGCAACATTCCGTTGAGATACTGCCGATTATCGTGAGAAGGGCGAGACTTCCTCCCGCGCTCGGTGGGCAGCAGTCCTTCAACAATCCGCCATTCCAAATCCGTCAGGTCGCCGCGAGCCAAAATCGCCTCCTAAAAGGCAGTCTTGAATCATGCTTTAGCTGATTTGAGAATCCACTTTGTCAACACGACCTAGACATCTAACGACGAGTGGCGGTACCTGGCGAGCATCGTCCCTAAAGATCGAAATAGCGCCAGAACCTTTCCCAAAATTGGGCCATATCAAACTTTCGAGCGCGACTCGTTATCACGCGAACAACGATATCGGAAGCAAGCGGTTGACGATCGATCCGGCACCATGAAGGATGGCGCCATGACCATTCCCGATGATTTTTCCGGCCACATTCTGCTTCTCTCCGGACATCCCGGTTCCGGCAAGTCCACCATAGCCGAAGCGCTGGCCCACTTGCCCGGCGTGCCAAAAGTTCATTTCCATAGCGATGATCTGTGGGGATACATCAAGCATGGCCGCATCGATCCATGGCTACCCCGATCCCATCAGCAGAACCGCATGATCATGCAGATTGCCGCCGATGTTGCCGGTCGCTACGCAAGCCATGGATATTTCGTCATTCTCGATGGCGTCGTACGACCAGACTGGATACCGACCTTCATGGCGCTCAAATGCCCGCTACACTACATCGTGCTGCGCACGACAGTGAAAGAGGCGATCGAACGCTGTCAGGCACGCGGTGGCGACAGCCTCGGCGATCCGCTTGTCGTCGCCGATCTTCATGCCCGGTTTGCCGATCTCGGCACCTTCGAGCACCACGTCCTGTCAGTGTCAGGCATGGACAATGATGAGGCTTTGCAGTCGGTCATCAATGCGCTGCAATCGGCCCGTCTTCGTATGGATACGTCCGGATGAACGCAATCGATAACGACCATTGAGGTGAAGCACGCGTGGCCACACCGACCATTTATCTCCTTCGTCACGGCGAAACAGTCTGGAACTCTCTTGGCCGGTTTCAGGGGCAACAGGATTCACTGCTGACGCGACGTGGCATTGAACAGGCGGATCATGTCGCTCGCCTGCTCCGCGACACGCTATGCAACGATGACCAGCTCTTCCGGATGCAGATCAGTCCGCTCGGGCGCGTGCGGCAGACCGCAGAGCGGATCCAGGAAAAGGTGCCGTTGCCATCTGTCGACGACGAACGGCTCGTGGAGGTCACGACCGGCTCATGGGACGGAATGACGCGATTTGAGATCGACAACGAGTTTCCCGGTCACCTTGACGGGTCCGACGCGTTCGACTGGTATTTCAGGGCGCCCGATGGCGAACGTTTCGATAACGCCTGCA
Organism: Rhizobium sp. AN6A; assembly: GCF_900215635.1. Classification (NCBI taxonomy): domain Bacteria; kingdom Pseudomonadati; phylum Pseudomonadota; class Alphaproteobacteria; order Hyphomicrobiales; family Rhizobiaceae; genus Rhizobium; species Rhizobium sp. AN6A. Next base: position 18,108 of record NZ_OCNC01000003.1, read on the forward strand.
AGCGAGCGATGTCATGGATTGCCGATGTCCAGCACCCGACCATCGCCATTTCCCATGGCCTGTTCGGGCGGATCCTTCGGGGTGTGTTTCTCGGACTTTCAAAACAGGAGATGCTCGCACTTCCCGTCCCCCAGGACGGATTCTATCGACTGCATGACCACAGCTGCGATCTCATTACAGCTTGACCCGCACAATCATGATCCGGCTAGTCGGGGAGGATCCAGGCATCACATGCACCGTTGCAGGAGGACGCCATGAAAACACTCAACGACATCTATCTTTCCTATCTCGACTGCCTCAACCGTCAGGCCTTTAATGAACTCGGTACCTTCGTCGGTGACCATGTCGAACACAATGGCCGACCGTTCGGCCTGTCAGCCTATCGCGACATGCTGGTGCACGACTTTGCCGATATTCCAGATCTTCGGTTTGAGGCAGAGATCCTCGTCAGCGACGCGAACCGGATTGCGGCCCGGCTTTCGTTCGACCGTACGCCCAAAGCCACCTTTACGGACCTCCCGGTCAATGGCCGGCGCGTACAGTTCAGCGAACATGTTTTCTACGAATTCGAGCACACAAAAATCCGCAAGGTCCGGTCGATCATAGACAAGGCCGCAATTGAGCGCCAGCTTGGCCGATAGCCAGCAAAGGCTAAACCGTTCTAACCCGCGTTGAGCCGTTTCTTGAGCAGTGGACGATCGGTCTTGCGCAGCATTATTTGCGGCAGCTGACGCCGCAGCAAGCAAGATCTTCCAGCCCCTCATGTTTGCCTGTGTCCAGTCGTGATGGATGTGCCGCCTGGACGCATCACCAAGCGTCGCGGTCACGCCGAACAGCCCCTCCATGATTTTTGACGACAGATTTTCACCGTCGGTCAGCACCGACAGCCTTGGCCCGTACCGGCCCCTCATGCTGACCGAATTTGTGCGCCCCGGCCTGGCTCCCGCTCTTGCCTTCACCCTTTCAAATCCGCCCGCATGCATCACGATTTCCAACGTTCTCTTGCCTTTGAGGCAGGGTAGCGAGGATCAGTTCGCAGCACATGCTGGTGCAGTTCTGCAGATAGCCATCCGTCCCCGTCCCGCTAGACTGAATTCACCAAGGGCGCACTTACGAGTTGCACCCTTGTGACAGGCAAAACCGCCGCCCTGCGGGAGGGGTCCGCGCCGAAACCGGCGACCGAGCCTCGGCTCCAGCCCCCGATCCTTCTGCCGGCGCGTTTTATCGGGAGACGGCATGGCGATCTATCATTTCAGTGTAAAACCGATTGGCCGCAATGCCGGCAAAAGTGCGGTCGCCGCCATCGCCTATCGCACAGCCAGCAGGATCCTCAATGAACGTGAATGCATTACGCACGACTTCACCGCAAAGAAGGGCGTCGTTCATGCGGAAATCATCCTGCCCGATGGTGTCGATGCCCCCTGGGCACGCGATCGTGCCTCGCTCTGGAATACCGCAGAATTTGCTGAGCGCCGCTGCGATGCCCGTGTCGCCCGCGAGTTCGAGATCGCCCTTCCGCATGAACTGTCTGACGCCGGAAGGCTGGCGCTGACACAGGCCTTTGCGACCGATCTGGCCAATCGTTTCGACGCTGCCGTCGACTTCGCCATTCACGTGCCGCAGGGCAAGAGCGACGACCGCAACATCCACGCCCATGTCGTCATGACCACCCGGGTGATCACGCCCACCGGTCTTGGAGAAAAGACCCTGATCGAGCGCGATAACGGATGGCTGATCGACCGGGGCCTGCCGACCACGCAAATGCAGGTCAGACAGATCCGCGAGGCCTTTGCCGGTCTGGTCAACCGTCATCTCCTGCGTGCCGGTCTCGACCGCCGTGTCGATCACCGTTCGCATATGTCCCGCGGTCTTGCCATCGAGCCGACAGGCCACATGGGCGTGCACGCCTCGCAGATGAAGGAGCGTGGTGTCGATGTCTCCCGCAGCCGCATCGATGACGACGCGGCACACCGGAACGCGGAACTCATCCGCCGTCGCCCCGAACAGGTGCTTGCCCTCATCACGTCAGGTCAGAGCGTCTTTACCCGTCACGATATCGCCAGAACCTTGAGCCGCTACATCACCGATAGGACTGCCTTCCACAATGCCCTTGCCGCCGTCATGGCATCACCGCAGCTCGTTCTTCTGCAGCAGGAGCAGCAACGCGAACCGGCCCGCTATTCCACCCGGGAGATGATCGAACTCGAACAGCTGATGGCGACGAGTGCGATCAGGATGGCGGAGCGATCGGCCCATGCCGTGAGAACGGCGACGGTCACAAACGCTATGGCGGGGCAGGACAGGGAATTGTCAGGACAAGGCCTCAGTGACGAGCAAAAGAGCGCCGTGTTGCATGTCACCGGACCGGAACAGATATCAGCCGTCATTGGCTTTGCCGGTGCGGGCAAGTCGACCATGCTGGCGGCAGCACGGCGGGCATGGGAGGCGGACGGTTATCGTGTCCATGGTGCTGCCCTTGCCGGCAAGGCGGCAGAGGGATTGTCCGCATCGTCAGGCATTGCCGCGCGCACGCTGGCATCGTGGGAGCTTGGCTGGCACAACGGCAGATCTCTCCTCGGACACAGGGACATTTTTGTCATCGACGAGGCCGGCATGATCGGCAGCCGGCAACTTTCCCGTTTCGTCAGGCAAGTCGAGGCGCGTGGTGCCAAGCTGGTGCTGGTCGGTGATCACGAGCAGTTGCAGGCGATCGGTGCGGGATCTCCCTTCAGGGCCATTGCCGAGCGAACGGGAGCCATCGAACTCACAGAAATCCGTCGCCAGAAACACCACTGGCAACGACAGGCCTCGATCGCCCTTGCTACCCGCCGCACCTCTGAAGCACTGGCACAGTATGATCAGCAGAATGCCATCCGTTTTGCCGATGATCGACAACAGGCATGTGCAGATCTCGCGCGTGATTATCTCGCTGACCGGCGCGACAATCCACACCACTCCCGCATCGCCCTTGCCCATCGCCGTGCCGATGTCCGCGCCATCAATGACGCCATTCGGGAAGGTCTTCAGGCCGAAGGTGTTCTGGCAAAACCAGCCGGTGAGGAAGATCGAGAGATCGTCTACCAGACTGTCAACGGCAAGCGTGCCTTTGCCGCCGGCGACCGCATCGTGCTGCTGCAGAACGATCGCGATCTCGGGGTCAGGAACGGCATGTTGGGAACGGTGGAAGCCGTCGAACCGGACGCACTACAGATCCGGCTCGACGGATTATCGAGCGGACAGGAAACCGGCCGCAGGCTGACTATCCGGCCAAAAGATTACAATTCCCTTGATCATGGCTACGCTACCACCATTCACAAGGCGCAAGGGGCAACCGTCGACCGGACGTTCGTCATGGCCTCTGCCACCATGGACCGGCATCTGACCTACGTTGCCATGACCCGTCATCGTCTTCATGCAATGCTTTATGCCGGGCGTGACGAGTTCAGGGACATGAAAGCGCTCACCGCCACCCTTGGCCGTTCGGGGCTCAAGGAAACCACACTCGATTACACGGATGCCTTTTCCGAGCGCCGCGGGCTGAAGGAGCCATGGGGCGAAAATATCCCGCAGCAGCGTGCGATAAGGCAATCGCCCTTGCAGCAGACGGTCGAAGGGCAGCGACAGGGAATGGACACTGACGGGACGGTGCAGAACGAGTTGCGCCATCACCATCATCCAATCGAAAGTCCCCCACCTCTCATTCCCGCCATCATCCGCTATGACAAGACCGTCAACGAGATCGCCCGCGAGCAAGCGCAACCGGAACTGGAGCGCAGCATGGAAGAGGTGCACAGGGTCGCTACACGGGTCTATCACGATGCACTCGCTGCCTGTAATGCCATAAGGTACCATGTTCTCGATCCCGACACCGATCCTGCCATTCTGGCAAGAGCCATTAGGGAGTGCCCCGACCAGTTCGGCACCCTCCGCGGCAAGGCGGGCATCCTCGGTGACAACAGGGAAAGAAAAGAAGCACTGCATTACGCCCGATCGGTCGCATCGCTTGTCGAGACCGCCGCCGGAACATGGGTACGGCAGCTCGAGGGCGCACGCCGGTCCGAGACATGGCAGCGGGAGAAATGCGATACCGTTGAGGTTCCCGCTCTCACGAAGGCAAGTGAGGAGATCCTCACACGCCTCGATGCGCTGGCCCATGAGCAAAGGCCCGCGTTCATCCGCCAGATGTCAAACACAACAGAAGGCCGGCAGGCATTGCAGGAAATCAATGCAATAACGGAAGCCCTGACCAAGCGGTTCGGGACGGCAAACCTGCGCAATGAGGATCTGGAAAAGCTTCGGGTCAGGGCAGACGCCCATATCTCCGCTGAACGCATCAGGCAGGTGGCCGGACTGGTCGAGCGAGCGCACCGGGCGGAGCTCGTCGAAAAGCAGAAGCTGACCCTCGGATTGACCAGGCGGCCGGGGATGCGAATGTGAGAACCATCCTTCCGGAGCGCTTAAAGAAATAGAGGCCCTGAAGATGGGCCCTTTTCTCTCCTCGCCGCGGACAACAGGGGATCACAAACAGCAGGAAAACGCAGGCCCATGCGAATATTCCGCGGGGCGGGGAACCGTTCGTCCTTCCGCGCATTCAATGACCGGACGGACCTTTCCCCTCCGCCCCTCTTCCTTGCAACCCTGTAAGGTCGGCACCACTCGAATCCTCCCTGCCGGAGGGTTTCTTTTTTCCTGGAGCGGCCTGACTCAGGCAACCCGAAAGCCGTAAAGCGCCAGCCGGTCATTGCCTCACGGTTTGTTTCATGGCATCATAATCCGGCAGTACCCGCTGCATTGTTTTTCATTTGCCAAACCCAAGGAGGACCAAATGGAAGGTGCACCCGTACGTTTCAGAGCTATCGAGGACTGTGAGGCCTCAGGCATTCCCATCCCCGTCGGAGCATATTTCGGCAAGGAAAAAATCCACACAGCAGACGACCATCCCGCCGGACGGGCATTTCTTTACAGCCTCGAAATGACAGAAAAAGGCAAGAGCCTCGACGTCACACCGCTGGTCGAACTCGGAAAAATTACCGTCGTCCGGCAAAGCGCGCTCTAGCAACACGACTTGGACGTTGAGTTGGATTAGAAACCCTCCGGTCCGGAGGGTTTCTTTTTTGCGGTGACGAGGGGTAATACAGCAAATATCCCGACAAGGAAAAAATCTGCAACGGTAATAGCCGCGAAAGGCAGCAAAAGTATTTTCCTTTTCGTCCGCGCGTTCTCCAAAAGACAGCTATTCCCCCGCCAGCAAAACCTCCCTTTCCTCTCGCGACAGAGCCATACGCTGACGGGCCGCCTCGACAATTTCCTCACGGGCCCGGCCAGGCACACCGGCATCGAAGGGCGGTGCCGGTGCGTATTCGAGTGACAGCTGAATTATTTCTGCCTCGTCCCGTCCCATCAGCTCAGCAATGACGGCAAGCCCGAAATCGATCCCCGACGTAACACCGCCTGCCGTAATCAGCGTGCCATCGCGAACAACGCGCTCATCCACCGCGATCGCCCCGAACCGCTGCAGAAAATCCATTGCGTTCCAGTGGGTGGCTGCCCGTTTCCCGGCGAGCAGTCCCGCCTGACCTAGCACAAGTGAACCGGTGCAGACGGAGGTGACAAAGCGCGCCGTTGTCGCCTGGGACCGTACGAAATCCAGCGTCTCCGTGTCGGTCAACAAGGGATTTACGCCACCGCCGCCAGGCACACAGATCACATCGTAGGCTGGCGCTTCCTCAAAGGTCCTGTCGGGTGTCAACCACAGTCCGGTCGACGCACGTACTCGCTCGGTCGTCTTCCAGACGAGATCGACCTGCGTCTCGCGTGCAGAGGCGAATACTTCATAAGGACCTGTAAGATCGAGTTGCTGAACACCTGGGAAGCAAAGGATACCAAAGTGAAGGGTCATTGATTTCTCCTCTCTTGACGCAGCCAGCATCGCAGTAAATGTTGTGGCACGAATGCCAATATTCCCTCGTTTCAGGCCAATCGTGATGTTACGACAGATTGAAATCCTGGTTTTTCCTGATGCCCAAGTTCTCGATGCAACCGGTCCCGCCCAGGTGTTCGCATCCGCCAACAAATTCTCCCGGGCAACGGCCGCTGGAGCGCACTACGAAGTCACCCTGGTCGGCGAAGAGGCGCAAGTGAGGTGCAACTCCGGAATAACGTTACTCTGCCAGACCTTTCCAACGAGCAAATCTGCGCTTGACACCGCCATCGTCTCTGGCGGCAGCGGTGTAAACGCTGCCTGCAGCCGCCCGGCACTGATCGAATGGGTTCGCGATCGTGCAAGCCGTGTCCGGCGCATGGCCTCGGTTTGCAGCGGCGCATTCCTGCTGGCAGAGGCTGGCTTGCTGGATGGTCGCCGTGCCGTTACCCATTGGCGCCGGTGCGACGAGTTCACAAAACGATTTCCAAAGGTACGTCTTGAACGCGACCCGATCTTTCTGCGCGACGGTTCAGTGTGGACGTCGGCGGGCGTGACGGCAGGGATCGACCTCGCTCTGGCAATGGTGGAGGAAGATCACGGTCGAGCAGTCGCTCTCGCCGTCGCACGCGAGCTGGTGGTTTTCCTCAAGCGACCGGGAGGCCAGTCCCAATTCAGTGTGCCGCTCGGACTTCAGACGGTCGACGACAGGTTTATGGAACTGCACGCATGGATCGCCGCAAATCTTGCACGCCCTGTCACCCTCGAAATCCTTGCGGAACAGGTCGGCATGAGCCGCCGCTCCTTTGTCCGCCATTATCGGCAACGGACAGGTCGCACACCGGCTGAGGCAGTCGAGATGATACGCCTGGAGAGAGCACAGGGATTGCTGGAGACCGGCACCCCTGTCGAAACAACTGCCCGCAAGTGCGGCTTCGGATCACCGGAAACGATGCGGCGGCTGTTCCTGCGCAGGTTGGGAGTCGGGCCAAAAGAATGGCAGGAAAGGTTCCGCGGCTGATGCGGGTGTTCCCTGGGTTGCATTGGATCGGTACCGTCGCGTGCATGTACTGTTGGAGCGCGAGGGTTGGGGGACCAACATCAAGCGAACCTATCGCATTTACAGAGACTTGGGCCTGCAACTGCGTAACAAGACGCCGAAGCGACGGGTCAAAGCGAAGCTGCGGGAAGATCGGCAATGGCCGTTGGACCGAACGATGTCTGGGCCATGGACTTCGTTCACGACCAACTCGCGACCGCCAAGAAACTGCGGGTGCTAACGGTGGTCGACACCTTCTCGCGCTATGTGCCGGTGCTTGATCCACGTCACAGCTATCGAGGTGAAGATGTCGTGCAAACCTTGGAACGGGTATGCCGGAAAGTTGGCTATCCGAAGACGATCCGTGTCGATCAGGGAACTGAGTTCGTGTCTCGCAATCTTGACCTTTGGGCCCTACGCCAGAGGCGTCACCTTGGACTTCTCACGCCCGGGCAAGCCGACCGACAATGCGTTCATTGAAGCGTTCAATGGCCGCTTCCGCGCCGAATGTCTGAATCAGCACTGGTTCCTCACCCTTGCGGATGCCCGCGAAAAGATGGAGGATTGGCGTATAGACTATAATGAGTTTCGGCCGCATGGTGCGATCGGCAATAAGTTGCCGATCTCGCTGATGAAATCAGGAGGCTCAACCAGCCCGCCTCCCTGAATGAAGCCGGAAAACTCTAGCCTCCGCTGGTCAAGAAACTTGGGGCGGTTCGGAGACTTCTTCCGGCGCGCGCCCTGTGGTAAGAAAAGGCAACAGTTCGAGAGGGTGAAGCCTTACAGATGGAGCCTGCGGCACGGCAGTTGAACCGCCCTGATGGACTGAGGCAGGAACGCAAAGCGAAGCGCGATCGAGACGACCAGGAACGGTAAGATGAACGGAAAATGCCTGCTTCAAATGGTCCACGAGCAAAAAGCGGCGGACGAATTCGCGCATGATAGCGATACTATAATCCCAGCGATTTTTGTGGCTGCCCTTCTTTTCATCGTGGTATTCTTGGTGTGCGCAGCGCTCGATATCGCTTGGGTCCATCCACAGCAATGGTATCAAGTCATCGCCAGCTACTGGCCGTTCTAATGAGTGATGAAAGCCGGGTTAGCCCGACTTCTTCATTTGGAACGCACGAGGGCTCTCAATTGCAGACGAACGCCCCTCCTTCCTACAGCTTTAGCACGCAAGTCCCGAGGCCCTATCAAAGCCCGGGATTCACGATGGTCACGACGGCCTACGTCATCGACGCCAAAGGCCTTTCGGTGCGGCGAGGACACTCCATTAGCCTCATCCCGTGGACTTCCTTTCGGTTCCTGCACCTTCACGTGACGAGTGGGGTCGGCTCAACTGGTTTTCCGGTCTACAGCGCGCGTTTGCGGACACTCTTTACATCAATACAGCTATCCTCGCTGGATTGGCAGGGAGAGACACGCGTCGATCGATCCGCCGACTACGTTAGGTTCATGGAGGAACTGATACCCTTTGCAGTCACTCATAACGCACGTCTTCGCCTCAGATGCGGCGGTGACCCAATGCTGGAGGAGGCGATACCGATGGCGCTTGCCCTCGTCTCTTTACCGTTCTTGTTGATCGCGTTTTTGATCATCAAACCGCTCGGAGCTCTTCTTTCTGGCTTGAAACTTGCTGGCTTGAAAAAATTGGGTACTAGACCCTTAGTTGCGGCAATTATCGCGGGGATTGGTGTGGCACTTAACATGCTTCCATGGTCCACCGGTAAGCAGTTCAAGGCCGACGATCTGCCGACCGCCGAACTTCCACCGAAATATCGGCTAGGTGGCGTCTGAAGCCAGGTCTTGTAGAGAGAGACGCGTGCGCTTTTTAATCACTTTATCAATTGCCTTTGCATCGACCGACGGGTCCGCCGTTGCTTGCCCTCTCGATGACGTCGTGAAACTTTGCGTGGCGAGTGGCGCAAGCGCAAGTGAGCTAGAGAACGGCGTTAAGAAGGGTGATTGGACTGTCGAAGTTCTTTCTCCTCCGTCGGAATCTCTCCCGACAACCGGTAGTGCCGTCTACACCATGCCGAACGGGCGAGAGTTCTTCATAGGGTATCGAGATTTCAAAGATTTTTCCTATTCGCACTGCGAACTCAACTTCGTTATGGCCCTCGCAAAGCTTGGTGAAGAAGCAATGATTTGTACCACGGACGAGTTTAGCGCCTTCGAGACAGCTCTATCTCAAGGCTCCGAGAATACAGTTACAAAAGAAATCAGGACCAGCGGAACTGCCTTCCTAGTAGAACGGCCGAATAATACTTGGATGGCGGTGATACTCGCTACAACCATGGGGCCGCAGAAGCCATTCAACGTGTGGGTCGAAACTTCCTCGGTCAAAAGGTGACGCGTTGATGTCTGGAGGCCACGAAAGAGTGCCCGATGGCTCGATGCGGTTGGACATTGCTCCTGACTAACTTGGGTATCAAACCGACGACAGCTAACTTAGGTGATCCCAAAGATGTAGTTATTCAAAGCACTGAAGTTAACGTCGGCCAAGGGGTAACTTGTCAGCAACCACTTCCCGATCCCCAATTGTGGTCTCAATCACGGATTCCACTGATCACGGCCTTCCAGGCAGTTCTGTTCTTGCTGCCATGTAGTTGTGAATCGAGAACAGGAAATGCAGGGCAATTGCGAAGCGTATGCCGCTGATTGCGTTCTCAGCGGCGTCCCTCCACCCGAGGATCGTCTTCAGCCCATTTCGCACCAATTCTCCTTGCGACCCTCCAACAGAAACGGTGCTTGAGTTTTCAGTCAGAAACAGCAGAGAGGAACCCTCTAGCATTGCGTACAAAAACAGTATGTCAGCCAGCAATACGGTCTGGAAACTCAACGAAAATCTGTTCTTGCCTGTAAAAAAGCTGACGGCGGACGACGCCAGAAACAGAAGAATGCAGTAAATCAAAAGTGCCGCAACGCTGTAGTAGGCGACGTTGAAAACCTTCCCCCCGACATTTCCGCGGATGCTCTCTGGACTGGAGTTGATAAACGCTACCAAGGAAATCAACAGAACTAAAATCACGTACCTGGTCGCAAAAAACATCATAAGAACCCCGTATTTTCGAACCGGTTTGTCTGGCCACAGGACGAGAATGGCTTTCGGTCACGCCACAGCGATCCGGGTAAAACCGGGTTAATGCCCTCAGACTTGGCAATCACGATCACTCGACAGGCTGCGCTCTAAATATCTCACAAATTGGCTTCGCTCTTTGCCGCCATCCGTAACAGAAGAGGCCTCCCGGAGTTCCCTCGGTTGCGCTCCCATCTTTGCCATTGCAATCGCAAGAATTTCGCCGGTTCTGCCAGACAGAGAAAGGCGATGGCTTGAGAGCCACTTGCGCAGTTGCGGGAGCGCGGATGATGCGGAGCCACCCGCTAGGCAGAGCCCTTGTAGACCAGCAAGGTAGGCCTGAAAATTGTCGCTCTGAGAAATAGCATCTCCTTCTGTTAAGCCGGCTTCAATCAGGTTCAACATTGCGGGAACGGTTGCCTCCCCGTAGACGTGAAGTCTCGTCAACGCTCCCCTCATCCAGCGCCGTGCTTCCGGTTGCTCGGAAAGCCGCACCATCTCGACAATATACGGCTCGCGGTATTTATCAGGCAAAGCCGCAATGCCACTGCTCAGGTTCTCTAGTGACTGCTCTAAAGTGACCCCAATCGAGTCCGGCCAGGTTTTACCGGCAAGAGCACGTTTGATCATCTCGCTTGCAAGCACCGGCAACGCCGCCCGTTCGTTCTCACGCGCGTCGTACACCAGTGGACCGAGACGCGGAGCTGGTGGCAATATCGGATCTGCCAGAATTTTAAGCTGGAGATCAAATGCCGGCTTGGAGAGTTCGTCGACCAGCGGCAGACTGTTGTGATAATCCGTGTAAGCTCGCCACTCCCCAGCCGATGGTGCGCGCCGGGCCGCTATCGCAGCTTCGATATTGGCAGCAATCTCTTCTTCGATACCGCTGGCGTCGACTGTCAAATCGAGCCCAAGCGTACCAGTCAGAAATCTACTCCAGGCTTCTTCGCGGTTCACAGGCCGTTCACCCCCGCTCAACTGCCGATCGATTTGCCACCAACCAATTTCCTTATCCCAGCCGCCCCCTTGTAGGACAGGCAGCAACAAATATCCGAGCGTACGGTATTGTACCTCAGTTTGCCGATAGATTTCACGAAACGATGCCGACATCGCGTCTCTGGCATGGGCACTTAACCTGTATACCGAAAGCGCATCGTCGTAGCCGAGCTGTTCACCTTCGAATGAGTAACCGCGGCTCTTGACCTGTTGTCGTGTGACCACGAGGTCCGCTTCGGAAAGCGTGGCGTGTTCGCTGATGAGACATAGCCCCTGGCTTGCTTTCAGACTAACGACATCGTTGACTCGGATCGGCGGTGTATGTGGCGCCGGGCGAGGCTGGACTAGCGCGTTTGGACTAAATTTTTCCTGGGCAACCGGGCAGACTGGCCTTCTCTCAAACCGAAACGCATTTGCGCTCTGCTGTGGTTCTAGCTCCATTTGCCCGGGGATCGTCCGTGCTACAATCACCTTTTCCACTGAGCCAGCCAGCAATGCACGAATGCAGAACTCATCGCATCTGTCGCTCTCTGCCCTGGCGAAGTGCGATTGTCCTTGAATTGAGAGGAAGGCTGACGCGGTTGAGATCGTCCGAAATCCACTCTCGTGCTTCCACGTAAAGCGGTAGTGTCAGGATACCTCATTCGCTATTGCCGGCAGTTGATGTTGTAAAGCAAAGTCGGCTGGCATGATTAACGCGAGAGGATGGTGACCGTATGTAGGCACGCAACTGATGGATGTCCTGGAGGATGGGCCAAAGCTGGACACCATAGCCCGCCATCAGACCCATCGCGCGTTCGACTGGTGCCAAATGCGAACTGATCAAGCAGATAGAGAACCGGTGTCGCCGGCTTTGTCGGAGAACTCACCACCACTATGGCGATCCTTAAAGAACGCGGTGAACTTGAAAAACTGGATGAAATCCGGTTTTTGGCGCGAATTCTGGGGACAGGGTTTTGCAGCCGAGGCGGCGATCGCCTGCCGCGACTATGCTTTTCAAAATCTTGGTCTGCGCAGAGTGGTCAGTATCACCAGCTCGGACAACATACCCTCGCAAAAGGTTGCGCAACGCGTGCACGACAGGAAAGAAATCTATCAGAAACGGCTCCGCGGTACGCTCGTGGATCGCTATCTCTATATCAGCGAAAAATGATATCCCTAACAACCGGCGTTATCCATCGCGGACGTCACTCAGGCTCTATGATCTGCCCGCGCGCTTAATCAGCTCCCTCAGCATGGCGCAGGAATAGGGCCAGCGGTCATCCTCGCGCTTGAATTCCGGGTCGGACATCGCCGCGATCTCATGGAGGTAATTAGGTTGCAGCCACGGAAGGAAACATCCTGCGACGCCCTACCGACGCGCAAAGTCCTCCTCGGCAATCACAGTGGTGCCGTAGACCTAGCCGGCCTTCTTGGCGTCTGAAGACGTTCCGATGGAATTCGATTTAAATTTTGAATAAAGGAATGCTGAGAGCGCTATCATAGTCACTGATGGAACTGCTGCGCCGGCGCGTTTATCCAATCGTAGCGCGAATGGCTGGCCAACCTCGCTCTGGCGGCGGAATAAGTGGTAGCTAGCTTAAAGGGTCTTAAGCCGACCAAATACGCAAGGAACATTCATATGAAAGTTGAAAAAATCACTTTCGATCCAAGCTGTCGGATCCCCAACAACCAGACCTTCCCTGTCATCATCTATCGACAAGTCGGCTCGCCATTCGATTCCGCTGCTTTCGAGGCACTGTTCGCACGAAACGGATGGCGCGGCATCTGGCGCAATGGTGTGTTTGCCTATCACCATTACCACAGCGGCGCGCATGAAGTTCTGGGCGTGGGGGGCGGTGAAGCGACGTTGCAGATTGGCGGACCGGATGGGCAAACCTTGCACGTTACGCAAGGTGACTGTCTGGTGTTGCCAGCCGGTACGGGCCACATGAAGCTGAAATCCTCTGCGCATTTTCAGGTTGTCGGCGCTTATCCACCCGGCCAGGAGGCCGATATTCAGACGTCTGCACCAACCAGTGCGATGCTTGCACAGATAAAGTCTTTACCAAAGCCGACAACCGATCCAGTGCACGGAGCATCAGGTGGCCTGATCGATCTCTGGTGAGAATGAGCCGGGTTTACGAAACCTGCCAGCTTCCTTCACTAATAAGAAGTATTGAGACTGCTCCGAGATTCAAGCCTTGGAAAGCTCCTGCTTCACCGCTCCCCCCGCAACGCGCGCAATACTCAGGAGTCGCTCCACGTCGCGGCCAATCCGCGCCATGGCGGAGAGACCGACCATGCTCGAACTCACGAAATCCGCCAGACGCTCAGCCTCTTCCGGATGGCGCGCGGCAATATAGGAGCGGATCACGCCCTCCGCCGCCGCGTGAAAAACGCTGGCTGCGGCACGCGCCTCTTCATCATCGCAGCGCGTGCCTTCCAGAACGAGGCAACCAGGGGCTGCGGAATGAGCTGCATAGCGTCTTGCCGCATCTTCGAGCAACGATGCAAGGCACTCGCCAACCGGACGATCCGGCCGCAGAATATCGGCAAGAGGAATTGCTTCCGTTCCGGCATAGAGATCCAGAACCTTCTTGTAGAGGCCCATCTTGCTGCCGAAAGCGGCATAAAAGCTTGGCGGGTTGATGCCTAACACCGAGGTAATCTCCGCGACGCCCACAGCATCAAAGCCACGCGCGTGGAAAAGCTGCTTGGCTGTGGCCACAGCCTGATCAGGATCAAAACGGCGCGGACGGCCGCGGGAGCGAATGTATTTTGTATCAGTCATTACATAATATCTTGACGAGTGCGCTGTTCCCTATTTATGTATCGATCATTAAATTAATTTTCAAGGTCATGGAGAGTGCTAATGTTTGAAGGAAAATCCGTTCTGGTTCTTGGCGGCAGCCGAGGCATAGGCGCAGCCATCGTGCGGCGGTTTGCGAACGAAGGAGCAAAGGTAACGTTCACCTATGGTGCATCTCAAGGTGCGGCGGAAGAGCTGGCGAAGGCGACGGGCAGCACTGCCATACGGGCGGATAGCGCTGACCGCGACGAAGTCATCCGCGTCGTGCGTGACAGTGGTCCTCTGGACATATTGATCGTGAATTCGGGGATTGCTATTTTTGGCGATGCTCTCGATCAGGACCCTGATGCCATCGACCGCCTGTTTCAGATCAACATCCAGACGCCCTATCACGCCTCTGTGGAGGCGGCGCGGCGAATGCCTGACGGTGGCAGGATCATCGTTATCGGCTCGGTCAATGGAGACCGGATGCCGGTGCCGGGCATGGCCTCTTACGCCGTTTCCAAATCGGCCTTGCAGGGGCTGGCGCGCGGTTTGGCACGCGACTTCGGGCCACGCGGCATAACCATCAACGTTGTTCAGCCCGGCCCTATCGATACCGACGCGAACCCGCAAAACGGGCCGATGAAAGACCTGATGCACAGCTTCATGGCACTCAAGCGCCATGGACGGCCGGAGGAAGTGGCCGGCATGGTGGCCTGGCTTTCCGGGCCTGAAGCCGGTTTTGTGACGGGCGCGATGCACACGATCGATGGCGCATTTGGCGCCTGATAGATTGCCTGATTGTTTGCGGCTGGTTTCGGGACATCACGATGCTATTGCCCGAAACCGGCGAATAGAATGCGGCGAAGGAAATTTCGCCGCGATCTTATCGGTTTTGCCTTTGGGCGATCTATCGCGGCATTCGGGCGAAGCCCTTTGCCAGGATCGGGCCGGTTGGCCTTCCTGTTGGTGATCCGCCTTCCTGTTCAAGCGTGATCTCGTAGAGCTGGTCGCTTCTGGGGGTCGGCAAGGCCGGTCCATCGAGACGCGCTGAACGGACGCCATCGATCAAGCCGAGCGAAACCGGGCCAACCTCCCTGGAGGGCAATGTCCATACCTGGATCGTCTTGTCTCCAGGCACTGCAAAATCGGCTAGCATCCGTACGATTGCTCTTTCGTTGCCAAAATCCTCAACAACGGCCTGAACCTCACCTGTCTCGTTGACTAGGACTGCGATCACCAGTGGCTCCGTTGGCCGTGTCAGGCTAAGCGTAAGGCCGGCGGCGAGCACGACGGTTGCGGCAATGGCGGACACGGCAATGGCGCGCCAGCGGTTTGTGCTGTTGTCGTTTGCCGTGTGGGTGGGCTTGAGGGATGCGGATGTCGACTGGAGCGGCAGGCGGGATTCGATGTTGTTCCACAATTCTCCCTTGATGGCTGCCGGCTCGACGGTGGTATCGAGCGGCAGAAAACGCTCACGGCTGGCCGCGATTGCCGCCCGCAGTTCGCCATCCGATTCCATTGCTGCTTCAACAGCCGTGGCTTCGGAGGTCTCCAGCAAGCCCAATACATAGTCATCGGCGATGGCGGGAATATCTTTGCGCTCCATCATCATGCCATGCACTCCCGAAGCGCCGAAAGGCCGCGCCTGATCCAGGATTTCGTCGTTCCGAGCGGAATGCGCAACCGGCCAGCGATTTCGCCGTGGGAATATCCGGCCACGTAGGCCATCAGGATGCCCTGTCTCTTTGTCTCCTCAAGACCGCCGAGACATTCATAAAGGCGTGAATTCCGATCGAGCTTCTGCCATGCGGCCAACACTTCATCTGCCTGCGCGCCATCGCGCAGCGTTTCAACATCCTCCACGGGGAGTTCACGCCTGCTGTCGCGCAGAAGATTAAGCGCGCGGTTTCTGACGATCGCGTAAATCCAACCGCGCGCCGACCCCTGGTCTGCCCGGTATTGGTGCGCATGGGTCCAGATGCGCGCGAAGCTCTCCTGCACCACCTCTTCCGCCAGTTCCCTGCGCTTGACGATGCGCTCTGCCACTGCAATCAGCCGGCCTGCCTCGCGATCGAAAATCGCACGCAATGCGTTTTTGTCCCCTTTTGCGCAGGCAGTGAGCGCCCTGTCTAGATCGTCCGGCACGGAGCCCATCTGCATTTGAAACCTTTCAACGTCTGATCGCCAGCACGGCCGGCTTGGGCATAATACCCATCGTGGCGGCATATGGATGCATCTTGCAAATATTTTTTCGCTGCCTGCATCCAAATGTACCCTGCCCGGTGTCTTGAATTGTGGAAGCGTCGAAAACCAAACGCTGGACGCCTTCCGAACGGTTCAACGCACGGGAGAAACACCATGAATATCATCCGCTCCACTCTGATCGCCTCCGCCGCTTTCGCAGCATCGGCAAGCATCTCGGTTTCAGCACCGGTCCTCGGGCTGACCGGCGACAAGACGCTCGTCATGTTCGACACTGACAAGCCAGCCGTCACAAAGACAATGGATGTCACCGGCGTCGACAAGCTCGTTGGTATCGATTTTCGCCCCGGGAACAAGACTGTCATCGGTGTGACGCCGGACCACCGCATCGTCTCCATCAACCTTGAGACAGGTGCTGCAACCGATGTGGCCAAGATGGACAAGATGCTGACCATGACCGAAGCGCCTGTTGTGGTCGATTTCAACCCGGCAGCGGATCGTCTGCGTTTCATGACCGGCACGACCAATCACCGCGTGCATCCAGATACCGGCGCTGTGACGGTTGATGGAACATTGGCTTTTGAAGATGGCGACATGCACAAGGGAGAAACGCCAAACATCGTTGCCGCCGCCTATACCAACTCGATCGGCAAGCCGGAAAAGACGGCGATGTACAATATCGACGCGACGATCGGCGCCCTGGTTCAGCAGACGAAGCCGAATGACGGCACACTGAAGGCAATCGGCAAGCTCGGCCTCAAGGACATGCCAGCAACCTACGCATTCGATATCCACGGCGAGGAAGGCGGCAAGAACACCGCATACCTGGCCGCCGGCAACACGCTCTACACCGTCAACCTCGAAACCGGCGCAGCAAGCGAAATCGGCGGGATCACAGGCGCAGACAACGACTTGCGCGATATGACTATTCTTCCCGCGATGTGATTGGGGGTCGTAGGCTCGCGTTTGCGCTATCCGAGAAAGGCTGGTCCGGTTATGCGGGCCGGCCTCTTTTATTTAATCGGTAATGTTGACGATCAGATATTCGGAAACAGATCTTATCGTTGGGGGTGTATGACAGTCGTCCGTTAACGATCGAGCGTAAGCCAACGAAAATATTGATAACACTGACACATACACCCACCGCCGTCAAAGAACCGATAAGTCCCCGCGGCACCTTACCAGTTCCCTCAGTCTTGCCGTATCGCGTACCATAGCGTCTTCGCTTTCTTTCCATAGGCAGACACAAATACGGCACACCCGGTTCGAAATGCGTGTCTAACTCGAGATATTTTTCACCCAGTGGTTGACTCCATGTGATCTATTTAAATACCTGCTACTAAAAGTTTATGCGCATATTCTAATGCTGGGGGGCATGATGGGTGGCAGGTTGAGCTCGTGTAAAGACGCTGCAGGTCGTGCGGTGTCGTGTCTTCATACGATATCCAGAACGGGCGCCATCGCTCTTTCGCTTCTCCTTGTCATAGTGACACAGGCGCTTGCCCAGTCCGTCACGGTTTCGGCCGTCCCTGCGACGTTCAATGGCCTTGGCGATAACATCCGTTTCGACTACGTCATTGATCCCGGCTCCTACACCATCACCAGCATCAATCCCACAACCACGTCCATCAAGGGTGCAGTCGTGTCCTGTCCCAGCGTGGGCAGCGGTCTTGAATGGCCCAACAAGCTGACATGTACTGCGGCTTACCGCGTCGACGAACTGGATGTCATGGCCGGGCAGTTTTCGGATTTCGCCAGTTTCTCCGGCACCCGGGTGGGCGGACATTCTTTCAGCTTTACCAGCAATACGCTCGTCGTACGCGCCGTAGCAGGCGGGCCTGTCGTCCTGTCGGTAACGTCTTCGCCCAACCCATCCTTGCCCGGCCAAGAGGTGGAAGTCACGGCAACCGTCTCCTCCATGGGCTGTAATGCCGGCCAATCGCCTCCGGGGAGCGTCAGCATTTCCATCGGCTCCCAATCGGCCAATCTCGGTCTGGCGCCGACCGGGCCGGTGAGCCCGGCATCTTCCGCTACCTTCCGGACGACGAGCCTGTCATCCGGAACATATCCGGTAAGCGCTTCCTACACAGGTGGCAGTGGCTGCAGCACATCTTCCGCAAGCGGCTCCAATCACACGGTCGAAACCAAACCGACTGTGACGATCAATCAGGCAACAGCGCAAGCGGACCCGACGTCCCGGTCGCCGATCCT
The DNA here is from genome assembly GCF_900215635.1 of Rhizobium sp. AN6A. Classification (NCBI taxonomy): domain Bacteria; kingdom Pseudomonadati; phylum Pseudomonadota; class Alphaproteobacteria; order Hyphomicrobiales; family Rhizobiaceae; genus Rhizobium; species Rhizobium sp. AN6A. The sequence goes on from NZ_OCNC01000003.1 coordinate 36,334, forward strand.
GTTCGACGTCGCTTTCGACAAACCCATTGTTGGTTTTTCCGGTGCCGATGTGCAGCTGTCCGGCACGGCCGGCGCCACCACGGCCACGATTTCTGGTTCCGGTGCAACCTATCAGGTGGCGGTGTCGGGCATGAATCGGGCCGGAACCGTTGTTGCAACGATCCCAGCCGGAAGTGTCACGACACCGGCCGGCCTCGCAAACGAGGCGTCGACGAGTTCGGACAATTCGGTCTCATACGACCCAGTCAAAATCACCCCGGTCGCGATTGCCGATCCAGCCTATCAACAGGTCTATGGTCCGGTGGGCCTGGCCGCGAGCGGCGGTAGTGCGCCCTACAGCTTTGCGGTCTCAGCAGGCACGCTGCCGGGCGGGCTTTCTCTTTCCAGCAACGGTGAGCTGACCGGCACTCCAACTCAGACCGGCAATTTCAGTTTTACCGTGACGGCAACGGACTCTGGTGGGGCGACCGGAGAACAATCCTATTCCGTATCCATCGCGGCACCCGTGATAGATATAAGTCCCACTTCCATCCCCAATGCGACGTATGACATAGCCTACAACCAGACCCTAACAGCCTCGGGCGGTGCATCACCACACAGCTTCTCAGTGAGCACGGGCTCGCTGCCGCCGGGCCTTTCATTGGCTGCCTCAGGCGAGCTTTCCGGCACGCCGGTCTTGTCGGGCACCTATAACTTCACAGTCACCGCATCCGATGTAAATGGCCAGACTGGCAGCCGCGCTTATTCCATCAGTGTCGCATTCACTCTGCCTGATGCGCCGGTGGGCCTGATGGCAACCGCCGGTGACACCCAGGCGGCCGTATCCTTCCAGCCGCCGCCACGCAACGGTGGCGTGGCGATCACGGGTTACATCGTGACAGCGACCCCCGCAGATGTCGCGCCGGTAGCAGGGGGGAGCAGCCCCATCGTTGTCACAGGCCTAACCAACGGCCAAAGCTACACGTTCACGGTTACCGCCGAAAATGCTGCCGGTCAGAGTGTCGCCTCCGTTCAATCAAACAGCGTCACTCCGAAAGCGTCACAGACGCTCACGTTCAACAATCCGGGGCCGCAGACGTTTGGAACGACGCCCACGCTGACGGCTAGCAGCGATTCCGGATTGACTCCGATTTTTACTTCCGTCACGACCGGCACCTGCACAATTACAAGCAGTGGCCTCCTGACCTTTGTTTCTACAGGCACATGTACGATCAATGCGGATCAGCCCGGCGACAGCGATTATCTTCCTGCGGGCCAGATCACGCGCTCGTTCACCGTCAATCCACAGGCACCTGTCGCCAATGCGGTCTCGGTCAGTGTCGCACCTGATTCGTCCAACAACGTCATCGCTCTCAATGTGACGGGTGGAGACCCGGCCAGCGTCGCCATCGCCACGGCTCCGTCCAATGGCAACGCGACAGCAACCGGAACCATGATCACCTATACGCCAAGATCGGCATATACGGGTCAGGACAGTTTCACCTATACGGCAACGAATGTGAGCGGTGTGTCTGCGCCTGCAACCGTCACGGTTCTGGTCACGGCGACGACACTCGTCTTCTCTCCCTCCGCAGGACGGCTGACGGATGCATTCGTCGATATGCCCTATAGCCAGACCGTCACAGTATCAGGCGGCAATGCACCCTATCAATATACGAGCAGCGGCGCGCTGCCCGATGGCCTCAACCTGAATTCCGCCACCGGAGAGATCACGGGCAATCCGACGACGGAAGGAAATGCGAGCTTTAATATCACCGCACGCGACACCAACGGCGTTACCGCTTCTGCTGCCTACACCATAGCTGTCCTGGTTGCCGCGCCTGTCGCAAGCGACAGCACAGTCACCGTCGTCGGAGATAGTACCGGCAATCCCGTACCTCTCGGCATATCGGGAGGCAGGCTGGACACAATCGCTGTTATCACCGGCCCATCACACGGAACTGTGAGCGTAATCGGCACCAGTGTTACCTACACGCCGAGCAGCGGCTATTCCGGCACCGACAGCTTTACCTATTCGGCGAGCAACTCTTCGGGCAATTCGTCCGCCACGGTCACGATCACAGTTACACCGCCAGCGGGCGCCCTCGCCCTTTCACCCGCAGGCGGAGCTTTGACGGAAGCGATGGCAGGAGAAGCTTACAGCCAGTCCATCACGGCTTCCGGCGGCACCAACCCTCTGCTCTACAGCCTTGCCGGCGGTACATTGCCAAAAGGTATGATCCTCAATCTTTCAACCGGCGAACTCACAGGTCCGCTGGAGACCGAAACCGAGGGTGACTATAGCTTTACCGTTCAGGTGCGGGACGCTCGAGGGGCAACCGCTGCAGCAGCCTATACGCTGAAAGTTAAGACCCGCGAAATCAACGTCGCCAACCGGGAGATCAGCGTAGCGCCGGGCGCAACACCGCCGAATATCAATCTCGCCACAGGCGCCACGGGCGGTCCCTTCGCCGGCGCCGATCTCACCTTTGTCAGTCCTGCCAACGCCGGTCGGGCAAGCATCGTGAACGGCGAATTCGCTCAGGCCGGCGGTACGCAGGCGACGGGATTGTACCTCAAATTCATCCCCAATCCCGCATTCTCGGGTCAAGCCCGGGTGGGTTTTCGTCTCGTCAGTGCACTGGGTGCCTCCAACCAGGCGACCGTCACCTATAATCTCGGTTACGATGCTGCACAGGTGGCAGACGAGATAAATGATCTCGTGCATGGATTTGTCCGTGCCAGACAGAACATCATCGCGTCAACGATCAAGGTGCCGGGCCTTCTTGAACGGCGACAGATGGTCAACGCCACCAGTGCCGTCACTTCACGTGCAATGCCTTCCGGAGAGGGCATGGTTCTGAGTTTTGCCACCAGCCTTGCGCAGATCGAAGCTGCCCGAAACAACGCCGATGGCGTGACGAGAGCGGAAATGCCGCTTTTCAACATCTGGCTTGACGGCTCGTTCCTCGTTCACAACCGGGATGAATCGGGAAGCAAATGGGGCAGCTTCGCCATGGTTTCAGCAGGTGTGGACTATTTGCTTTCCGACAAGGCACTGCTTGGTTTTTCCTTCCATTTCGACCGGATGACGGATCCGACGAACGGTGACAACGAGTTGACCGGTAACGGCTGGCTCCTTGGCCCCTATGCCTCGTTTGAAATCGCCAGAGGCGTTTTCTGGGACACCAGCCTGCTGTATGGCGGCTCTGCGAACGACATCGATACACCCTTCTGGGACGGATCCTTCGATACCAGCCGTTGGCTTTTCGACACGTCGATCTCGGGACGCTGGGACATCAATGACGTCACGACCTTCACGCCCAAATTTCGAGGTGTTTATCTATCCGAGACTATCGAAAACTATACAGTCGGCAATGACGTTGGTGACCTGATCGAGCTTCGCGGTTTTAAGGAAGAGCAACTGCGTGTCAGCCTCGGCGCCGAGATTGCGCGCCAGATTTCCCTTGAAAATGGTTCCATCATGACACCGAAATTCGGCGGAACAGTTGGTGTTTCGAGGCTGGATGGAGAAGGCGCATTTGGCTCCCTCAGCACGGGAGTAACAGTTGAGACTGCGGAAAACTGGTCCATTGACGCCGGCCTCCTTTTTAACATTGAAGGCGATGGGGAAACCTCGGCTGGTGCAAGAGTGGGTGTCAGCAAAAAGTTTTAGACCAGAGGCTTCGTCACCATCACAATCGTCTGATAATCCCTTGCAGACGATGGCACTCACCATTCGATCCTTGATCCGTCATAGGCAAAAAACTGCCCTGTTTGTGACGGCGTGAGACCATCGATTGTTTCCATCAGGCGCGCGGCCGACTGCTGCGGGGTAAACCGGTCTTTGCCTTTCGAAAATGGCTGGGACAGGCCTGTTTCGACTGTTCCGGGATGAAGCGCCACGATGATGGCCTGTGGGTTTGTGCGGGCGATTTCGATCGCTGCGGTTCGGATGATCTGATTTTGAGCGGCCTTGGATGCTCTGTAGGAGATCCATCCGCCCAATCTGTTGTCGCCAATCGAGCCAACGCGCGCGGACAGGGAGGCAAAAATGCTTCGCCTGTCTCTGCGCAGAAGCGGGGTGAAATACTTGAGCAGCAAAGCAGGGCCTATGGCATTGACCGCAAACTGCCTCGCCATGTGAACTTCGTCGATCGCCCTTATCGACTTTTCGGGACCGGCACCATCAACAGTCAAGGCACCGGTTGCATTGAATATCAGGTCGAAGGAGCCGCGCTGAGCCTCCAGACGGGCGGCAACTTCGCGCACTCTGGTTTCATTCGTTATGTCGAGACCATCGACACTTCGCGAGAGCGGCAAGGCTAGCGCGCAGTGAGGGTCGGCCTCGAAGTACGACAACAGGGCTCCACCAATGCCGCCGGAGGCGCCCAAGACGATCGTCTTGTAGCCATTTTCAAACGACTGCATCATCCATGCGCTCCATCAGCTGTTATTTCTGGACCGGAAACTCGAGCTTGCTGACGTCGTAGCCAAGCTCACGTGCTTTCGTGATCATTCTATTGAGCTTCGTTTTGGACGGGATGTTGCGGGCGTAGATCCACACATCGTCGGTCGACGGGTTGGCGCTGATGAACCAGGACTTATCCGGCGATTTGTAGAAAACCCAATAATTGAACGTGATGAAAAGAGGGTAGCGAACGCGCATCTTCGCATTGGTTGATCCGAAATCCTTGATCTTGCCGACGCCGTTCACCGTCTTGAGGCGACCATTCGGATTTCCTGCTCGACAGCCATCTTCTATCAGCACTTCATCTGCCGATGCTCCCGGCCGATAGGTGGAATATCCTGCGACACATCCGTCTGTCAGCAACATGGGTGTGCGGCCGATTTCAAGCCAGGTACCGCGGTAATGATCGAGCCCCACGGCAACTGGTTTGGGTGCTGCCGAAACCGCAGAACCAGCGAACAGAAACAGCGAAAATGTCAGGGCACCAATCATGCGGTTACGATCTCTAAGCATAAACTCCTCCTGTCGATGGTACGGCTCTTGTTCAGATTTCGGTTCGCCGTGAAATTCCGGCATATCTAAGGGCGATAAAGACCATAAGGCTGGCGGCAGAGAACGCATTCAGATTGAGGAGCGTTGCAAGATCATCTGCCGACCAGGATTGCAGCGGCGCGCCCAGAAACGTCCGCGAGAAAAAGAAAGCGATGAAGACGAGGATTGCCATCGCATACTGCCAGAGCTTCTCGTCTGCGCGGAACGACATGGCTGCAAGCATGATGCAGGCTGCGAAGAAAAATTCGGTGCCAGAAGCATGGCCAAATATTTTGGTTTCAAACAGCGTGTCGATTGTTCCCACCAAGGGGAGAGCGAGGCGCGCGGCCAAAGGGAATTTTTTCGCCAGGAATGGTATCGCGAGAAAGAATGGTACCGACAATAGGGTTACAAGCGATGCCGCAGCTCCGTCATCGACCAGATACCACACGTAAAGCGGATAAAATGGCTTGTTGAGGATGATGACCCAGGCAACGGTTATGGTTGCTCGTGTCAGATCATCTTTTGCAGCAGACCCTGCATTTGCGGGCTGGCTATCGCGGCTTTGAAGCTCCATCGGACCCAGATATGTCTCCCTTTTCGCCTGAACATTGAAGGCGCAAGCCATGTACGAAAGGCGAGCCAATTTGGTTTCATCCTGCCAAGAAAACTTTAGGCATCCTGTTCGTCACCATTGTCGCGATGCTGGTGACCATCCCTCGCCAATGAACCACGACTGAATAATCTCTTCAGCTTCCGTTCCAACGGGACCGTCTACAACAAAGACGTTCAACCGCGGTCTTATCCGCCTGAGGAGACAGTCATGATCCGTACGTCTTTCGTTGCAATTGCACTCTCCGCTCTCGTTGGCTTCACCGCCACGGCCCCCGCCATGGCCAACGATGTGCGCATCGAACAATATGGCTGGTCGAACTCTGCCGGTGGTGCACAGGAAGGTTATGGCAACCGGATCCGCACCTACCAGAACGGCGGCTATAACCGGATCGTCGGCCATCAATATGGTCGTCACAACCTTTCGGCTGTGGGTCAGGAGGGGCATGACAATTACGGCTCCACCTATCAGAACGGCAGTCGCAACGTGGCGGGCATCGGCCAGTTCGGCTCAAACCACACCACCATCCTGACCCAGGACGGCAACGGCAACATCGCGGCTGGCGTTCAGGTTGGCCGTGGATGCAGCGCGAATGTCAACCAGGGCGGTAATGACAATGTCGCGGCCTTCGTGCAGGCCTGCCCGTAAGCCGCCGCAGGCCTTGACGTGCAACTGGTCGAGATCAAGTCAACAGATCATCAAGGAGACTAGCCATGCCCCATAGCGTCACACATCCACGCCGCCTGGCGGCTATCCTTGCCGTTGCACTGCTTCCCTTCGGCGCCATTGCAGCCATGTCGACCGCAAATGACCTGAGCGAAGGCAAGCTTTGCGAGATCAAGGCAACACCGCAGGCGGGCATGGTCAGGCTGGAGGCCTTCGCAAAGGGCAACACCGGTGCTGGAGGTACCTATGCCTTTCACGTCGAAAATTCAGGAGGCAGCGGGAGTTCCGTCATCAACCAGGGCGGCGGCTTTGATGCCGCGGCCGGGCGTTCGCAACTTCTGAGTTCGGTTACGCTTGGCGCGAAGGGAGCGCATTACAAGGCGGTGCTGGATCTCGAAATCGATGGCAAGCGCTTCAGCTGCACGAAGCAGGTTGGCGGCGACTAGGCTGACTTCAACTATACATTTCCACCAGAGAGGGCGCCGGTTAAGCGCCCTTTTCTTTGATCCTCGTGCAGCGACTGAACGACATGTGAATGAGCAATTCCACTCGGGTTCAGTTGCGGGATGCGAGAGTGGATTATCGGCAAGGGCACTGACAGAATGGAGATCATAATGACCCGCAACGTGTTGAAAATTCTCACCGTCACTCTGCTTGTTGGAGGCCTTGCGCCGCTCGGATTTACGGCTCCCGCCCATGCCGGTGGCCGCATTTCCTTTGACCTCGCGCCCGGCAATTCCGGGGATGGGGATCTGTTCTCAACCGGTCTGCGCGCCTACTCGCTTTATCGCGATCTGAAAGACGCAGACATCCGGCAACTGGGCCGGGGAAATGCGGCAGGCATCGCCCAGAACGGTCGCGGCAATCTCGGCTTTATCCGGCAGCGGGGCAACGGCCATTCCGCAACGCTGCAGCAAAACGGCAATAACAATGCCTATGGCATTTTCCAGTATGGGCGGAACACCGAAACGAACGTGGAGCAGAACGGAGACAACGGCAGCGGCCTGACGTTCAGCTACGGCTGGTAAGTGATAGTTTAAAGTAAGCAGAGAAACGCGGCAGGCTTCACTTCGTTTCCGATAGTTCGCCTTCGTCGCTCGCATCATCGGCGCTATTGCCGCATGGATCGGCGGCGCTGTCGGTACCAAGCGGAGTTGGTTTTACGAACCGAGCCATGACGGAGACATGCGCAGGGACAGCTCTGATCTGGTGTCCCGCCGTTCGGTAAAAACAGAGAAAGGGCCGCGTCAGCTCAGGCGGTTCAAAAACAGAGCCGCCTTTGCCCTGATGTCATGGCGGACGTCTTCGCTCATCCGGGACCATGTGGCATAGGGCTGCGCCAGACGATGGTTGGATTTCAGCCTTTCACGGTTGCGGGCCAGAAAATCCCAGTATAGCGCGTTGAATGGACAGGCCTTGTCACCCAAGCGCTCCTTCGGGTCATAGCGGCATCGGCTGCAATAATCCGACATGCGATTGATGTAGTTGCCACTAGCGGCATAGGGCTTTGTTCCGAGAAAGCCGCCATCGGCGAACTGGCTCATGCCGATCACATTCGGTAGCTCAACCCATTCATAGGCATCCGCATAGACCTCGAGATACCATTGATGAACGGCCTTCGGATCAATGCCGGCGAGAAGGGCAAAATTTCCCGTGATCATCAGGCGCTGGATATGGTGAGCATAGGCATTTTCGATGGTTTCGGTAATTACGGTCGCCATGCAGTTCAAGTGGGTTTTGCCCGTCCAGTAAAAGCCCGGCAGCGGCCTGTCGTTTTGGAAGAAATTGCTGTCGACATAGTCGGGCCCGGCAAACCAGTAGATGCCACGCATATATTCCCGCCAGCCGATGATCTGGCGAATGAAACCCTCGACGGCATTGAGCGGTGCCGTACCCTCGTGGTAGGCGCGCTCCGCCGCCTTGCATACCTCCAGCGCATCCAGCAGCCCGCAATTGATGTAAAAAGACAGAAGCGAGTGGTTGAGATACGGGTCATCCTGCAGCATGGCGTCCTGCGTGGCGCCGAAATTCATCAGGAAATCGTCTATGAAGGCACTGAGGGCCCGCTCGGCATCGGCGCGGGTGACGGCGAAACTGAAGTTCTCAAGCTTGCCGAAATTGTTGGGAAACAGCCGCTCGACAGTGTCGATGACATCCCTTGTTATCCGGTCCGGTGTGAAGACGGGATGTCTCGGCCTCAGCAAATCCGGCTTGGCGGGGCTGCGGTTTTCCGAGTCAAAATTCCAGCGTCCGCCGACCGGCTCTTCGCCATGCATCAACAGCCCAGTCTTGCGACGCATTTCCCGGTAAAAATATTCCATCGTCAGGCTTTTGCGCCCGGCCGCCCAGCGCTCGAACTCCTCATGGCTGGCAAGAAAGCGCCGATCAGGGCGGATATCGACCTCGATATTGAAGGCGCTGGCGAAGCGCTCTATCTCTGACTTGACGCGCCATTCTCCAGCCTCGGTGACGCAAATCCTGGAAGGGGTCAGGTCGTTTAACGCCCGCTGCACCTCACCGGAGAAGGAGCCCGCATTGTCGCGATCATCAATCCGCGTGTAGCGAACCTGGTATCCTTTGCCACGCAGTTCCTCGGCGAAGTGGCGCATGGCGGAAAAGATGAACGCGATCTTCTTTTTGTGATGGCCGACATAGGTGGCCTCCGCCATAACCTCGCAAAGCAGGATCGTATCGCGCGTCTTGTCGACCCCATCCAGCGACGATAGGGAGGGAGATAATTGATCGCCGAGGATCAAGACCAGTTGAGACACCGACAATTTCCTTCAAACCCGACATAATCATCACCTGCGCAAGATCACGGGCCAGACGCCCACTGCCTCTTCAGGGTGGCATAGATGAATTCGTCCCCCCAGGTGCCGCCAAACCGGTCATTCTCGATCAAATGCGCTTCTTTGCGCAGGCCAAGGCGTTCAACAACGCCGACCGATCCGTGGTTCAGGGCATCCAGCCGCGCGAAAATCCTGTGATATCCGAGCGTCTCGAAGCCAAGGCTGATCATGGCCCGGACAGCTTCCGTCGCATATCCCTTGCCTGAAAAATCAGGATTGAAGACATAACCGACTTCCGCCTGCAAAGCTGCCTTGCTCGCAATTTTAAGCAGGACTTCGCCGATCAACGTGTCATCGTCGCTGCGCGTAACGGCAAGTCGCAGCGTATCGCCGTCCTCTTCGAACGGAGCCTCGAGCAGCGCTGCGAATTGGGTTTTCACCGCATCATCCGAAGGCGGTGCGGCATAGAGGAAACGGTAGACGTCATCGCGCGTGTGGTAATCGGCGTATGATGCGAGATCAGCGGCCTGGAATTTACGAAGGATCAGCCGGTCGGTCTTTATCGGTAGGTAGGTCTCAGGGTTCATTTATGCGCACTTTCAATAATGCGCGATATCTGGGGTCGCGTGCACCTGATCGCAAGAGAGCCCTCCATCGAGATCGTTCAGAGTATCTGGTCCACCAATGCGCTAGTCGGAAAAGGTGGCCAGAAGCTTTCCGCCTCTGTTCAGCACGCTTGACCGAGGCGACACCGGTTCAGAACCGGTGGACGCAGAAGATGGTGTTATCAACCATGCACCGGGATAATCAGTCCGGATGTGCCGGGGATTGAGGCGAATTCCACTACCGGCTGCGAAGTGGAGCGCGCCCGCCGTTGCTTCCTGCGAAAAAACCGCGCTTCGGATTTCATAGAGTTTTCTTTCGCCATCAAGGGCGAGCGTGACATCCTCAAGAGCGAAATCATCAATGCGGATAGTCTGGCCCGTGGGCGTGTCGAGAACCCACCTGTCGGAATCGATGAAACCGTCGGTATAGACATTGCCGGAGGAGGCACGCAGAAACGTGCCCTTCGGCAAGACAATGCCGTCGACGATATTCCCGTCGGCAAGGACACATCGGCTGAAAGCGGATACATCCCCGTCAGCCTTCAGGTCGAACTCCACCGGTTGTGCCGCATCGCAGCGCCAGCCGCTCTGCAGGGTCACGCCGTTGCCCGTCACCCGCATCGTCTCCGGAACATAGCCGACGGTCTCATAATTCCCGTTGGTTTTTATCGCGATATAGCGGGCGATCTCGACGGCATCGACATTTGCGACCCGCACGGGATGGGGGAAGACCGCACGGTTGAAGGATTCCCTGGTGTCGGCCACGGCCAGTTCAAGTTTCGTGCCTTTGGGCATGTCGATCTGGCCAAGGCGCACCGGCTCCCCAAGCTCCGGGCGATAGCTAGACGCCATTTCCCTGTCATAGGCACCCATCTGGAGATAAAAATTACCGAACTGCCAAAGTGTAAAAATCGCAGCGGCGGTGGCCAGACCATAGGGCAGCATCATCGGGCGCGCCCAGCGGCCTCCTGCGTACCGTGCAATCAAAACCATTGTCCAGATACCCCAGACCAGTGTCGTGGCAAGAAGGAAGGCAAGCAAAAGCAGCGTTTCGACAGAGGGCAGTGCTACTGGGATCATGCGAACCAACGAAATGATGCGGATCGATTGCGATCCTGACAGGCAAGGTAGCTCTACCCGACGAATGGTGCATTGTTCAACGCCCGCATCTACCGGCCAGACCGCTACTGCATGCGATCCGTATGCCTCAGCCTATCGCAAAACGTCTGGTCAGGACGATGGACGGGCGGCATATTGCTCGAATTCGACAAGGCTCGTCGGCCTCGCAAAAAGATAGCCCTGAAACAATCGGCAGCCGTATGACAGCATCATTCGCAGCTCCGCCTCGGTCTCCACGCCTTCGGCCAGAACTTCCAGCGAAAGGTCGTGCCCCATCTGGACGATGTTTCGCGTGATTGTCGCCATACGCCCGCTTTCGGTCACCCCCGTCACAAAGCTACGATCAATCTTGATCTGTTTGAGCGGCAATTGTCTCAGGTAGCTTAGTGAGGAGTAGCCAGTGCCGAAATCGTCGAGCGAAATCGTGAAGCCGGAACGATCCAGAAGCTTCATTTTCGCGATCGCTGCCTCTATGTCGAATAGGAAAACGCTCTCGGTCAGCTCCAGCTTGAGAAGCTGTGGCTTGATGCCCTGAGACGAGGCGGCATCAAGAAGCTGCCCGGAAAATCCCGCGTCGACGAAATGATCGGCAGTGATGTTGATCGACAAGGTGAGATTTTGGGTTGCCGGGTTCTCCTGCCATCTCGCAAGTGTCTTGCAGGCTTCGGCAATGACCCAAGCGCCGATTGTCGGCATGAAACCGGTTTGCTGCGCAAGCGCGATGAAATCGGCTGGAGGGATGTATCCCCGTTTCGGGTGGTTCCACCGCAACAGCGCCTCTGCGCCAAGCAGCGTGCCATCTGCGCGGACCTGCGCCTGATAGAAAAGTTCAAACTGGCCGTTCGAAAGCGCGGAACGCAGTTCCAATGCTTTTTTCGTATGATTGCGAAACTGCGCCTGCATGGCGGCGACGCCTCCACACAGCATCACCGCGGAGAAAACGCTGTTGAACCAGGCGCTGATGCTGCGCACATCCTGCGGCATCGGAGTACTGAACGAAAACCGCGCGGCGGACGCGCAGAAATAAACAAAGGCCGCGAGACTTGCAGCAATGACCAGAAACTGGGCGGCGGACCGCTGGCGTTGAAAATTCATGTAGCCGACGAAGATGATGACGAGCAGGTAGAGATGCGTCGTCCTCGGTATGGTATCGTCGGAGACATCGATAGCGACGGAAAACCAGCAGACGAACAGGATGCAGGCGCTCTGAGCCAGGATGAGTCCGAGGGGAAAGTGGCCCATCAGACAAGTGAGCCAGCACGGCACGATCGCAACCCCCAGAATGAGGAGGCTGAGCGCAATGCCCCATCTTTCCGTGAGGATGAAAAACACGAACCAGCCAGTCGCCAGCGCCACGCCCATCCAGGCTGCAACTCGACACAGGAGAAGAAGATGCTGCGAATATTCCTCTCGGTCTTTTGTTTTCTGAAAAGGCATGCTGACCCTTGGCTTGGACTACGGGGCGAGCCCGCTCCTTGATGCAAAAGCCGAATGGAAGCTAGACGAGGTCGCCGAACTTCGCAGATTTCAAAAAACGCGGTTAAGCAAACAGGAATGAAATCAACAAATTTTGCACGATCAAATCATGCACAATCAATCGCATGTCCCTTTTTCCCGCTTCGCCGGCCTCAGCGGACTGCACCAATCAAAGGGACACCTTCGCCTCATCGCACCGAAGGGCGAAGCGGCGCCGGATTGGTTCGCATGCGCGTGTTTGCAGCGATCTAGACACGCGCCATGAGGTAGTGTCCAACGCCCCAGACCTTACCGTCTTCGTGCCCGAAAAGACCTGCCGTCGCGAGGAAGAACAGTCTCCAACGCCGTTCCCACAAGCGCGCATCGTTGCCATAGACCCGCTGCAGGATCGGTCGGATACGGTCGATCTCCCGGTCGAAATTTCCAAGCCAGTCGAGGGCCGTCCGGCGATAATGTGATCCCGACCAGCGCCAGTCCTGTTCCACGGTGAAAAGCGCCGGGAAACGGTGAGGAAGATCGAAGGCAGGCATAATGCCGCCGGTGAAGAAATGCTGCGCGATCCAGTCTGCCCGGTTGCCATGGTCGAAACGATAGGATCGATCCCGGTGATTGAAGACGTGAAGGAAGAACTTGCCTTCCGGCGTCAGCCACGAGCGGACGCGCTCGAACAATGCCTGCCAGTTCGACATGTGCTCGAACATCTCCACCGATACGACACGGTCGAAACGGTCGTCAGTTGTGAAATCATTCATATCGGCTGTCACCACCGAGAGGTTCGATAGCCCACGCTCGTTTGCGCGTTCGATTATATATTCGCGCTGCGAAGCCGAGTTCGAAACGGACGTAATCCGCGCATTGGGAAACCGGCCGGCCATATAAAGGGAGAGCGAACCCCAACCACAGCCGAGTTCGAGAATATTCATCCCGTCCTGCAATCGGGCATGGGAAACAGTCTCTTCCAGCGCCAATGTTTCAGCCTCATCCAGCGTTGTCTGAGCATTGGGATAAAAACAGCAGGAATATTTTCTTTGCGCGCCAAGGACGATTGCAAAGAATTCAGCCGGTACCTCGTAGTGCTGCCTGTTCGCCTCGTCGGTATGGGTGGCGACGGGAAATTTCGCCATATCAGTCACAAAAGCGTTTTCTTCCGCCGCCGGAACGCCGGCAAGTCGCCGTTTGGTACGGGCGCAGAGCATGTCGATGCCGGCAAGCGTCATAGTGTCACTCAGCGGTGCGCGTTCGGCAGCGTTGATGGCGAATGCGAGCATGTTCATGGCGTGTCCTCATTCTTGCGCGGCCCCGGAAAGAAGGCGTTAACGCGGTTTTGCAGGGCGCGGAATTTCTCTCCGCGTGATTTCAGCATGTGTTCTTCGAGCGGGGGAATGCCGGAGACGTGGACGAGCAGCCAGTACATCATGGCTGGCGCAGCAAGCGACAGCCATGACCACGGCTGCGCATGGATGGCCAACAACGGAAAGCCGCACCAGAAAAGCCACTCGAAAAAGTAGTTGGGATGACGCGAGTAACGCCACAGACCAGTCTCGCAGACGCCGGTTTTGGCCTCCGGGGTTTTTCTGAACTGTGAAAGCTGTGCGTCGGAGGTCGCTTCTCCGACAAGCGCGCCAGCCGCGATGATCAACGCCATCACATCGACAATGCTTGGAAATGGCGGAGGATTGCTGGCGGCAAGATAGACGGCGAGAACCAGCACAAAGGCGGCAACGGCCTGGATCTGGAGAAAAGCGAAAAGCCGCAACGAGGCATTGCTGCCCCATTCTTCTATAAGCTTCGCGTAACGTGGATCTTCGCCACCTCCCCTCGTCCGCATGCCGATGTGTCCCGCGAGCCGCAGCGACCACACCAATACAAGAAAGAGAACCGCTCCCCGGCGCCAGCTATCTCCATCGGAAAACAAGACAGCAACCACGCCGCCGAGCCCGACACTCGCAGACCAGACGGTGTCGATCCAGCCACTCGATCCTGTGTAACGCTGCAACGCCCAGGCTGCCGCCATCAGAAGCGACATCAGCACGGCAAGGGCCACCACAACAGACATCATCACCATTCCGCTCACTGTATTCGAAGGACTTCAGACCAAGTTTTCCAGTTTCAACTACGGGCGAGACGGCAAAAGAGTTTCAGGCGCCGGACAAAATTCTGAAAAATTTGCGCGCCGCTGAAACTTATCGATCCGCTCCTTCGTATCTGTCGCAGGCCGTAAAACTGAATTGTGAATGCAATAGCGAGGAAACATGTTCGATACCGAAGCCAAAAGAAAAGACAGCCGGCGAAACATCGCCGTGATCGGAACAGGCATTTCCGGTCTGTCTGCAGCCTGGCTTTTGTCGAAACGGCATGATGTCACGGTTTTCGAGGCTGCGGACCGCGTCGGCGGCCACAGCAACACCGTGACGTTCAAAACTGAACAGGGGGCGGTGTCTGTCGATACGGGTTTCATCGTCTATAATGAGGTGACGTACCCCAATCTGACGGCACTGTTCAAAACGCTGGGAGTGCCGACCGCGGCCTCCGACATGTCCTTTGCCGTTTCGCTGGATGATGGCGGTTTCGAATATTCCGGCGGCTCGGGCTTCGGCCTTTTAGCGCAGAAGAGAAATGCCGTCAGACCGCGCTTCTGGGCAATGCTTGCCGACCTCTTGCGCTTTTATCGCAATGCCCCGCGCGATCTGCCGATGATGGGCGATATGTCGCTCGATGAGTATCTTTCTCAAAACAACTATGGCGACGCTTTTCGCAACGATCATCTTTACCCGATGGCAGCAGCCATATGGTCTACCCCGGCCATGGAAGTAGGCCGTTACCCGGCAGCACATTTCGTGAAGTTCTGCAGCAATCACGGCCTGCTGTTGCTGCGCAACCGACCCGTCTGGCGCACCGTTGTCGGCGGCAGCCGGGAATATGTGAAACGCCTCTCTGCGCCATTCACAGATCGCATTCGGCTCTCGACACCCGTGACACGCATCCACCGGCTAGCGGACGGGGTCGAGATCGCCAACAGTAACGGCGAATTCGAACGTTTCGACGATGTGGTGATTGCCACACACGCAGATCAGGCGCTGGAGATGCTGACGGACGCGACCCAGGCCGAACGGCGCATTCTCGGAGCGTTTGGCTATACGAAAAACAGGGCGGTACTGCACACGGACAGCAGTTTCATGCCCCGCAGGCGCGCCGCCTGGTCGAGCTGGAACTATGTGGCCGATACACGCATCGAAACGGGGCAGCCGAGCATCACCTACTGGATGAACAAGCTTCAGCCTCTGGGCGAAATCCCTGACACCTTCGTAACGCTGAACCCGACGCGCGAACCGGAAAAGGGAAAAATCATCACCGAGGAAACCTACCACCATCCTGTTTTCGATGCCGGCACCGAGCAGATGAGGCAGGAACTGTGGGCCTTGCAGGGATTGAGAAACACCTGGTTCTGCGGGGCCTACTTCGGCTCGGGTTTTCATGAAGACGGCATTCAGGCAGGACTTGCCGTCGCCGAGGATCTGGGCGGCCTGTCGAGGCCCTGGAAGGTTACCGATGATAGCGGCCGGATCGTCCGTCTGAATTTGGCTTCGCGGAAAAGAACGATCAAACTGGTTGAGGCGATCCCATGACGTCTCATTTCTCCTCCGCCCTTTTTCCCGGACATGTCATGCATGCGCGCTTCAAGCCGAAAGCGCACCGGCTGGCCTATCGCATTTACTCGCTGCTTCTCGACCTTGATGAACTCGATGCTCTTGACCGTAAGCTGCGGCTGTTCTCCGTCGATCGTTTCAACCTGTTTTCCTTTCACCGCCGGGACCGCGGCGACGGGAGCAAGGTAGAATTGCGCAACCAGATCGAGAACGCCATGACGGCCGCAGGCATGACCGTGGATGGTGGTCCGATACGTCTGCTCACCATGCCACGCATCCTCGGCTGGGCCTTCAATCCACTCAGCGTGTTTTTCTGCCACGGCCGGAACGGGTCTCTCAAAGCCATTCTCTGGGAGGTCGACAACACGTTCGGCGAGCGGCATTCCTACCTTATCCCGGTGGAGACCGAAGGTGCGGCCGAGATCGTCCAGCGCTGCGACAAGGCCTTCTATGTCTCGCCCTTCATGGACATGGATCTCCGTTATGTCTTTCGGGTCATTCCACCCGGCGACAAGCTGAAGATCGTTATCGATACATTTGACGACGACGGGCCAGTCCTGACTGCAAGGCATCTGGCGCGGCGTGTCGAGCTGACAGACGGCGCGCTCCTGAAGGCTTTTGTCACCATTCCCTTTCTTACCCTCAAGGTTGTTGCCGGCATCCATTGGGAAGCACTTAAAATATGGCTCAAGGGTGTGCGGCTGAGAAAACGACCGCGTCCACCGTCTGCCCCTGTCTCCTTCATTCACCCATCACCATCGCAAATCGAGGCCAAACTTCATGACCCCGTTTGATAATCTCAACGAACTATCGCTGGAAAACACGCAGATGCGGCAACGCACCGGTCCCGAAGGCTGGCTCATGGCCAAGCTCTTGAACAACGTCTCCAAGGGCAGACTGCGCGTCATGCTGCCCGGTGGCGGCATGATTGAGAAATCCGGGGAACATGAGGGCACCGAGGCGACGCTTGTTCTCCATCGCTCGCGCGCGCTACGGCGGCTCATCCTCAATGGCGACATCGGTTTTGCCGAGGGTTACATCGAAGACGACTGGTCTACACCGGATCTGACGGCCCTGATCCGTTTTGCGGCGCAGAACAACGACGCTTTCGGGGGATCGACGCGCGGCAGCCTGCCCATGCGCCTCATCAATCGCCTTGGCCACCGGCTGAACGCCAATACAAAGCGCGGAAGCCGCCGCAACATCGAGGCCCATTACGATCTCGGCAACGAGTTCTACCGGCAATGGCTCGATTCCTCGATGCTCTATTCGTCGGCGATTTTCGACGATACGACGCCAACGCTTGAGGCGGCCCAACTCAAAAAACTCAACCGCATCGTCGACAAACTGCAATTGAGCGGCGGTGATAGCGTATTGGAGATAGGTTGCGGCTGGGGCGCGCTTGCAATCCACCTCGCGACCCAGGCGGATGCCAACGTTACCGGCCTCACCCTTTCGCCCTCCCAGTTGAATTGGGCAAAGGCGGCAGCGGAAAAAACCGACAAGGCGGAGCATATCGATCTCAGGCTCGAGGACTATCGCGATGTCGAAGGCAAGTTCGACCGCGTCGTTTCCGTCGAGATGTTCGAAGCGGTCGGCGAGGCCTATTGGCCGAGCTATTTCGAAACTCTGAAACGCTGCCTGAAACCCGGCGGGCGCGCGGTGCTGCAAATCATCTCCATTGAACCTGCCCGGTTCGATAATTACCGGCGAAACGCGGACTTCATCCAGAAATACATCTTTCCGGGCGGCTTTCTGCCATCTGACGAAGCCCTTGAAAGAGCAATCGGCAGAGCGGGCCTCAGCCTCACCGATACCGAGCTTTTCGGCCAGTCCTATGCCCGCACGCTGGCGGAATGGCGGCAGCGTTTCCATGCGCGCTGGCAGACAATCTCGCTGCTGGGTTTCGATGACCGCTTCAGGCGGCTCTGGGATTATTACCTCTGCTACTGCGAAGCCGGCTTTACCGAGGGAACCATCAATGTCGGCTTCTACACGATCGAGCACAAATAAGAGCGGGGCAACAACAGCGGAGAAAGACGATGAAAATCAATCCCTTGATAATCGCATCCGTTCTGGGTCCGATGTTTGCGGCCTCTGGTGCCGGAGCAGCCGACATCGACGGAAATTGGGCACGCGGCGACGGCAACGCGAAAGTGCTGATCGCGCCCTGCGGCGACAATATCTGCGCCACCAATACCTGGATCAAACCGGGCACGCCCAAGGAAAAGACCGGTGACCGGCTGATCATGACCATAAAGCCCGATGAAACAGGCGTCTATTCGGGCACAGCCTTCGATCCGCAACGCGACAAATCCTACAAGATAACCGTGACGGTTGATGGCAACAGCATGACCACCAAGGGCTGCATCGTCGCTGGTCTCCTGTGCAAGGGCATTACCTGGGCCCGCATCAACTAGACTCTGGAAAGGACAAACCGATGAAAACCTATATCTCAGCCTACTTCTTCACCCTCATCGCCTTTCTGGTGATCGACTTCATCTGGCTGAGCACCATGGCGTCACGCCTTTATCGCCCGGCGATCGGCGATCTTCTGGCTGAGAACTTCCGGCTGGCCCCGGCTATCATCTTTTATCTCATCTACGCGGCCGGACTGACCTTTCTTGCGGTTCGTCCGGCCCTCATATCAGGCCAGTGGACGACCGCGTTGCTTTATGGTGCCGCCGTCGGCTTCATGGCCTATGCCACATATGATCTCACCAATCAGGCAACTTTGAAGAGCTGGTCCACGACATTGACCATCGCAGATCTTCTGTGGGGCACCTTCGTCTCCGCAGCCGCTGCCATCATCGGTTACCTCGTCACCGTACGGCTGGTCGGTCCACTGCAAAATCCAGCAGGTGTGTTATGACAGCGACCATCCCTGCCGGCTGCTTTCCCCCGGCCAATTTATGGCCGGGACGACGTGAACTTCATTTCGCGCATGCCTTGCCTTCCCACAAAGGACAACCCTATATAGGAGGCGCAAGAAGGGATGTTCGAATGCAGGGTACAGAGATAGCAACGCTCATAAACCGCGTCGGCATGGGCGATCGCTCGGCATTCGTTTCCCTCTATCAAGCCACCAGCCCGAAGCTTTATGCCATCTGCCTGAAAATCCTGCGTGACAGGACCGAAGCAGAAGAAGCGCTTCAGGAAGTCTATATCAAGATCTGGCAACGAGCCCTCACATTTGCCGCAAGCGCCGGCACACCGTCGACGTGGCTTGCCGCAATCGCCCGCAACCATGCGATCGATACGATCAGGGCCCGCAAACCCGTGGGCGACGACATTGACGAAGCCTATGACCTTGCCGATGACAGCATCCGTAATCCGGAGCAGCAGGTCGTTCTGGCCGATGAGGGTCGCAGGATCGACAATTGCATGCAGGAACTTGAAACCGTTCATGCGCAGGCGGTGCGTCGGGCCTATATCGAAGGGCTGAGCTATATCGAACTCGCCAAAGAATTGCGGGTGCCACTCAATACCGTCAGAACCTGGCTGCGGCGAAGCCTTCTCAAACTCAGAGAGTGCATGCAGCGATGACCACGAGCGAAAACAGCGAGGGCATGCATTCGCGCGACGAAATCCTCGCTGGCGAATATGTGCTCGGCGTGCTGCCGTTCGAAAAGCGTCGTGAGGTCGAGCGGCGCATGCAGGACGACAGGGTCTTCGCGCAACTGGTCCACCGTTGGGAAAGCGAATTTTCAGACTTCAACGTGGATTACGAAGAACAGGCGCCGAGTGCGGCCATTCTCGCCCGCATCGAAGAACGCCTGTTCGGCAGCAAGACCAGCAACGCCAATGGCAGCTTGTGGAGTTCCGCATCCTTCTGGCGATGGATATCGGTCGCCACGAGCGCGACTGCCGTTGCCGCAATCGTTTACGCCGCATTTCCCGAAAAATGGCAGGGCACAGCTCCGCTGGTAGCCGAACTTTCGACAACGGACAGTCAGGTCAACCTCCTTGCATCCTATGATGCAGAGACCGGCAGGATGCACATTGTACCGGTTGCGACCGGCAAGGCCGATGAGAAATCACTGGAACTGTGGCTCGTGATGGATGGCGGCAAGACCCGTTCGCTCGGCGTCTTCCAGCCCGGAACGAATGGCGATCTCATTATCCCGACGGATATGCGTAACAACATTTCGGAAGGCACGACCTTCGCGATCAGCGTGGAACCCTTCGGTGGCTCACCAACTGGTCAGGCAACCGGCCCTGTTATCGCGATCGGCACCGCACGAAGGCAGCTTTAAGGCGTCACGTCTTGCTGCGCTTTTGCCAACTGCTGAAACATGATTTCAGTCCGCGCACTCTTGCGTGGTTGCGCAATCGTCGAGCATTGCCAGCGCGTTCTTTATTGCGGCACCGGAGGCCGTATTGTCGAAAACGCACCAGGATTCGGCGGAAAGGCGTTTTCTAAACGAGAGGATTTCGGCGGCGCTGTAGTCGGAATAATAAATCCGGGGAGCGCCGTGCAGCCGGACATATCTGGGCGGCTCGGAAAAATCACTCGCTGGCCATACCGGTGCAGGATCGGCCAGCACACGATCAACGGCATAGCGTTTCAGAACCTCTTGCGCTGACTGCGTGGCCCAACTTGTGTGACGCGGTTCGAGCACGAGCATGCCGGGAAAGGTCTCACGCATAGTATCTAACGCGGCCTCTGCGTCGGAGGCATCAAATGTGAGATTGGGTGGCAACTGGCACAATAGGGGTCCAAGCTTGCCATCCAGCGGCGCAAGTTCCCCAACAAATGCCTTGAAGACTTGTCCGATTTCCCGCAACCGGCGCTCATGCGTAATCTCGCGCGGCAGCTTCACGGCGAAGCGGAAGTCATCGGGCACCGAATTTGCCCAACGCTCGAACGTCGTCGGCCGGTGGTGGCGATAAAAGGTGGAGTTGATCTCAACGCCGTTGAATACGGCAGCATATCGGCTAAGCCCACTTCCCATTTCAGGAAAACGGTGCGCCACAGTCTTGGGGATCGACCATCCAGCTGTTGCAATGACCGGCACTTTCACCTGCCCCCGAGGCTTTCAAAGAGAAGGCCGGCACAAGCCGACCTTCCCTGATTCTAACGCTTAGCGTCTGTAACGCAGACGTTCCTGTTCGATTTCAGTGGGCTCATAAGGATCGAGCGTGTCGTCAAACCGTGACCAACCGTCTTCGGCATAAGCCGCGCGCCGCTTGTCCGGATCGACCCAGTTCGACTGGCGCAGGACTTCCTCGGCGTCCGTGTAAAGGCTGTCCTCGACCTTCGCGGTCACCAGCGTGCCACCCCGGCGAACGCCTTCTGCATAGACATGGGCATGGTCTTCGGAAACGCCGGCGTCCGTCAGCGCGCCGATAAGGCCGCCGGCGGCACCGCCTGCAACGGCACCGGCCACAGCGCCTGCAGCCGTCGCGGCAAGCCAGCCTGCCGCAACCACCGGTCCGACGCCGGGAATTGCCATGATGCCAAGGCCTGTCAACAGGCCGCCGACACCACCGACGGCAGCGCCGATGCCGGCACCCGTGCCTGCGCCTTCAGCAGCTTTTGTATCATTGCCATGGCGTTCGTCTGCATTGTTGGAAACAATGCTGATATCTTTAGACGGCACGCCGCGTTGTTCCAGTGCATTAACGGCTGCGCTGGCATCGGAGTAGTCGTCGAAAAGTCCGGTAACGGTCTTCATAGGATTCTCCCAAAGATTGAATTAGTTAGCGACAATATTGCCCTGATAGTCGAGCGCCACGTTTACGGACTTGCCGTCTTTCGAGGCCTTGGCCTGCCACACGCCCTTGTCGTCGAGCGTAAGACCGGTCACATCGGCATATCCGGCGTCCATAAGGCGTTTATTCGCCTGTTCCTCGGTAAAGCTGTTTGCGCCTTCCACAGGCGCAGTCGCATTCTTGGTGTCTGGCGTAGCGACGGCCGGCTTGCTGCCATCGGTGGCTGGAGCGGTGGACGTCTGAGCGAAGGCGCCAAGGGTCGACGCGCCGAGAAGCGCGGCGGCTAAAAGAAGCTTTTTCATGATTTTTCCTCGTTGTAGCCTTCAGTGCAGGCTCGACAAGGAAACAACATGCCGGGCCTCATGGTTCCGCCGATCTGAAAATAGAATTTGCAGGCCTTGCCGTTCCATCATCGTCGAAACGCCATAGAACTATCTCTGCCGGATACGGAACGTCCGCCTATTCAACCGGTTACTGGCTTCACCGCGATGCCACCGCAGACCGGAATGTGAATTCTTTTCCCGCAGCAGGAACATCGTCTCCACTCAGGGGTTGTCCAAGTACATCATTCAAAGTTGATCGGATTCCCACATGCCTGCGGAAACTACATTGCATGACCTGTTCCTCGATACGCTCAAGGACATCCGTCTCGCCGAACAGCAAGTGCTGAAGGCTCTGCCGAAGACCGTGCGGGGACCCTTCCAAGCTCAGGCCGCCTTTTAGGGCGGCTTTTTCATTTCCGGGTCGGATAGGCCCCTTCCAATTCAGGAGCCACACCATGGCCAAGACCACCTCCACATCACCAAGCGACAAGACCGAAACAGTGACGATTCACGACCAGAAGCTGGAGCGTGGTGCCGGCGGCGAGCTGCACCAGACAGCCGAAAACGACGGGCCGGTGCTGACGACGGCTCAAGGGGGTCCGGTCGCAGACGACCAGAATTCTCTAAGGGTCGGGCCGCGTGGGCCGCTCGTCGTGGATGATTTCCATTTCCGCGAAAAGATCTTCCATTTCGACCACGAGCGCATTCCCGAGCGCGTCGTGCATGCGCGCGGTTACGGCGCGCATGGCTTCTTCGAGACCTACGAGTCCTTCTCAGCATACACGAAGGCGGATTTCCTACAGCGCGCCGGCGAAAAAACACCAGCCTTCGTCCGCTTCTCGACGGTTGCGGGCAACAAGGGCTCAGCTGACCTTGCGCGCGATGTGCGCGGTTTCGCAGTGAAGCTCTATACACAGGAAGGCAACTGGGATCTCGTCGGCAATAATATTCCTGTCTTCTTCATTCAGGACGCCATCAAGTTTCCCGACCTGATCCACGCCGCCAAGCAGGAACCTGACCGGGCCTTTCCGCAGGCGCAGACGGCCCATGACAATTTCTGGGACTTCATCAGCCTCACGCCGGAAAGCATGCATATGGTCATGTGGGCGATGTCGGATCGTACGATACCGCGGTCTTTCCGCTTCATGGAGGGTTTCGGCGTTCATACCTTCCGCCTGGTCAATGCCAAGGATGAATCGACCTTCGTCAAGTTCCACTGGAAGCCGAAGCTCGGGCTTCAATCGGTCGCCTGGAACGAGGCGGTCAAGATCAATGGCGCCGATCCCGATTTCCATCGCCGCGATCTCTGGCAGGCGATCCAGTCCGGCAACTTCCCGGAATGGGAATTGCAGGTGCAGCTCTTCGATCAGGAGTTTGCCGACAGCTTCGATTTCGACGTGCTCGATCCGACAAAGATCATCCCCGAGGAAATCCTGAAGCCACAGCCGGTCGGACGACTGGTGCTCGACCGCATGCCCGACAACTTCTTTGCCGAAACCGAGCAGGTTGCGTTCATGACGCAGAACGTGCCGCCGGGTATCGACTTCAGCAATGATCCGCTATTGCAGGGCCGCAACTTTTCCTATCTCGACACCCAGCTGAAACGCCTTGGCGGGCCAAACTTCACCCATCTACCGATCAATGCACCGAAGTGTCCCTTCGCGCATTTCCAGCAGGATGGCCACATGGCCATGCGCAATCCTGTTGGCAGGGTGAATTACCAGCCGAACTCGTTCGGTGAAGGCCCGAGGGAATCGCCGAGCCGTGGTTATCGCCATTTTCCGGCAGAAGAACAGGGGATCAAGGCGCGACTGCGCCCCGAGAGCTTTGCCGACCACTACAGCCAGGCACGGCAGTTCTATATCAGCCAGACCCCGCCAGAACAGCGTCATATCGCGGCAGCCCTCACATTCGAACTGAGCAAGGTGGAAACAGCCGTGATCCGCGAACGCATAGTGTCGCATCTCATGAACATCGACGAGACGCTGGCAAACACCGTTGCGCAGAAGCTAGGTTTCAAGTCCATGCCGAAGCCGGCGGATGCGGCCATGCCGACACGTCAGGATCTGGAACCCTCGCCGGCGCTCAGCATCGTCGAGCGTGGCCCGAAACGCTTCGAAGGCCGCAAGCTTGGTGTACTCGTCACCGATGGTGTCGACGCCAAATTGCTGAACGGCCTGATGTCGGCGATTACCAAGGAAAAAGCCGTCTGCGAATTGATAGCCCCGAAAGTCGGTGGCGTCACCGCCTCGGACGGGAGCTGGTTTGCGGCCCATCACATGATCGACGGCGGGCCATCGGTTCTCTTCGATGCGGTTGCACTGCTGACCTCTGCCGAGGGGATAGACGATCTGGTCAACGAGGCGACGGCGCGTGACTTCGTGGCCGATGCTTTCCAGCACTGCAAGTTCATCGGTTACGACCAGTCGGCGCTGCCATTGCTGGAAAAGGCCGGTATCGCAGGCGACCTTGACGAGGGTACGATTATCCTCCCAGGTGAGGAAGGCCTCGCTGGCTTCGTATCGAACCTCGGCAAGCTGCGTGTCTGGGGCCGGGAACCTTCCGTAAAACTCGGCAAGGCTTCACCGCCAGTAAAGTAAAATCACCGGCGGGCGCGGCAACAATGCCGCGCCTTGATGATGCATGATCGCCCGCCCGAGGGCGTGAAAGCGTTTCAGCCTGAACAACATCAAGATGGCTCACACAGGATGGTATTGAATGAAGATACGCGCCGGGTTCGATATTGCTTATGAATGCGAGAATGAGACGGCAATGCTGCTTGTTCTCAACGTCCACCCCAGCCGGCGCGCTGATCTGCTCACCGAACAGGTGCTGACCTTCGACAGGCCGATCGAGGCCTGGGGTTATATGGATATCTTCGGAAACGCCTGCAGCCGCATAACCGCACCGCCTGGCGTGACGACGATCTCGACGCGGTTCGACATATATGACGGCGGCCTGCCCGATCCCGTTCCTGAAAACGCTTTCCAGCACGATATCAAGGATTTACCAGACGATGTTCTAGTATTCCTGCTGGGCAGCCGTTACTGCGATACCGACCGCCTGGCAGACTTCGCCTGGAAAAACTTCTCGGCAACGCCGCTCGGCTGGCCCCGCGTGCAGGCGATCCTCGATTTTGTGCATTCCCATATTGTCTTCAACTACGAGAAAGCCGATCCGCTCAGGACGGCATATGGCGGCTTCACCGACCGGACCGGGGTTTGCCGCGATTTCGCACATCTTGCGATCACACTCTGCCGTTGCATGAATATACCCGCTCGCTATTGCACCGGCTATCTCGGTGATATCGGCGTGCCGAAAGACCCCAATCCGATGGATTTCAGCGCCTGGTTCGAGGTCTATCTCAGCGGCCGCTGGTATACGGTCGATGCCCGTCACAACAGGCCCCGCATCGGACGCATCTTGATGGCGACAGGTCGAGATGCGACGGACGTCGCCCTGTCCACCGCC
The DNA here is from genome assembly GCF_900215635.1 of Rhizobium sp. AN6A. NCBI lineage: Bacteria > Pseudomonadati > Pseudomonadota > Alphaproteobacteria > Hyphomicrobiales > Rhizobiaceae > Rhizobium > Rhizobium sp. AN6A. The sequence goes on from NZ_OCNC01000003.1 coordinate 61,739, forward strand.
TTCGGACCGGCTATCCTGAAGCGGTTCGAAGTCATTACGGAAGAACTGGCCGGATAACGACGGGTAGCGGCACCGGTCTCGCTCGACCTAGACGGAGGCGACCTGAATGACCTCGGGAGCGGAGCCGTATGTCGACTTGTTCTGACGATGAAAGGCGATGAATTCCTCGGCCGGAAGCGGCTTGGAAAACAGCCAGCCCTGACCAAAATCCACACCATGTTCCCGCAGATAGGCCGCCTGCTCCGGCCTCTCGATACCTTCCGCAACGGAAAACAGTCCAAGCTCACGCGCCATCTCGATAATATGGAGCGTCACGGTGCTGGTTGCCGTGTTTCTGCCGATCGTATCAACGAAGGACTTATCGATTTTCAGGGCGTCCAACGGCAGTCCCTGCAAATACTGAAGGCTGGAATAGCCAGTTCCGAAATCGTCAATTGCCACGGAATGCCCGGCCTTGCGTGCTCTATCCAACGTCACGCGCGCCGCGTCGATGTCGATGAAACCGCGCTCGGTCGCTTCAAGCCATATCTGCTCCTTGCGTATATCCGCGCGGGCAAGGCGTTGATCGATGAAGTCCAGTATCCGGCCTGATTTTACATCTTCGGCGCAGAGATTGATGGCGATATGTGCGCTGCGATCCCCAACGAGCATGGTACCAAGATCTGCAATAATGGCTTCGACGACCTGATCGGTGATGGGCTCTATCAGCCCTGTTTCTTCCGCCAGCGGAATGAAGAGGTCTGGCCTCACCAGCGTGCCATCAGGCCGCCGCCAGCGGACGAGCGCTTCGGCGCCAACGCATATATTGGTCTTGAGTTCGATGATCGGTTGATAGTGGACGATGAATTCACGGTTCTGGACTGCGATTCCCAGTTCCGTTTCCGGCGACAACCGCTTGCGCGACATCCAGATGACGATGCCGACGATAAAGAGCGCAATGAATGCGCCGATGGGCAAAAGGATAGTCAACTCCCGCACCAGCCTCGTTCGCAAGGCCGCCCTTGGCTCGAGAACCACCGCCGTCAGCGCGTTCTCCTTTACCACCGAATAAAGCCATGCGTCCGTCGTGCCCTGCCCCTCTTTTGTCGGCAACGTGGCGAGAACCCCTGTGTCGGGAAGGTTCTGCGTGCTGATGACCGCAGCTTTATCGTTGAGGATCGCGAGAGACATCCCGTCCCGAAGCACAATATCAGCAAACCTGGAAGGTGCGACGAGCGCGTTGTGGTGGCCGAGATGCAGGCTCGTCATCTGGTCGCCGTGGCTGATGCCGGGCTGGATACGCAACGTCACTTCAAGGCCCTCCGGTGTGACGTAGTCGACATGAGATTTGGCTACGTCGCCAGCCGCGCGGCCCCAGGAGGTGCATTTGATGAAGCCGTTTTCGAAATAGCCAATCTCCTCGATTGAGGGGACGTTGATCGTCACCATCCGCATTTGTGCAATATGCTGATCCGAACATGCGGGAAGGTGCGCGGTTTCAATTGCTTCCAATGCCCCTTGCGCTTGCCTGAATGTATTTCCGGCACGCACAAGCGATCTTTCGGCGACGAGGTCGAGAATGAAGAGTTCTTTTTGAATGGCGACACGCCAGGACGTCCAGGCCATGGCGGCGATGGGCAACGCTGCGCCGACTATGGCCAGAAATATCCCCACGGCTATCACACGCCAACGTCGTGACTGCATCATCACTCTCCAAAAGGTAGTCGGGACATCAGTGTCGCAATCTCCTTAATTTTTGCTGTGTGCGGAACGGTGAAAACCGGGTGATGCAAATTATGATTTCTGCCGTCGGCGCAATCTGAAAATCACCGTGACGGCAGGAACGCGGGGCCGATGATCCAGTTACCCCCAAGAAGACATCACGTCCCTGTCGAAGTTCAGTCCCGGTGCGATTACGATGCGAAAACAAAGCGTTCCAGTTTGCCGAGCGTCTGCTGACCCAGTTCGATAGCCCCAAAACCCTTCGCGTCCTGGAACTCGGCTTCCGTGCTGAACACCATGCCGAGCACGACCTTCGTCGCGCCGTCCTGATCCTCGAACGAAGCCCAGGCGTCGGCATCTTTCGGCCCGTTTTCGCCCCAGAGCAGCGTGTAGCCGATCCTCTCCTCAGGCCTGACCTCGATATATCGATGATGGTTCGGGAAGACCGTGCCGTCGGGTCCGATCATGTCGAACACCCATTCGCCGCCGGTTCGCAGATCGATCCTCTTCGTGCGACACGAAAACCCTTCCGGTCCCCACCATTGCGGCAGCGTCTCGGAATTCATCCAGGCGTTCCAGACGATGTTGCGCGGCGCCCTTATCGTTCGCTCCAGCACCATTGTCCGTTTGGCCACCTCGGCCAGATTGTTAAGACCGGCACCGAAGCCCTGCCGGTAACCCGCCTGCATATCCGCAGCCAATGAGGAAAGCTGCACGGTTACGACAACGCGACTGCCCTGCTCCGTCGCCGAAAAATCAGCGGTCACCAGCGCCGCAGACTGCGTCATGTCACCGGACGACACCACCTCGTAATTGACGCTGCGCAAGGCTGGCTGCAATTCCAGCCACCCGCATTCGCAGCGAATATCCGGCTGCCCATCGACCTTGCAGAGCGAAACTTCGCGCCCGCCCACGCTGGTATCGGCTTCCAGAAACTGCACTGTCACGGCGGGCGTGGGCGCTGCCCAGACAGCCCGCGCGGCAGGCGACGTCCACACTTGCCAGAGGACCGGTAATGGAACAGCGACCACCCTTTCGAAGCTCAGTGTCGCAAAGCGGCCATCGCCAAGATGGGGTTCGGCACGGGTGCCGTCCTGATTGAGTGTCGACATCATTCCGGGCGCTCCTTCGCAGCCTGCATTGCAAATGCTTCCAACCGGTCGAGCCGGCTCTCCCAAATGGCCCGCTGTTCATCGAGCCATGTCCGCACCGGCTCCAGAGCCTCGGGCACGATGGCGCAGGTGCGCACCCGCCCATCCTTGGAGGTGCGGATAAGCCCCGCCTCCTCCAGTACTGACAGATGCCGCATCACGGTCGGCAGACGCAGCCCCGTGGGAGCGGACAATTCCATGACGCGGGCAGGCCCTTCCGCAAGCTTTGTCAGAATAGACCGGCGCGTCGGATCGGCCAGAGCCTGAAAGATCAGCGATAGTTCGGGCGAATGCTTAGTCATAATGCTAACTATCATGCAGTACGGCTCTAACGCAAGGAAAACTTCGTCGATTAGCTAAGTGTTTGACCGTGAGCATTTGTTGGCCGGCCGCGCAAAGGAAAACGCCGGAGCGTTGCCCCGGCGTTTCATTTTTTAAGCCACCAGACCCTTGGTCAGTTCCAGCGCCTGCCGCTCGAACAGCCGGCGATAGATGCCGTCGTTCAGACGGATCAGCGCCCGGTGGTCGCCCTCTTCGACAATCTTGCCCTTGTCGAACACCAGCAGACGGTCAAGCGCCCGCACGGTGGAAAGCCGGTGCGCAATGACCAGCGTGGTGCGGCCATCCATCAGGCGTTCCATGGCCTCCTGGATCTGCACTTCGCTTTCGCTGTCGAGGCTCGATGTCGCCTCGTCCAGAATCAGCACCGGTGCATCCGCGAGGAAGGCACGTGCAATGGCGACACGCTGGCGCTCCCCGCCAGACAATTTCACGCCGCGCTCACCCACCATCGTCTCATAACCCTTGGGAAGGGACATGATGAAGTCATGGGCGCTCGCCTGCCTCGCCGCCTGCTCGATCTCACGCCGCGAGGCGCTCGGCCGGCCATAGGCGATGTTTTCCGCCAGCGTGCGGTGGAACAGGATGGGTTCCTGCTGCACGATGGCGATCTGGCTGCGCAGGTTTGCCTGCCTGGCCTTGGCGATGTCCTGCCCGTCAATGCGGATCGAGCCGGAATTCACATCGTAAAGCCGCTGGATAAGCTTGACGAAGGTCGTCTTTCCCGAACCCGAATGCCCGACCAGCCCCACACGCTCACCCGACCTGATGGTGACCGAAAAGTCCTCATAGAGCGGGCTGGGATGCGCGCCATATTGAAAAGTGACGTTGTCAAAAACGATTTCGCCCTTCTCTATCCTGATCGGCCTGGCATCCGGCCTGTCTTCGACACCCAAAGGCATCTTGTCGAGCAACACCAACTCTTCCATGTCGTTGACGGCACGTTGCAGGTTACGGATGTGTTGACCGACATCGCGCAAATAGCCCTGCAGGACGAAGAACATCGCCAGCACGAAGGTGATGTCGCCCGGCGTCGCCAGTCCCTGCTGCCACATGACAAGGCCTGTTCCCAGAATACCGGCCTGCATGGACACCATCATGAAGCCCTGGACCGTGCCGTTCAGCGTGCCGCGTTTCCACGTCCTTCGCGTACGGTTGTCCCATTTGGCCAGCACATGGCGCAACCGCGCCTCTTCGCGGGTCTCGGCGCCAAAAGCCTTGACCACCGAATTACAGCTGACGGCATCCGCCAGCGCGCCACCGAGCTTGGTATCCCAGGCGTTTGCAAGTCTTGCCGCCGGCGATACGAAGCCCATGGAGAGCACCACGGTGACGCCGACATAGATCAGCGACCCCGTGCCCACGATTAAGCCCATGATCGGCCAGTAACTACCCAGCACGACGGTTGCGCCCACCAGCATGACGATGGAGGGCAACAGGGCGATAAGTAGCACGTCATTGAGTGAATCAAGTGCCCACATGCCACGCGTGATCTTGCGAACCGTGGAACCGGCAAAGCTGTTGGCGTGCCAGTCGGTCGAGAACCGCTGCACCCGGTAGAAACCGTTATTCGCCACATCCGCCATGGTTTTCAGCGTCAGCCTGATGATGCCGTTAAACACGAACCAGCGCAGGACTACGCTGGTCAAGCCCAGCGCCACGACGACGACAAAGGCGCGCAGCGCCCGGTCAGCCCCGTTGCCGCCGGCAATGGCATCGACGATCTGGCCGGAGAAAACCGGCACCATGACTTCGGCCAGCGTGCTGGCAATCACCAGCACAACAATAAAGCCCACCAATGCCCGCCGGTGGGTCCAATGGTGGAAAACAAAGCCGAGCACATGGCGATAGGCATCGGCGCGGAAATCGAGCTTCTTGCGAGACATTTAACCAGCACGGCGCCATGCGTTCGGCAACCGGTCCTCAAAAACGGAAGTTGGATGGCACAGCCCGGGCGGGAAACAAAATGATCCCGTAAGATCAATCGGGCTATGAAGGAAAACAAAACCGCATGTGGGGCGCGCTCGGGGCGGGCCACGAATGGAAATGACCTAGTGTCGGTTCATTCCACGCGGGAGGAACTTGATGAATGATGATGTCATGCAACGCCTCCCTATGTTCGATCTGACGCGGTGAGAAATTTTTACCTGAGCTGTTCGCCGTTGCCAACCGGGTAATTGCAACCTTATGGCAAGTGATGCGAAAACGACACATCAGCTGGTGTGACGGTAAAGAACGTGGCCGATGCCAATGAAAGCTTCGGCCACGGTTTTTGCGTGGTGGCGCTTCCCGCCGCACCCAGGCTCCTCCCGTGCGCGACGGGACATCTCTGGTCAATCCATCTGGACGTTTGCGTTCTTGACGACCGGTTCCCATTTGGCGATTTCCGCCGCAACGTGGCTTTTCAGCTCATCGGGCGAAGAACCGACGATCTTGGCGCTGAATTCGGCCATGCGGGCCGCCACACCCGGATCGGCAAGCGCTTTCTTGGCCGCCGCATTCAGTGTGCCCACCACATCGGCCGGCGTTCCGGCAGGCGCAAACAGCGCGTTCCACGTGTAGGTTTCATAACCGGGTACGGTTTCGGCAATGGTCGGCATATCCGGGAATGATGATGCCCGCTCGGCAGTCGTTACGCCAAGCGCCCGCAATGTGCCGGATTTGATGTGGCCGGACGACGACGGCAGATTGTCGAACATGATCGAAATCTGGTTGCCGAGAAGATCGTTGAGCGCGGGGCCGGCACCTTTATAGGGAACGTGCTGCATGCTCACACCGGTCATGCTCTTGAACAATTCCCCTGAAAGATGCAGCGGCGTGCCATTGCCGGAAGAGGCATAGGCATATTTGTCCGGCTCGGCTTTCAGAAGCGCGATCAATTCCGCGACGCTGTTGACGTTCAGCTTCGGATTGACAACAAGCACATTGGGAACCACGACCAGAAGCGAGACCGGGGCGAAATCCTTTTGCGGATCGTAAGGTTTTGTCTTGAGAATGAGCGGGTTCAAGGCATGGGTTGCAACCGTGCCCATCAGGATCGTGTAACCGTCAGGCTCTGCACGTGCGACACGGTCGGCACCGAGATTGCCGCCTGCACCGGCAACATTTTCAACGACGATCTGGTGACCAAGCTCATCACCCATTTTCTGTGCGATGACACGCGCAACCACGTCGGTTGAGCCACCTGCCGCGAAGGGAACGACCAGCGTGATCGTTCGATCAGGAAAACCCTGCGCGCTCGCCGTCAGTCCCATCATGCAAAAAGAAGCAGCCGTAGCCGCAAGTTTCAACACCATACGCCGTTTCAAAGACCGGTAATTCATGAACCCTCCTGTAGAATGGCCTCCCCGCCATCAGCGCATAGTAGCTCAAATGGACCTGAGAGCAAGCAACCGGCATCGCAAACCATGCGGGAAGGCCACGCGACACGCCGGCCCTGCAACGCTTGGCGGAACCGCGCGTTATAGCGGGCACAAAGCATTGAAATACCGGGGGCGACATGGACGACAGCGTAAACATTCCCAAGATCAACCGGCTCGTGTTGCAAAACCTCATAGCGGGTCTCAGCGACGGGTTGATCCTGCTCGAAAACGACGGAACGATAGCCTGGGCTAACAAGGCCGCCCTTCAGATGCACCGTATAGAGGCGATGCCGGAGCTTGGGGAGGATGCCGCTGCCTATCGGCGAAATTTCACGCTTCGATACCGCAACAACCATCTGCTTGATGAAGGGCAATATCCGCTTGAACGGCTTCTGGCGGGCGAGACCTTCGAAGATGTGACGGTAGAGATATCGCCAAGCGGCGATGAAGCGGAATGCTGGGTCCACACGGTGCGCGGCCTCGTTCTTGAAGATGCTGGCGCAAAACCGGATGTTCTGGTCTTGATCATCAGGGACGAAACGCCGCGTTTCGAGGCAGAGGCGCGCTTCGAAAGCGCCTTCAATGCCAATCCGGCGCCGGGGCTGATATGCCGGCTGGAGGACAAGCGTTTCATCCGCGTCAATCAAGGTTTCCTTGAGATGACCGGGTTCAGCCGTGAAGAGATCATCGGCATCAGCGTCGAGGAACTCGGCCTGTTTTCCGAGTGCGACACAGGCGAGGACGCCCTGAAAAAGCTGGAGGATGGCCGGCTCATCCGCCAGCGCGAGGCGCTCATTCCCATCCCCGGCGGCGACAGGCTGGTTATCGTGGCCGGCGAAACGATCGCCGTTGCCGAAGAACCCTGCATGCTGTTCACCTTCGCCGATCTGGACGGCCGCCGCAAAGCCCAGAACGCTCTGCGACAGAGCGAGGAGCGCTTCTTCAAGTCCTTTCGCCTGTCGCCTGTCCCGGCAGCGATTTCGAGGCTGGACGACTTCGTGCTGATGGAAGTCAATGACGCGTTTCTGGTCCTGTGCGGGCGCAACGAGGCCGAAGTCGTGGGCAAGACCGCCAGCGAATTGCGCCTATGGGAGGACGCGGGCGCGCGCCGCGATCTCGAAAAGCGGCTGAAGGACAACATCCCCATCCGCGATGAGAACATGCGCATGAATCTTTCCGGTGGCGGTTTGGCCGAATGTATCGTTTCCGCCGAACGCGCCGAGATCAACGATCAGATCTGTGTCATCTGGGCGATACAGGATGTGACTGAGCGGCGCAGAACCGAAAACGAACTGATTGAAGCGATCGAAAGCGTCATGACCGATACATCATGGTTCAGCCGGACGGTTGTCGAGCGGCTGGCGGGGCTGCGGCAGAACTCCCGCGGCACAACGCCTTCCGCCTCCCTCAAGGATCTGACCGAGCGCGAGGAGCAAATCCTGTCACTGATCTGCGATGGATGCAGCGACAAGGAAATGAGCGACAGGCTGAACCTCTCCAAGCATACGATCCGCAACCACATCGCCTCACTCTACGGCAAGATCGGCGTCAACCGCCGCACTGCCGCCGTGATCTGGGCACGCGAGCGCGGTTTTACCGGCCATAAGGAAAAATAACCGCAGCCAATGCGAAAATAGGTCAGTTTGTACCAGTTCAACTAGTAGCTAATGCTCTGCAAACCGTGATTTTCCCGAACTACCTTACCATCATGCCGTTACCAACAGCGGCACCCGCTAACGATGGAAGGAGTTCGTCATGGACAATAACCGTATCGAAGGTATCGCCCGTCAAGCCAAGGGCACCATCAAGGAAGCAGCCGGCAAGATCACCGGCAACGACAAGCTTCAGGCAGAAGGCAAGGCCGAGAAACTGGCTGGCCAGGCGCAGGAGAAGCTCGGACAGGCAAAGGACGCCGTCAACAAAGTTCTCAGGTGAACCATCTATGTTCAAGGCAGGAGGTTTCACGATGATGCTCTCGTGCGATGCAAACCCAGTGTCAAGCTGCGATCCCCAGGAGGTCAGCCTGTGCGCCGCGTTGCAAGCCGTGATCGCTTATGCGGACGGGCAGGAAAAAAGCTCGATCTCCGTCACCTCCGTGGAGGGCCGTATCGTGCTCTCCGGCGAGGTGGAAACACTCTCTGCCTTCGAACATGCGGTCATCATCGCAGAATGTTTCGCGTCGCGGCCCATCATCGCCGATCTGGCTATACGGCAGCGGCCCTGCATCTATCTGGAAACGCCGTCCCGGCGCATCCATCTAGCGAATAACAACAGGAGTGAAAAACAATGAAGACATTCGTTCTCGCAACCGCGATTGCAACCCTGGCCCTTGCCCCGATTGCTTCAGCCGAAACGAAGCACAATGCAAAGCGCCCCATGGAAACCGCGCAGAAAGAACGCGTCGGCACCCTGTCGTGCGAAATTGCCGGCGGCATCGGCCTTGTGGTCGGCTCCAGCAAGAGCGTGGCCTGCGAGTTTCGCCAGCGCTCCGGCAAGACCGAGCGTTATACCGGCACGATCGGCAAGCTCGGTCTCGACATCGGCGTAACCGGCAAGACCTATATGAGCTGGATCGTGCTGAACACCGCAGCCAGCCGCGTGGGTGACGGTGCGTTGAGCGGCAACTATGTTGGTGCCTCCGCTGCCGCATCGGTCGGCGTGGGCTTGGGCGCCAATGCACTGATCGGCGGCAATTCCAAGAACTTCGCGCTTCAGCCGATCAGCGCCGAAGTCGGCACCGGCGTTAACATCGCCGCGGGCGTCTCGCGTCTGCAGTTGAAGCGTGCAGGCTAAACCTTAAAAAAACCGGCGGCGCGGGCTCGGGACGGTTATCGTCTTTTAGCCCGCGCCGTCTGGCGCAGATCAGGCCCTGATATCAGGGTTTGGGGTGAGGCATCATCTCACCCATCGGGCCGTCGCCTTTTGGCCCGCGCATCATATCCTCTTTAGGACCATGATGCGGCGGACGGCCTGCCGGTCCAAGTGCCTCGATACTGCCATCCTGACGGACGACATAGCTTGCCCGCAGGACACCCCTGTCGAAACGGCCCTGAACGCTGACCGCTTCATCAACAGTCACGACCTTGCCATTATCGCCCTCGGGGCCGGTATCGATGAGTGCGCGGCCGCTATCATCCTGAACGATGAACTTGTTGCCGAAAATCTCGGCGACCTTGCCCTTCAGGGTCACGAGATTTCCTTCCTTGACGGTGGAAATGGCAACGGGTGTCATCGGCGCCATCTCAGGTGTCGGCCGTGTCAGCTTCACCGCACCGGCTCCGGCAGCGGCTCCAACGGCCAGCATGGCAACGGCTGCAAAGGCGAACGCGGCGGTTTTACGGCGATGTTTCCGGTGCGGCGGCACGGGAGTGTCAGAAGCGGCCTTCGGTGCTGCGATTTCGTTATTCTCTTCAGAGTGGGACATGGTGGTCTCCTGTTTGATTGACAGGGCCTTTTTACCTGCCAGGCACCACCAGCAGCCTGAACCTTGTGGTTCAGGTTGAGTTAAGCCTTCCGGGCCTAGTTAAAACACCGCCAAGGAAACCGAAACGGCAGAACCATGCGCATACTTCTCGTCGAAGACGATACCGATCTTTCCCGGCGCATCGCAGCCAGCCTGCGGGCGGAAAATTTTGTCGTCGACATCGCGCAGAATGGCGAGGATGCCGAACATGCCGGTCTTACCGAACTTTACGACGTGGCCGTTCTCGATCTGGGACTGCCGAAAATCGATGGCGTATCGGTTCTGAAATCATGGCGGGCGGCGCAAAGGAACCTGCCCGTGCTCGTTTTGACCGCGCGTGACGGATGGCCGGACAAGGTGGCGAGTTTCAAAGCGGGAGCAGACGATTTTCTCACCAAGCCGTTCAAGGTGGAAGAACTGGTGCTGCGGCTGCGCGCACTCGTTCGCCGCGCCACCGGCCACGCCGCCTCCGCCGTCACCTGCGGTTCGCTCATCTTCGATGCGCAGCTCGGGACCTTCGAACAGGACGGCTTGCCGCTGAAGCTGACCGCGCTGGAGTGGCGGGTCCTCTCCTGCCTCATCCTGCGCAAGGAAGTGGTGGTCGACCGCCGTGAACTCATCGAACGGGTCTATGAGGGCGATGCGGAAGTGGATTCCAATTCCATCGAAGTGATCATTGCCCGCCTGCGACGCAAGATCGGTGCCGGGCATATAGAGACCGTTCGCGGGCGCGGTTACATGCTGAAGGCAGAGCCATGAGGGAGTTTTTGGCCATTCCTGGTTCGTCGATATCGCGCCGCCTCACGGTTTTTTCCGTGGTTTTCGTCACCGCGACCGTGATCGTCGCCTCGATCATACTCTATCTCATCGTTGCCGGCGTGGTGCGTGAACAGATCGACCAACGGCTCGACACGCAGATAGAGGGACTGCGGAGCGCGCTCTCCGGCAGCGCAAGCGGCGTCGTGACACTCAACGCCGCGCTGGACGGCCCGCCATTCGACAGGCGCGGCTCCGGCTGGTACTGGCAGATCACCGGCGAGGGTGTGACAATCGCCTCTCGGTCGCTCGCGGGGCAAACCATAACCAACCCGCCCTCCCCGTTTGAATGGCGCAAAATGATGGGCCACGGCCCTCGCCCCGGCGCCAGTGCCGATTTTCACGGCGAGGAGCTCTATCTCAGATCCATTCAAACCATGGTGGGACAGCGCCTCGTCGAAATCACTGCCACTGCGCCGCAATTCGCGCTGGTTGCACCCGCCCGCAGTGCGCTTCTGTGGTTGATACCCGCCATGACCCTCTTGGGCGCGAGCCTCGTCGGCGGTATTTTCCTGCAGGTCAGATATGGTCTGCGACCACTGCGGCAACTCACCGCCGATATTTCCTCGATTTCGGCAGGCACACTCGACAGGTTGCCGGAGGCGGATGTCGAGGAACTGCGTCCCGCCTCGGGCGAAATCAACCGTCTCGTGGAGCAGAATATCGAGAGGCTTGCGGAAACACGTCTGCACTTTGCAAATCTCGCCCACGGTCTGAAAACCCCCGTGACAAGCCTCTACCTTGCGCTCAACGAAACCAACGACCCGGATCGCGAAATGCGTGCGTTGGTGGACAGGATCGACCAACGTATCCGCCACCATCTTGCAAGAGCCCGCAAGACCGCAGCAGGCGGCACCGCCACGGTGACCGCAGTCAAACCGAGGATCGACGATATCGTTGATATCATGTCACGTATTCATGCCGACCGGGGGATTGTCGCAACAGTCGATGTGGACCCCGAGTTGCTATTGCAGGTCACGCCTGAGGATCTGGACGAGATCGTTGGCAATATCATCGACAATGCATTCAAATGGGCCAAAAGCGCGGTTCGTATTTCCGCGAAAAAGACCGGACGCGACGTCTGGATCGTGATCTCGGACGATGGACAGGGCATCGAGGACGACCGTATTTCGGAGGCTTTCCAGCCGGGCAGACGCATGGACGAGACCGTTCCGGGTGACGGCTTCGGTCTTACCATCGCCAAGGAACTTGTCGAGCTTCATGGCGGCAGCATCAGGCTGGAGCGGGGCGAAAATGGCGGGCTTACCTGTTCGCTGACCCTTCCGGCAGGAGCTTGAGGAAAGCCCGCCTTTCCCTTTGTTGACGCTGTTGCGCAGCAGCGGTAAATACAGGTTTCGAAGCAGGGAGATTTATGCGCAGAGGTTGAAAATCTGACCGCCCATCGCGGTTTCAGCCGGCTCTGAAAACGGAGCTGACCTTTTGGCATGTCTAATTCTGCGGAATTTCCATGAATATCAAATCTATCGACATCCGGCCGTTTGACGCGGCAGCGGATACGCAAATCCTGTCACGCATCTGGCTCGATGCCTCGCTGCTGGCGCATCCCTTTATCGGCACGCAGCGTTTGCGCGAGCAGCAAAGACTGATCGAAGATACCTATCTGCCGCTATCGGAGACTTTCATCGCGACGCAGGCCGGTGACCCCGTCGGCTTCATCAGCCTGCTCAACAGTTTCATCGGAGGTCTGTTCGTCGCACCAGCACAACAGGGCAAGGGTATCGGGCGCAGGCTCATCGCCCACGCGCTCGGTCTCAAGGGTGATTTGTCGCTTGAGGTCTATACCGCCAATGAGCAGGCGATGCGGTTTTACCGTTCGCTCGGCTTCCTCGAAGTCTCGCGCAGGTCGACTGACGATGACGGCCTGCCCTTCGAGAATGCCCGCCTGTCACTCAAGGCCTGAAAACAAATCCGGGCAGCCACAGGGCTGCCCGGACCATCTGATGTTTGTTGCAATCAGCCAAACAGCACAAGGCTGCTTTTGACCGTGACCCACACGCCCCAGAGAAGCGGTATGCCGACGGCTGCCCAGGCCAGTGCGGCCTTGGCGTCCAAGCCACCCCTGCCGATGCCGAAGGAACCGGTGGGCCCTGCATTGGCGGCGGCGGTCTTGGCTTGAAGTGCTGCAACCTCCGCATCCGACATGAACCATTTCTCCGGCAACGGCCGGACAAACGCGTTGGCGATGAGGCCGATCGCGAGCATCCCCGCCAGGATGTACATGGTGCTGGTATAGAGTGCGGGACCCGGCGCGACACCGGCCGCAATCTGTGCTTCGCGGATGTAGTTGACGACAACAGGTCCGGCAATGCCCGCCGTTGCCCATGCCGTCAGCAGACGGCCATGGATCGCGCCGACGAACTGCGTGCCGAAGATGTCGGCAAGATAGGCGGGAATGGTTGCAAAGCCGCCGCCATACATCGACAGGATGATGCCGAGGGCAAGAACGAAGAACGCCTTGGAACCCATCGTCGCCAGCGTCGGGGCCAGCGCATAAAGAATGATGCCAAGCACGAAGAAGCAGAAGTAAGTGTTCTTGCGGCCGATCTTGTCGGACATGGAAGCCCAGAAGAAGCGGCCACCGATGTTAAACAGCGACAGCAGGCCCGTGAACCCGGCCGCGATGGCGGCGATCGATGCTTTCTGCTCGATATTGAGGTCCGCAAAACCAACGCCGGGCAGACCGATCAACGAACCGGCGAAAATCTCCTGCAACATTGGCGATGCCATGCCGATCACGCCGATACCCGCTGACACGTTGAGGCACAGAACCGCCCAGATGAGCCAGAACTGCTTCGTCTTGTGCGCATCACGCAGATGAACGTGACGATTGGTGATCATGGCGCTTTTGGCCGCCGGGGCCGTCCAGCCTTCCGGACGCCAGCCCGCCGGTGGAATACGGTAGCCGAAGGCACCCGCCATCATGAAGACGAAATAGATCAATGCCATGACGACGAAAGTTTGCCAGACGCCGACTGATGTATCCGTCTTGAAGGTACTCATGAGCAGATTGGCAAGCGGTGCGCCGATCATCGCGCCGCCGCCGAAACCCATGATGGCCATGCCGGTTGCCATGCCGCGCCGGTCCGGAAACCATTTGATCAATGTCGAGACCGGCGAGATGTAACCGAGACCAAGACCAACGCCGCCGATGACACCTGCCCCGACCCACATCAGCCAGAGCTGGTGCGTCATCACGCCAAGCGCTGCAACCAGAATGCCGCCGCACCAGCAGCAGGCAGAAACGAAGCCGGCCTTGCGCGGCCCGACCCTTTCCAGCCAACCGCCCCAGATCGCCGCCGAGCATCCGAGCAGGACGAAGAAGAGCGTATAGATCCAGCCAAGATCGGCCACACGCCAGTTGCATTCGGTGGTGAACAGCGCCCCGGCAAGGGTGAGGCTGGAGCAACTGGGGTCCGTTGCCGGCAATGCCTTCGACAGCGGCAGCCAGAAGACGCTGAAGCCGTAGGCCATGCCGATACACAAGTGAATGGCCAAAGCCGCCGGCGGCACCAGCCAGCGGTTGAAGCCAGGTTTCGCTATAATCCGTTCGCGGTCCAGAAGCCCGGCTTGCACCGGCCCTCCCGCAGATACGCCTGCTACTGCCATCGACACTACCTCCCTCGTGAATGTCTGGACAACCATGATACGCCCCAATTGGCCGCATCGACCGGGCGTTACCGAGATCGCCGGACGTCCCCATCCGGCGATACCTGTTTGCGGCGTGTTACCGCCTGACTTTACGTAGTTTCGGGAATGCTCGGTTCGGACAAGGACTCGCCGGCAGCAACGCCCTTGCCCTCCGGCGTTCCCGTGGCATCCTCGCCAAGCCCGACCGCATCGGCAGCGCGCACCCCGGGCCTCTTGATCTTGAGCGCGGCTGCAAGCACCAGCGGCAAAAACTCCCCGGCACCGGCGTCAACCATCTCGAAAAACCGTTTGCGCATACGGGGTTCCCAGAATTTGTTAATGTGGGTGGCGACACCCTCAACGCGGATATCCTCCGGCTGGGAAAGGAAAAAAGTCGCGATCTGGTTCGCCATTCTCACCAGTTTTTCGTCGGTGTGATTAAGCAACATGGCTGTTTTCCCCGCGCCGCCTGACGGACGACGTTCACGTTTTCAAAAGGCCGGGATTGCCCCGGCCCCGATTATTCGGCCGCCTCGAGCTTGCCTGCAATCCGCCGCGAACGGCGGCTGAGCGCGTCATATCCTTCCTGCCATTCGGTCGGCCCGTTCGAGGGCGAGACCTGAACCGCAGTTACCTTGTATTCCGGACAGTTCGTCGCCCAGTCGGAGTAGTCGGTGGTGATGACGTTTGCCTGCGTGCCCGGGTGGTGGAAGGTGGTATAGACCACCCCCGGCGCAACGCGATCGGTGATAAGCGCCCTAAGCGTCGTATCGCCGGAACGGCTGGCGAGCTTGATCCAGTCACCATCCTTGACGCCACGCTGTTCGGCATCATGCGGATGGATTTCGAGACGATCCTCCTCGTGCCAGACGACGTTTTCGGTGCGCCGTGTCTGCGCTCCGACATTGTACTGCGACAGAATGCGGCCGGTGGTGAGCAGCAGCGGAAAGCGCGGGCCGGTACGCTCATCAGTCGCCACATATTCGGTGCGGATGAACTTGCCCTTGCCGCGCACGAACCCGTCCACATGCATGATCGGCGAGCCTTCCGGGAATTTTTCGTTACACGGCCACTGCACCGAGCCTCTGCTCTCCAGATAGTCGTAGGAAACGCCGGCAAAGCTCGGCGTCGTCGCCGCGATTTCATCCATGATCTGCGACGGGTGCGTATAGTTCCAGTTCAGCCCCATGGCCTGAGCCAGCTTCTGGGTGACCTCCCAATCCGAATAGCCGTTTTTCGGCGACATGACCTTGCGCACACGATTGATGCGGCGTTCGGCATTGGTGAACGTGCCGTCCTTTTCGAGGAAGGTGGAACCCGGCAGGAAGACATGCGCGTAATTCGCCGTCTCGTTCAGGAACAGGTCGTGCACGACAACACATTCCATCGCGGCAAGACCGGCTGAAACATGCTTGGTGTCCGGGTCCGACTGGAGGATGTCTTCGCCCTGAATGTAGATGCCCTTGAAACTGCCATCAACGGCTGCATCCAGCATGTTGGGGATGCGCAACCCCGGCTCGTTGTTGAGGGTAACGCCCCAGAGCTTTTCGAATATTTCCCGGGTGGCATCGTCGGATATATGACGATAACCGGGAAGCTCATGCGGGAAGGAACCCATGTCGCAGGAACCCTGCACATTGTTCTGGCCACGCAGCGGATTGACGCCGACACCGGGGCGACCAATGTTACCGGTCGCCATGGCCAGATTGGCAATCGCCATGACGGTCGTGGAACCCTGGCTGTGTTCGGTAACGCCAAGCCCGTAATAGATTGCGCCATTGCCGCCCTTGGCAAAGAGCCTGGCGGCACCGCGCAGCTCCTCGGCGGGAACGCCGGTAAAGACTTGGGTTTCCTCCGGGCCATGCTGCGGTTCGGCCACGAAGGCGGCCCAGTCCTCGAATTCCGACCAGTCGCAACGCTCGCGGATGAAGGCCTCGTCGAACAATCCTTCGGTGACGATGACATGGGCAAGGGCTGTCAGCACCGCAACATTCGTCCCGGGCTTCAGCGGCAAATGGAACGACGCCTCCACATGCGGCGTGCGAACGAGATCGATGCGGCGCGGATCGACGACGATCAGCTTGGCGCCCTGGCGCAGGCGCTTCTTCAGGCGTGAGCCGAACACCGGGTGTCCGTCCGTCGGGTTGGCGCCGATGACGAGGACAACATCCGAATGTTCGACGGAATCGAAATTCTGCGTTCCGGCTGAGGTGCCGAACGCCTGGCCCAACCCGTAACCTGTCGGCGAATGACAAACGCGGGCGCAGGTATCGACATTGTTGTTGCCGAAACCGGCACGGATGAGCTTCTGGACCAGAAAGGTCTCTTCATTGGTGCAGCGAGACGAGGTGATGCCGCCGATGGATTCGCGGCCATAGGTTCCCTGAATGCGCTGGAATTCGGAGGCGACATGGGCGAATGCCTCGTCCCAGGTCACTTCACGCCAGGGATCACTGATCTTTTCACGAACCATCGGGTTGAGAATACGGTCGCGGTGGCTGGCATACCCATAAGCGAAGCGACCCTTGACGCAGGAATGGCCACGGTTTGCCTGACCGTCCTTCCACGGCACCATGCGAACCAGTTCCTCGCCGCGCATCTCCGCCTTGAACGAACAGCCGACGCCGCAATAAGCGCAGGTGGTGACCAGCGAATGTTCCGGCTGGCCGATGTCGATCACCGATTTTTCAGTCAGCGTCGCCGTCGGACAGGCCTGCACGCAGGCGCCGCAGGAAACGCATTCGGAATCAAGAAATGCCTCGTGGGCGCCGGGCGAAACACGGCTTTCGAAGCCGCGCCCTTCGATCGTCAATGCGAACGTTCCCTGCACTTCCTCACAGGCGCGCACGCAGCGGGAACAGACGATGCACTTCGACGGATCGTAGGTGAAATACGGGTTGCTCTCGTCCTTGGGCATCCAGTTGGCGTTCAGGTCGCCATCGCCGGCACGGGCCTTCACATGGTTGTCGCCATCATAGCCGTAACGCACGTCACGCAGGCCGACGGCGCCGGCCATATCCTGCAATTCGCAATCGCCATTTGCGGCGCAGGTGAGACAGTCGAGCGGGTGGTCGGAGATATAAAGCTCCATCACACCCTTGCGGATCTGCTTCAGGCGTTCCGTCTGGGTGTGGACGACAAGACCGGCCGCCACCGGCGTGGTGCAGGAGGCGGGGGTGCCGTTGCGGCCCTCCACCTCGATGAGACAGAGGCGACAGGAACCGAAGGCATCGACCATATCGGTGGCGCAGAGTTTGGGAACATCGATGCCCGCTTCTCTCGAAGCACGCATGATGGACGTTCCCGCCGGCACGGTGATCTGGCGGCCGTCGATCGTTAGCGTGACCATCTCTGTCGAGGTGGATTTCGGTGTTCCGTAGTCGATTTCAGATATAAGGGCCATGGTCTTACTCCGCCGCTTCGACACGTGGGATGGGTGCAAAATCCTGCGGGAAGTGCCTGAGCGCGCTCATCACGGGATACGGCGTGAAACCGCCTAGCGCGCAGAGCGAACCGAACTTCATCGTTTCGCAGAGATCCTCCAGCAGCGCCGTATTTCGCTCTGCTTCTATTCCAAGGGAAATCTTGTCGACCGTCTCGACACCGCGTGTCGAACCGATCCGGCATGGCGTACACTTTCCGCAACTTTCGACGGCACAGAATTCCAGGGCAAAACGCGCCTGGCGCAGCATATCGGCAGTGTCGTCAAAGACGACGACGCCCGCGTGACCGATCAGGCCGCCTGCGGCGGTAAATGCCTCATAGTCGAACAACGTATCGAACAGCGACACCGGAAAATAAGCGCCCAATGGCCCGCCGACCTGAACCGCCTTGACCGGCCGGCCAGTAATGGTACCGCCGCCGATCTCGTTGACCAGTTGCCCGAGCGGCAGGCCGAAAGCGGTCTCGTAAAGCCCGCCATGTCTGATGTTTCCGGCAAGCTGGATCGGGATCGTGCCGTGCGAACGACCAATGCCGAAATCCCGGTAGAACGCCGCGCCGCGATCCATGATCACAGGGATCGAAGCGAGCGAAATGACATTGTTGACTACCGTCGGCTTTCCGAAAAGCCCCTGCAGGGCGGGAAGCGGCGGCTTGGCGCGCACCGTGCCGCGTTTACCTTCGAGACTGTTGAGCAGCGAGGTTTCCTCGCCGCACACATAGGCTCCGGCCCCTATGCGCACCTCGAGATCGAACGCGCGACCCGAACCGAGCACAGACGCGCCGATCACCCCTTCTCGCCGGGCGATGTCGATGGCTTTTTCCATCGTCCTAACGGCATGGGGATATTCGGAGCGGGTGTAGATGTAACCCTTCGTTGCACCAACCGCGAGGCCGGCAATGGCCATGCCCTCGATAAGGACAAAGGGATCGCCTTCCATGATCATGCGGTCGGCAAAGGTGCCGCTGTCGCCCTCATCCGCATTGCAGACGATGTATTTCTGATCAGCGGTGGCATCCGCCACCGTTTTCCACTTGATACCGGTCGGAAAACCGGCGCCACCCCGTCCGCGAAGGCCGCTATCGGTGACCTGTTTGACGATCTCCGCAGGGTTCAGTGAAACGGCTCTCTCCAGCCCCTTCATGCCCTTGTTGGCACGGTAGTCTTCCAGCGAAAGCGGATCGGTCACGCCGCAGCGCGCGAAAGTCAGGCGCGTCTGGTTCTTCAGGAACGGGATTTCTTCGGTCAGCCCAAGACAGAGCGCATGATCGCCGCCATCAAGAAAATCCGCATCGAACAGCCCGGAAACATCAGAAGCTTTGACCGGTCCATAAGCAACGCGGCCATGATGGGTGTCGACCTCTACCAGCACTTCAAGCCAGAGCAGGCCGCGCGAACCGTTGCGGACAAGGCGAATATCAAGATTGCGGGCCGCGGCCTCACCTTGGATTGCATCGGCAACGCGGTCGGCACCAACGGCGAGTGCTGCGGAATCGCAAGGCACGAAAACGGTCACGCTCATCGGCGCACCTCCGCCAGAATGTCGCCAAGACAGTGCTCATCCACTCTGGCATGAACCTCGCCATCCAGCATCAGCGCGGGTGCCTGGGCGCAGAGCCCGAGACAGAAGACCGGCTCGAGTGTGACCGAGCCATCCTTTGCCGTCTGGTGCCAGTCAAGACCAAGTTTCCCTTTGATGGTGTCGGCAAGAGACTCGCAGCCCATCGACTGGCAAGCCTCGGCCCGACAGAGCTTCAGCACATGGCGCCCGCCGGGATGGTCGCGGAAATCGGGATAGAAACTTACGACACCATGCACTTCGGCACGGGATACGTTGAGGGCCAGGGCGATCACCTGTTTGACGCTATCAGGCACATAGCCGAATTCTTCCTGCACCCTGTGCAGGATAGGCAGCATTGGCCCTTCCAGATGCAGACAGTCGTCAATGATAGCCTGCACACGCGTCGCCTCATCTGCGGCGACAGCACGAATATTCATGAGCCAGTCCTCCCAAACCGACAGGTGGCGGGCGTTTGAACCGGAGGACCTCCACATCCTTGTCCGGCGCGCCGCGCTGCCTGATGGCGAAAGAATGGCGAGCGGAGCAAGATCAGGTCAATATCGTCTTTCCGTCAGTCGATAGGAAATTTCTATCAAAAGCAGAGGCCGCGACGCGCAATCGCGCCTCGTGCAATAGCGCAGATACCAGCGGCGTATGAGGTTCGCGATAGGTGGCAATCAGGCCGACAAGATGCTCCGCATCCGGCTCGACAATGGGTATCATTCGGATCTGCTTTGGAAAACCAAACGATTCTGCGATGTTACGCGGCATAATTGAAGCCCATTGTCCGGTTCGGATATGGGAAAACAGTACGATCATCGAATTGGATTCGAGCGTGGGTTTCGCTTCAACACCCGCTTCGGCCATGTGCTTGTTGATAATGCGGCGGTTTTGCATGTCGGAAGTCAATAGGCAAAGCCGAAGACCCGAAACCTGCTTCCAGGTCACGCTCTCTTGATCGGCAAGGGGCGTGCCGGCGGCCGCAATCAGGTGATATCGCTCCGAATAAAGCGGAACCGTCGTCACCCGGCCCAGAGGTTCGTTGTCGAGATAGGTGATTCCCGCGTCGATTTCGAGATTTTCGATCTGGCTGAGAACCTGCAACGACGTGCGGGAGGTGACGGAAAACGTGACTGCCGGGTGACGCGCCTGAAAGGGTTCGGTGAGCCTGGGCACCATGGCAAGAGCGGTGGGGATGACGGCCAGCCGGATGTGGCCGGCGAGACCTTTACGCGCAGCCCGCATTTCCTCCCGCATGGTACGTGTATCGGCAACGATGCGCCTTGCCCATTCGAGCACCCGCTGCCCCTCGGGCGTCAGGCCCTGATATCGCGCCGCACGCACGACGAGCACGACACCCAGCTGATCTTCCAGTTGCCGGATGGCCGCAGACAGCGTCGGCTGCGAGATGCCGCACTCCTCCGCGGCCCGCCCGAAATGCTCCGCGCGCGCAAGCGCTATGAAAAACTCCAGCTTGTCGATCATCCTGCCTCCCATCCCGCGCGGCCATTCTGCGGACCGGCGCGAAAGCAGACACTAGAGCGAGGCGGGCTTTGTCGCAAACTCTAGGAAATGAACACGGGGGAAGCCGGCCGCACTGGCCTCTGCCGGTCAGGCGACGAGCTTGGTTTCCTTCACACGCGGATAATCATAGGCATTGACCTTGGATGTCACGTAACCCGCACCCACCAGGGCTTCGGCCAGCTTGACGGCGGCCGTGACACCATCGATGACAGGGACGCCCGTTGCCTCGCGCAGCCTGTCGCACAGTGCGGACATGCCGGCGCAACCGAGGATGATGGCTTCTGCCGCATCCTCTTTCTTGGCCGCTTCGATTTCGCGGATCAACATCGCCTCGGCTGCAAGCGGATCCTCTTCAAGACCCAGCACCGGCAGATTGATGGCACGAACCCTGCGGCAATGCCGCTGTGCGCCGTAGCTATCGACGAGGTCTTCGATAATGGGGATGGAGCGCGGCAGCGTCGTGATGATGGAAAAGCGGCGGCTGATCGTCATGGCTACCTGAATGCCGGCCTGGCAGATGCCGATGACGGGGCCACGCGCGACTTCACGCGCCGCATGCAGGCCCGGATCATCAAAGCAGGCAATAACATAGGCATCGACGCCCAGCCGCTCGCCCTTGCGGATTTCCTCCAGCATGCCGGGAACAGCCAGTGCCTCATCGGCCCCGCCTTCGATACTGACCGGCGTATCGACAGGATTTGCAGCGGAAATCTTCGTATCCGCCTGCCTGACGCGCAAGGCACTCTCGAGCGCCTGCGCCGTCATCGAGGCGGTTGAGTTCGGGTTGATCAGACGAATATGCATTCAGGTCAGCCTTTCGGGACTGTCACTTGCCATCTGGCTTGATGAAGTCGGTAATGGGTGGCGCCTTCAAGACGAACTGGCGATCCGAGGTAATGTAGTTGTCGGCATGGAGGCGTGCGATCGGCTGGTATCGGTCCGGATCGACATAATGCCCCTCCTTGTCGAGGCAGTCCCTGTGGACATGCATGTGCACGACCTCCCCCAGCACCAGCGTCCGGCGCGGATAATCGATCAGACGCTCCACCCGGCACTCGAAGGCGCAGGGCGATTCCGCTGCAAAGCTCGCATCGATCTTGTTGCAGGGCGTCGGCGTCAGCTGCGCCATCGAAAGTTCGTCGACCTCGCTGTCGAAACCGAGGCCGCAGACAAGCATATGTTCGGAAATAGTCATATCGACCATGTTGACGACAAACTCGCCGGTGCGGCGAATATTGGCCATCGTGTCCTTATCCTCGCCATTCAGACGCGGCTGGATTCCGAGAACAACGATGGGCGGATCATGGGAGAAGACGTTGAAAAAGCTCATCGGCGCTGCATTGTTGTGGCCCGCCTCCGAGCGGGTCGTAACAAGCGCTATCGGCCGTGGACCAATAAAATTCGTCAGCAACCGATAGCGGCTCTGCGGCTCAAGCGTGGTGAAGTCGAATTCCATGACGTTGCCCTGTTTATAGTATACAATATTGTTTCATATTGTTGACAATTATGCAACCAAAACCCTGTTGAAACAGTTGACTTTTTCGGCGGCATCACGCTTTTCTAACCCTAATGGAGAGCGAACAAAATGACCGAGCAGAACGGCCAGTCCACACAGCAAATTGTCGAGAAAGTCTGGCTGTCCATCGCTGAGCGGCGGCTGCGTCCCGGCGTGCAGTTGAAGGAAGAACAACTGGCGACAATTTTCAGCGTCAGCCGTGCACGTATCCGTCAGGCCCTGTCCGTTCTGGAGCGCGACGGTCTCGTCACCATCGTTCCCAATCGGGGCGCGTTCGTTTCGAAACCATCGGTCGAAGAAGCCAGAGACGTGTTCTTCGTGCGTCGCACCGTGGAGCAATGTGTCGTTGAACGTCTGTGCAAATCGGCCACCAAGGCCGATCTGAAACGGCTTCGCGACCATGTCGCCAAGGAGCGTGTGGCCAATGCTCACAACATCACCACCGATATCATCAAGCTCTCCGGCGGGTTCCATCTGCTGCTGGCGGAAACGGCCGGTTCCGATTTCCTGTTCACCACCATGCGCGACCTCATTTCGCGTTCCTCCCTCATCACCGCCGTTTACCGCAACACCGACCGCTTCAATTGCGGACCGGACGAGCATGCGGAAATCGTCGATGCGATTGCCAATAACGACCCGGCGAAAGCCACGCATCTGATGACCCACCATCTGGAACATGTGGAAGCGGAACTCGATCTCAGCGAAATCCGCGACCTTTCCCACGATCTGCGCGCCGCACTCGCCTGACCCGACGGTCAGACGAGTTCTCTTTCCTTCACAACCAGCTCTTCTTCGTCCGCCACCAGATGGCAGGCGACACGTGTGCCGCCGGCAAGCGTGCGCACCTTTGGCACCTCCGCCGAACAGCGCGCCGTCGCAAGCGGGCAACGCGGATGAAACGTGCATCCCGATGGCGGTTTGAGCGGGCTTGGAACTTCACCGGCAACCAGTTCCCGGTCACGGCGCGGCGCGTCGATATTGGGAATCGTCTGCAGCAGAAGCTGGGTATAGGGGTGACGCGGGCGGGCAAACAGCTCCTCCGTGTTGCCCTCCTCCACGATGCGGCCAAGATACATGACCGCAATGCGATCCGACATGTGGCGAACCACGCTCATGTCGTGGCTGATGAACAGATAGGTCAGCCCCAACTCGTCCTGGAGGCGTCGCATCAGGTTCAGCACCTGCGCCTGCACCGATACATCGAGTGCGGATGTCGGCTCGTCACAGACCAGAAACTCGGGCTCGCTCGCCAAAGCGCGGGCAATCGAGATGCGCTGACGCTGGCCGCCTGAAAATTCATGCGGAAACTTTTCGCCGTCCGAAGCAGACAGGCCAACCGTCAGCAACAGTTCCTCCACCCGTTCCATGGTCTCGGCCCGGGTCGCACGAAGTTTCAGTTCGCGGATGGGTTCGGCAATGATGTTCTTCACCCGCCAGCGCGGATTGAGCGAGGCATAGGGATCCTGAAAGATCATCTGCGCCGAAAGTGGCGTATCCTTTCGACCCTTGGCGAAGTGGAAATCACCCGCACTTGGCCGGAACAGCCCGGTCACCAGACGGGCAACCGTGGACTTGCCGCAGCCGCTTTCCCCCACGATGCTGAGACAGCCGCCCGCCGGAACCGTAAAATCGATGTCGTTCACGGCCTGGACGAATTGCCGGGGCTTCCGCTCGATAACCCGATTGAGCCATGGGGCAGAGACATCGAAGGTCTTGGTGAGGCCCTTGACCGTCAATGCGGGTGTTTTTTGCGCGGGCGTGTTCATGCTGTACCTCCTGCATTCATCCAGCAAGCGCTGGCGCCATCACCCACCGCTTCCAGTTCCGGCCGCTCGCGAAGACAGCGCGCTCCTGAGAACCCGCAGCGCGGATTGAAGGCGCATCCGGGCGGGATGGCGTCGAGACGCGGCATGGCCCCGTCGATCTGGTTGAGCCGTTCCACTCGCGCGCCGAGCGAAGGAATGGAGGCCATCAGGCCCTGCGTATAGGGGTGCCTAGGCGCATGGAGAACCTGTTCGACCGGCCCCACCTCTATCAACCTGCCGGCATAAAGCACGGCAACGCGGTCGGCTGCCTCGGCAATGACGCCCATATCATGCGTAACCAGCATGACAGCCGTCTGCTTTTCCTTGCAGAGCTTGCGCAGCAGCGAGATGATCTGCGCCTGGATCGACACGTCAAGCGCCGTCGTCGGTTCGTCGGCGATGATCAGTTTCGGCGACGCCGCAAGTGCGAGCGCTATGACGACGCGCTGACGCATGCCGCCGGAGAATTGATGCGGATGGTGATCGACGCGCTCTTCCGGAGATGGAATACCGACATCACGCAGAAGCTGGACTGCGCGTGCCTTTGCATCCCTTTTCGAAAGCGGCAGATGCTGGCGGATCGTCTCCACAAGCTGCGCGCCAACCGTGAACAGCGGATTGAGTGAGGTGAGCGGATCCTGAAAGATCGCCCCGATTTCCCGGCCACGGATGCTTTCCATCGCCCTGTCATCGAGTTGATCGATACGACGCGACCCAAGCCATATTTCGCCATCCGCGATGCGGCCCGGTTTTTCGAGCAGGCCCTGTATCGCAAGGCCGGTCATGGATTTTCCGGCACCGGACTCCCCGACCACACCGAGGATTTCGCCGGGGCGGATGGAAAGGCTGATATCCGAAAGTGCCGTCACCGTTCCCCGGCGGCCGGGGAACTCGACTTTCAAATTGCGGACATCGATAACCGACTGGTTCATGTCATCCATTGGTATTCACCTCCACCGGGTAGCTCGGGGGGAAGATTTCCGAAACGGGCGGATTGGCCCAGCTTCGCTCGGGATATTTCGCGATCAGCCCATCGAACTGTGCCTGCGCCTGAATGCGGGCACGCGCCATATCGATGTTCGCGACCTGTCTTTCCCGCATGGAGAGACGGCCATCGACAAACACGGCGCGCGTGATTTTGCCCGAACCGCCGGTGACAACAGTCGTGATCGGATCGAGGCTCGGCGCCATCACCGTGTCATCGAGATCGAAGACCGCGATATCCGCGCGCGCACCCTTGGAAAGATGCCCGAGATCGGACCGGCCCAGCGCCCGAGCGCCGCCGAGTGTGGCGGCGTCGAACAGATCGGCCGAGCGGACCTTATCTGGAGCACCGTCATTGATGCGGCAGGTTATGAGACCGACAAGCAGGTTCATCAGCATGTCGGCGGGCGCCGTATCGGTGCCCATCGCAATGTTTATTCCAAGCTGCCGGCACGCGGAGAAGGACGATAGCGTACTGCCGCTTCTGGCAGAAACCAGCGGACAGTGGACGATCGACACGCCATTTTCCGCATAGAGCGCCAGATCTTCGTCCGTCGCATTGGTGGCATGCGGCGCGATAAGGCGGTCGCTCAGCAGGCCTGCTTTTGCGAGCCATACCGGCGCAGTCGAGCCATGCAGCTTGCGAACCGTATCGACCTCCATGGTGCCCTGCGCCATGTGCAGCCGGAATTTGCAGCCGAGATCACGGGCGGCCGCATCGGTTCTTTCGAGCAGGGTGAGTGTCGATGTTTCAACCCTATCAGGTGCAAGCAGGCCGCGGACGAGATCACCGTGCCTTCCGGTCTGTCGTTCGATGAACGACACCGCTTCCTTCAGCCCCTGAAGACCGCGTTCCTCATCGAACACGGGCACCATGCGCCCCGGCTCTTCCAGCACCATACCGCCGGAGCGGAAGGCGGGGCTGAGATAGACCCGCAGGCCAAGTTCGCCGGCAGCATCGGCCGCAGCCTCGAATTCAGCGACCGTTTCTCCCCATTCACGGTAAAACAGCGAGGCAATGGGTGCCGCCGTGGTGATGCCGTTGAGGAGAAGCTGACCGAAGGCGAAACGTTTCTGGAAGGCAAGCTCCTCCTCGGAATACATCTCGTAAGGACCGGCCTCGACATAAGAGCGTGGCCAAACACGGCCCTTCGCCCAGCCGGGGTGATTGTCGACCCCCAAAATAGTCGTATCGAAATCGGAAAGCGCATCGAGGTCGATCAGGCCGGGGCTGATCAGGGCATTGCCGAAATCGACGCGCCGCGCGACTTCGCCCGGAAAGCCATGGCCGACAAAAAGGATTTCGCCGTTCTCGAAAACCACTTCGCCGTTTTTCAACAGCCGGTGAGACCCGTCCTTATGACCGACCACCCAGCTAGCGGTGAGCAGCGTGCGACCGGAGGGGCGTTCACCGAGAGCGATAGACTGTAGCGGATTGTTCATCATGGTGCCTCCACCACGGCCTTGCCGCCTCTGGCGGTCACGCGTCCGCCCTTTACGACCAGCGGCCGTGGCGCGACATCGACAACGGCATGCGCCAATGTTTCGCCGGTCAGAAGCGTGAAGTCTGCGGCACAGCCAACCTCAAGACCGTAATCCTTGAGGCCCATGACATCGGCACCGCCCTGCGAGACGACATGCAGGACATGCGCAAGCTCGATATCCGAGCGCAAGCCGTTCTTCATGCCGATGATCTTGGCCCGGTCGAGCATATCCGGCTGGCCCCACGGTCCCCAGGTATCGCGAATGCCGTCACAACCGCCGCCAACGCGAACGCCGGCTTCCTTCAGCCGCATGATCGACGGCACGGTTGCGGAGGGCGCGCCCGTCGTCAGGATCGCCACATCGAGCCGGGCGATTTCATCGATCAGCTTGCCGACCCAGATGTAATCATTCATGCCCAGCGCAAAGGCGTGGCTGATTGCGACCTTGCCTTCCATGCCATTGGCACGAATACGCTCGAAGATCAGTTCCATCGTAAAGGCGCCGAGATCGGCAGCCTCATGCAGATGAATGTCGATAGGCACGCCGTGCCTGACCGCGAGTTGAAAGAGGATATCGAGCTGGCCTTTGGGATCGCGATCGATGCCGCAGGGATCGATGCCGCCAAGGACTTCGCAACCCTGTTTCAAGGCCTCGTCCAGCAGCTCCACCGTGCCGGGCATGACTATGACGCCGGACTGCGGGAAGGCAACGACCTCGATGTCGATGATTCCTTTCAGCTTCTCACGTGTTTCCCATATGCCTTCGACAAGCTTCAGGCCGTGGGTCGGGTCGATATCCACATGGCTGCGGATATGCGTGCCGCCGTTTGCAGCAAGGCCGATGGCGTGGCGCATGGACTGGCGGTGCGGATCGATACCGATCTGGGTGCGGTTCTCGCGCTCGAAATCGATCCGCCCGCGCAGGATGGCGGCGCGGTTGTTCTCATGCCAGGGCATGCCCCATGTCGTCTTGTCGAGATGGGTGTGAGCATCGATGAGGCCGGGCGCGACGATTGCGCCGTTGCCATCCTCGACCGGCATGCCGGGTTCGGCCTCGAACTTTCCAAAACCGGCAATCTTTCCCTGTCTTACCAGAATATCGCAGGTGTCGCCCGCCATGGGCCTGACGTTGCGGAGCAGAAGATCGTACATGGAACTCACCTCAGTTTCGGATTGAGCGCATCGCGCAGCCAGTCACCCAGAAGGTTGACGGTGACGACGAGCAGGCAGAGCTGGAAAACGGGAAACAACACGATCCACCAGGAACCGGAAAA
Organism: Rhizobium sp. AN6A; assembly: GCF_900215635.1. Lineage (NCBI taxonomy): Bacteria > Pseudomonadati > Pseudomonadota > Alphaproteobacteria > Hyphomicrobiales > Rhizobiaceae > Rhizobium > Rhizobium sp. AN6A. The sequence goes on from NZ_OCNC01000003.1 coordinate 89,809, forward strand.
CAGGAACTGGTTGCCGATGCGGATCAGCGTTCCGAGCGACGGCTGGCTGGGTGGCATGCCGATGCCGAGGAACGACAACGTCGCTTCAGTCAGGATCGCCATGCCGAAGTTGAGCGTAGCGGCAACCATGATCGGCGTCAGCGTATTGGGCAGAATATGGTTTGCCATGATGCGGCGCGCGGGAACGCCGATCAGCTTCGCTGCCTGCACATAGTCCTTGCCGGTTTCGACAATCGCCTGGGCACGCACGGTGCGCGCATATTGCACCCAGGCGGAAAGCGCGATGGCGAGAATGAGCACGGCAGATGCGCCGACCTCGCGAAGATTGTCCGGCAGCATCTGCCTGACGACCGTGGAGACGAGAATTGCCACCAGAATTGTCGGAATGGAAAGCGTGATATCGCCGATGCGCATCAGGAGATTATCGGCAAAACCGCCAAAATAACCGGCGACAAGCCCGGCAGTCATGCCGATGACCAGAGAAAGCGCGACCGAGGCGACACCGATGACGATCGATATGCGCGTGCCGTAGAGGATAGCGGAGAGCATGTCGCGCCCTTGTGTATCCGTGCCGAGCAGAAAGGGCCATTCGCCACCCTCCTGCCACACTGGCGGCAGTTCGGCCTTCCACATGTCGAGCGAAGCGCCGTCATAGGGGTTCTGCGGTGCGATCAGGGGCGCGAAAATGGCGGCGAGGATGAGGACTGCAAGGATCAGCGCGCTGATCTTCGCCGATCTGCTGTGGCTGAACGACCAGTAGAGATCGCTGTTGCGTATGCGCTTGATGAGCGACGGGCGGGCAGGTTTTGCCGTTTGCGGAAGGTCTGTGGCCATGAAACCGGCTCCCTTCGGTTAGCGCGCAGTGCGCAGACGCGGATCGATCACCGCATAGGCAATGTCGACGAACGTGTTGAGGACAACGAAGATGAAGGAAATGATGCAGAGATAGGCCGCCATGACGGGAATATCGAGAAACGTCACCGCCTGTATGAACAGCATGCCCATGCCCGGCCACTGAAACACCGTCTCGGTGATGAGCGCAAAAGCGATGAGCGAACCGACATTCATCGTCGTCAGCGTCACAACAGGCATAAGACAGTTGCGCAGCGCATGGCGGAAATAGATGCGCCAGCGGGGAATGCCGCGGGCGCGGGCGAATTTCACGAAATCGGACCGCAGCACCTCCAGCATCTCGGCGCGGACCAGACGCATGACGAGCGTGATCTGGTAAAGCGAGAGCGCGATGGCAGGCAGAATGAGTGCGGCACGCCCCGATGAGGTGAGCAGGCCGGTGGACCACCAGCCGAGCTGCACGACATCACCGCGACCAAAGGCCGGCGCCCAGCCGAGGCTGACCGAAAAGACGAGAATAAGCAGAATGCCGACAACGAAGCTTGGCAGCGAGACGCCGACAATCGACAGGAATTGCAGGCCCTCCGTATACCACTTTCCGCGCCTGATCGCCGTCAGCACCCCGAGCGGCAGGCCGACGACCAGCGATATGATCGTGGCCACCAGAACCAGTTCCAGCGTGGCTGGAAACCGCTCCGCGATCAGCGGCAGCACCTGCTGGCCGTTGCGATAGGAAACGCCGAAATTGCCCTGGGCGGCATCTTTGACAAATCGCAGATATTGCGTTGGCAGACTGTCGTTAAGACCGAGACGCTCACGCAACGCGGCGCGATCTTCCTGCGATGTCTGCTCCCCCACCATCAGCTCGACGGGGTCTCCCGCAAGCCTGAAAATGAGAAATGCAATAAGCGCGACGGAAAGCATGACCAGAATGGCATTTCCCATACGCTTGATGATGAAAACCAGCATTGTAACCTCTCGGATGCAAACCCGTGGCCAAAAGGCAGGCAGGTTCGCCCATTTTTGCAAGAGACGGGGTACGGGCCTCATTCGCCCGTAACATTGTCAACAATTGCACCGGCAGCGGAGCATTCAGGGAGGCGTTAAGCGAAATGCCCAACGCCTCCCTGATATTCCGGATTACTTGCCGACCTGCGTCAGCCAGTGGCGCGGCTTGTTGTCGGCGCGGAAATCAACGCTCTTGACCTTTCCGAGCATGGCCCAGGCGATGGGCTGCTGGTGCAGCGGAACAAGCATCGTCTCGTCCTTGGCGATTTTCAATGCAGCTTCTTCAAGCGCGAGACGCTTGGTATTGTCCTGCTCGTGTGCTGCCTGATCCACCAGCTTGTCGATCTCGGGGTTAGACCAGCCGCCATAGTTGGAAACGCCCATCGCGCCCTTGCGGGTCGACAGGATCTGCGACAGGAACGAGAAGGCATCGAGCGTCGGCTCGTTCGCCCAGCTGAGGTTGAAGACATCGGCCTTGCCACCATTGCGCTTGGGAGACTGTACCGAACGCGGGGCGATGTCGATTGTCGGCTGGAAACCGCCGCGCTTGAGCATGTTGGCAACGCCGGAGCAGATGTCTTCCTCGTTGATGCTCTCGTCATTCATGCAGGTATAGGTGAATGCAAGGTTCTTCATCCCCGCATCGGCAAGCAGCTTCTGCGCCTTTGCCGGATCGGCGGGCTGGTAGGTATCAAGCGACTTGGCGTAACCCGCAATCTCAGGCGCAATAAGCGAGCCGGACGGTCTTGCAAGATCGCGCATGACCTTCTTGTTGATGAGATCACGATCGATCGACGCCTCGAATGCCTGGCGAACGCGAAGATCGTTGAAGGGGTTAGGCTTGCCGTCTTCCAGCTTTTCGCGGCGATTGAAGCCGATGAACAGCGTGCGCAGCTCGGTGCGCTTCTTCACCGTGATGTTGGGCGAGGATTCCAGACGCGGCAGATCCTGGATCGGCGCGGAATCGATCAGGTCGATTTCGCCGGAGAGCAAAGCTGCAACGCGGGTTGCGGCCGAGGCAATCGGCACGAATTCGATACGATCGAGATTGTGTTTTTTCTGATCCCACCAGGCATCGTTGGCGACAAGAACCGTCTTGCTATCGGGAACGCGGCTCTCAAGCTTGAACGGGCCCGGTGCCGTTGGTGTGCATCGTCGTGTAGCCATCGACCTTGGACGCGAAGTCGGTCGGCTTTTCACTGTTGTTATCTTTCAACCACTTGGCGTTGAAGATGAAGATATTGGTGATGTCGTTGAGGAAAAGCGAGGTGGGCGCGGTGACGTTCAGATCGACGGTGTAGTCATCGACCTTCTTCACGCCCGCAAAAACCGGAATATTTCCGCGCAGTGGCGAGGTGGCATCCGAAGCGCGCGTGAAGGATGCAACGACATCGTCAGCATTAAAATCAGCACCATCATGGAACTTCACACCTTTGCGCAGGGTGAAACGCCATGTTTTTTCATCAACAAGTTTCCACTCCGTCGCAAGCGCCGGCTCGATCTTGAAGTCCGGCCCGTAACGCACCAGCCCTTCGTAGATATGATTGAGAAAGGCGAGGTTGGAGGTGGAAGGCACCGAATACGGATCAAGCGAGTAGAGATCCGCGCGGCCGCCCCAACGCAAGGTTTCTGCGTTTGCGGGAACGGCAATGGCGGCCAGAACGAAACTTCTAATTCGGGACATTTGATCCCCCCTTTTTATAAATCATTGGATAGCCGGCAGACCTACCGGCCGGGCAAGGCGGAGTATTGTTTCGCACAGCCGTATTGTCAATAATATTGTTGACAATTATCGTATCCAAAATCGCGATGTTCTGGATACAAGCTACACTTCAATGAGGGAGGGGACGAAATGGGGAATTTTCTGCTGCTGCACGGCACCATGGTGACGGTGAATCGTGAAAGACGCATCATCGAGGATTGTGGCCTTGCCATTCAGGGCGACCGTATTGTCGACATCGGTACAGCAGCGGAGCTGGCGCCACGTCACACTGACAAGCAGATCATAGATTGCCGGGGAAAACTCATCATTCCCGGCCTCATTGACGCCCATGGCCATGCAGGACACGCCCTCATCCGCAGCATTGCGGCCGACACCAACGCCATGTGGATGAAGGTCGTGACGCCGACCTACTACCACTACGTCACACGCGATTACTGGTATGCGGACGGCCTGGTCTCCGGCATCGAGCGGCTGCGCGCCGGCGTGACGACCGGTGCCAGCATCATCACCTCGATGCCACGCGCCGACGACCCTGTCTTTGCCATCAACCACGCCCGCGCCTATGACGAGATCGGGATTCGCGAAATCATCTGCGTCGGACCTTCCGGCCTGCCCTGGCCGCACCCGGTGACCCGATGGGAAAGCGGCTCTCCGGAGCGCCGCAATATAAGCTTCGAGGAAATGATCGAGGGCAGCGAAGCCACAATCGAGGCTCTGAACGGAACGGCTGATGGACGCATCAGTGTTTTCCTGACACCCTTTACCATCGTTCCCTCCGTAGAACCCTCCAATGCTTCAAGCCCCGACCAGGCGGTGAAACTGACGGAAAACGACCGCATGCAGGCGCGCCGCATACGCGAGACGGCGCGCAAAATGGGCGTCAGGCTGCATTCGGATGCATTTGCGGGACAAATCCGCATGGCGTTTCAGGATAAGGAAAATGCGCTTCTCGGCCCGGATATCCACCTCCAGCACTGCTGGGGCATCTCGCATGAAGAGATCGACATTCTGGCGGAAACCGGCACGCGCGTGACCCACGCCCCGCCGGGCCGCTCAACGCCGATCATGGAAATGATGTCCAAGGGGATTCGAGTCGCCATCACCACCGATGGCGCTGCACCCAGCCGTCACTTCGATATGCTCCAGACCGCCCGACTTGCACAGTTCACGCAACACCTGCTGCACAATCACGATCGCTACCTGCTGCCGCCGGGCAAGATATTCGAAATGATCACCATCGACGCCGCCCATGCCATCGGCATGGAAGATGAAATCGGTTCGCTCGAAATTGGCAAAAAGGCCGATGTCGTCATTATCGACATGCGCAAGCCACATCTGATGCCGATGTGGATGCCGGTGCACCGTCTCGTGCATCAGGTGCTGGGAAGCGATGTCGACACCGTTTTCGTTGATGGCAAGATGCTGATGGAAAACGGCCGGGTTCTGACGACCGACGTCAATGCGGCTCTCGCCTTTGGACAGGAAGAGGCACTGGCACTTGCCGCCCGCGCGGGTCTTGCAGCGCATATGCATGATCCGGGCTGGGGCCGTTTGTTGCGAACCTTCGAAGAACCGGTCCACCCTCCCCAGCCGCCCACTCCAGTACTGGAACGCGATAACGCAACCTAATTTCGGAAACCGGTGCCACACCAACCGGCTCGCAGATCCGCGCGACCAGATTGTTGACAAAAAGATTGTCGGAACCTTTTTCAAAACAAAAACTCCCCGGCCTGGAGGGGTCCGGGGAGCAAACCTGACGTTATGCCAGGAACTTTGACTGGAGCTAGCACTCACCCGCTCAAGAGCGGGGTGGATCTGAGTTATCTAACCAGACTTATGCTTTTTTCTTATGGCTATTAGAACGCGCGCTGCAGGCGAACGAAACCGGTCCAGCTGTCGCCGCCGCCGTTAACACCCTTGGTGCCGTCGACGTCCTGATAGGTAACCGATGCCAGCGTGGAAAGACCGGAGGTGATCTTGTAGCCAGCAGCAACGCCAGCGCGCCATGCGTCACGATTGCCAACGAAGTCGTTGTTAGCACCGATGTCGATCGTACCGAAGTACTGGAAGCCGGGGGTGATGGTCAGCTTGTCAGTTGCCTTGATTGCGTATTCAGCAGCAACGGACCATTCGGATTCTTCGTAGTAGTAGTTGGCGCCGGAAGCCCATACGCCGGAGAGGCCGAGGGTGCCCGGACCGATGTCAGCCGTGACGATTGCACGGATTGCACCGTTTTCCTGGTTAGTGTCGTAAGCGCCGAGCAGGTTGGCCTTAACGCCACCGAACTTGCCGCCGATGATGGCGCTGACGCCGACATCGTTCGTGTTGGTCTTGAACTTGCCGCCCTTTGAAACGCCAAGCTCGGACGTGCCCTTGCGCGCGCCTTCCAGCTCTTCAGCTGCGGCACCAATGTAGAAGGAGCCGGCGTCGTAGGTGTAACGGATGGCGTTCAGACGGGTGCGGTTGGAGTTGAGCTGGTCATACTCGCCGGAGAGACCGTCATCCCACCAGTTGTAGTAGAAACCAACCTTCAGGCCGCTGAGTTCGATGAAAGCCTGATCGAGAACGACGTTACGGTCGGTGTCGTTGTCGGCCTGACCGCGCAGACCGATGTAGCCGCGCAGAGCGCCGAGTTCGGTGTCGGTGCGGGTGTCGATGTTGAACTGACCGCGCGTCGTGGCATCCCAGTCAGAAGTGCCGGACTGGTTACGACCGAAGTCGGTCTGGAAACGAACGTAGCCGTCGAACTTCAGGCAGGTTTCGGTGCCGGGGATGTAGAAGAAGCCGGTGCCGAAGGCGTCGCAAACGCGAACATATTCCATGGGCTCGGGTTCGGCAGCGACGATAGCGTCAGCGGCCTGTGCGCCGGATACTGCTGCGAGAGCGGCAGCGGAGCCGATGAGGAGGCTCTTGATGTTCATTTTTAATCTCCAGTCAAAAAATTTTTCAACGAATGCGCAAAACTGAGGGCTGGTCTTTTCCCTGCCGCCCGCTTCTCTGCGCTGATTCAGCAAATGGCAGAAACTACGGGAGACTCGCAATTCAAATCTAAAGAATACAAATACACTTAAAGCATACAATCAAATCACGTAGTAAAATTACAACAAATTAATAGCTTAATATATTATACATAAATGTTTTATTTGGTAATTGCGATATTTATTACTTAGTTATTGCACAAATTAGTTCTAATATTTGTGAATTATAATACGACAACAGACTTGCGCCCAATCCCGCAATCGCTTGGGAAAGGCATCAAGTTTCATGGATGAAGATGAGGGGATGCGGGTTTTTGCTGCCGCGTGGGGTCGCAAGAAGGGTGATATAGCCGCACTCCGGACGCCACTATGCGGCAAAGACAGCGCAACGTGCCTTCCGCCAATTCGCGCCCGGCGAATCCGGTTAGTGGCAGGCCACCGAGGTGGGAATTATTGGATGTTGTTGGACAGGACGGCAGGGAAAGTCATCATAGTCCCCAACATTGCCTCGATCGCATCCGCCTGCACCGGACGGCTGAAGTAATAACCCTGCCCATAGGGGCAGCCGGCAGCGCGCAGAAACGCTGCCTGCTCGCCGGTCTCGACGCCCTCGGCAATGACATCGATGCCAAGAGACCCCGCAAGCTGGATCATGATGGAGACAATGGCACTGTCCTTGGTTTTTTCCGGCAGATGGGTGAGGAACGACCGATCTATCTTCATGCACGACAGGGGGAAGGTCTTGAGCATGCCGAGACAGGAATAACCGATGCCGAAATCATCCAGTGCCAGGCTGACGCCCATCTCCTTGATGACGCGCATGATCCGCACGGATGTTTCCACATCCTGAATGATGAGAGTTTCGGTGATCTCGATTTCCAGCAGAGACGGTGCAAGGCCGGATTGCGTGAGCGCAGACCTGATCTGCTCCACAAGCCCGCCCTGAAACTGCCTGGGCGAAATATTGACCGCCATTTTGACGGGTGGCAGCCCGGCAGTGCACCATGCCTGCGCCTGAAGGCAGGCTTTCTTCAGAATGCTTTCCCCAAGTTCCACGATGAGGCCGGTTTCTTCCGCAAGGCCGATGAATTCCGCGGGGCCGAGCAGACCTTCCACCGGGTGCTGCCAGCGCACCAGCGCCTCCACGCCGCTGATGCGACCGGTCAGAAGATCGACCTGCGGCTGATAGTGGAGAACAAACTCGTCCCTTTCCACAGCCTTGCGCAATTCCTCGATGCGGGTGAACTTCTTCCTCAGATCATCCGCCATGCGCGGCGTGAAGGTTGCAATGCCATCACGCCCGCTATGCTTGGCCTCATACATCGCAAGATCGGCCGCAGCGACAATTTCCGCCGTGGTTTCCCCGTGCTCCGGGAAAAATGCCATGCCAATGCTGCATGTGACCTTGATATCGTAGTTGCCGAGGCGCAGCGGCTGCGAGACCGCAGCCCGGATGTGTTGCAGGCGGCTTTCGAAATCGTCCTTCTGCTTGTGCAGAATGATGACGAACTCGTCCCCGCCCACCCGCAGCACCAGATCGTTTCGACCGAGACTGCGCGCGATGCGCTCAGCCGTTTTTGACAACAACGCATCGCCAACGCTATGGCCGAGCGTATCGTTGATCTGCTTGAAATTATCGAGATCAAGAAAGCCGATGCCGACATGCCGCTTCGCTTTTGCCGATGCTGCCAGTATCTCCGGCATCCTCGTATCCAGAAAGCGGCGATTGGGCAGCCGTGTCAGCATGTCGTGATCGGCAAGAAACGCGATATGTTCCGCCGCCCGTTTGCGATCGATCGCAAGACCCGCCATGCGCGCGGCGGCGGCGATGAACTCCAGAAGCCCCGCATCCGGTGTGCGGCCCGCCAGCATGCACCAGACGAAACCGTGCGCATTGCCTTCGCTGGCGGGAATATCGAAACTGAAGGCCACGTTACCGGCGGGATAGGTCAGGCTTTCGGGGTCGCTGACGCTGGAGATGAGTGCGGCCACCCCCGCATTCTGTGCAAGCGCAGGCGAGGCATAGACCGAGGGTTCACCGGCCGCGGCATCGAACACGCGAACAGCGCAGGCAAGACCCGTAGCGAGGTTTTCGATGGCTTTGACGAATTCTTCGAGAAAATCCTCGATGCGCGCCGCCCCAACAATCATTTCGAGAATATGCGCCTGCGCCTGAAGCAGTCGCTCCGAGGCCTTCTTCTGGGTAATATCCCTGGAGGCACCAACCACACCGATGATCGCGCCGTTCTTGTCCTTAAGCGGCACGCGCGACATCATCAGCCAGCGGTCGATATCGCCGCGCATTGCGCGTTCCTCAAAACCGAGATCCGGCTCTCCCGTGCGCATCACCCGCGCCTCGGTCTCAGGAATGCCGGCACGCTGCGCCGCATCGCCGTTAATATCGTAATCGGTGAGACCGATCAGTTCCTCGACTGTGTCGAAGCCGTTTTCGGTGACGATGGCACGGTTGGCGAAGAGGAAGCGGCCTTCCAGGTCCTTGGCATAGATGAAATCCGGCACATGATCGATCATCGCTTCAAGCAGCGTATGCCGGTCGGATGGCGGCGCATCGGACTTCGTCCGCGGCGGCCGGTTCTGCAAGCGTGACTTCGGGCCCTTGGAACGCAACTATCCGCCTCGTTACTGTATAAGGAAGCAGAATAGTAGGATTATACATATTATATAAATATGAACGACGGCGGGGGATTGAAGCGAAATGGCGCGACAAATACCGCGCGATCAGATTGTCGGCAAAGGCAAAACCTCTCCTGCGACATACCGGCCTTAAGCCGGCATTGAGCCACGGCGCATCTGCGCCGTGAAACAAGCTTTTCCCGATCATTACTTTATTGCACTGAACCGTGAATTGTAGGAGTTCGTAGTCAATCTCATGCAGCTGCAACGGCTGCAGCGTTTGACTGCAACCGTCAATTGCTTATCCATCACACGACAGGTGTGGGGAGCTCTTTACCGGCAAAATGCGCGTCGAGATTGGCGAGAACCAGATCGGCCATGGCGCGCCGGGTCTGGTGCGTGCCGCTGCCGACATGCGGCGCGAGCGTGACGTTTTCGAAGGCGAAAAGCGCCTCTGGCACACGTGGCTCATCTTCAAAGACGTCAAGCGCTGCGCCACCGATCGTGCCACTCGAGAGCGCCTCGACCAGTGCCTTTTCATCCACCAGAGAACCACGCGCCACGTTGACAAGCACACCTTGGGGACCGAGAGCCTTCAGCACATCCGCATTGACGATATGGCGCGTTTCAGCGGTGGCGGCGGCGGCGATGATCAGCACGTCGCAATTGGCGGCCAGCGCCTCGATGCTGTCGTGATAATCATAGGGAACGTCGCGACGGTTTCTGGCGGTGTAGGAAATGCGCGCATCAAAGCCTTCCAGCCTTTTGGCGATCGCCTGACCGATGCGGCCAAGGCCAAAAATGCCGTAGCGGCGGCCGGCCACACGGGTGGAAAGACCCATATCACCCTTCAGCCATTGCCCCGTGCGCACGTGCTGGTCGGCCTGCGGCAGCTTGCGCGCCTGCGCCAGAACAAGACCGAGCGCGAGGTCAGCGACATCCGCCGTCAGAACATCCGGTGTGTTGGAAACGCGGAAACCGCGTCGCTTTGCTTCCGCCAGATCCACCTTGTCGAAACCGACGCCGTTGATGGCGACGATCTCGAGATTGGGGAGTGCGGCGCCGATATCCGCCGGCAGGCCGATATGGCCACCGGTGACGACGCCGCGGATTGCAGCACCCTTTTCAGAAAGGAATGCCGCCTTGTCTGCCGCCTCAAACAGGCGATGAACAGTGAAGCGCTGCGCGAGTTCTTCTTCCAGTGCCGGGATCAGCGGGCACAGTTGTATAATTTCAGTAGTCATGGATATGTCCTTGTGGATCAGGCGCTATTTCACATCGGCCTTGACGAATTGCCGGAGTTCCGGTGTTTGCGGATTGGCGAAGAGTTCTGCCGAGCGGCCCTGTTCCCAGATCTTGCCCTTGTGCATGAAGATGGTTTCGGTCGCCACACGGCGTGCAAAGGCCATTTCATGGGTAACAAGGATCATGGTCATGCCGCCCTTGGCGAGGTTTTCCATGACCGTCAGCACTTCCTCCGTCAGTTCGGGATCGAGTGCAGAGGTCACCTCGTCGAACAGCATCACCTTCGGCCGCATGGCAAGCGAACGGGCAATCGCCACGCGCTGCTGCTGGCCGCCGGAAAGCTGGTCGGGATAGGAATCGAATTTCTCCGATAGGCCGACGAGTTGCAGAACCTCGCGGGCAATGTCCTTCGTTTCCGATTTTGCCACGTCCTTGACGATGCGCGGAGCGAGCATGATGTTTTCGCCAACCGTCAGATGCGGGAAAAGATTGTAGCTCTGGAACACGATACCGACATCGGTGCGCAGCTTGCGCAGCGCCGTGGCATCTCCGCCCAGCGCATGGCCGGCGATTTCGATGCGGCCCGAATTGATCTTCTCCAACCCGTTCATGCAGCGCAGCAGCGTGCTCTTGCCCGAGCCGGAGCGGCCGATGAGGGCGAAAACTTCACCACGGCCGACCGTCAGCGACACGCCTTTGAGGACTTCCAGAGCGCCAAAGCTCTTGTGAACGTTTTCAACGATTACTTCCGGCATGAAGCCTCCTTTCCAGCCAACGCGACAGCTGGGACAACGGGTAGCAGACGATGAAATAAAGCACGGCCACCGCGACGAAGACGCGGAACGGCTGGAACGTGGCATTGTTGATAAGCTGCCCCGCTCTCGCCAGTTCGACGAAACCGATGATCGATGCGATGGACGTATTCTTGACGACCTGAACGGCAAAACCGACGGTCGGCGGCAGGGAAATGCGGATCGCTTGCGGCAGGATGACGTAGCGATATTGCTGGGCGCGGGTGAGAGCCAGAGATTCCGACGCTTCCCATTGCTGCTTCGGCACCGCCTGGATGCAGCCGCGCCAGATTTCGGCGAGATAACCCGACGTATAGATCGTCATCGATGCGCCGGCGGCAATCAGTGGTGGCAGTTCAAGTCCGGCAAGGCTTAGGCCGTAATAGGACAGGAACAGGATCATCAGCACCGGAATGCCCTGGATGACCTGGATATAGGTGCCGGCAGCGATACGCAGCGCCTTCAGATCCGAGGTGCGGGCAAGCGCCACGAAGAAACCGACGAGGCCGCCGCCGATGAGCGCAATGATCGTCAGAAGCACGGTCCATTGCAGGGCGGTGAGCAGAAAGCCGAACTCGTTCCAGCCAAAAGTTCTGAGTGTCATGACTGCACCTCCGGCAAGGCGGTCATCGTCTTGCGCGCCACGCGGCGGCCGAACAGCCACATGCCGACAAGGGCAAGGATGAGCCGCAGGCTGAGCGCCAGCGCAAGATAGATGAGCGTGACGACGATATAGACCTCGAAGGAGCGATAGGTCTGCGATTCCACGAAGGCAGCGGCGGCCGCAAGCTCATGGGTGGAGATGGCCGAACATATGCTCGATGCGAGCATCATCAGCACGAACTGGCTGCACAGCGAAGGATAGACCTTGGCGATAGCAGGCACGATGATGACGTGACGATAGATCTGGTATTTGGTGAAGCCCAAAGCCTCGCCCGCCTCGATCTGCGACTTGTGCACCGCCTCGATGCCGGCGCGGATGATTTCCGTGGAATAGGCGGCAAGATTGATCGTCATGCCGATCAGAGCTGCCGTATCGGCTCCAACGCGAAAGCCGAGCCCCGGCAGACCGAAATAGACGATGAAAAGCTGCACCAGAAATGGCGTGTTACGGATCACCTCAACATAGCCGTCCACGATGATGCGGACGATGCCGCCATTGATGGAACGCAGCGAGGCTAAAAGAATGCCGAATGCGCAACCGAGCACGATGGAGAGGACCGATAGCTTGATCGTCAGCCATATGCCGCTCAACAATTCGTTCTGATATTGGGCAAGCGCGCCGAATTGAAATGTATAGGACATGCGTCACTCCGTGGACATTTCCCGGCCCGCCGGAATTTCTCCCGGCGGGCGCGTTGAATGGCTCAATCAGAAGCTTGGCAGTTGCGGCAGCGGACGGCCGGTCCACTTAACCGAGATGCGATCGAGATCGCCCGACATCTTCATGAGATAGATGGAGGTGTTCAGCCACTGACGCAGCTCGAAATCCTCAATCTTCGTCGCCATGGAATTGCCCTGCTGGAAGAAGGTGAAACCGACCTGCAGACCGGCTTCCGGACGCTGCTTGATGATCGCCTCACCCACCGTGGACGGCAGGGCGACGGCGTCCACCTGACCGGCAAGCAGAGCCTGGGCGCTGGTGGAATCGTCTTCGTAGACGACGATTTCGAGACCTTCGACATTGGCCTTGCGCAGCGCGGTTTCCTGCGAGGAGCCGCGATTGACCGAAACACGCTTGCCCTTGAGGCTATCGAGATTTTCGAATTTCTGATCCTTGCCGGAAATGATGTCCATGTTGAACGCGCTGTAGGGCTGCGTGAACATGACGGTCTTGGCGCGTTCACCGGTCGGGGCGAGCGTCGCGACAAGGAAATCGACCTTGCCGGTCTGGAGCGCCGGAATGCGGGCGGGCGGCGTCAGCGGCACCAGCTCGACCGGCAGCGACAGGTAAGAGCCGATAAGGTTGGCGACATCAACGTCGTATCCGGAAGGATTGCCCTTCTCGTCCACCATACCCATCGGCGGCGCGCCTGTGAGAACGCCGATCTTGACCTTGCCGCGCGCGGTGATCTCGCTGAGCGAGACGGCATGGGCCGAGGTGGTGGCGGCAAGCGTTGCTGCGGCAACACCGACTGCGACGGTCATGTTCTTCAAAAATCTGGAAATGCTCATGGTTTCTCCTCCAACCCTTTATTTGCCGTCCGCACGGGAACAGCGGCCTTTGCGCAAACCGAAAAATGTTCTCGATAACATTTAAACCCGATTTGCAAAAAACTCCTCCCAAGAAGACGCGAAGATCCAAAACCGTTATAATTCCCCATGAAATTCAATGATTTTGGCTGGTTATCGATTTTCCTCTGGTCGACACCATTTCGCGTTCTTGGCAGGATCAATAATGCATGTTATCGGTATCATTGCAAGTCCGATCTACAGAACTGTTGCATCGGGCATTCATTCGGGAGGGAACCATGTATACACGCTCGGCAATTTTTGAAGGCAAGATCCACGCCGGTCGGGAGGAGGAGTTTTTCCGCATCGTCGAGGAAAAGCTTCTGCCGGTCTGGAAACGCATGCCGAACGCGCAGGCCGTGCGCGTCATGCGCACCGAGCGTACGGACCCGGACGCGGCTGCCATCATTATGGTGCAGGAAATCGACTATCCGTCGATTGAGGCTGTGGAAGAAGCGCTGGTTTCGCCGGTCAGACTGGAAGGCCGGGTGCTGACGGACGAGATGATGAGCATGTGTGACGGGCGCTTTTATCACCTCGTCTACCGCCGCATCGCATAAATCCGGTGCACGCCGCACCGATCTGCAATCATGCGGCGTGCTTTCCCTTGATATCTTCGTGTATGTCTTGTCCTGAACCGGTTCTAATTCAGGGAGACATGCTTTGGTGGAGCGCACGCCCTTGGCCGCAGCGTTAGTCACGTCAAAAAAAGCAACTATGAGCGACGTCTCGAAACTCGCGGGCGTCTCCAAGATGACCGTTTCGCGGGTGCTGGCCGATCCGGCGCTGGTGTCTGAAGACACACGCCAGAAGGTTATGAAGGCCATCGAGAAGCTGGGCTATGTTCCGGATAGAATAGCCGGTTCACTTTCCTCCCGGCGCACCAATTTCATCACCGCCATCCTGCCGACGCTCACCAACTCCAACTTCGCAGACAGCGCGCAGGGGCTCGCCAATGCGCTGCGCGCTGCCGACTACCAACTGCTGATCGGCTATACCATGTACGATCTCCAGGAGGAGGAGCGCGTCATCCGCACCATGATGGAGCGCCGGCCCGACGCCATAGTCGTTGCCGGAACGGTGCATACCAAGATGGCGAGCGAAGTTTTGATGCGCGCCGGCATCCCGATTGTGGAAATCTGGGACGTTCCCGAACATCCCATCGACCACGCGGTCGGCTTCTCCAACTATGAAGTGGGAAGAAATGCCGCCAAATATCTGATATCGCTTGGATTTAAGAGAATCGGTGCGCTCGGCTCACGGGCCGATGGCGATGTGAAGGACTGGCGCGGCGAAAGCCGTCTGCTCGGTTTTGGTGCTGCACTTCGCGAAGCCGGCATTGCCGACGACCTCATCATCCGCGAGGGCAGCGCCCCCGTCTCCTACGACCATGGGGCCAAAACGCTCGGCTCGTTGCTGGCGAAAGCGCCGGATGTCGAAGGCATTTTCGCGGTCTCCGATATTTCCGCCGTTGGCGCACTGATGGAGTGTCATCGTCGCGGCATTCACGTGCCCGAACAGATTTCCATCCTAGGCTTCGGCGATTTCGACATCGGCCGGCAATGTTATCCGGCGATTTCAACGATCCGTGTCGACGCCCAGATGATCGGCCGCAAAGCGGGCGAATTGCTGCTCTCCATATTGGAAGCGGAAAAAGGCGCTGCCGTTCCCGAAGGTGCGCGGGTGGATGTCGGGTTCGAGTTGATCGTGCGCGAGACGACGAAGCGGGTGGGCGGGTGAGGAGTTCCCTCCCTCATCCCTGTGCTGGTCACAGGGATGAGGTAAGTACGGTGTATCGTCCTTATCGAGCACCCCAAGTGTCCGTCAGACGATATCCTTCGGGCCATGGATCGGAAGGATCCAGCATGTGCTGGTGAATGCCGGTGATCCAGCCGCGGCCGGAAATTTCCGGCAGGATGGCCGGGCGGTCACCCACCGTTGTCGTTCCCAGAATGCGACCGGTAAAGGTGGAGCCGATGAGCGACACGGCCGTCAGCGTCTGGCCTTCTTTCATCTCACCGCGTGCATGCAGCACCGCCATGCGGGCCGAAAGCGCCGTACCGGTCGGTGAGCGATCCACCTTGCCGGGCTGGATGGCGACGGCGGCACCTGCCCGCAGGCCTTCAGCGGTGCGCTCCACCTTGCCCGCAAACAGGCAGAAGGAAAAATGACGCCAATCGGGGTTTTCGGGATGCTCAAAACCCAGAGCCTTGTTGGCGGCATTGGTGATGCGCACGCCGAGACGGGCAATCTCATGCGCTTCATCCGGCTTCAGGCTGAAGCCCATCGCCTCGGCGTCGACGATGACGAAACTGTCGCCGCCATAGGCCGTATCCACCTTCAACGTACCGAGCCCCTCGACCTCGAGTTCTACATCGAGCTTCGCGGCAAAGCTCGGCAGGTTCTGCACGAAAATGCGTTCGGCCTTGCCATTGCGGCATTCGGCACGCACCTTCACAAGCCCGCCCGGCGCTTCAAGCAGCATATGGGTTTCCGGCTCCTGCATTGGCACGATACCGCCATCCAGAAGCACAGTGGAAACGCAGATGGAGTTGGAGCCCGACATGGGTGGGGTATCTTCCGGCTCCATGATGATGAAGGCGGCATCCGCCTCAGGATGTTTCGGCGGCACCAGAAGATTGACGTGGCGGAACACGCCACCGCGCGGCTCGTTGAGCACGAAATTGCGCAGGGTCTCATCACGGGCTATGAAACGGCTCTGTTCCCAGATCGTCTCGCCCGGCGGCGGCCTGACGCCGCCCACGATCACATCACCCACCTCGCCTTCCGCATGGGCGGAGATGACGTGAACTGTGTTGATACTGCGCATTTATTGCTCCTCAGGAAAGCCAGGATGGAAGACGGGAAATAGCACGGCCGGTCAGTGCGCTTTCAACACAGTCGGCAAGGCTGCCGAAGCGCACCGCGCGGCCGCTGAGGCCAGGGCCGTAATGGGCGTACTTGCCCGAATTGGTCATCAGCGCGCGCGTCCTGGTCGGAAAGACCGGTTCGGAAATCGAGCACCAGCAGAGATCAGGCAGCACCTGGACGCCACTGTCATTCAGGCTTTGCAGGGTGCCGTCCCGTTCTGCTGCGTCGATGACCTGCTGTCCGGCAGTGACGATGACGGCAACATTTGCATGACGCCTGCGCCCGTTGAAGGCGGACGCCAGCGCGCGGCATTCCTCCAGCGAGGCATGCGGGCTGCCGATGGCAACCAGTTGCACATCCTCTGGTCCCTCATTCAGCAGCGACCAGCCCGCGGCCATATCAGCAAGCGAAACTGTGACGGTTTCAGCCATCTCGACCGGCTCCAGTCCCGCTTCCGGGGTGACGCCCTCGATATGCAGCATGGGAGCCGCAGACGTGGTACCGAAAGCGGCGCAGAGTGCCTTCAGATCATCCCGCGAAGGCTTTGCTGCGCCAAGACCGCGCAGAAGCGGAATGCAATCGGGGGCTGCCTTGCCGGCGAGATAACCGATGAGCGGCCAGAAGGCGTCATTGATACCCTCAGGCAAAGCGACATCGACAAGGCGTTGCGGCCGGCGGTTTTCCTCAAGATAGACGCCGGACAATGGTGCCCTGCCCGTCAAGGCAATGCAGAGATCGAGAAAATCCGGATGTTTGGCCGTGCGTGCGCCGAGAACCGTATTGGCGAAAATCACGGC
The DNA here is from genome assembly GCF_900215635.1 of Rhizobium sp. AN6A. Classification (NCBI taxonomy): domain Bacteria; kingdom Pseudomonadati; phylum Pseudomonadota; class Alphaproteobacteria; order Hyphomicrobiales; family Rhizobiaceae; genus Rhizobium; species Rhizobium sp. AN6A. Next base: position 106,940 of record NZ_OCNC01000003.1, read on the forward strand.
ATTCGATTCGGCCCAGGCGATCATGTCGCCGGCCTGCGGCGCGCTGTCGAGCAGATAGGGCGAACAGGTAAAGGTGGGGCGACAGCCCATGCGTACATAGGCATCCGCCAGCCTTGCGGCGGGATCGCCGAAATCCTCCGGCACGCCCTGCGCGCGCCAATGCGCCTTGTCCACCGAGATGGCGTTCATGGTCGTCGGCACGCGCACGCTTGCGCCCATCTCCGCCATCTTTTCTGCAAAGGTGAGATTGGCGGGGCTGGCATAGATGCAACCGTCAATATGACCCTGCGTGACATCGACGAGCGCTGACGCCCCCTGCTGGGCGGCCATGGCGACAATGATGCGCATTGCCTGCTGCACGGCAATGCCGTCGCGGCCCTCAAGCATTGCCCTGTCGTCATTCTTGAGATCGAGATGCGTCGTTGCAGGCGGCGCGATCGCGAGGGAAACGCCATCGGCCTCAATGGTATTTTCATCAATACGCACATGAGAAGCTTGGGAGAGCCGCGCGAAATTCTCCGCGTCCAGGCGCAGCACCGGCAGGGGCTTGCCGAACATTTCCGCAGCGATCAGCGCGCCGAGCGTCAGCACGTCTTCGGCCTCGCAGAAGACAAGCGCTGAGGGTGCGCGGCCCGTCAGGATGAGATCAAGCAAAACGCCAGAACCGGTGCAGGAGCCACGACTTGACGGCATGAACAGCACACCGCCGGTGAGACAGACGCCGTGCAACGGGTGGTGCACGTCAATCACTTTACCAGTGGCGGGATCGACACCGCCCCAGAAACTCAGCGCCTCAGTCGTGGCGATCACCACACCTTCAGCCGCGCCCGGCAGGATGCTGCGCGCCTGAGGAACGGCTGTTGTCGAAACGGAAGAAGACATCGAAAATCTCCCCAAAAGCATTTCCAGTAAAAGTGCGTAGCGGTTTTACGTCTGGAAAATGCGTAAAAAAAACTAGAGAATTTTTGCGTTTTGGAGAAAAGCCAAAATTCTCTAGAAACGTTGTGGCGAAAATGCCCTTGTATCGATGGCGGGTTTTTGCCCCGTCAGTAGATCGGCGACGATGCGGGCCGTGCCGGCCGATTGCGTCAGCCCCAGATGGCCGTGGCCGAAAGCATAGACCACCCGCGCCGTATGCCGCGCCGCACCAATTGCCGGCAGGCTGTCGGGCAGCGACGGGCGGAAGCCCATCCATTGTTTGCCGCCTTCGGTTTTCAGACCTGGCAGAAAACTTGCCGCCTTGGCGAGAAGCGCCTCGGAGCGGGCAAAATTGGCCGGAAGCTCAAGCCCGCCCAGCTCCACCGCACCGCCGACGCGAATGCCGGTCGAAAGCCGCGTGACGACGAAACCATGGCCACCGAAGGTCACCTGCGTGCGCAGATCAAAGGCGCCTGAAGGCAGGGTGGTATTATACCCCCGTTCCGTTTCCAGCGGAATTTTTTCCCCGAGCGAACGGGCAATGCGATGCGAAAATGCGCCCGCCGCCAGCACCACCTTGCCGGCCTTGCGGGTGCGCCCGTCGTGACTCACCACTTCCACACCGTCTTCCAGCGGCCTGAGCGCCGCGATGTCGAGACGTTCGATACGACCGCCAATGCTGCGGAAATGCTCGGCAAGAGCCAGCGTGTAGAGCTTTGGATCGGCGATGGAATGCCAGCCCGGCGTGAAGGTGCCGCAGGTGAAACGCGGTGCGATGCCGGGCTGTATCTCGGCCATCTGCTCGGCATTGAGGTGCCGGAACTCGATGCCATGACGCTCGCGCGCCTTCCAGCCGGCAAGCGAGCCTTCGAATTCGGCTTCGCTTTCATAGACCTGGAGATTGCCCTCCTTGCGCAGCATGGCAATCGTGTCGGTTTTTCTGAGGAACGGCTCAAGTTCGGATTTCGACAGGTCCATCAGCGCCGTCTGGGCGGCGGTGGAATGTTCAACCTTCGAGGCGGCACAGGCGCGCCAGAACCGGAACATCCATGGTGCAATCTTCAGCGCATAGGCAGGCGGTACGCTGAGCGGCCCGAGCGGATCGAGAAGCCACTTCGGCGCTTTCCAGAGAATGCCGGGGGACGCGAGCGGCAGGATATCGGTGAAGGCGAAGGCACCGGCGTTACCGGCGGAAGCGCCCGCCGCCGGGCCTTCACGATCGATAACCGTGACCGAAAGGCCGCGTCCCTGCGCCGCAATAGCTGCCGAGAGGCCGACAACGCCGGCCCCTATGACGATGACATTGTTTGCAGACATTACCGCACGCTCGACAGGAATTTCTGCGTCTCGGGGTGCTGCGGCGCGCCGAAAAGCTGATCCGGCGTGCCGATTTCCGCCATCACGCCCTGATGGAAAAAGGCGACACGGTTCGACACATCGCGGGCGAAGGCCATTTCATGGGTGACGCAGATCATCGTCATGCCCTCGTCGGCCAGCATCTTCAGCGTATCGAGCACTTCGCCCACCAGCATCGGATCGAGCGCGGAGGTGACTTCGTCGAACAGCATATATTCCGGCGACATGGCAAGAGCGCGGGCAATCGCCATACGCTGCTGCTGACCGCCTGACATGCGGTTCGGATAGACCTTCAGCTTTTCGGCAAGACCGACATGGGTCAGTTGCTTGACCGCGATTTCCTCGGCCTGCTCTTTCGAAATGCCAAGCACCTTGCGCGGCGCCAGCATGACGTTTTCGAGCACCGTCAGATGCGGAAAGGCATTCCATTGCTGGAAGACGATGCCGACCTTGCGTCGCAGCTTGTTGAGGTCGGTCGATTTGGCATGCACCTCGGTGCCGTCGATGACGATCTTGCCGCTATCGATCGGCTCCAGGCCGTTGATGCAGGTCAGCAGCGTCGACTTGCCGGAGCCGGAACCACCGATGATAGTGACGACCTCGCCGTTGTTGACGGTCAGGTTGATCCCTTTCAGAACCTCCAGCGGGCCGAAGGATTTGCGGACGTTTTCGATCTCAATCATTGGGGGACCACCGTCTTTCGAGATACCCGCCGAAACGGGCGATGGGGAAGCTGATAAGGAAATAGATGGCGCCGCAGATCATGAGAATGGTCAGCGGTTCCTGCAGGCGGGTGACGAGGATCTGCGAGGCACGCAGAAGCTCGATAAGCCCGAGCCACAGCACCAGCGCCGAATCCTTCATGACGCCGAGTGTCAGGCCGATCCAGGAGGGCAACGACACGCGAGTTGCAAGCGGCAGCACGATGTAGCGCATGTCCTGCGACCAGGTCATGCCGAGCGAACGGCAGGCGCGGCGCGTGTTCGACGGCACCGCTTCGATACCGCCACGCACGATCTCGGTGCAGTAAGCAGCCGTATAAAGCGACAGCACCACGCATGAGGTGGTGAATGGCGGCCAGCCGAGCTTGGCGATCGACTGGAAGGCATTGCCAAGCACCAGCTGGATGAGGAGCGGCACGGAGCGGAAAACATCCAGCACGAAGGTCAGCGGCAGCGACCAATAGGCCCCGAGCTGGAAGCGGATGACACCGAAGATGATCCCCATGAGGGTGCCAGCCGTCACGGCAACGGCGGTGACGGCAAGCGTCATCCCCGCGCCCTTGGCAAGGAAGGCAAGATCACCCCAGGTGAGAGCGGTTTCAAACATGGCGCACCTCTCTCAGTAACGAAACAGACGAGCGGCCAGCAATCTGGCGGCAAGCGTGACGATCTTGGCGATCACGTAATAGATGACCGCGGCAAGCGCGAAGAATTCGAAGGTGCGGAACGAACGGGCGTTCAAGGCCTGCGTGACACCGGCGAGATCCGTATTCATGCCGACGGTGACACCGAGCGAGGTCATCAGGATTGCCCAGACCATCTGGTTGGTGGCAGGCAGGAAGGCGACGCGCAGCATCTGCGGCATGATGATGAGGCGGAAGGTCTGCATCGACGTCATGCCAAGCGAACGGCCGGAGCGCGTTTGCGTATCCGGTATCGCCTTCAGCGCTCCACGGAAGTTCTCCGCAAGATAGCCCGCATTGTTGAAGGCGATGCCGGCCAGAAGCGCCGTATAGGGGCTGAGGTGAATGCCGAAATTGCCAAGGCCGAAATGGGCCATGTAAATCTGGAACAGCGCCGGCGTGTTGCGGGCGATTTCCACCCAGACGGCGGCAATGGCACCCAATATCCTGTTACCGGAAAGCCGGAACAGGGTCAGCACGATGGCGCAGGAAAGACCGATCACCATCGACAGGATCGCGATCTGCAGCGTCACCACCGCACCGTCCAGAAGCTGCGGCAAAGCCTTCAGCGCCTGATTCCAGTGGAATGTATAATTGAACATAACCGTCTCACCTTTTCAGAAACGATCAACGGCGCGATCGATCCGACCGCGCCGTTTGGGAAAAGTTCCGATCAGCGATAGACGCCGTTGACGGTGAGCGAAGGAACTTCGCCGCCAACCCATTTTCCGTAGAGTTCGGCGTAACGGCCGGTGCGAACCTGCTGGTTGATGAACAGGTTCAGGTAGTTGATGAAGCCATATTCATCGCGGTTGGTGAAGAGAGCGACATAGTCGATGTCATAAGGTGCCTTGCCGACCACCGAGATGCCGGCAAATTTGCCGGTCTTGACGTTGGCCTGGGCAACGGTCGAAGTCGAAACGGTGGCGTCGATCTGGCCCTGGCTGAGCGCGAGGAACACATCGGCCTGCGTCTGGTAAGGACGGAACTCGCCCACGCCCCATTCCTTGACGGTCTTTTCGAGCGCAATGGCTTCGAACGTACCAGCAGTCGCGCCGACGGTCTTGCCCTTCATGTCCTCAAAGGACTTGACGCCGGACTTGTCGTTGGCGGTGACAGCCATCTCGAAGGCGAAGTAAGGCACGGTCATGCCAACCGTCTTGGCACGCTCAAGCGTATCGGACGTGGAGGCAACGCCAACATCGACGCGGCCGGACATCAGCGCCGGAATACGTTCCGGGAAAGGCGTCTCGACGATTTCAGCCGTGACGCCGAGCGCCTTGGCGAGATCGTTGCAATAATCGACATCGAAGCCGATCGGGTTGTTGGCGTCATCACGCGCGCCCATGGGCGGGAAGTCGAGCACGACCGCGCAGCGCAGCGTACCGGACGAAATGATGTCGTCAAGCTTGTCGGCCTTGGCCGGAGTAATAGCGAAAGTGGTGGCCAGCAGGCCGGCGACGATGACCGATTTTTTCATTGTTGATTTGCTCCCAGAATTGCTCTGCCATTGAAGGCGAGGTCACTATTTCCCCATGGAGGCGATAAATCAACATAAAAATACAATGAGTATACAAAAAGAATTTTTGCAGCAGCGAACAATGCTACGGCAGGGAGCTTGCAATTCGGAACCGAAGAGCACGTGAAAATGACGCCCTGGGTGGGCAAGTCTGCCCTACTCTCATCCCCGCGCTTGTGGCAGGAATGGGCACCGGACGCAGAATGCCGAAAAGACGAGTTGCAATAGAACGACCGTTGTATACTTTATGTATTCAAAATGTGCGAGCCCAATATCGGAGGATTATGATGAGCGACAACACCACATTGACCATCGACGGGCTTTTTCAGCGGGTCGAAGCGATTTTCCGCAAGGCGGGGCTCAATGCCGTGCAGGCGGGAGCGCTTGCACGGGTTATTGTTGCCGGTGAGCGTGACGCCTGCAAATCGCACGGCATCTACCGCATCGAAGGCGCCCTGCGCACCGTCAAGGCAGGCAAGGTTAAGCCCGATGCGATGCCGGAGGTGGCCGCAGACGACGGCACGGCGATCGTGAAAGTCAGTGCCAATGGCGGTTTTGCCAACCCCGCTTTCGAGCTTGGCCTGCCTGTTCTGGTGGAGCGGGCGAAACGCACCGGCATCGCCGCGCTCGTCATCAATGATTGCACGCATTTCTCGGCGCTCTGGCCGGAAGTCGAGGGGCTGACCGCGAACGGTCTAGCGGGTCTGGTCATGTGCCCGAGCTATTCCACCGTCGCCCCCACTGGCGGAACCAAGCCGCTGCTCGGCACCAACCCCTTCGCCTTCGGCTGGCCCCGTAAGAACACTTCACCCTATGTCTTTGATTTCGCGACATCTGTTGCGGCGCGTGGCGAGATAGAACTGCACCGTCGCGCGGGCAAATCTTTGCCTGAAGGCTGGGCCGTGGATGCCGACGGAAATCCGACGACCGACCCCGAGGCTGCGCTTGCCGGCGCCATGCTTCCGTTCGGCGGCCACAAAGGTTCGGCCATCGGCACCATGATCGAGCTTCTCGCGGGTATCATGATTGGTGACCTGACCAGCCCAGAGGTGCTGGAGTATCTCGGCACCACAACGCTTGCGCCCTTCCATGGCGAGCTGATCGTCGCCTTTTCCCCGGAAACCTTCGCCAAGGGCCGTCCGGGCGATCCTTTCCAGCGGGCTGAAATCCTGTTCGACGCCATTATCGGCCAGGGAGCCCGCCTGCCCTCCGGCCGCCGCTTCACTGCACGCGCTAAATCGGAAAGCGAAGGCATCACCTTGACCGCCGCCGAAATCGCCGGCCTCGACCGGCTGCTGGAACAGGGGATGGACGCCGTCTCCTGACATCACACCTTCGTCATGCCGAACCCAATCAGGCATGACGAAGGATAGCTATCGAACCTCATAAAACGAAAAAAGGCCCGCAAATGCGGGCCTTTTTCACTGCAGAAAGTAATCAGGCAGCCTTGCAGGCCTGAACCGCACCCGGAAGCTTGCTCCAGTCGGCGTACCAGCTGTTGAACAGCTTGAACTGCGCCTCGACATAACCGCGCTGGCTGTCGCTGAGGGCATCGGTCTCGTTGAAGTGCAGCGTATATTCCTTGTCGCCCTTCAGCACCATCATGTGCTTGAAGTAGAGAACCAGATCCGGGCCTTCATCGAAGGAGGAGAGGACGGCGAGCGCCTGCTCCAGTTCCAGCGCGCGGGCGCGGGCATCCGCATCGCCCTTGGCGGCGGCCTGCGACAGCTTGCAGAGATGGATGACTTCCTTCGGCAGGACATTGCCGATGCCCGTGATCGCACCGGTTGCGCCGCAATTGACGAAGCCGTGGACAACGGCGGTATCGACGCCGATCATCAGGGTGACTTCATCATCGCGGCTGGTGATGTTTTCAGCAGCGTAACGCATATCCGCCGGACCACCGAATTCCTTGAAGCCGACGAGGTTCTTGTGTTCCGCACGCAGCGCGAAGAAGAGATCGGCGCGGGTGGCGAAACCGTAATAGGGGCTGTTGTAGATGACAGCGGGCGTTTCGGGAGCGGCCGCGAGGATGGCCTTGAAATGCGCCTTCTGGGCAGCGATGACCGAACCGCGCGAAAGAACACGCGGAATGACCATCAGGCCCTTTGCGCCAACCTTCTGGGCATGGGCGGCGTGCGCAACGGCGGATGCGGTGTTGACTGCGCCGGTGCCGACGATGACGGGAATGCCGGCTTTCACCAGACGTTCCACGCCTTCCATGCGCTGCTCATCGGAAAGAAGCGGCCAGTCGCCCATGGAACCGCAATAGACGACGGCGGACATGCCATCGGCGATCAGCTCCTTGCCCTTGCGGACAAGCGCGTCGAAATCGGGGGTACGATCATCCTTGCAGGGGGTCATCAAGGCGGGAATCACGCCGGAAAAAATGCTGGCCGTCATTACTAGCTCCTAAGGGACAGTTTTTCGGGAATGGACGCACCTCCGCGCCACCCTTTCAACGAGCACATTACAATCTTGTATTTTATTTGTCGACAAGAAATCGACAAGCTACAGATTTATTTCCAGCCGCTCATTGCGCACCAGCAATTTCTGCACCTGCTGCACGATCTGTTCAGCATGCTCGCGGGCCAGTTTCTCGGACAGAACGGTGTCGCGCGCGGCAATCGCCGCTATGATCGCATCGTGATCGTCGACGAAACGTTTCGGCAGGCGATCATCGTAGGACTGGTAATACAGCCGCAAGATGCGCCGTCCCTCATCCAGCAGACGCTTGAACAGACTGGTGAAATAGGGGTTGCGCCCGGCTTCGGCGATGGAAAGGTGCAGGGCGGCATTGGTGGAAATCATCGCCAGCGCGTCCTGCTCTTCCACCGCAATGGCAAATTCCGCATTATGGGCGCGGATGCCGGCCAGATCTTCCGGACGGTGATATTGGGCGGCAAGCTGGGTCGTCACCCGGTACATCAGCACCAGCGCATCGAAATAGGTATGCATATTGAGGAAATCGATGTTCGACACCATGGTCGAACGGTTCGGCAGCGTATCGATCAGCCCCTCGCCCGAGAGCCGCACCAGCGCTTCGCGAATGGGCGTGCGCGACATCTTGAACCGTTCGGCAAGCTGCACCTCATCGATTGGACTACCCGGCGGCAGAACCAGATCGAGAATCTCGTCGCGCAGCAGATCGTAGACCATCTTCACGCCGGAGCCACGCTTACGCTCGGCAGAAGCAATTATATCCGTCATAACCAAATCCCTCTTGTCGACATAAAGAGTACTATTATATTTTTTCCATATCAACGCCGCGTTGCAGCACCTGCTCTTCGAATGGCGGAATAATTGTTCAAAAACAACAAAAAGCCGTCACGAAAATTACCCGCGACGGCTTCAATAATTCAATTTGTGACATAGCTGCTTTTTTTTTACAAAGCACCGCTTCGAGGTCGGGACCTCAGTTACGCAGGCCAGTGGCCACGACGGAAATCTTGAAAGCGCCGTCCAGCGTCGGATCGAAGGACGCGCCCATCACAACATCGGTCTCTTCGCTGACTGCCTCGCGCACAAGCGTCATCGCCTCGTCGATCTCGTAAAGCGTCAGGTCGTTGCCGCCGGAAATCGACACCAGCGCGCCGCGGGCCTCCTTCAGCGACGGTTCGCCGAGCAGCGGGTTGGCGATGGCGGCTGCTGCCGCCTCCGAAGCGCGTTTTGGACCCTTGGCCTGCGCCGTGCCCATAAGCGCGCGTCCGCCATTCTTCATGACGTAACGCACATCGGCGAAGTCGAGATTGACCAGGCCTTCGCGCAGGATGAGATCGGTAATGCAGCGCACGCCGAGGGACAGGACCTTGTCCGCCGTCTTCAGGGCACTTTCAAAGGTAGTGCCGGCATCCGCAATACGCAGCAGGTTCTGGTTGGGAATGACGATGACGGTATCAGCGGTATTAAGCAGATTGGCGAAACCATATTCGGCAGCACGCATGCGGCGCGCGCCCTCGAAGCTGAACGGCAGGGTGACGACGCCGACGGTCAAGATATTCTTCGCACGGCACGCTTCCGCGATGACGGGTGCAGCACCGGTGCCGGTACCGCCGCCCATACCGGCGGTGATGAAGCACATGTCGTAACCGTTGAGGTGATCCATGATCTCGTCAAGCGAATCGATTGCCGCCTGCCGGCCTACCTCCGGATCGGCCCCGGCACCCAGCCCGCCTGTAAGTTCGGAGCTGAGTTGCACGAGCCTTGGCGCGTTGGTTTTCTTCAGCGCCTGCGCATCCGTATTGGCGGCGATGAAATCAACGCCGCCGATGCCCTCGTCGATCATGTTGTTGATCGCGTTTCCGCCGCCGCCACCGACGCCGATAACAGCGATATTGGGCGTGTTGCGGGCGATTGGAGCGCGCGGAGACTGGGTCATCGTCTTATTCTCTTTCTAAACTCATAGGGTCTCGCGCCGTTTTTTAACCGCGGCACGCGAATGATCGGCAACGTTCCTGCATTTCCTTCCTGGCGCGTGAAGGATGCTGTAACGCTTTGAATTTGCATGCAAGCCTTTGCCCCGCTTGCGGCTAAGGCTTGTGCTCCAGGGGCGAAAGATGCGCTACGGCGACTGTCTCCGACCCCTTCCCCGGATGAAAACCAAACCGAATCAACTGCTTCGCTATTTAGAGGTGATAGCCGAAAAGCCGGTCCGTTTACACTGTATTCACCATGTTTATCTCACTTTGGAACGAGTTGCTTCGGCAGGTGTTTGCCTTCCGACCGCGCTAAAGCGCATGGAATGGAGGCAGTCATATGTCCGCATACATCTTGCAAAACGAACCGGGTTTCCGCACGGAACAACCGCGTGTGCTGATCGTGGAGGACGAATTTCTCATCGCCATGGATATCGAGGACTCCATTATGCAGGCGGAAGAGGAAGCTGACGTCATCGGCATCGCCAACCGCCTGGATCAGGCCGTGGCGCTCGGCAGCCGCGCAGATATTGCCTTTGTCGACGTCAATCTAGCCGACGGCCAGACCGGCCCGGAGATCGGGAGGCGGCTTTCGCAGGATCACGGCGTCGTGGTGATCTTCATGACGGCAAATCCGGAAGTGGTGGTCAATCTCGGTATCGGCGCAGGCGTTATCGTAAAACCTGTGCCGCAGGACGCTGTGGAACAGTGCCTTTCCTACGCACTTGCCAAGCGCGCAGGCACGCGGGCCGTTACGCCCATCGGCATGATGGCTTTCGACTGAACCATTCTCGTGGAGATAAAAAGCGGGTCGCCTGAAAATGGCACTCGACGCTGAAAACAAAAAAGCCTGCCGCGGGAGGAGGTGCGGCAGGCTTTTTAAAAGATTGAACAGCGATATGGGAGGAGGAAACCGCTGTCCCCGGGGTAATCCTTGGGAGGAGGAGTAGGATCACCCGCATTACCGAAAGGATGTGGGAGGAGGTACATCCGTTTCGATGATCTGAAGATATCATTTTTTTCTGCATTTCACAGACACAAGCTTGCACCCCAGACATGCATCAAACGCATGGCGATTTTTCCAACCCGAAACATCGATGCAACAGGCTGATTTTCACCTTTGCATGCCATGTCCCGTGGGAGACACAAGGGTCGACGGTTCGCCAAAAACAAAAACGCCCGCGAAGCGGGCGTTTAGGCATTCAAAAGCGGCAATAGCTGCCTGATTACTTGCCGACGGCGGCGCGGGCGACGCTGTTGATCTGGCTACGGTCGATACCGAGATCGTGCAGTTCGCGGCTGCTCATGCGGCCCAGTTCGGTGACGGTCTGACGATACTTGCGCCAGTTATTAAAGCTGCGTGCTACGTTCATGACATAACCCTTTCAAGGTGTTGGCGACGTCAGTAACGTTTCGTTCCGGCGTCCTTTGATGTCCCTTATATGCGCCTTGTCGGGACCAAAGAACAGACAGAATAAGGCAGGCCACCCATGCGCTGAATGCACGGGTCATCCTCCGAGCGACGCAGAAAAACAGAAGTGTGGCGTAAATTCAGTCATATCTTGGCCGCTACTGGCACCACGTCGTCAGAACTTGTAGCGGACGCCAAACACATTGGCATTCGTCGCGCCCTTCATATTGCCCAGCGTCTTGCCGCCGCCGGAACGGTGGTGAAGCCGCCAGAAGAACTCCGTCGAGGATTCTTCGCTAAAGGAAACGTTGATTTCCGGGCCGAGGTAAAACAGGACATTGGCGTTGCCGTTGTCCTTGATTTCTTCTTGCCGTTCCCGCCCCGGCTGCGCATCCGAGACGAGGCTCAGGCCCGCCGTGAAACTCGGCGAAACGAACAGCCGTTCCCCGAGCCTGATCCTGTCATATCGCGCAACCGGCCCCGCCCAGACTTCACCGGTGAAACCCTTGCCAAACCTGACGGCAACGCCGATTTCACCGCCCAGCTTCACATTGCCGATACGATAGGGATAGAACTGATAACCGCCACCCAGAATGGCGTTCTTCTCATAGTCGACCGGAATGAGTGCTGCGCTTTTCAGCATGTCTTCCGTGGTGAGGGCGCCGCCAAAACCGAATATCGCTTCGCTTGTTTCCGAGCCCATATCCTCCGAAGAAAGAGACGGTGTCGCGACCAGGGCAATCATGGCTGCCAGTGACAGACTTGGTGCGATATTCATTTTGCTACTCCTGAACATGGCCTCTTTTATCCACCCTCATAAGGGTATTCACGTAAGGCGAACATACCCTTACCGAACACAATTAATTTAACACATTCGGAAATGGGCGAGAAAAACCGTCCACCGCTGCCGTCGTGGGGGCATAGGTGAAACCGAAAAAGGCCGTGGATGAAACCCACGGCCTTTTGCATTCTGCAGTCCGGCGAAGCGAGCTTACACCGCGCGAGCGCGCTTCACCTCCACCTGCGTCCATTCCGGCAACCAGTCCCGGTGTGCGACAAGGAGATCATCCACCAGCGACCAGATCTGGTCGAGGTCCAGTTCCGCTGCCGTATGCGGGTCCATCATCGCCGCGTGGAAGATATGCTCGCGGTTTTCGCTCATCAGCGCCCGCACCGTCAGCTCCTGCACGTTGATGTTTGTGCGCATCAGCGCGGTCAGCTGCGGCGGCAATTCTCCGATGAAGGTTGGTTGCACGCCGTTATGGTCGACAAGGCAAGGCACTTCCGCAGCGCAATCTGATGGCAGCGAGGTGATGCAACCATTATTGCGCTGGTTGCCGTAGATGACAGACGGTTCGCCGGTCCAGACCGAGTTGATGATGGAGGAGGCATATTCCTTGGATTGCTTGACCTCGATCTTCTCGGCTGAGCGATAGGCCGCCGCCTGCCCCTTCCAGCGCTCGATCTGCTCGATGCAGCGCTTGGGATATTCATCGAGCGGAATACCGAATTTCTCGATCAGGTCTTCTCGCCCTTCCTTGATGAAATAGGGCGTGTATTCGGCGAAATGCTCGGAGCTTTCGGTGACGAAGTAGCCGAGCCGCGTCAGCATCTCGTACCGCACTTTGTTGGGGCAGCGCGGGTTCCAGCCGGGCTTCGGCGCACGGCCTTCGCGGTAGCCGCGCACGAGATCGGGATAGAGGTTCCTGTAGCTGCCATCAGGCTGGCGGTGCTCGAATTCCAGGAAAAACGCCATGTGGTTGATGCCGGCCGAACGATAGCGGATTTCCTCATAGGGAATATCGAGATCATGGGCGAGTTCCATGGCCGTGCCCTGCACCGAATGGCAGAGCCCTACCTGGCGGATTGTCGGGTATTTCTCCGCAATTGCCCAGGTGTTGATCGCCATCGGGTTGACATATTGCAGCATGATCGCATTGGGGCAGACGGCGAGCATATCCTCGCAGATCTTCCACAAATGCGGCACGGTGCGCAGGCCCCGCATGATGCCGCCGACACCAAGCGTATCGGCAATGGTCTGGCGCAGGCCATATTTGCGCGGCACCTCGAAATCGGTGACTGTGCAGGGCTCGTATCCGCCGATCTGGAAGGCGACGACGACGAAATCGGCACCGGCGAGCGCCTTTTTCTGGTCTGTAAAAGTCTCGGCTTTCGCCTTTGCCCCCAGCGTCGAAATCAGCTTGTTGACGACGATAGCGCTTTCTTCCAGCCTTTCCCGGTTGATGTCCATCAGCGCGATCGTTGCGCCGGAAAGGGCCGGACGTTGCAGCACGTCGCCGATGATGTTCTTCATGAACACCGTGGAACCTGCGCCGATAAATGTGATCTTGGGATCTCGTGCCATATTTGCCTCCGGCATCTTGAACTATGCGATTTCAAAGGCGGCCCGGACGAGCCGCTGGGTATATTCGGTTTTCGGACGGTTCAGCACCTCCTCGACGGGGCCTTCCTCCACGATCCTGCCGCGCTGCATAACGATGACGCGGTGGCAGAGAGCCCGAACGACCTTCAGGTCGTGTGAGATGAACAGGTAGCTTAAGCCCCGCTCGTCCTGCAGCTTGCGGAGCAGGTCGATGATCTGCGCCTGAACGGAAAGGTCGAGCGCCGAGGTTGGCTCATCGAGCAGGATGAATTCCGGCTCCAGCGCGACTGCACGCGCAATGGCGATGCGCTGGCGCTGGCCGCCGGAGAACTCGTGCGGGAAACGCGAGAGGATGTTGCCGGGCATGCCTGCCGCCTCCAGCGCGTCGCGCACCCGCTCCAGCCTTTCGGCCTTGGTTTTACCAAGCCCGTTGATAACCAGCCCTTCCTCGATGATCTGGCCGATGGTCATGCGTGGATTGAGCGAGGCGAAAGGGTCCTGAAAGACGACCTGCATGCGTGAGCGCAGAGGCCGCATTTGAGACCGGGTGCGGCCGTCGACCCTCTCGCCATCGAAAATCACCTCCCCTGCCACCGGCTCGTTCAGCCGCAATAGGGATTGGCCAAAGGTCGTTTTGCCGGAACCGGATTCTCCGACAATCCCCAGCGTCTCATGGCGCTTGAGGGTAAGACCAAGATCGTCGACGGCAACAAGTTCCTTCAATTCCGGCTTGAACAGGCCACCGTAGCGCATCATGAACGACACCCGCACGCCATTCGCCGTCAGCAGCACGCCGGAATTTTCCGGCAGTGGTTTGGCCGTGCCATGCGGCTCGGAAGCAAGCAGCTTTCGGGTATAGGGGTGGTTCGGCGCTGCAAACAACCGCTCAGTGGTGTTGTGCTCACGCATCTCGCCATGCTGCATGACGTAGACGTAATCGGAAAACTGCTTCACGATCGTCAGGTCATGGGTGATGAGTACCACGGCCATGCCGCGCTTCTTCTGCAGATCGCGTATGAGGTTGAGGATCTGCGCCTGGACTGTCACATCCAGTGCTGTGGTGGGTTCGTCGGCGATCAGCACATCCGGATCGTTGGAGAGCGCCATGGCGATCATGACACGCTGCCGTTGACCGCCGGAAAGCTGGTGCGGATATTGCTTCAGCCGCGCCTCGGGTTCCGGAATCTGCACCTGCCGCAAAAGATCGAGCGCCCTCGCCTCGGCCTGCTTCCTGCTCAGCTTCGAGTGGACGCGGATCGCCTCGACGATCTGGCTGCCGATCGTATAGATCGGGTTCAGCGAACTCATCGGCTCCTGAAAGATCATCGAGATACGATTGCCGCGCAACGCCCGCCGCTGGCGGCTTGAAAACTTCAGGATGTCGTCACCGTTGAAGCGCACGGTCGCGGTTTTCGAAACCGAGGCCCGCTTCGTCAAAAGCCCCATGATGGTGCGGGCGGTCACCGATTTTCCCGAACCGGATTCGCCAACAATGGCGATCGTCTCCCCCCGGTAAAGCTGGAAGGAAATGTCCTTCACTGCCTCCACCGTGCCGTGCTCAACCTTGAAAGTCACGGCAATATTGCGTGCATCGATGATGGCCTGTTCGTTTCGATCATCGGCATCGAAGCGGATGGCAGGGGCGTAGGTGTTCTGTGCAGCAACCATGTTCCGCTCCTCTCAATAGGGATCGACAGCATCGCGAAGGCCATCGCCCAGCGCGTTGAAGGCAAAAACGGTGACCAGCACAAAGCCGACCGGCGCAAGGATCCATGGATAGGAACCAATGACGGAATAGGTAGCCGTGTCCTGCAGCATCAGCCCCCAGGAGATCAGCGGCGGCTTGACCGCGAAACCGAGAAAGCCAAGGAAGGATTCGAGCAGCACGACGCTTGGAATATGCAGCGTGACGGCAACGATCACGTGGCTCATCACATTCGGCAGGATGTGCTGGAAGATAATGCGCCGGTCGGTGGCGCCGACGGCGATCGCCGCGCGGACATAATCGATACGCGCCAGCGCCAGCGTCTTGCCGCGCACCTCGCGAGACATCTGCGCCCAGCCGAGCGCCGACATGACGCCGACCACGAACAGGAGGAAAACAGTCGTCGGCGCGGTGACCGGGATGAGCGACGTCAAGGCGAGATAGAGCGGCAATTGTGGAAAGGCCAGAACCACTTCCACGAAACGCTGCACCCATGCATCCAGCGGCCCGCCGAAATATCCTGAGATCAACCCGACGCTGGTGCCGATGACGGTAACGATGGTGACGACACTGAGCGCGATGGCAAGCGAGATGCGCGAGCCATAAATGGCGCGCGACAGCACATCGCGTCCGAACTTGTCGGTTCCTAGAAAATGCACTGGCTGCCCGTCCGTGGTGCCGAAGAAGTGCCGGTTTGCCGGGATGAGGCCGAATAGCCGATATTCCGCGCCTTTCACGAAAAAGCCGAGATAAAGCGGATTGTCGTAATCCGGGCCGACGATAGGCTGGAAGGTCACCGGATCGAGCTCGTCCGTTTCAGCGGTAGCATAGACCCGAGGGAACAGGCTGATATTGCCGTCCTTGTCGGAAAACCGCACCACCTGCGGCGGGGAAAAACTGTCATTGGTTTCAAGCGGGTTCATCGGCGCGAAGAAATCGGCGAAGACTGAGATCGTGATCAGCAGCACCACCAGCACCAGCCCCACCATGCCGGTGAAAGAGCGTCTTAGGCGCCGCCATACCAGAGCGAGATAGGTCTCGTTACCCTGAACACCCCGCTCAGGCTTCGGAGCGGCAGCCGATTCATTCTTGAGTTCGTCAACGGCCACCATCTCAAGCCCTCCCGAATTCGCGCACGCGCGGGTCGAGCATGGCGAGCAGCATGTCGGCGATGATGTTGCCGATGATGAGCGTGGCGGCCAGCACCATCATGAAGGTTGCGGTGACATAGACATCGCCGACCGCCATGGACCCGACGATGGCGGGACCGACGGTCGGCAGCGCGAAGATGATCGCAGTTTCGATTTCGCCGCTCAGCATATAGGGCAGCACGACGCCCTGATACATGATGAGCGGATGCACGGCGTTCGGCACGGCATGGCGCATGATGACCGCGCCTTCCGAAAGGCCCTTGGCGCGCGCCGTCTCCACATATTGGGCGTTCAGCGTATCAAGCAGATTGCCGCGCATCACCCGCATATTATAGGCAAGTCCACCGAAGACGGCGATGGCGACCACCGGCCAGACATGGCTGACGAGATCGACGAACTTCCCCCATGACCATGGCGCACCGCCATATTGCGGCGAAAAGAAGCTGCCGATTTCCGACACGTCGAAATGAAACACCATCAGGTAGACGAGGATCAGCGCCATCAGGAAGCGCGGAATGGTCATGCCGAGAAAGGCGACGGTCGAAAGCAGATTATCGATCCAGGAATATTGTCTGGTGGCAGCCCAGATGCCAAAACCGATGCCGAGAAGCGATGAAAGAATGTGGCAGACAAGAGCAAGTGCAATGGTGCGCGGCAGGCGTTCGCCGACCACATCGGCAACCGGCTTGTTGTAATAGAAGCTGTAGCCGAAATCGCCGCGTGTGATGATACCGCCGATCCAGTTGAAATATTGCACGACGATCGGCTTGTCGAGACCGTGTTCGATGCGGTAGGCCTGCGCCTGCGCTTCCGCCTGTTCGAAGGACGCGCCGCCCTGGTTCATCAGTTGCGAGCGGATGTAGTCGGCATAGTCGCCTGGTGGCGCCTGAATGATGGCGAATGTCACCACGCTCAGGATAAGCAGCACCGGAATGGCGGAGCCTATGCGTATCGTCAGGAATCTCAGCATCGAACGGGTACCCTCCGCTTGGCTAGTCCATGTGTCTCCGGCCGCGCTTCACGCGCGACCGGTACCGGGTTTTCTCCGGGAGGAGTTCTAGTTGATCGGGCCGCCCTCACCCGGCTTGCCGGGAAGCTGCTCGGGGAAAAGCTCGTATTTCCCCTGCTTGTCGGCCGCGACCCAAAGGCGTTCGCGGATGATGGCGTCTTCAGCCCAGTTGAACATGAAGATCGGCGTGCCCTGCGGCACATTCGAGAACCGCTTGTTGACGATGAGCGCGCCGGGATATTCGGTAAGCCCGATCGTGTAGAGGTTCTGCGTGTAGACCTTCTGATATTGCTTCATCAGTTCCGCCCGCTCGGCATTGTCCTGCGAGGAGATGAATTTGCGCACGATATCGGCCATCTCCTTTTCAAACGGCATCAGATCCAGTTCCTTGCCTTCGGGTGCGCGGTGGTTCCAGCTGGTGCGCGGGCCAACGGGTGCCAGCTGCTCGGTGTTCTGCACCACGGACGAAAGCTCTGTGGAGTTGCGGCGCACCAGCCAGTCGAACTGACCGCCATAATGGGCCGCGTCGCGCTGGTTGGAATCAAGGCTGTTGATGACGAGGCGAAGGCCAAGTTTCGCCATTTGCCCGACAAGGCCTTCCGCGATGCTCTTGTCCGTCGTGTAGCCGTTATTGACCAGAAGAATGATCTCGACGTTTCGTCCGCCCAGTGTCTCCTTAGGGAAGTTCAAGAAGCCGTCGCCATCGGTGTCCTTCAGGCCGATCGATGCCAGGGCGGCTTTCGCTTC
Source organism: Rhizobium sp. AN6A (assembly GCF_900215635.1). Lineage (NCBI taxonomy): Bacteria > Pseudomonadati > Pseudomonadota > Alphaproteobacteria > Hyphomicrobiales > Rhizobiaceae > Rhizobium > Rhizobium sp. AN6A. The sequence goes on from NZ_OCNC01000003.1 coordinate 124,959, forward strand.
CTTAAGGTTGAAGGGGTAATAGACCGTGGAATTGCGATCGTAAAAACCGGTGCCTGAGGAAATGCCACCCGGATAGATCGCCGTGAACGGGCCCTTGACGAGCGAGTCGCCGATTGCCTTGCGATCGAGGGCCGAGGTCACGGCCTGACGGAACACCTCGTTGCGGTTCAGCTCGCGAACGGCCTGCCCGCGCTCGTCCGGATTGCCCCAGCCATTGGCGGAAAAGTTCATCTGCAGATTATAGCCGATCAGGCGTGGCCCGAAGGCAAGGCGAGCCGGCGCATTCGGGTCAGCTGCGCGTTTCAGCGAAGCGACGAAGTTTTCCGGCTGCTCGAGATTGGAGAAATCGCCCGATCCCGCCACAGCCTGCACATCGCGATCGGCCCAGGTGGAAAGCTTGTAGTGAAGCTCGTTGAGATAAGGCAGCTGCTGGCCCTTCTCGTCGACCTTCCAGTAGTATGGATTGCGCCTGAGCACGATGATGTCGTCGGGGCGATATTCCACCGGCACCCAACCACCCATGACAGGCATGTTCATATATTCCGGCGGAAAGGCGTTCTTGAACTGGTTATAGGTGTTCTTGGAATATTTCGGATGCTGTGGCTTCAGAATATGCGCCGGTCCGGGGCAGAAGCTCGGATAGGCCATGGTGTAGAGATATTGCTTCGGGAAAGCGGTCTTGAAAGTCCACTCCACCGTATAGTCATCGATCTTTTTGAGCGTGGTGCCCTCGCCGAAGGCTTCCGGCGACGCGCCGCCGCCGAGCGGCGAGACGTTGGGGTCGAGAACCGCCTCTTCCCAGTAGAACATGACGTCATCGGCGTTGAACGGCACACCATCAGACCATTTTGCACCCTTGACCAGATGCATCGTCAGCTTGTGGCCATCCTGCGACCATTCCCAGCCTTTGGCGAGATTGGGCAGCGGTTCGGTGTCCTTGGCATTCACCTGAAACAGCGGCGCTGTGCGCGTCAGGCATTCGGAAAGCGCAATATCGATGCCGCCCCAGCCCTGGCTCTGGCCGGCAATGTAGTTCCAGCCCTCGGGCCGTCCGCCGATCACATGGCGCATCGTATCGCCATAAACGCCGATGCCATCCACCATGTTGCCGGTCTTGTAGACCAGCGGCTCCTCAGGCAAGCGTTCCTTCAAAGGCGGCAGCTTGCCGGTCTTCTCGAATTTTTCGGTGATCCAGTCCGGCTCGCTGTAGCTCGGCAGGGCCTTGAATTCGAGGATCGAGTCGCGCGCCACATAATTGATCTTGCCTTCCGCCGGAAACTGCGGCGGCTCCGGCGGCGTGGTGGTTTCGAAGGCGTTCGCACTGAGTGCGATCATCGAAACACCAAGACCTAATGCAGAGATGATACCGATCTTGCGTTGAAGTTGCATCGTCATTCCTCCCAAATGGCAGCTCTTCGACCGCCCACCCTCTGTTGTCGCGATAGCCACGGTGGTGAACTCCCTTTTCACCACCGGCCTGTTCCCATGCTATTTCCTTCAAACGGCCTTTTTCAGCGCCGATTTTTCGGCCCGTAGTTCCTCGATTGAGCGCACATTGCGGCGCGCCGCACCCGCCCAGTCGCGGGTCTTGACGGTGGATTTCGCAAGCCGCTCCTTGGCATCAGGCACGGCATCCGCATATTGCGGCAGCCAGCGCGCCTGCGCGACGACCATCTCGTCCACCATCTGCCAGACCTCCTCCGGGGTGGCGACGGCGCCGACCAGCGGATCATGCAGCACGGCAAGCTTCAGAAGATCGATATCGCCGCTGACCGCCGCATGCACCGACATGCGCTGCACGTTGATAGACGCCATGCAGGTCGCTGCGCAGGCTTCCGGCAGCGTGATACCCGAGACCATATTGATGCCGAAACGATCCACGAAACCGGGCGACTCAATGATCGCATCAGAAGGAAGGTTGGTTATGACGCCATTGTTCTTGACGTTGAAGTGGCCGCGATAGACACGCCCGGTTTCAAGCGCCTCAAGAATGTGGCTCGCATGTTCGTTGGAGCGCTTCTCCGGCTCGATGGGCTTGGCGGCGGAGGCCAGGAACTGCGGGAATTCCGTTTCGAACCAGTTCCGCGTCTCGGTGGAGTGGCGCAGATAACCGCCTGTTTCGCCGTGAATCCAGTCCGACATATCGATCCAGCGGGCGATTTCATCCGGGCGCTTGCGATACCACGGCAGATATTCGGACAGATGTCCGTTGCTCTCCGTCGAATAGACGCCGAAACGCTTCAGAACGTCGATGCGCAGCTTTTCCTGCTGCGAGAAAACCGGATGCGCCTCGAAGGCGGCGACCAGCTCCTCTTTGCCGATCTTGCGGCCATTCAGCCTCAGATCGATGAACCATGTCTGGTGGTTGATGCCCGAGCAGATGTAATCAAGTTCGGACGGGGATTTTGCACCGAGAATTTCAGCGATCTGCTCCGCACCGTGCTGCACACCGTGGCAAAGACCAACCGTATCCACCTTGCCATATTCGATGGCTGCCCATGTGTTCATGGCCATGGGGTTGGCGTAATTCAGGAATTTGGCACCGGGTGCGGCGACCTCGCGGATATCCTTGCAGAAATCCAGAATGACCGGAATGTTACGCTGGCCATAGAGAATGCCGCCGGCGCAGATGGTGTCACCGACGCACTGGTCGATCCCGTATTTCAGCGGAATTCGGATGTCGTCCGCATAGGCTTCCAGACCGCCGACCCGCACACAGCTTATGATGTATTTCGCACCCTCAAGCGCGCGACGGCGGTCGGTATGCGCCGTCACTTTCACCGGAAAACCGTTAGCTTCCACGACCTTGTCGAGGATCGCCCTGATCATATCCAGATTGTGCTGGCTGATATCCGTCAGCGCGACCTCGATGTCGCGAAACTCCGGCACGCACAAAAGATCGGTGAACAGTTTTTTCGTGAATCCGACGCTTCCGGCGCCGATTATAGCGATTTTGAAACTCATAACGCCACCTCTGTTGCAAATCGAACGGGTGAAACGGGCCAAACGATCATAATAAGGCGTTGCTAGAATATACCTGTAAGAATCCCGGAAAACCGGCACTCCTGAAAAATTCTCTGCAACAATATCGCGCTGGCTGTCTCCTCGGTTCGGGATTATGCGTATAATGACGAGCGGAACCAGAGAAGGATTATGCTTTCATGGGTAATTTTGTGCTGCGCGATTTGATCGATCAGGGGCCGGGGATGCGGACCGTCTCGCTGCCCCGCGGCCGCCAGACCCTGCACACAATGCCCACCAGCAGCGGCTATGAAATCCGCACCAGTGGCAATTATGACTGGGACGGACGAAAGCGCGGACAGACACCATTTACTGTGCTGCAATATTGCATTGGCGGACAGGGAAACCTTCGTTACGAAAACCGTCATTATGTGGTGAAGCCGGGCGAAACCCTCCTCCTGCTCATCCCGCACAATCATCGCTACTGGCTGGAAGCGGGAAAGCAATGGGAGTTTTTCTGGATCTCCATGAATGGCGAGGAGGCCTTGCGCATTCACCGCAATATTCTTGCCGTCACCGGGCCGATCCTCAAGCTGCAACAGGAAACCGTCGATCATCTCGCGCATTGTTGCTCGCGCCTCGTCAACGGCGCGGAGACACCAGGGGCGGCCTCCGCCGTCGCGTATGAAGCGGCGATGACGCTTTATGACGACGTGTTCGGTTCGCATCCCTCCTTTGGCGGTGAATATCGCACCATGCAGCAGGTGCTGAGCTATATAGACGGGCATCTCGGAGAGCGTCTTTCCGTCAGCGATCTTGCCGCCGTCGCCGGCCTCAGCCGTGCGCATTTTTCCCGCATCTTCACGGCAAGCGAAGGCCTGCCACCGGCCGAATTTGTATTGCAGCGACGGTTGCGGCGGGCAGCCAAGCTTCTCACCACAGCCGAAAACATCCCCATCAAGGAGGTCTCCGTGCTATGCGGCTTCGAAGACCCGAACTATTTCTCTAAGGTCTTCCGCAGGCTATATGGCATCAATCCAAGCGAATTCCGCACCACCGGCATGTATGCGAGCGTTCAGCAGAGCAGATCGTAAAAAACAACTTCGTTTTGCCACGTTTCAGGCGATTAAGAATTGGCGATACAGCCCCTTTTGGAGACCGAATGAGGTGAACAACAAAATCAGGAAGATCCTCATCTTTCCGCTTCGGGCAATCATCGTGTTTGCCCTGATCCTCGACGGCATTTTTCGCCCGCTCTATCGGCCGATCATCAAGGCGATATCCAGACTGACATTCATCAGGAAACTGGAAAGCCGGATTGGCGGATTGCCGCGTTTTGCCATTCTTCTTCTGCTGGCGGTGCCATTTGCCATCGCCGAACCGATGAAAATCATCGGCCTCCTCCTCATCGCGCACGGTACCGTCAAGACTGGAATTGCGCTGACGATCCTCGCCCACCTCGCCACATTCCTGATAGTCGAGCGCATTTACCACGCCGGTCGGGAGAAACTTCTCACCTACGCCTGGTTCGCATGGATCATGCGATATGTGCGCTTTGCCCGTTCGTTTTACGATCGCTTCAAGCGCGCGGCACTGGGCTGGATCCGGCTGAGCGTTCTGGCGCGTCAAAGATAAAAGCGGCACCTTTCACCGCCGCCCGCGCAACTTCTTCAAAAGATATTCCGCAAATGCGGTTGCCTGCAAGGAGACGAGAATGATGGCGATGCCAAGAACAACACGGGCTTCAGGTACCTCGTCAAACAGGAAGTATCCCACAGCGGTCACGAACAAGATCGACAGATATCCAACGGGCGCCAGAACACTGGCGTCAGCGATGCGATAGGCCCGAAGGAAGCAATATTGCCCCATTTGCGCAAGCAGGCCGATGGCGAGCAGCGCCCCCCAGTCGAGCGGCATGACCGGTTTCCACGTCCAGATCGCCGGAACGGCGGTAATGACGGCAAGACCCACCGTGTAGAACACCATCATGACAGTGGTGTTTTCCTGCCGCAGCGCCCGGGTCTGGATCACCGCAAGCGCGCCGAACGCGACGGAGACGAGGACGACGAGCACGCCTGCGTTAATCTCCGCGCCGCCCGGCCCGATGACTACAAGAACGCCAACAAATGCGAGACAAGCGCCGACCCAGCGATATCGACTCACCTTTTCACCGAGAAAGAAAACCGCCATGGCCATCGTCACCAGCGGGCGTGAGAAGCCGACAGCATTGACGGTGGCGAGCGGCAAGAGGGTGATGGCGACGAAGTTGCTGGTGAGTGCAATGGCGTTGCAGCAGATTCGGAAAAGGTTGCGCCAGGGATATTTGACGCGCGCCATTTCCCCTCGGTGTCGCCAGATAAGCGGCAGGATGAAGATCAGGCCGATCATCGCCCTTATGAAGACAAGCTGGAATGCCGGATAGGTCACACCCTGCGCCTTGACGAGGGCTGTCATTCCACCCGAAACGAGGGCCATATCCATGAGCAGCCAGCCGATGCCCGCGCGAGCATCGTTTTCGCGCGGGTTTTCCTGTTTTTCACTCTGGTTCTGGCCATTCACGCGGGTTGCACAAGGTTTGCCATGAGGCGGAATGCCCCCGGCACCAGCTTGTCCATCTGGTGGTGCAGCACGAGGCTCGTATGCGTATGCCGGCCCCTGCCAATGGCCGCCGAGACCAGCGCCCCTTTCAGAGGCTGTTCATCGACATCGTGCATGGCGAGCAGGGGTTCATAAGCATCATCCCAGCGCGCAGCGAAATAGAGCCCTCTCTCCTTGTCCCAGCCCGTCCAGTCGGCAGCACCGATCGTGTTGGGCCCGACAAGCAATGGATGATCGGGCAATAGCACCGTCACCTCCGCATTCGGGTCCGTCACCCGCCAACGCAGGGAAGGCTTACCGATCTCGAGCCGCCTGACGGGCGTCGTCTCAGGGCTCCATCCGTCGGTCGGCCGGTGATAGAGCGTGACAAGATGGCCGCCTTCTTCGACGAAGCGGTGAAGCCTTTCGGTTGCCGCAGCCAGATCCTTGCGAATGCCGAAGGCGAAGATGCCGACAACAATCGTCGTGAAGGACGAGAGATCACCGCCAAGCGCCTGCGCATCGAGTTCTTTGACATCAAGACCCATGCGCGAAAGCCATGACCCGACCCGGTCGGCACCGCCGCCGACATAACCGACGCGCGCGCCCTCGGGCAGCCTGAGATCCAGCGAGAGGATTTTCAGAGCGGAGGGCGCCAGAAACCGCGCCCGGCCGATATGCGGATACGCGATGGGCGTGATCTGGAAAGCAGGTTGCGAACCGACAAGCGCTTCGATCTGGGCAAGGCCGACCGCTGCCTCACCGGTACGTTCGGCAATCCAGTCATTGCCGGTCTTGCGCAGGTTCCAGCCACCCGTACCCCTGAACGACAGCGGCGCATCGGCACCCTTTATGTGTGCCTGAAAAACATGGGAATCCTGCCCTTGTCCAAGTGGAACCAGAAGCGCATCGGGCGAAATCGTCAGCGACTGCGCCGGCGTCACGAAAAATGGCTCCTCCAGATCGAAAGCGGCCGAAACCTCCCTGTCTCCAATCCTTGCGGACAGGCGCACCGAGGTATGACCATTGCCACCTGAGGCTTTCCAGTCAGGCTGGTAAAGCCCGGAAACGGCCGCGTCCTGATCGGCGACAAGCGAGAAGACCATTGTCTGGCCACGCGACTGAACCGAAGACGATACGCCAGCCGGAAGGACCGGGATAACCTCGACGTCAAATTCAGCCGCCTTCCCCGCGAGTTCCACATAGAGAGATGACGTCCCGCCCGGAACGATCTCGGCCGGCTCGGCATAGGCCCGCTCGAAAAGATCGAGTGCCGTCAGGATAGCTGCATCGACCTGCGCCCGTTTGCGCGCGATCCGGTGCCCGTGCAACTCCCTGAAGTCCTGCGCTGCGGCCTCGTCGACCTCTTGCAAAAGAGCTGCCGCCGCCAGAAGTGACGTCGTGATCCGCTGCGTGTCTGGAAAGGCATCGGTTGCGTCAGTGATTGCCTGTTCGGCCGCAACCAGCGCCTTTACCAAATCGGCGGCCAGACCCGGAAAAGTCGAGAGGTCAGCCAGCGAGGATGGCAGACTGTCGAGGATCGAGCTTTCCTCACCGCCCGCGACGTTGGAGAGCTCGAGATGCAGTGGCCATGCTTCCTGCGCCCGCTTCGGCCAATGTCCCATTCCCTGTGAGGCATGATAATAACGCGACCATTCGCCGATGCGGTCATATTGCGCGCCGGTTGCCCGCTCCTTGCCCACCGCATTGACTGTCAGCGTCGTCTCCGGCGGGGGCACTTCGTCATCATAGGTGTCGCCACCACCAGACCATGCGGGAAGATAATACTTGGCCACCTTCCACGGCTTCAGACCCTCGGAGAAATGCTCGGGATAGGCGGCAGGATCAGCCGCCAGCGCGATTGCGCTTTTCGCCGCGCGCGTCATGGCGCGGTGGTGCCCGTGTTGTCCCGGCACATCGAGAAATGTCGGGATGACGATATCGGGCCGCTCCTTGCGATAGGCTCGCACCAGCCGCTCGACGATGCGCTGCTGCCCCCATCGACCGAAGGTCTGGTCGCCATCCTTGGAGAAGCCGAAGTCGTGGATGATGTCCGCCGGCCCATGGCCGAGCCAGCTTATGTCCGTATCGATGATGCGGGCCGCCTCCTCCAGCTCCCGCGACCGGATGACGCCAAGGGCGCCCAGCCGCTCCGGCCCAAGCGCATTCTGCCCGCCTTCACCGCGCGTCGAGCAGGCGATGATGATCCGCATGCCCAGTTCCATCCGGAAATAGGCGAGAAGCCCGTTCTGCTCGTCGTCCGGATGCGCACCGGTGTGCATGACGGTGGCGGTGGATTTCAGTGCGCTCAGTTTACGGTGCAGACGCACGAGCCATGGATCGGCCATCTGCCGTTCGATGCGCTCCCGGGGGTTAAGCATGGGCGGTCTCCTCCAATATTCAGCCGGGCACCTGCGCTGCGGCGCCCAAGGACGTCTCGAGTTTTGGTGTGACGATGTCGAACAGCGGCAAGGCGGCAGCACCAAGCGCCGCCGTCAACTGTCCGGACTTGCCGTGGATGACGCGCGGCAACTCTCTTTGCCGCCGGCTCGCGACCGAAGTCGGCAGATGCCCCATCCGAGCAATTATCTCGCTGATGATGATTTCAGGCAGCGCACCGCCGAGAATGACCGTCTGCGGATCGAGAATGTTTTCGAGCATCGCCACCATCGGCGCCAGATGGACGGCTGCCTCGTCGATCCATTCCATCACGACAGGATTGCCCGCGCTGAAAAGGGCTTCAAGATCGTCAAGCTCCGTGTCCGCAACACCGGCGCAGACAAGCTTTTCCTTGAGCACATAGACGGAAGCATAGGCTTCCAGGCAACCTCTTTGCCCGCAAGACGGGCAAGGCCTTCCCTTGGGCGAGACGGTCACATGGCCGATTTCGCCGGCGTTGCCGAAAGCGCCGCGATAGGGCGAACCATCCTGGATGATGCCGAGACCAATGCCGACGCCGAAATAGATCATGCAGAAATTCGGGATAGCCAGCCCGGCGCCGAAAAGGCGCTCGCCGACGGCAGCGGCCGTCGCATCGTTTTCCACCACGACCTGTTGGCCGCAGGCATCGCTCAGCATCTGGCGGGCATCGATACCCACCCAGCCGGAGAGCGTCGTCGGACCGACCGAGGTCATGCCGTCGATCTCGAAAGGCCCGGGCATGACGACGCCGGTGCCGAGCAGCCTGCACCCGACATTCTTCGCAACCGCTGCATGCTCCGCCGCAAAGGTTTTGAGTATGGCGTCCGGCGTGGTGTCCTTGAGCGGGGTGACGCGCTGCGTGCGCAACACGCCGGCCAGATCAAGACCGACGGTGACCATATGGTCTGCGGCAATCTCCACCCCGATCGTTGCGCCACCATCCGGGTTGACGGCAAATTGTATCGGCGGCTGGCCCCTGCCGGTGCGCCGGCGACCAAGCTCTTTCAGGAGTCCCTCGCCCACCAGCTCATCGACGATATTGGCAACCGCCTGGGGTGTGAGATGCGTGATCTTGGCTAACTGGGCGCGGCCAAGCGAGCCGTGCCGCCTGACGATGTCGAGGACGACTCGCCTGTTGTGTTCGCGGCTGCGCTCAGGATTTTTTCCGATTGCTACGGGATAGGTATCCACCGTGTGCACCGTCATCTCTTCAACTTCCCGTCCGTTAGAAAATTCATAGCGTTGAAGTGAGGATAAGCGCAATATAATAATTCAAGTAAATTATGTTATTGACAAATGCTCGCCTTCAGAGAACCGTAGAGAGCGACCGGGGGTCAGAATTGCAAGGGGCGGAACGCGTAAAATTCCGCTGCCGGCAAATCGATGAGCGCGCGCGAAAGCGCGGATAAAGGGAACGATCACTCCGCATCCGGAAGACCGGACGGAGAAAATGGAGGCTTACATGCGCAGGGCAACTTTGTTCGCCGGCTTGGTCGCCGGTTTCAGCACATTTGCATTCAACGCCGCACAGGCGGTTGAAATCGAATATTGGCAATATGTCTTCGACACACGCGTCAAAGCGATGGACGAGCTTATCGCCGAGTTTCAGAAGGCCAATCCGGATATCACCGTCAAACAGGTGACCTTCCCTTATGCCGACTACCAGACGCGAGTGATTGCCGCCAACATGTCCGGTAAAGGCCCTGACGTGATGCAGCTCTTCTACGGCTGGCTCGACAAGTTTGCAGCCGGCGGCATCTTGCAGCCGCTGCCGACCGACGCTTTCCCGCATGACAAGATCGAAAGCGAATTTTTCCCCATCGTCGGCGCTATGAAGCGCGGCGACGATTATTACGGCCTGCCGACGGCGGTTCGCTCGCTCGCACTTTTCTACAACAAGAAGCTCTTCACGGAAGCCGGTCTTGACGCCGCCAATCCGCCGAAGACGCTGGACGAATTTGTTGCCGCGGCGGAAAAGATCGCCAAGCACGATGCCGCCGGAAACCTGACCGTTGCAGGCTCCACGCTCGATATGGGCGGTCAGGACCACCAATGGTGGCGCGAAGTTCTTATCCGCCAATATGGCGGCGAGCCCTACACCGACAACGACCAGAAAGTCACCTATGACAGCGAGGCGGGCATCCAGGCGCTGAAGTTCTATACGAGCCTGCAGCTTGAAAAGAAGATCGGTCAGGTGGGCTTCATGGACGAAGGCCAGGCTGCCTTCCGTGCCGGCAAGGCAGGCATGACCATCGACGGCACGTTCAGGCTTGGATCTTTCAGAACCATCAAGGACTTCGAGTGGGGCGTGACCGAGCTTCCCACCAACGACAAGAATATCCGCTCCAACTATGCCAGCTATTTCGCCAATGGCATCAGCGCCAAGACAACCGGTGAAGAACTGGAAGCGTCGAAGAAATTCCTCGCTTACATCTCCTCACCGGAAGCCATGGCGATCTGGCTGAAGACGGTTGGCGAGTTGCCGGCGCGGCGATCTGCGGCGTTGACCGAGAAGAACCTGAAAGACCCGATCTATGCACCGTTCCTGAAGGGTCTCGAATACGCCCATACGACACGGTTCATGGATGAGGCAGCCCAGCGGCAGAATGCCATCGACATGACGAACCGGATTTTGCTCGAGGGTCAATCCGTCGAGGAGTCCATCAAGCAGGCGGCCAGCGCCGAGCAGGAAATCATCGACGCGGCCAAACCGTAAAACCGCAGGTCCAATCATGACAGCGATCGATCAACAGGGGGCGGCATCCGGCCGCCCCGGCGGCTCCTTCGGGGATCGCTTTTCCATGCGCACGAAACGGCTTGTGTGGATCTGGAGCTTTCTGGCTATCCCGATCCTGTTTTACAGCATCATCCGTTTTTACCCGACGTTGCAGGCCTTCTGGTTGTCCTTCACCAACTGGGACCTGCTGCGCCCGGCAAAGTTCATCGGCGTCGCCAATTACGTCAAGCTGTTCAAGGACCCGCAATTCTGGAAGGTGTTCAAGAACACCTTCACCTATCTCATCGTCGGCACGCCCATCAGCCTCGTTCTGGCTTTCGTCATCGCTTTTTATCTGGATCGGGTGCGGATCCTGCACGGTTTCATCCGCGCGCTTTATTTCCTGCCCTATCTGACGACGGCAGCGGCAATGGCATGGGTCTGGCGCTGGTTCTATCAGCCGCCGCCGATCGGCATCATCAACGACGTGCTTGGCATGATCGGAATTCCGCAGCAGCCGTTCATCCGTTCCACCGATCAGGCGCTTTATTCGGTTATGGTGACGTCCATCTGGGCGGGGCTTGGTTTCCAGATCATCATCTTCATGGCGGGACTGCGCTCCATTCCGACGACATTCTATGAGGCCGCGCGCATCGACGGGCTTGGCGAATGGGCGATCCTTCGAAAGATCACGCTGCCGCTCCTGAAACCAACCACCGTTTTCCTGGTGGTCTTCTCGTCAATCGGTTTCCTGCGCATTTTCGATCAGGTCTACAACATGACCACCAACGATCCGGGTGGACCGCTAGGCTCAACCAAACCGCTGGTGCTGATGATCTACCAGACCGCGTTCAATTCCTATGCGATGGGTTATGCCGCCGCGCAGACGGTTGTCCTGTTCACCATTCTTCTTGTCGTGTCGCTGGTCCAGCTCTGGGTTCTGAGGGAAAAGAAATGAGCGAAGCGTTGCCACTCTCCCACGCCCGCATCCGTCCCGGCCGCATCCTCGCCTGGACGCTGCTGTTCATCGGCGGCCTGATCATGATTTCGCCGCTGCTCTTCATGTTTTCCACCTCGTTCAAGACCGCGGATCAGGTCTATGATCTCAGGCTCATTCCCGCAGCACCGACGCTTGCGAATTACATGACTGTCATGGCCGACGGCCGTTTTCTCCGCTGGTTCTTCAACTCGATGTTCGTTGCGGTCATCGTCACCGTTTCCAACTGCTTCTTCGACAGTCTGGTCGGTTATACGCTGGCCAAATTCGAGTTTCGGGGTCGCTACTTCATCTTCCTCGCGATCCTTTCCACGCTGATGATCCCGACCGAAATGCTTGTTATCCCCTGGTATCTGATGTCCAGCCAGCTTGGCTGGCTCGACAGCTACTGGGGCATCATGTTCCCGGGAATGATGACGGCCTTCGGCACCTTCCTGATGAAGCAGTTCTTTGAGACGGTTCCGAACGACTTCCTGGAGGCAGCGCGTGTCGACGGGCTGAACGAATTCCAGATCTGGTGGAAGGTAGCCCTGCCGCTGGTGACGCCTGCCCTTTCGGCGCTTGCGATCTTCACCTTCCTCGGCAACTGGACAGCATTCTTCTGGCCCCTGATCGTGACTACCAGCAAGGAACTGTACACGCTGCCGGTCGGCCTATCGAGTTTTGCGGTGGAACAGCAGATCCAGTGGGAAATGATCATGACCGGCGCTGCCATTGCGACCATCCCAACCCTTATCGTCTTCATCGTCCTGCAACGCTACATCGTTCGCGGTGTGATGCTGGCAGGCCTGAAAGGATAACACCATGGCCGATATGAACCCGCGCCTGTCGGATACCAGCAAGTTTCCCGACCCAGTTTACAAGGAAACCGTGCTGCGCCCGCTTTTCGATGGCGCCAAGAACCACCATGTCGACGGTTTCCGCCGCATCGACCGCGCCCATCTGGTCATGCTGCGCGAGACCGGCATTCTCGATGCGGACACGGCAGCGAAAATCGCCGGAGCGCTTGATGACATCGACAGGACCATCAATCCGTCGGAGCTGGTCTATACCGGCGAGGTCGAGGATTTCTTCTTCCTGATCGAAAAGGAGCTGAAAGCCCGCATCGGTGTCGATGTGGCAGGCCGCCTGCACACGGCACGCTCCCGCAACGACATAGATCACACGCTTTTCAAAATCGGCCTGAAAGACAAGATCGACACGCTCACTGCCAAGGCGCGGGTTCTGCTGGCCGCCCTGATCGACGCCGCCGAGCGCAATGAAAAGACGTTGATCGTCGCCTATACGCACGGACAACCGGCCCAGCCCACCACCTTCGGCCACTATCTTTCCGCCGCCATCGAAGTGCTGATCCGGGATATTGACCGCTTCACTGAGGCCCGGCGCATCGTCGATCTCTCACCGATGGGCGCTGCGGCTATCACCACGTCTGGCTTTCCCATCGACCGGACACGTGTCGCCGAACTTCTCGGCTTTGCGGCACCCTTGCGCAATTCCTATTCCTGCATCGCTGCCGTCGACTATACGACAGCGACCTATGGCGCCATCGAATTGATGTTCCTGCATCTCGGCAGGCTCATTCAGGACTTCCAGTTCTGGACGAGTTTCGAAGTCGGACAGATCTACGTACCGAATTCGCTGGTGCAGATTTCGTCGATCATGCCGCAGAAACGAAACCCGGTCCCGATCGAACATCTGCGCCACCTTGCTAGCCAGACATTCGGGCGGGCACGGACCATGCTCGACGTGATGCACAACACGCCCTTCACCGACATGAACGACAGCGAAGGCGAAACCCAGGGCATGGGCTACGAAGCCTTCGCCTCTGCCGGCCGGGTGCTCGATCTCCTTGCCAGCCTCGTCGGCAAGATCAGTATCGATCCGGAAAGGGTCGACCAGAATATTCGCCGTTCCTGCATCACCATCACGGAACTGGCAGATTCTCTTGTCCGCATCGAAGACCTGTCATTCCGCCAGGCCCATGAAATTGCCTCAACCGTCGCCAAAAGCGTTGTCGCGCTGAAGGGCGACCTGCCGAACGACGGTTACAAGCCGTTCCGCAAGGCGTTCGAGGAACTGGCAGGACGCGAGACCAGTGTCGATGAGGAAAAGTTCAGGCAGATCGTCTCGCCCGAGCACTTTGTCGCCGTGCGCAGCCGCTTCGGCGGCCCTGCCCCGGAGCCGATGCGCGAGGCGATTGCGGCCTATCGCGAGAAGCTTGCTGCGTTTGAAGCCGAAGCACAGCGATCCGCCGACTACGAAGCGGCAAAAGCCGCTGAGCTTGCAGAGAAATTTACCGCCCTGACGGGAGCGCGATAATGGCGACAATCGAACTCAATCAACTCGTAAAGCGCTACGGCAAGGTGGAGGCAGTCAAAGGCATCGACCTTGCCATTGAAGACGGCGAATTCGTCGTTTTCGTCGGTCCTTCCGGCTGCGGCAAATCCACGACACTCAGAATGATCGCGGGTCTGGAAGAGATTTCGGGCGGAACGCTGAAAATCGCCGGAAACGTCGTCAACGAGAAAGAACCGAAACAGCGCAACATCGCCATGGTCTTCCAGAACTATGCGATCTACCCGCATATGACGGTTCGCCAGAACATCGGCTTCGGGCTCTATACCTCAAAGCTCGACAAGGCGGAAAAGAACCGGCGTATCGAAGAGGCCGGTCGGGTGCTCGGACTTGAGGCATTGCTCGACCGTCGGCCCGCGGCTTTGTCGGGCGGACAACGGCAGCGCGTCGCCATCGGCCGCGCCATGGTGCGCGATCCGTCAGCCTTCCTTTTCGATGAGCCGCTCTCCAATCTCGACGCCCAGTTGAGATCGCAGATGCGCATTGAAATCAAGCGCTTGCACCAACGTCTTAAGACAACCACCGTCTACGTCACTCACGACCAGGTGGAAGCCATGACCATGGCCGACCGGATTGTCGTGATGAAGGACGGGCATATCCTGCAGGTCGGCACGCCCTCGGAACTGTACGAGACGCCGGTGGACGTCTTCACTGCGCGTTTCATAGGCAGCCCGTCGATGAACCTGCTGCGGGGCAAAAGAACGACGAATAGCGTTACACAGTCTGCCGATGGCGATCTGCTGATTGGCATTCGCCCCCATGATCTGCTGGTTGGAGAAGGCGAGACAACTCAAGGGTCCTTCTCGCTGGAGGGAACAGTCACAGCCGTGGAGCCGCTCGGCCCGGAAACGCTGGTTCATCTGGACACGCCCACGACCTCGGTGATCGCGACAGCAAGGGGTAAGGCCATTCCCACGGTGGGTAGCCGCTTGCAATGCGAGGCGCAGACAGGCGCGCTCTATCTTTTCGATGCCAAGACGGAAAAGCTTCTGGGCCGCGCATGATGACGACAGACACGGAAAAGTCAGCGGTCATCAGTATCGGCCGGATCTATTGCGACCTCATTTTCACCGGGCTTGACGAATTGCCGGTGCTCGGCCGGGAGCTGTTTGCCAGCGACATGGAAATCGCCGCCGGTGGCGGGGCTTTCATTGCGGCTGCGCATTTCGCCCATATCGGCCGCACGGCCACGCTGCTGGCACGGCTCGGCACCGACACCTTCTCACGCGCCATCGGCGAGAAAATGCAGCAAAGCGGTGTAGACCTGCAATTTCTGGAACACTCGGCAGATGCGGGCCCGCAGGTCACCGTCGCGACGGTGGTTGGCCATGACAGGGCGTTTTTGACACGGCGCGCCGGTATCGCCCGGCCATCGACGCTCGATGCCGCCTTTTCGTGGAACGGGGCCTGCCATCTGCACATCGCGGAATTCGCCACGCTGCACGAAATCCCCGATCTCGTATCCCGCGCCAGGGACAGCGGACTGTCCGTCTCGCTCGATCCCAGCTGGGATGCTTCGCTGATTTACGACAAGGGCCTGCTCAAGGCGTGTGATGGAGTCGACGTGTTTTTGCCCAACCTCGAAGAAGCCGAGGCGATCACAGGCCATTCTGACCCTGAGGCGGCGGCCAGAGCCTTGTCCGGATCGTTTCCTGTCGTCGCGCTGAAAGGCGGGGCAGAGGGCGCCTGGGTGTCCTCGCAAACCGGCCTCCACCATGCGGCGGCAAAGAAAGTACCCGTCGTCGACACGACGGGCGCGGGTGATGCCTTCAATGCCGGTTTCATCGATGCCTGGCTTCGGCGGGCGGACGAGAAGCAATGCCTTGAGGCAGGCGTCGCGGCGGGTAGCCTTGCCGTGCAGGCCACGGGCGGCGCGCCGAGAACGACCGCCGCCGCATAATCCCTGCCAGCGTTTATTCCCCGCGTGGAAAACGCTGGTTCTCCTCCAGGACGTTCAGGTCCATGTGGTTGCGCATGTAGCGTTCCGAGGCTTTCTGCAACGGCTGATAATCCCACGGGAAATAGGCGCCGTTTCGCAGCGCCTTGTAAACCACCCAGCGCCGCGCCTGACTTTCCCGCACCGATGCGTCGAAAACGGGCAGTTGCCAGCGTCGGCCGATTTCAGCCGAAAGCGATGACAGCACATCAGCGAATTCAGGATTGCCGGCAAGGTTTATCCGCTCGTCAGGATCAGTCTCGAGATCATAGAGCAGCGGCGGATCGACCTCGCAGACCGAGAGCTTGTAGCGGCCATCCCTGATGGCGACGAGTGGCGCGATCGAACCTTCTGCGGCATATTCCATCGGCACCGGCCCGCGCTCGCCTGTTCCCGCAGCCAAAGCCGAAAGGTCTTCGCCATCCGTCCAGCGTTTCAGTGAGGTAATATCGAGGCCTGCCAGACCGCACAGCGTCGGTGTGACATCCAGCGTCGAAACCGGCGCGTCGATAAGCGCCGGTTGCCAGCCGGGTGCTGCGATCATCAAGGGCACACGGGCCGAGCCCTCGAAAAAGCACATCTTGAACCACAGGCCGCGCTCGCCCAGCATGTCGCCATGGTCGGAGAGGAACAGGATGATCGTGTCCTCCTCCATCCGCGTCGCCTTCAATACGTCGAGAATTTCGCCGACCTTCTCATCGATATAGGAGATATTGGCGAAATAACCGCGCCGCGCCCGGCGTATCTCGTCGGACGAAATAGCGAAGGCCTGATGATCACAGGCTTCGAGCAACCGCTTCGAATGCGGATCCTGCTCCTCGAAGGGAAGCGCCCGTATCTGCGGATCGAGTGCCGGGCAATCCTCATAGAGATCCCAGAATTTCCGCCGTGCCACATACGGGTCATGCGGATGGGTGAAGCTGACGGTCAGGCACCACGGGCGGTCATCGAGCCGGCGCGACAGATCGTAGAGCTTTCGGGTTGCGTGATAGGCAACCTCATCGTCATATTCCATCTGATTGGTGATTTCGGCAACGCCCGCGCCGGTGACCGAACCGAGATTGTGATACCACCAGTCGATCCGCTCGCCCGGCTTGGTATAATCAGGCGTCCAGCCGAAATCCGCTGGATAAATATCCGTCGTCAGACGCTCTTCGAAGCCGTGCAGCTGGTCCGGTCCGACAAAATGCATCTTTCCGGAAAGGCCGGTGTAATAACCCGCCGCCCGCAGGTGATGCGCATAGGTCGGAATATCCGACGCGAATTCGGCGGCATTGTCGTAAACCCGCGTCCGGCTGGGCAATTGACCGGACATGAACGAAGCCCGGGCCGGCGCGCAAAGCGGGCTTGCCGTATAGGTATTGGCGAAACGGACAGACCGCTCCGCCAACGCTTTCAGATGTGGCGCATGGAGAAAGTCGGCCGGGCCATCGGGAAAGAACGTCCCGTTGAACTGGTCGGCCATCAGGATCAGGATATTGGGACGCGGCATTTCACCCTACAGTCTCAGAGGCCAAGCTTGCCTTTGACGGCATCCGCACCCGGCTTGCCATCCAGCGTGGTAACGCCCTGCAGCCAGCCATCCAGCGCTGTCGGATTGGCCTTCAGCCACGCCGCTGCCGCCGCCTTGGAATCCTCGCCACCGAGAATGGAACCCATCAGTGCATTTTCCATGCCGATATCGAATTTGAGGTTCTTGAAAAGCGTCGCCGCATTCGGGCATTGCTGCGGCCAACCGGTACGGGCAAGCGTATAGACCTCGGCGCCACCGAAATTCGGGCCGAAATAGGCGTCACCGCCGGAGAGATAGGCGATATCGATCTTCTCGTTCATCGGGTGCGGCGCCCAGGCGAGGAAGACGACCGCCTTTTTGTCTTTTCCGGCCCGTTCCACCTGCGCCAGCATCGCCTGCTCGCCGGATTCGACAAGCTGCCAGCCCTTCAGACCGAAATCATTGGCATCGATAATCTTTTGAATGTTCTGGTTGGCAGGTGCGCCCGGCTCGATGCCGTAAATCTTGCTTTCAAATTCGTCAGCGTGTTTGGCAAGATCCGAAAAATCCTTCACGCCCTTTTCGGCCATGTAGGAAGGCACTGCCAGGGTGAACTTGGCGCCTTCAAGGTTTTTCGTCATCACGTCGGCCGCCTTGGCGGCGTTGAGGTCGTCAACGAAGGATTTCTGGGCGGGCATCCAGTTGCCGAGAAAGACGTCGATCTCGCCGTTTTTCATGGCCTGATAACCGATCGGCACCGATAGCGTCTTGACGTCGGCCTCATACCCCAAAGCATCGAGCAGAACCGAGGCGACGCCATTGGTGGCGGTGATGTCGGTCCAGCCGGGATCGCTGAGGCGAATGGTCTTGCAGGCCGCATCATCGGCGGCATAAAGCGGGCTGGAGAAGGCCGCCACGGACAAAAACAGACCGGCGGCGATGCGGTGCATGCGAGAAACGGTTTTCATTGCGGCTCCCCTTTTATTAGTCCAGTTTATTGAACACCACATTGTTTTTGCCTGTGAAGCGGGTATTTTTCGATGACTGATATAAGGAATTTCTATGACAGAGCGGCCGCTCGATCTTGGATGGATGCGCATTTTTACCGAGGTCGCCCGTCGCGGCAGCCTGACGGCAGCGGCGGCATCCCTGCGGCTGACCCAGCCAGCCGTCAGCTATCAGATCCGCCGGCTGGAAGACGATCTGGGTGTTGCGCTGGTCCGGCGTAAACATCGCGGCATCGAGTTGACGGCCGAGGGGCAAAAGCTGTTCGAGATCGTCTCGCGCAATGTCGATGCCATCGACCTTCTGGCCCAGCAACTTCGCCGAACGGAGGAACGGCAGACGATCCGCCTGCACACGGACTATGCCTTCTCCTCTCTCTGGCTGATCCCGCGCATGCATGGTTTTCGCGCGCTCAATCCTGACATCAACATCCAGATCGTCGCCACGCAGGATCCGCTCGGACAGGGCAAACACGACAGCGACGTGATGATCATCTTCGGCACGCGGCAGGATGCCGGCGACGGCGCGGTGCTGCTGCTTTCGGAGAAGGTCACGCCCGTCTGTTCGCCGGCGCTTTTGGCGGAGCAGTCGGCACCCGAAACCGTCAGTGATTTTTCACGGCTGAAACTCATCCACCTCGAAAATACCTCACAGGCGCACTGGTTCGACTGGGCGTCCTATTTCAAGCATTTCGGCGTGCTGAGAGGCGCGGAAAACGAAAGCGGAGACATCAGTTTCAACAATTACACCATGGTGGTTCAGGCAACGATCGGCGAACAGGGTTTTGCCCTCGGCTGGGCCGGACTGGTCGATCCGCTGGTCGAGGCAGGCGTGCTGGTGACCGCAGGCCCGAGTCTGGATGCGCCGGGTCGCGGCTACTGGTTGCTGAGGCCGAAAAGCAGCGACAGTGCGGTCAGAAAACTCACCGGCTGGCTGATCGACGAGAAGCGTTGACGTGACCAGCCAGCCGGTGATGCTTCCGGGTTAAATCGGGTAATCCAACGGTCCGTCCTGCAGCGTGACCCATCGCAGTTCGGTGAATTCCGCAATGCCCGCCGTGCCGCCGAAACGGCCGTAACCGGAGGCCTTCACCCCGCCGAATGGAATCTGCGCCTCATCGTGAACGGTGGGTCCGGTGATGTGGCAAATGCCGCTTTCGATGCGTCCGGTTAAGACCACCACCCGTGGACGCAGACGGTCACCGCAAAAATAGATGTATTACTGCGCTCGTTGCGCCGCCGTCCTGTGCCGCCCGATCGGCAGCATCATTGGTTTGCCCGACGTCGGGTCTTCGATGACACGGCTTTCTATGCCGAAGACGTGCCGCACGTTTTCTTCCGTCAGCACCTCCTCCGGCGTGCCGCAGATATGTAGCTTTCCACCGGTCATGGCGACCAGATGATCGGCGTAGCGCGCCGCGAGATTGAGATCGTGCAGCACCATGACGATGGTGGTCTGACGGGCATGGTTGAGGTCCGTCAGAAGATCCAGCACTTCCACCTGATGGCTGATGTCGAGGAAGGTGGTGGGTTCGTCGAGCAGCAATATCTTGGTCTCCTGGGCGAGCGCCATGGCGATCCATACGCGTTGCCGTTGCCCGCCGGAGAGTTCGTCCACCGGCCGCTCGGCAAGTTCGACCGTATCGGTGGCGACGAGGGCTGCGGCCACGGCCTCATCGTCCTGGCGCGACCAGCGCGCGAAAAGGCCGTGATGAGGATGCCGGCCGCGGCTGACCAGATCGGCAACGACGATGCCCTCAGGCGCAATCGGTGACTGCGGCAAAAGACCCATCCGTCTTGCAAGTTCGCGCGAGGGAAGACGGTGGATCGACTTTCCGTCGAGCAGGACCTGACCGGCGCGGGGAGAGATAAGCCGCGACATGCTGCGAAGAAGCGTGGACTTGCCGCAGGCATTGGCACCGACGATGACGGTGATCTGGCCGCGCGGAACGACAAGATCCAGCCCTTCGATGATGAGGCTTTCACCGTATCCGGCAGAAAGACAGTTCACGGAAAGGGAGTGGCTGGTCATAACGAGCCTCCGCTGCGGTTTACCCGCACGATAAGGTAGATCAGATAGGGCGCGCCGAGCGCGCCGGTGACGACGCCGACCGGGTAACGGCCCGGCAGCAGGAACTGGCCGCAATAATCGCCCACCAGCACCAAGGCTGCCCCAACCAGCGCGGCCGGAATGAGCAGCGACCCGTTGCTGCCAACGATGCGCGCGGCAATCGGCCCGGACAGAAAGGCGACGAAAGCAATCGGCCCCGAAACTGCCGTGGCAAAGGCGATCATGCCGACGGCGGCGATAATCACGATGATGCGCGTTCTCCCCACCTGGACCCCAAGCGCCGCGGCCGTATCATCGCCAAGCCTCAATGCCTCGAGATCGCGCGCGCGACTGAGCAGCAGGCCGCCAAAAAGGATGAGCGCAATGAAGAGCGGCAGCGTCTGGGCAAGTTTTGCGCCGTTGACGCTGCCCGTCAGCCAGCGCATCGCCTCCTGCAGCGTCCAGGCCGGTGCAACGGACAGGATATAGGCGATGAAACTTTCGAGCATGGCCGAAATGCCGATGCCGACAAGGATCAGCCGCGTTCCGGCAACGCCGTTGCGGAAGGACAGCAGATAGACCAGCAATGCGACGCCAAGCCCGGCGACGACGGCGAAAACCGAAACGAGCGGTCCACTCAGATGCAGGACGACGATGGCAAACACCGCTGCCACACTTGCGCCGGAACTGATGCCGATAATGTCAGGGCTGGCAAGCGGGTTGCGCAGCATGATCTGGAAGGCGACACCACCCAGCCCGAAGCTCAGACCCGCGAGAACGGAGAGCAGCGCGCGTGGCAGGCGCAACTGCCCGACCGTGAAAGTGACGCCGGCAATGTCCTCTCCGAGCAGTACCCGCAGGACGTCGCCGGGCGGCGTGAAGGATTGTCCCAGCATCAGCGTCAATGCGAAAACCGCGATCAAAAGAGCTGAAAGGGCTGCAATGACAAGGCGACGCCGGCGCTGGCGGTCGTGACGATTGGAAACCAATGTTTCCATGACGGACGTGTGCATGTTCACAGTTCGCGTACCCGCTGACGTCTGACGATCCAGATGAAGAAAGGTGCGCCGACAAGGGCGGTGACGATACCGACATCGAGTTCGGACGGCCGCGCCACGATGCGCCCGACAATATCGGCCGCAAGCAGCAGACAGGCGCCGCCGAGCGCGGAAAATGGCAGAAGCCAGCGATTGTCGACGCCAACGAGCAGGCGGCAGAGATGCGGAACGACCAGCCCAACGAAACCGATTGGCCCGCAGATGGCAGTCGCCGCGCCGCAGAGGAGGATGGCACCAAAGGATGCAACGGCTCTCGCGACCACGACATTCTCGCCAAGACCGGCGGCCAGCTCATCACCAAGCGCCAGAGAATTCAGCTTGCGTGCCGAAAGAAGGCTGATGGCAAAACCGGCGGCGAGAAACGGCAGCACGGTCTCAATCCGCTCAAAGGTCGCACCACCGACACCGCCGATCTGCCAGGAACGGATGCCGCCGGCAATATCGCTGCGCGGCAGCACGACGGCAATGACGAGTGAGGAGAAGGCGACAGAGGTGGCGGCACCCGCCAGAGCGAGTTTTAGCGGCGTTGCCCCACCCCGTCCGAGCGAACCGACGACATAAACGAAGACCGCAGCCGCACCTGCCCCGACAATCGCCGTGATGATAAAGGCCTGCGCCGAGGCAATGCCGAACCAGACGATGGCGATAACGACGGCAAGTGAGGCGCCCATATTGACGCCAAGGATACCGGGATCGGCAAGCGGATTGCGCGTAACACCCTGCATGATGGCGCCAGCGAGCCCAAGCGCTGCCCCGGACAGCAGGGCAAGCAGCGTTCGCGGCAGGCGAACCGCAACAGCCGCTTCCGCCACCGTCTCCACGCGACCGGCAAGCGCTGCCGTGATGTCAGCGAACGTGACGTCACGGGTGCCAATCGCGACGGAAAGCGCACATAGCAGCGCCAGAAGCGCCAGCACGGCGATAAGCCATGCGGTCCGCATGCGGTTGGAGCGGCCACCTGGCAGCACGGCCGGACCTTTGGCAGGCCCTTCCATTGTCATTTCGCTTTACCGGAGGACTTATCCGCTGCTTTCGCCAGAAGATCGGCGTAATCCTTCAAAACCCAGGAAATCGACAGCGGTGTGGGATTGGATGCGGTGCCGAGCGGATCACGCCCCAGCATGACGATGGCGTCATGGGCAACGGCGGGCATTCGGGCAAGCAGCGGATCGGCCCGCATCGCCTTGAGCAGTGGCTGGCTGCCATAGGTCACGACGATATCGACATCGTCAAAGGCATCGACTCGCTCGGCGCTGACGCCGGCGGCGAATTGCCCCGGTTTCGTCGCCTCCGCCACGCTCTTCGGCGAAGTCAGCCCAAGATCGGTGAAAAATTTCACGCGGCTGTCATTGGCGGTATAAAAATTGACGACGCTGAGATTGGTGGCGTCGAGATGGGTGACGAACATCGCCGACTTGCCCTTCAGCTGCGGATGGCCCGCAACCACCTGCGCGATCTCACCCTCGATGCGTTTGATCAGCGCCTCACCTTCCGCCGCCATGCCAAGCCCGGCACTGTTCAGCCGGATCATCTCGCGCCAGTCGGTTGCCCACGGGGACACGGGATAGGCAACGACCGGTGCGATCTGGCTTAGCGTATCGTAGTCGGACTGGCTGAGACCGGAATAGGCGGCGAGGATGACATCCGGCTGCGTTGCCGCCACGGCCTCGAAATCGATACCATCACCCTCATCGAACAGAACGGGCTTTGCAGCACCCAGGGTGGAAAGCTGCTTCGCCACCCAAGGCAGCAATCCATCACCGTCATCATCGCCGAAATTGGCCGCGGCAAAACCGACGGGTACGATGCCGAGCGCCAGCGGCACCTCGTGGTTTGCCCAGGCGACGGTCGCGACACGCTGAGGCTTTCTCGCAATCGTGGTCGTGCCGAAGGCGTGTTTGATGACGACGGGATAGCGCGTCGCCTCTTCCGCCGAGGCAATGGTCGGCGCGATCATCGACAGGAAAAACACGAATGCCGGCGCGAGGCAGCGAAACAGGAAAAGCATGGGCGAAGCTCTCAACGGTTCAAAAGTGGACTTGAACTCTCAGCTTCACATGCCCCCGTCAACCCCGGTGAGGAAATGCCGCCACAACAGTGGTGAAATTTCCGGGGTTTTGTACAAAACCGCAAAAAGTTACAATACCGGACAAACTTTCTCAAGTTATTGGGCGCTTCGAGAGCGGGCCGTGGAAGCGGCGATTGGGGCATCAACTTCTGGAATTTAGCAATGAACACTGAAATGAATGGCGTCAACGGCAGGACCGCGCGACTGCGCTACGGGCAGGCAGCCCTTCTTGCCTGCACGGCGCTTGTGACGGTACTGCCCGTTCGTTCGCTGGCGCAGGAGGCTGCCAATACGGGCGGAAGCACGGTTCTCGAGCGCATCACCATCGACAGCGGTGACAATGACCAGAAGTCGATCGTCGCCACCCGCACGACAAGCGGCAGCAAGATGGCAACCGACATTCTCGATACGCCGGCTGCCGTTTCCGTCATCACCGCCAAGGAAATGCAGCAGCGCGGTGTGCAGACCGTGGAAGAAGCCTTGCAATACACGGCAGGTGTGACCACGGATTTCTACGGCTCGGACGACCGTTTCGACTATTTCAAGATTCGCGGTTTCGACGCCTACACCTATCGCGACGGGCTGACGCTCGGCCGGCCCTTCGGCGCGCTGCGCGAAGAGACCTATGCCTATGAGCGCGTGGAAGTCCTGAAGGGCGGCAATTCCACGACCTTTGGCGTTTCCGATCCCGGCGGTTCGGTGAACTACTCGACCAAGGTTCCCAAACGCAGCCGTTTCGGTGAGGCCTATGTAACCGGCGGTTCCTATAGCCGCGCAGAAACCGGCTTCGATTTCGGCGACAACATCACCAGCGACGACACACTGTCATACCGCCTGACCGGCAAGCTCAGAAATGCCGACGCGGAATATGACTATTCCCGCGACGATGAAAAATTCTTCATGGGCGGCCTGACATGGCGGCCCACCGACGCCACCAGCCTCACCGTCGTTTACGATCATCTCAACAAGGACGGCGTTCCCGGCGGCGGCGGCCATCCGGTCGGCTCGCATTTCGACAGGAGCCGTTTCTTCGGTGAACCGGACTATAATTACCGCGGCACCAACCGCAATTCGCTGAGCGTGATGTTCGACCATGATTTCGGCTCTGGCCTGACGCTGAGTTCGAACGCGCGCTACAGCAAGGCAAATACCGATTTCGGTTATGCGTATATTTCGTCCACACCGACCAATGGCTCGACCATCGCCAACCGTTCCTATTTCGGCAACGAGACCGAAACCGAGAATTTCCTGATCGACACCCGGCTACAATATGACACGACGTTCGAAAGCGTCGAAAGCCGCAGCCTTGTTGGCGTTTTTTATAACGACTACTCGTCCGGCAGCAAAAGCTACTTCGGTTCTGCGCCAGGCATCAACTGGCTGAACCCGGTCTATACCGGTGCACCCGCCTCAGTGCCGCTCTACGCCAGCTCGCTGACGGATCAAAAGACAAGGGCACTCTACCTCCAGCAGGACCTGACCTTCTTCGACAGGCTGACCGTCAGCGCCGGTCTGCGCAATGACTGGATCGACACCGACCAGACCAACAGGCTGAACGGCACGACGGCAAGCGGCGATATCAGCGAACTGACAAAGCGCATCGGCGTGTCTTACAAGGTCACGAATGAGATCGCGCCCTATATCAGCTACGCCGAATCCGTGGTGCCGGCCTCGGGCCTGACCGTCGAGCCCGAACGCGGCGAGCAGATCGAGCTTGGCGTGAAGTATCGCCCGGATGCCTTTCCTGCCCTGTTCACGGCATCGATCTACGACCTGAAGAAAAACAATATTACCGTCACCAGCCCGATCACCACCCTGCCCACCACCATCGGCGAGGTGCGCGTGCGCGGTCTCGACCTCGAGGCCAAGGCGGAAGTTACCGACGAGTTGAGCCTGACGGCGGCCTATTCCTATCTCAACGCGGAAATTACCGAAAACGGCACCGCCGGCAATGTCGGCAACCGCCCGCAATTCGTGCCTGAACATCAGGCCTCGCTTTGGGTGAACTACACGCTGGCCGGCAACGACAAACGCGGCGACATGACCTTCGGGCTCGGCGGACGCTTCACCGGCGCGTATTACTTTGATGATGCGAACAAGGTTTCGACCGGCAGCAGCGTGACCATGGACGCAGCATTCAGCTACAAAATCCAGGAAACCACCTCGCTGGAGGTGAATGTTTCCAACCTCTTCAACGAGAAGCACGTCTCTTACGGCGGTTTCGGCGCAGACTTCTACAACCCCGGCCGAGCGTTCTCGGCTACGCTGCGCAAGACGTGGTGAGAATAAGTATATCCTTACTTTTCAAAATATTACATAACCACCCTAACGTTCTACGTCATCCCCTGGGGTGACGTAGAACGAAGCTCAAGGCATGCGCCAACCCCGCTCCGCGCAGACGGCAAGGCGACCATTCAAAGCAGCCTGTGCATGCGCCGCCAGGCGGCTGGCGTATTGCCCACGGACTGGCGGAAGGCCTTGGTCAAATGGGCCTGATCGGAAAAGCCTAGCTGGGCGGCGATATCGGCCACGGTGAGATCGCCTTCCAGCAACAGTTTCTGGGCAAGGCTTATCCGCCGCTCCAGTTGCCATTGCAGCGGCGTCTTGCCCGTTGTCTGGCGGAACACGGTTGCGAACCAGCTTTCCGAAAGCCCGACGATGTCGGCCATTTCTGCAACCGTCATGCGGTCGTCGCCGCGGCTTTCGACACGGGCAAGCAGCTTGTTCATATGCGCCTGCGTCAGCCTGCCATTTACCTGTTCCGGCGAAGATCCGGGAATATCGAGAAGACCGGCAACGATGCTGCCAACAAGGCTTTCCGCATAGACCGCATGTTTCGAAGGCTCGGCGAGTTCATCGACGAGCAGTCCAGCCAGTGTTTCGACCGAGCCGATATCCTGTATCTCGACCGGGCGGCGCAAGGCTGTCATCGCCGCCGAACTGCCGACCGATGGCGACAGGAAACGCAGCAGGCGGTCCTTGTGGATATGCAGATTGAGATGCGAAAACCGGTGCGTGGCATTGCTGCTCGTCCACATCGGAACACCGGCCGGCACATAGACCGCCCGCGTCATGGGGCGGGAATGCTGCGTGAACTCGCCGTCGCGGTTGGAAATGCTGATGCGCGACGAGACATCGTTGAAAAATATCATAATACGCGGATCGGCGGCCAGGTAATAACCCTTCGCGCCCATCTGGCTCTCTGCCTCCCAGAAAGCGCTGACGAGCCCGTCCAGCTGGCGCCATTTGACCGGCGCAGTGACGCTGATCCCTTCCGTGTGCCAGGTCATGGAGTGCCAGAAACTCAATGCAGGTACCGTTCAGTTGTCGAGCCGAGGTTGAAGCCATGTAAGACATGCGCGTCACGATAACGGCGCCGCACGCTCCACCATATGAGGCCGCAATAACATGACTTATCAATTCATGTTAATAGCAAAGATGGTTGTAATGCAAAACATTGCTGTGCTGCCAGTCGATCCCGCAACAATGTGAGCCTTGGAACCTCTGCCCCGACCAGCCGTTTGATCTCCAGACAAATGAAATCACGAAGGGAGATCAGTATGAACGACAAAAAGGATCCCGGCGATTTCGCCGACAAGAAGCGCGAAGAGCAGGGCCGCGGCGTCATCGTCGCTGGGCCGGATGCGCATGAGAATGAAAAGGGCGGCAAGGCGCCGGGGGATAGTGGCGAAAAGCCATCACCCGAAAAACCGGTTCCATCCTCAGACCGCAGATAGAAAATTGCCCCTCCCTGATCGCTCAGGGAGGGGCTTTTTGGACTAGTCAGCCTTATCAGACAAGGTCAAAACGGTCGGCGTTCATGACCTTTGTCCAGGCGGCGACGAAATCACGCACGAACTTTTCCTTGTTGTCGTCCTGCGCATAAACTTCCGCGTAGGCACGCAGGATGGAGTTGGAGCCGATAACGAGGTCCACGCGGGTCGCCGTATATCGGGTTGCTCCGGACTTGCGATCGCGAATCTCATAGAGATTTCCGCCGGTCGGAACCCAGGAATAGGCCATATCCGTCAGCGTTGTGAAGAAATCGGTGGTCAGAGCACCTGGGGTCTGCGTGAACACACCATGTGCTCCGCCGCCGTAATTGGCGCCAATGACGCGCAAGCCACCGATGAGAACGGTCAGTTCCGGCGCCGTGAGGCCCAGAAGCTGAGCGCGGTCCAGCAGCAGTTCTTCAGGGCTGACGACATAGTCCTTCTTCACCCAGTTGCGGAAACCATCCGCCAGCGGCTCGAGCGGGGCAAAGCTGTCTGCATCAGTCTGCTCGGCTGAGGCATCGCCACGACCGGGTGCAAAAGGCACGGCGACATCGAAGCCGGCTGATTTCGCCGCCTGCTCAACACCGTAGTTGCCGGCGAGAACAATGACATCAGCGATGCTGGCGCCGGTTTCACGGGCAATCGGCTCCAGCACCGAAAGCACATGGGCCAAACGGGCGGGCTCGTTGCCTTCCCAGTCCTTCTGCGGCGCAAGGCGGATGCGCGCACCATTGGCGCCGCCGCGCTTGTCCGAACCACGGAAGGTACGGGCGCTGTCCCATGCGGTCGAGACCAGATCGGCGACCACCAGACCGGAAGCGGCGATCTTTGCCTTTACGGCAGCGACATCGTAGCTCGTGGAACCTGCCGGGATGGGGTCCTGCCAGATCAGGTCTTCTGCGGGAACATCCGGGCCGAAGTAGCGGGACTTCGGACCCATGTCGCGGTGGGTCAGCTTGAACCATGCGCGGGCAAAGACCTCGGAGAAGTGGTCCTGGTCATCCTTGAACTTCAGCGAAATCTCGCGGTAGATCGGATCGACCTTCAGGGCCATGTCGGCATCGGTCATCATCGGGATGGTGCGGATCGAGGGATCCTCGACGTCAACAGGCTTGTCCTCTTCGGCAATGGTGATCGGTGCCCACTGGGACGCGCCAGCCGGGCTGTGCGTCAATGTCCACTCATGCTTGAACAGCATGTCGAAGAAGCCGTTGTCCCACTTGGTCGGTTCGCTTGTCCAGGCACCTTCAATGCCGGACACCACGGTGTCACGGCCGATGCCGCGACCCTTGGTGTTGATCCAGCCGAGACCCTGATATTCGGGGCCTGCTGCTTCCGGATCGGGGCTGAGGTTCGCGGCGCTGCCATTGCCGTGCGACTTGCCGATGGTGTGGCCGCCTGCGGTGAGCGCGACGGTTTCTTCGTCATCCATGCCCATGCGGGCAAAGGTTTCGCGCATCTGCGCGGCTGTCGCCAGCGGATCGGACTTGCCGTTGACGCCTTCCGGATTGACGTAGATAAGACCCATCTGCACGGCGGCAAGCGGATTTTCGAGCGTCTCAGGCTTGGTCACGTCACCGTAACGACCATCGCTCGGTGCCAGCCATTCCTTTTCGTCACCCCAATAGGTGTCCTTTTCGGGAGCCCAGATATCCTCGCGGCCGAAGGCGAAACCGAATGTCTTCAGACCCGCGACATCATAAGCGATCGTTCCGGCAAGCGCGATGAGATCGGCCCAGGAAATCTTGTTGCCGTATTTCTTCTTGATCGGCCACAGCAGGCGGCGGCCCTTATCGGTGTTCACATTGTCAGGCCAGGAATTGAGCGGTGCAAAGCGCTGGTTGCCGGTGTTGGCACCGCCGCGTCCGTCCGTCACGCGGTAGGAACCGGCTGCATGCCAAGTCACGCGGGCCATCATGCCGACATAGCTGCCCCAGTCGGCCGGCCACCAGTCCTGGCTTTCCGTCATCAGGGCGCGCAGATCGGCCTTCAGGGCCTCGACGTCGAGCGTCTTCAGCGCTTCGCGGTAGTTGAAGGAGGTGCCGAGCGGATTGGTCTTGGTGTCGTGCTGATGCAGGATATCGAGGTTCAGCGCGTTCGGCCACCATTCGGTAACCGATTTACCGGAGGCCGTATTGCCTCCATGCATGACGGGACACTTGCCAGCCGGTTTTGAAGTTGCGTCCATTTCGCCCTCCGATGGGTTTAGTAATTAAACGAAATAATCAATTCGACATGTGCAGCATGTTGGAGCCACAGCCCACAGCGGGTCACCCTTATGGAAACCGCGCAGTGACGCTGGTGATACCGAACAGTTACATCCTCTTTCTGTCATGACGATGACTAACAGCCGGGTTCCATAATTTCCAATTGTATATTCTAAAGGCTGCGATATGCTCAGCTTATGATTGGACTATCGATGAAACACCTGCGTTATTTCGACGCCTTGGCGAAGATCGGCCATTTCGGGCGGGCAGCGGAGGCGTGCTCCATTTCCCAGCCAGCACTTTCGCTACAGATCAGGGAACTGGAAGAGCTGATCGGCGCACCGCTCGTCGAACGGGGCAGTCGCCAGATCAGGCTGACCGCTCTCGGCGATGAATTCGCCGAACGCACCCGCCTGATCCTGCGTTCGGTGGACGAATTGCAGGATTTGGCGAGGGCAAGGCACGGCCCGCTCAGCGGTCGCCTGCGCATCGGCGTCATTCCTACCGTCGCACCCTATCTTTTACCGCAAGTCATCAAGACGCTCACCCGGCATTATCCGGGACTGGAAACGCGCCCGCGCGAGGCGGTAACACAGAAACTGATCGAGGACCTCCTGGAAGCCAGGCTGGACATGGCAATCGTCGCGCTTCCGGTGTCTGAAGCGTCGTTGGAAGAGGTTCCGCTGTTTTCCGAGGAATTCATTCTGGTCCGGCCGATGGAGGATGCGGGGATGCCGGTGCCGAGCGCTGGCAAGCTCGGTGAAATGCGCCTGCTGCTGCTCGAGGAAGGCCATTGTTTCCGCAATCAGGCACTGTCTTTCTGCAGTACGACGAACGCGCCGCCGCGCGTGCTGATGGAGGGCAGTTCGCTCTCGACGCTGGTCCAGATGGTCGGCGCCGGCATCGGCGTCACGCTCATTCCGCAGATGGCTGTCGATATGGAAACGCGGCAATCCACCGTCTCGGTATTTCGGCTGGCAGAGCCAAGACCATCCCGCACCATCGGCATGGTGTGGCGCAAGAGCAATCCGCTCTCGGCGCAGTTTACCCATATTGCCGAGATCGTCCGCGAATGCGGCCTGCAAAAACTCGGCCGCGTTGCCGATGCAGCGGCGTGACGGTGTCGAGGGCCAACTG
Organism: Rhizobium sp. AN6A; assembly: GCF_900215635.1. NCBI lineage: Bacteria > Pseudomonadati > Pseudomonadota > Alphaproteobacteria > Hyphomicrobiales > Rhizobiaceae > Rhizobium > Rhizobium sp. AN6A. Next base: position 155,714 of record NZ_OCNC01000003.1, read on the forward strand.
GGATCTGCGGTCTCAACTCTTCGCAGCACTCCCAGCGTTGCCCTCGCAAAGCCGGGCAGCCATCGCAAAGAAGGCAAGCTTCATCTTGCTGCGCTTGTCCGCGCCCTCGAGGCTTGAAACCGGCACCTGAAAACCGAACATGTCGTCCGGCTCGGCGGAACGTTCCCGCCAAAAAGCGTCTATGTCGGAAAGCAACATTTTCTGCCGCCGCGCGCGACGATAATTGATCGGGTGTCGGGCGTGGGAGACGGCGAAATAGGAACCCGCTTCCGTCTCGATTAGGCCTTGCAGCAGCATCAAAACGGCATCCTTCGGGCGAAGACCCGCAAGGTCGCGCGTTACTGCCACCATCTCCTGCTTTGCGGCGCGTGGCCCCTGCATGCCGCCAACGGCAATCGTCCTGTACCCGCCCTCATCCTGCGTCACGAAAATAAACTTCGTCGTCCACAAGGTGACGTCGTCACGGGTTCTGATCAACCGAACCGCGAGAGCGCCTTCGTGGCGGCCGCCACATAAATCCGCAAGAGCAAGCGTGCAGCGATATTCGTTAGCACGGCCGCCTATGGTGCCGATTGCGATCGTTTTTCCACTCCAGAGCGCAGCCATAACCTCTCTGGAAAAACAACCGCTGGCGATGATGAAATTCTCCATGAGAAACTCCAGCCGTCTTCCATAGGAGATTTTGCCGACGAGGAATTTCGACAGGGGTTTCTGAAGAAGCTCGTCATGTGGTGGTGGCAGTTTTTGCGTCGCCGAGAATCGGGACAGAAACCGCCACCACCGCAGCGTTACAAGCGGATGAGCCAAAAAACGCATCCAGAAAAGGAAGCCCCGTTTCCAGTGGGCGCGCATAACGAAGGTCGCAACGCTCCAGGCCAGGGGAAAACGGAGGAGTTCCAGCCCATCGCCAGTCATGGTTTGCGCAGCGATGACCGGCTCGGGTTTCGCCGAGTTTCTTTCCGCAGCGAATGCGGCGATTTCAGTATGCGACATCGTAAAATTCCGGGGAGTATGACTGTTTGGACTGGGGCGTGGGTGATTTGGCCGGGACTGTGCGCGCCCAGAATGAACCGAATATGAAATCGGATTGGTGCTCTGCTGCGATCAATGGCGCTGCAGCAATGCGCGAGGTTCCGGGCCGGCGACGCGCTTTCTACGCGCCGTCTTCTCGCCGGAAATCCGGAAGAAAACGATCCGGTGGATGCGTCACTGTGTGTACTCCGGTTGGCACGGTTGATCCCGTGCCCATACATTATGACTGCGAACGTTGCGGCAGCATTACAATCGCCGCGACCGGTCTACAGAGCGCAAAGCGCAATCAGAATCGAACCCGGAACGTGCTCCCAGAGGGGTTACTTTCCAGCACTATACGGCCGCTATGATTGGCGACGATCTTCTTGACGAGGCTGAGGCCAAGTCCGGCACCCGTGCTTTTCGGGGTGACCCGATAGAAAGGTTCGAATATCCGCTCCTGGTGGTCCTCGGGTATGCCCTGCCCCTCGTCGGAAATCGCGATTTCGCCGTTTGCGAGAACCGAGACATGGATCAGCCCCTTGTTTCCACCATGGTCGATGGCGTTGCGCACGATATTGCTGATGGCGCGCGGCAGGGCAAAGGGATTGCCTTGCATGTCGTATTTTTCGATCTGCGTTTCGAAGGAGATGTCGTAACCTGCCGAAAGCGCAAGCGGCGCGAGCTCTGCCACCACCGTGCGGGCGATATCGACAAGGTCCACCACCTCGCGCCGGTCGTTCACCTGATCGTTTCGCTCAAAGGCCAGAAGCTGCTCGGCGGTTTCACCGAGCCGCGCGACATCCCCCATCAGGCGCTGCTGGTCCGGTCCGGGCAGGCCCTCTATCCGGGTCTGCATGATCGCAATCGGCGTCCTCAATTCATGCGCGGCATCGATCAGAAAACGTTGCCGCGCCTGGAACTGCTCTTCGAGCCGCTCGAGAATGCTGTTGAAGGAAACGATCAACGGAACGACTTCGCGCGGCACATCTTCGACGGGAAGCTTCGAACCCGGTCGTCGCGGGTCGATCTCCGGTGCTTTTTTGACGACGGAACTCAGGCCGGCAAGCGCCCGGCGCACGATGTGCGGCACGGAGAAGAACACCGCAGGCAAAAGAACCGCCAGCAGGGGAACATAAATCGGATAGGTGCCGGCAAGAAGCGTCAGAAACGACGCTCGTGCATTTGAGGTTCCGCCAAACATGATCCTGACGGGTCCCGATGTCGTCTCGATACTTTCAGCCGAAGCAACCTCGGATATGCCGCTGCCGCCGCGAATATCGGCGTCCGTCATCAGATGAACGTAACGCGCCAGTTCGGCATAAACGGCGGGCACGGTTCCGAAGGTCGCCGCGTGACCGTCAGGCGTCGAGACCACGAACCACAACGTCTCATTCTTCGCCTTCAAGGCGCGTAATGCCGGTCCTTCTGTAATGACCAGACCCTTTTGCGGATCAAGCGAAAGCGACTCGTCAAGCGTCGCCGACAAATCGTTCCAGAGCCCGATATTGGGCGAGAGCTTCATCACCCCGTAAACGCAGAGTCCGACGATGACGACAGCGATCATGGAGGAGACGACAATGCTGAGCTGCCAGCTCAACTGCCACCACAAGGACGGATTGGACTTGCCCTGCGCTTTCATGTGTCTTCCCTGAGCAGATAACCGATGCCGCGAATATTATGCACGCTGACCCCGGCCGAAGCGTCGAGCAGGCGTTTGCGCAGTCGCGATATATGCGCATCGAGCGCATTGGACTGGATTTCTTCCTCGTAATTGTAGACAGCGGCCTCGAGCGTCGAGCGCAGCACGGATTTGCCTTTTCGTTTCGCCAGCGTGATGAGGACCATCAGCTCGCGCCTTGGCAGATCGAAGGGAAGCGAGTTGATCGTGACGCTGAGATGAAGCGGATCGATCACGATGCGGCCTGCGGAAATCTGCGACGGGGCGATGCTTGCCGGTCGTCTCAAAACCGCGCGCAGCCGCGCCAGCAGTTCGCCGACGAGAAACGGCTTGCCGAGGTAGTCGTCGGCGCCGCCATTCAGCCCCTCGATCCGCTCCTCCGGTTCATTCATCGCCGTCAATAAGATGATCGGCGTATCGATACCGACGCGGCGCAGCTTTGGAATGAAGGTAAGCCCCTCCCCGTCCGGCAGACGACGGTCGAGCAGAATGGCATCATAGACATGCTGGCGCGCCAGCTCCATCGCATCGCCGAGCCGCATCGTATGGTCGATGACGATCCCCTGCTTGCCGAGCGTCGTCGACAGCGCATCCGCCATTTCCTTTTCGTCCTCAATCAACAGAAGTCTCATTTGCCACCGTCCCTTCGCCCCCTCCTTGTCTGCCAGAAAGGTTGCGGCAGTATTGCGGCGCAGAAGATGCGGGCGGGTAATGCTGCTGCAATTATGAACACTTATCCAGAAGACATCAGCCTGCACGACAGGCGACATGACCGCTCGATCGGCGGTCACAGGATGAGTTTTGCCTGGAAGGATTATGTTATGTGGGTGAAAAGAACGATCAAGGCGGGGATCGCGCTTGCGGGCTGCGCTCTCGTCGTCACGGCTCTCGATCCGGCGCGCGGAAGCGTCGATGCGAACGAGCGCGTGAAGGGGATCGTGGCGTCAACCTCGATGAGCCCGGCCGGTATCCCGTTCGAACTGACGGCTGCGGAAGTCGCAAGGATCGGCACACGAGCGATGGCGGAGCGGCTCAGCATCAGCGGCGAACTTCAGCCGGTCAGCCGTGTCGTGATCCGCGCCCGCGAGGCTGGAAAAATTCTGGATATGAACGTCCGGGACGGACAGGCGGTGCGGGCGGGCGACCTGCTCGTGCGGTTCGAAACCGAGGAACTGCAATCGACGCTTCTGCTGCGGCAGAGCGACCGGGATGCGGCCGAGGCCGAACTGACACTGGCGATGCAGGCCCTCACCCGAACCGAACAGCTAGCGTTAAAAAACATCGCATCGGCGGAACAGCTCGATAAGGCGAAGAGCGATGTCGTTGTGAAAACGGCAAGGCTGCAGAGCCTTTCGGCGCAGGTGGATATCGCCCGCCTTGCCCTTCGCAATGCCGAAATCCGCGCGCCTTTTGATGGCACCATTACCCGCCGGCAGGCAGAAGCCGGCTCCCGCGTCAGTGCCGATGGTGAACTCATGACGCTGGTCGATACAAGCATGCTTGAGGCGAAGGTTCTCGTTGCCACGCGCGACATCCCACGTGTCGCCGTTGGCCAGACGGCGGAACTCGATATTGACGGCATCGGCGGCCAGTCTCTAAGAAGCACCGTTGACCGCATCAGCCCGGTTGCCGAAGACGGGACGCGCTTCGTTGCCGTCTACCTGCGGCTTGCCAACCGCGACGGCCGGCTGTGGGGAGGAATGTTCGCCAGCGGGTCCATCCTCGTGCGCGAAAAAAACGATGCGCTTGTCGTTCCTGCAATCGCACTTCGCAAAGACGAAACCGGCTACCATGTCCTTAAAGTCCTGAACGGCCATCTTCGCCGCCAGACGGTGGCGGTGGGATCGCGCTGGAACGACGGCAGCCTGATCGAGATCGGCGCCGGTCTACAGGACGGTGAGACGATCCTGACTGCACCGCTTCCCGAATTGCAGCCCGACATGGCTGTCACGGTCGACAAGGCAGGCTGAGATGTTTCTGACCCGCATATCCGTCTCCCATCCCGTTTTCGCCACCATGATGATGGTGGCGCTTCTGGTCATGGGTCTTTTCTCGTTGCAGCGGCTGGGGCTCGACCTCTACCCCAATGTCGACGTTCCGGTCGTTGTGGTGTCCACCGCTTATCCGGGCGCCACGCCCGAAACGGTGGAGACAGAATTGACGCGCCCGGTCGAGGATGCGCTGAACGCCATCGGCGGTCTGGACGAGATCACGTCAACCTCCTACGAGGGACGCTCTGTCGTCGTCGCAAAATTCAAGCTCGAGGTTAAGAGCGCAACCGCGGCACAGGACGTGCGCGACAAGATCGCCGCCATCGACGCGAATTTCCCGCAAGAGGCCAAAAAGCCGGTCATATCCCGGTTCGATCCCGCCGCCGAGCCTATCCTGTCGGTGGCGATAAGCTCGACGTCGCTCGACGTACCCGCACTCACCACCCTTGCCGACCAGAAGGTGGTGCGGCAACTGACGACTGTTCCCGGCGTCGGGCAGGCAACGCTGGTTGGCGCCCGCAAGCGGCAGATCGACATCACGATCGACGACACCCGCATGCGCGCGCTTGGGATCGGCATCAACGAGGTGGTGAGCGCGCTACGCACCGGCAACAGCAACAGCCCGGCTGGAAGCCTTGTCGATACCGTTTCCGAACGCACGATCCAGGTGCAGGGCCGCATCGCAGAACCGCAGGCGCTGCTGGACATGGTCGTCGCCCGGCGCGGTGGCGTAGCCATTTATCTTCGCGACATCGCCGCGCTCTCCGAAGGGGCTGCAGACCCCGAAAACCGTGCCCTCTATAATGGCCAGACTGCGCTGGCGATCGACATCGTCAAGGTTCAAGATGCCAACACGGTTCAGGTTGTCGCGGATGTGAGAAAGCGCCTCGACGCCCTCAATGCCGACCTTGTTCCGCAAAACGTGCAATTGCGAGTCATTACGGACACATCCATTCCCATCCGGGAATCCGTCACGCAGGTGCAGACGACGTTGATAGAAGGGGCGGCACTTGCCGTAGCCATCGTCTTCCTGTTCCTCAATTCCTGGCGCAGCACCGTCATAACCGGACTGACGCTGCCGATCGCGATCATCGGCACGCTGGCGGTCATTGATGTTATGGGCTTCACGCTCAATACCCTGAGCCTCCTGGCGCTGACGCTTTCCATCGGCATTCTGGTGGATGACGCCATCGTCGTGCGCGAAAACATCACCCGTCACCTTCACATGGGGAAATCCCATATCCGCGCAGCACTCGATGGCACGAACGAAATCGGACTTGCGGTGATCGCGACAACGGCGACAATCGTGGCGGTCTTCCTGCCCGTCGCTTTCATGGACGGCATCGTCGGCCGGTTCTTCTACGAATTCGGCATCACCGTTTCAGCTGCCGTGCTGATCTCGCTTTTCGTCGCCTTCACGCTCGATCCGATGCTATCGAGCGTCTGGTACGATCCGGATGCGCAACCCAACACCCGGCGCGGTCCGGTGGGCCGGCTGATCGCCCGTTTCGATCACGCCTTCGAATGGCTCGCCGATCAATATAGGCACGTGATCGGCTGGACATTGCGCCACCGGCTCGTCACCCTGCTCGTCACATCAGGCATTTTTGTCGGTAGCCTGCTGATGGTGCCGCTGGTGGGTGCGGAATTCGTACCGAATACGGATGAAGGCCGCTTCCAGATCAACGTCACGGCACCGGTCGGCTCCTCGCTGGAGTACACCACGGCAAAGGTGCGGCAGGTCGAGAAGGCACTCCAGGAATCCCCGGAGGTCGAGATGCTCTATTCCACCGTCAATACCGGCGGCACCGTCGGTAAACATCGCGCCGCCGTTCTGGTGGGACTGGTGCCGCTGGAGATGCGCACCCGAACTCCGGTCACGCTGGCCGATCCAATCCGCAAGCGCCTGTCGGCCATATCGGGCATAGAGGTCGCGATCCTGCAAAACGGTCTCGGCGGTGGCGAAAGCCCCGTACAGCTCAGCATTCTTGGCGACGACCGGGCGATCCTTGAAAAGATCGCCGACGGTCTGATGGAAGATATGAAAAAAATCCCCGGCCTCGTGGATGTGACCTCGAGCACCCGCGACGTGACCTCCATCCTTTCGGTACGCCTGAAACGCGAGGCGGCAAGCGATCTCGGCATTTCCCGATCCGACCTTGCCGCAGCGCTCTCGCCGCTCATCGCCGGTGAGAACGTGTCGAAATGGACGGATGCGGGCGGTAACAGCTACGACATCGTCGTGCGCCTGCCCGGCGAGCGGCGTGCCGACACGACGAGGATCAGCGAGTTGATGATCGCCACCGGCCGCACGGCATCCAACGGCTCGCCCCTGATGGTACGTCTGGATCAGGTCGCCGATATCACCACCGTGGAAGCACCTACCGAAATCCGCCGCATCGACAATCGCCGCGAGGTGCTGGTTTCGGCCAACATATCCGGACGAGCGCTTGGCGAAGTGACAGACGTGTTGAAGACCCTCACCGCCGCCCGCGACCTGCCGGACGGCTACCATATCCGCTTCGGCGGCGACGCCGAAACCATGGAGGAGACGGTCGGCCACATGGTAACCGCGCTCGCAATGGCGGTCATCTTCATCTACATCGTGCTCGCCTCGCAATTCGGCAGTTTCCTGCAACCGCTCGCCATCATGGCGTCGCTGCCGCTGTCCCTCATCGGCGTCCTCGTCGGGCTCTTGGTTGCCGGCAGCACGATCAACATGTTCTCGCTGATCGGCTTCATCATGCTGATGGGCCTCGTTACCAAAAACGGCATCCTGCTTGTCGATTTCGCCAACCGCGAAAGGAAGCGTGGACTTTCGCTCAACGAAGCGCTGGCAAGCGCCGGTATCATCCGCTTCCGCCCGATCATCATGACGACGCTTGCGATGATTTTCGGCATGATTCCGCTCGGGCTGGCCGTGGGCGGTGGCGGGGCGCAGCGCGCGCCAATGGCGCACGCAGTAATCGGCGGCCTCATCAGCTCCACCCTGCTCACCCTGATCGTCGTGCCGACAATCCTGTCTTACATCGACAGCGTCACCCGGCGTTTCGCCCGCCTGCTACCGAAGGCACCGGACGAGATGGGAGAGACCGGATCGGTCGAACGACCAGCATCACCATCCTAGGTTCGCTGCTGGCGTTTGCCGTCAGGACTTTTCCTCGGTCAGGCGCTTCCTCTTCCCCCTCGGGCGGAAGTCGACCAGAAGCGATTTCAATTCGATTTCTCGGACGCGCCTTGCTGCCTCGTCCGGGCGAACCCATTCCAGAAGGCGTTCGCCGCGCTCCTTGAAACTCGTTTCCTCCCCGGTGATCTCGATCTGGAAGACATCGACAACGCAGGGAACGACATCGCCATTGTCGAGCATCTTGAGATAGGTGTAGCGGCCAACGGCGTCCTTCCTCACGCGGCCGCGAACGCCCGCTTCCTCCCAAGCCTCGATCGCGGCAGCCTCATGCGGCTTCTTGCGTTTCATCGGCCAGCCGCGCGGAATGATCCAGCGTGCGCTGGTGCGAGAGGTGACAACAAGGATTTCGATCTCTTCACCGCTTCCGGTATAACGGAAGCATAAGGCGGCATATTGCTGCCGGAAAGAGCCGGTGAACAGCTTTTCGGGAACAGCAGCAAGTTGCTGGAGCAATGTCAGGGAACGCGCCGGACGGGCTTTCCGGCTTTTCTTCGTGGATTTCATATCCGTTGATACTGCCGATTTTCCGGGTTGCATCAATGCCCCGCGTGCATTTATGACAGTTTTATGACAATCACCCCCCACAACTAATAAAGCGCCATTGAGGGCCAATTCGCATGATGAGCATTTTTCGCAAGCTGATGCCGCGCGAGGACCGTTTCTTCGACATGTTTAGCAAACATTCGGAAACGGTCGTCAAAGCCGCCGCAGCTCTAGACCACCTTCTGAGCGGCGTCGACGTCGAGAAAAACTGCGACCTTATCGTCGCCCTCGAAGACCAGGCGGATGATATTACCCACGACGTTCTGCTTGCGGTTCGCCGCAGCTTCATAACGCCCTTTGATCGTGGCGATATCAAGGACCTCATTCAGTCCATGGATGACGCCATCGACATGATGCACAAGACCGTCAAGACGATCCGGCTGTTCGAGCAAACCGAATTCGACCCGCTGATGCGCGAGATGGGCCACGAGATCGTACGCGCGGCAAGCCTCGTCGCCGAAGCCATCCCGCTTCTGGAAAAGGTTGGCACCAATGCCCAGCGCCTGTCGGTGATTGCCGAAGAGGTCACCCGCGTCGAAGGGCGCTCCGACGAGCTTCATGACCAGGGCCTGAAGGACCTCTTCCGGCGCCATGGTACGACCGGCAATGCCATGGCCTATATGATCGGCAGCGAGATCTACGGCGAACTCGAAAAGGTCGTCGACCGCTTCGAGGACGTGGCGAACGAGATCAGCGGCATCGTTATCGAGAACGTCTGATGGATGTCGCGCTTGCACTGCCGCTGCTTGTCGGCCTTATCGCCATCGCGCTGTTCTTCGATTTTCTGAACGGTCTCCACGACGCCGCAAATTCCATCGCCACCATCGTCTCCACCCGTGTATTGCGCCCGCAATATGCGGTGGCATGGGCGGCCTTCTTCAATTTCATCGCCTTCCTGTTCTTCGGCCTGCATGTGGCCGAAACGCTCGGAACCGGCATCATCGATCCGGCCATCGTCTCCCCGCAGGTCATCTTCGCGGCATTGATGGGCGCCATCGTCTGGAATATCGTCACCTGGATCTTCGGCATTCCCTCCAGCTCGTCACATGCCTTGATCGGCGGTCTCGTCGGTGCGGGCTTTGCCAAGGTCGGTTTCAATTCCATCGTCTGGTCGGGTCTTCTGAAAACCGTGGGCGCGATCTTCATGTCGCCGGCCATCGGCTTTTTCCTGGCACTGCTGCTGGTGCTTGCCGTCTCCTGGCTGTTCGTGCGCCAGACGCCCTTCGCCGTGGATCGCACCTTCCGCATCATGCAGTTCATTTCCGCCTCGCTCTATTCGCTCGGCCACGGCGGCAATGATGCACAGAAGACCATGGGCATCATCGCCGTGCTGCTGTTCAGCCAGGGGCATCTTGGAGAGAGCTTCTACGTGCCGTTCTGGGTGGTGATCTCGTGCCAGTCGGCCATGGCGCTCGGCACACTGTTCGGCGGCTGGCGCATCGTGCACACCATGGGGTCGAAAATCACCAGGCTGAACCCGATGCAGGGGTTCTGCGCCGAAACCGGCGGTGCGCTGACACTTTTCGGCGCGACGTGGCTCGGCATTCCGGTGTCCACCACCCATACGATCACCGGCGCCATCATCGGCGTCGGTGCCGCGCGTCGCGTCTCGGCGGTGCGTTGGGGCCTTGCGGGCAATATCGTCATTGCCTGGGTCGTGACCATGCCCGCCGCTGCCCTGATATCCGCATCTGTCTATGGTCTTACATCGCTGTTCGGCTGAGACAGAGACCCGCCCTCTCTGCCAAAGCTCCCGGAACAAAAGCCACCCTGTGGTTGTTGATCCGGGAGACAATAGGCGACAAGGCGGATCTCGGATCATGGCACGGCAGGTCTTCTGGAAGGGCTATCTGAAGCTGTCGCTGGTGACGGCAGCAGTTTCGCTGACGCCTGCCACAACCGAAAGCAACAAATACCGCTTCCACGTTCTCAACCGCAAAACCGGCAATCGCGTCGAAAGCCGCTATGTCGACAGCGTTACCCACAAGCCGGTGGCCGCAAAGAACCAGGTGAAGGGGTTTCCCCGCGCCGAAGACGATTATGTGTTGCTGGAGGATGACGAGATCGATGCGGTCGCGCTCGAAAGCACCCGCACCATCGACATCCAGACCTTCGTACCCACAGGCTCTATCGACTGGATATGGTACGACCGGCCGCACTTCCTGCGCCCGGAAGACAAGATCGGCACGGAAGCCTTCAGCGTGATCCGGGAAGCGATGCGGGCAAACGGCGTTGTCGGCATTGCGCGGCTTGTTCTCTATCGCCGCGAAAGAGCGGTTCTGCTGGAACCGTCAGGCAAGGGCATCATTCTGTGGACCCTGCATTATGGCGAGGAAGTGCGCGAAAGCATCGACGCGCTGGACCCGAAGATGAAAATCGAAAAGCCGCTGCTGGACGCGATGGAAAAACGCATCGGCAAACAGATGACGGGATGGAAACCGGCGCTGGTTCAGGATCCGATCCAGAAAAAGATCAACGCTTTGCTGAAAACCAAGAGCAAGACCGTCTCTTCCCCGGAAAAGAAGACCGGCACGAAAACCCGGACCGGCGGCAACGTCATCAACATCATGGATGCCTTGAAGAAAAGCCTTGCCTCGGACAAGAAAGGCTGACGCTCATCGGGCCTTTTTCGGCAGGGGTCGCGCGGCAGCGAAAAAGCCGTCCCATGGATCCTTCTTCAGGGCAGAAAGGCGCGCGCCGATATTGCTGACCGTGAAGTGTGCCGGACCTATCTCATCTGAGAGTTCCGCCCATTCGATTGGCGCTGAAATGGCGGCTCCCGGTCGGGCACGTGTCGAATAGGGCGCAACAGCCGTATTGCCCCTGCCATTACGCAGATAGTCGAGGAAGATGCGGCCCTGGCGTTTCGCCTTGGTTGCCACCGCAAGATATTTCTCCGGCTCTGCCTTGGCCATGTCATCCGCCATGGTCTTTGCAAAAGCCTTCAAGGCTGGCCATCCCGCTTCCGGTTTTAAAGGTGCCACGACATGCAACCCCTTTCCGCCGGAGGTTTTCACGAAAGCGGCCAAACCGGCATCTTCGAAACGCCGCTTCAGTTCCAGTGCCGCATCGATTACCTCCTGCCATGACACGTCCTCGCCGGGGTCTATATCCATGGTGATCATGTCGGGCTTTTCCCAGTTCGCGGTTGTCGCCCCCCATGGGTGGATTTCAAGCGCAGCGGACTGGACCAGCGCCATCATGCCATCGAAATCCGTAATCCGGATCAGCGGTTCCCCGCCCTTGTCCTTCGGATCCTTGATCTGTTCTATCGTCTTGTTCACACCGCGCCAGGCGTGTTTCTGGAAGAAACGCTGCCCATCAATCCCTTCAGGACAACGCAGCAGCGCCAGAGGCCGGTTGACTACAAAGGGGGCCATATAGCGCCAGACCTGCGTATAATAATCGGCAAGCCCTTCCTTGGTCACGCCATCGCCCGGCCAGTAAAGCCGTTCCGGATGGGTGAACTTGATCTTTGACTGCGGCGTCCCTTGTTCCGACACTGCTTTATCCTCGCGTTCGATTTCGTCCACCGGCTTGTCTTCCCGCAAGCCCCGGAATGATGCATGGCGCAGATTGCCATCTCCGGACCAGGCACGAAACTCCACTTCTGCAACCAGTTTCGGCTTGACGAAATAGAGGTCGCGGCGCGCAAGTGCCGTGAGCTTTTCGCCGAAAGGGCTATCATCGATGCCCAGCGGTTTCAGGCGGCCAAGCAGCATTTCGGCAACATCAGCGGTATAGCCGGTGCCGACGCGGCCGACATGACGCAGCTTGCCTTCCTCATAAACGCCGAGCGCCAGCGAGCCGAGGGCATTGTCCGACGCGGATGACAGCGTGTAGCCGCCGATGACGAACTCCTGCCGCATCGAGCACTTGGATTTCACCCAATTTCCCTTGCGACCCGAGACGTATTTGCTGTCCTTGACCTTCGAGATAACGCCCTCGAGGCTGAGGCGGCAGGCATGATCGAGAACAAGCCCGCCGCTTTCCTCGAAATGTTCGCTGTAGCGAAGATGCGGGTTGCTGGCGGGCAGCAGCTTTTCCAGTAGCGCCTTGCGGTCCGTCAGCGCCGCCCCGCGCAAATCCGTGCCATCCAGATACAGGAGATCGAAGGCATAAAAAACGAAGCGGTCGCTGCGCCCTTCGCTCAAGTCCTGCTGCAAGGCAGAGAAATCCGAGGCGCCGCTGTCCCGTTCTACCACGATTTCACCGTCGATCATCAGCGTTTCGGCCGGCAGCGACTTGAGCGCTCCCGCCACGGCATCGCCGAACTTTTCGGTCCAGTCCAGTCCGCTACGGGTCAGAAGCTGGAGTTTGCCGTGGTCGATACGGACCTGCAGGCGATAGCCGTCGAACTTGATCTCATGCAGCCAGCGGGAGCCTTCCGGTGGCTTGGGTTTCAGCGTCGCAAGTGCCGGCGGCACGAAGGATGGCAGCGCCTGTTTGCGGGCACCTTTCGGCAGGGCATGCGCCTGTTTTTGGCCCGAGGAAGAACTAACGGTCTTTTTCGATACAGGCTTCGAATTCCAGGTGTCCTTCGGCTTGGCGGCAACTTCTTCAACACTTCGGCCAGTCTTCACGGATTCCGGCCGCTCCTCCAGAATATCGGCGCCGCCATCATGTCTTGCCTCTTCGTCGTCGCCCTTGATCAGCAGCCAGTTTTCACGGCTTTCACCGGGCTTTCCATGCATACGTACAAGATGCCAGCGGCCTTTAAGCTTTTCGCCCTCAAGTTCGAATTCGAGATGGCCTTTGCGGTAGCCTTTCTTCGCGTCGCCAATCGGGCGCCAGACACCACGATCCCAAAGAATGACGGTCCCGCCGCCATATTGACCTTTCGGGATTACGCCTTCGAAGTCGCCGTAGCTTAGAGGGTGGTCCTCGACGTGCACCGCAAGGCGCTTGTCCTCCGGGTCAAGGCTCGGCCCGCGCGTTACCGCCCAGCTTTTAAGGACGCCGTCCATCTCCAGCCGGAAATCGTAATGCAGCCGGCGGGCATCGTGCTTCTGTATGACGAAACTCGATCCCTGCGCATCGACCTTGTCGCCCTTCGGCTCCGGCGTCTTGTCGAAACTGCGCTTGGCGTTATAGCTCTGCAAACCCATGGATCAGCTCGCTTTCCGGGAGGATTTGCGCCCCGCACCAGCGGTAGATTTTCCGCTGTCGCCGTCACCGGCGCTGCGGCGCAAAGCCTCCTTCAGGTCGATGATGTTATCTTGCTTGCGCGGCGGCTGTTTGCTGATTTCCCTGCCCTCGATCTTCGCCTTCACCAGTTCCGCCAGCGCATCATTGTAACGATCGGTATATTCCGCCGGATCGAATGTGCCTGCCCGTTTCCCGATGATGTGACCGGCAAGTTCCAGCATCTCTTCATCGAACTGAATATCGGGAATGGACTTGAAAACGGTGGTTTGCGAGCGAACCTCGTAGCCGAAATTCAAAGTAGTCGCCACGAGCGCCTTGCCGCTTGGACGGATCAACAGCACGCGGTTTCGGCGAAAGAGTACCGCTTCGCCAAGTGCCGAGACCTTCTCGTCGTCCATGGCTTTTGCCAGCAGCGTCAAAGCCTCTTCGCCACCCTCCTGTGTCGGCGCCAGATAATAGGATCTATCGAAATAGAGCTTGTCGATCTCGTCGTGGCTCAGAAAATGCCTGACGCGAATGACCTTGTCGTTTTCCGGCATCAGCGTTGCGATCTCATCTCCCTCGATGACGATATGGTCGCCATTGTCGAGTTCATATCCCTTGACCTGATCCTCGCGGTCGACAGCATCGCCGGTATCGCTATCGACATATTGCCGTTCGACGCGATGGCCGGTCTTTCGGTTGACGATGTTGAAGGAGATCTTGTCCGATGAGGTGAGCGCGGAATAGAGGCCGATTTCACAGTTGAAATCGCCGAATATCAGATGACCCTTCCAGCTCGCTCTCCGGTTCATGATCGCCGCCCATGGTCGTTGTGAGAGGATTGCCCTCTGCCCCGGTCCGCAGCAAGGATTCGCTCGATAGCGGGAACGTCCGCCTCCGCCAGCACCGGCACAGGGTCGGATGCCATCGCCTCCAGCACCTCCGGCGAAAGCCCGCCATTGCGGATGACCCATTCCATGGCCTCGCGCGTTTGCCGCTCGGCCTTCAGCTGCGCATAAAGCGCCAGTATCAGCCGGTCGCGGACATCGAAGGGCTTCACATCTCTGTCTGAACGTTCTGTCTGTCGTTTCATGTCAAATCCTCAAAGCCGATCAGGCAATGCCCCGGCCTCCGGTCACACCATAGACCTCGCCATTGATGAAACTGCCATCCTGCGAAGCCAGCAGCACATAGACCGGTGCCAGTTCCACAGGCTGGCCTGGACGGCCGAAATCGCTGTCCTTACCGAAATTCCTGACCTTTTCGTCCGGCTGCCCGCCGCTTGGCTGCAAAACCGTCCAGAACGGACCAGGCGCGACGACATTTGCCCGCACGCCCTTTTCGATAAGCTGTTTGGCGAGCGCTTTCGTATAGGCAACGATGCCGGCTTTCGTAGTGGCATAATCAAGAAGAATGGGAGACGGCTCATAGGCCTGTATAGATGCGGTGGTAATCACCGACGATCCGGGTTCCAGATAAGGGACGGCGGCCTGCGCAATCCAGTGCAGCGCGTAGAGATTGGTCTTCATCGTGCGGTCGAAATCTTCAGTCGACAGCTCGGCGATACCCTCGCGATATTGTTGTCTTGCGGCGTTGATCACCAGAATGTCGAGGCCGTTGAGATCGCCTACCGCTTTTTCAACCAGTTCGCGGCACCATGCCTCATCGGTAATATCTCCGGGTAAGGCGACGGCCACGCGGCCTTCCGCTTCGATAAGCGCTACCACCTCTTCGGCGTCCGATTCTTCCTCCGGTAGATAGGATATCGCGATATCTGCACCCTCTCGCGCAAACGCGATTGCCACGGCGCGACCGATGCCGGAATCACCGCCGGTTATGAGCGCCTTGCGCCCGGCAAGCTTGCCGCTGCCGCGATAGGTCTTTTCACCATGATCAGGGAAAGGCATCATGTTCGTGACCAGCCCTGGCATTTCCTGAGTCGGCGTTGAAAAGGGCGGGCGCGGATACTGGTTGCGCGGGTCCTGCGGCTCAAGGCGGTCTGTCATTGGTTTCTCCCAGAGATAGAATTCCATCTTGGTGCGTCTCATGACCAGCGAACTCGTTATCGGAAGGTCAGGTCAGTCGTCTGCCGCCGGCTGCGGCGATGGCGACACAGATGCACCACACACAATCCTAACGATCTGCGTTCGCTCTCGTTCCATTGGCGTAGGAGAATGGAATTACGACGGCATCACGCCGCCGCACTCCTCTTTCAGACGGAATGTTTCTTCCGCTTGCCAGTGCTTGCCGCCGCAGCAGGAGCCACATCCGGCCTGCCGAAGAGATAACCCTGCGCCTGCGCGCAACCTTCATCGACAACCATGCGATATTGCGCGTCGGTTTCGATACCCTCCGCCGTCACCGGCAGATCGAGGCTGCGACCGAGGCCGATCACCGCGCGCACGATGGCGCGGGCATTATCATCCTCGCTCATGGCGGCGATGAAGCTGCGGTCGATCTTGATCTTGTCGAAGGGGAAGCTCTGCAAGTTGCTGAGCGAGGAATAACCGGTGCCGAAATCATCCATGACGATGGCCACACCCAGCGCCTTCAACTGGTTGAGGATGATCAGCGTCGCCTTGCGGTCCTTCAGCAACGCGGCTTCGGTGATCTCGAGTTCCAGCCGGTTCGGCGAAAGGCCGGACTGCATGAGAACCGTGCAGACGACATGGCCGAGATTTGCGAGCGAAAACTGCAATGGTGAAACATTGACTGCGATTTTCAGGTGCGGCGCCCAGGTGCTCGCCTGGCGGCAGGCCTCGCGCAGCACCCATTCGCCGAGCGAGATGATGATCCCGCTTTCCTCTGCAATCGGAATGAAGACATCCGGAGGTACGACACCCCTTGTCGGATGCTGCCAGCGTACCAGCGCCTCATAACCGACGACCTGACCGCATTCGACGGAAAGGACAGGTTGATAGTTCAACAGCAATTCGTTGCGGTTGATGGCAAGCCGCAAATCCGTCTCGAGCTGGCGGCGCTCGCGGGCCTCCTGATCCATCAGGGGATCATAAAAGGACAATATTCCGCGCCCACCCATCTTGGCGCGGTAAAGCGCCAGATCGGCGGCGTGCAAGATGCTTTCGTTGCTGTTGCCGTCCCGCGGAAAGACGGCGATACCGATGCTGACGCCGACAGCGGTCGGGTCGTTGGCCGCATTCATTTTCAACCCGAACATGGCAAGGATCGTCTCGGCAAGCAGACGTGCCTCCTCCGATTTGGTGTGCCGGGCAGTCAGGATAACGAATTCATCGCCGCCGAGACGGGCAACGATATCTCCCGGCCTTGCGCATTCATCGAGGATGGTCGCAACTTTTTTCAGCACCCGGTCGCCCTCGGCATGGCCGAAAATGTCGTTGACCGCCTTGAACCGGTCGAGATCGAGCGCCAGCAAGGCAAACTCATCCTCCGCGTCGCAATGTTCGATCTGCTGGTGCAGCCGTGTCTGGAACATGGTGCGGTTCGAAAGGCCGGTCAGCACATCGTGGCGGGCCAGATATTCGATCTCCCGTTGCGCCTCCCGCTTTTCCGTCAGGTCGCGAATGGCCAGCACTTCGCAAGGATGGCCGCGATACTCGATGGTGCGCACGGCAAGCTCGAACACCTGCGCCCGGTCGGTGCGTTCGCGGATTGCCTCAACCGGCGCGTGGCGCGGCAGATAGGTGGGCTGCCCGTCCATGGCCTTGAAGAGATCATCGGGATTTTTACCCATCAGCGATGCCTCATCGCTGCCGAGAAGACCGGCAAAACGAGTGTTCAGCTCAACAATGCGGCCATCACGGACCACGGCAAGACCATCCAGCGTCGCATCCACAAGCCCCTTGAGGTCGACAAGGTAACGGTCAACGAGAGCGGCGGTGGCAGTGGCTGCGAGGACCAGGAAAGTCACGCCCGAAACGGCACCGATCATGATCACCCTGGCGAGATTGTCGGGATCCGGGCCAGCGACGGACGGATCCGGCGACAGGATCGTGGCCGACATGGCGGTGAAATGCAAAGCGCAGATTGCCACGATCGAACATCCGGCCGGAATGACGATGCGTTTCCATGCGGCGGAACGAAGGAACAGGAAAAAGGCCAGCAGAAAAAATACCCAGGCAACGGCAAAGCCACCAAAAACGGGGCCCCAACGATAGCTGATCGTGGCGGCCACATCCATGCCCGCCATGCCGACGAAATGCATGACCGCAACCGAAAGGGTAACCAGCGTTCCGACGATAACGGGACTGTAGCTCGCCTTCGAGCGCGCCCTGAGCGCCAGCCAGAACCCCAGAACGGCCAGAACCGCCGACAGAGCCGTGAACTGGAAATCAAAGCCGATCGGGACTGAACCCTTATAAGCAAGCATGGCAACGAAATGCGTGGCCCAGACGCTGAGCCCCGCTGCAAAGGCGGCAACCAGCACCCAATAAGGCTTGCGGCCAGCCGGGCTTTCTTCCGCACGCAACAACAAATGGAAAAAAGCATGCATGCCAAGCAGGCAAATAACCGCTGCAAGCAGCACGATCGCATGATCGTGTTGTACCGCAACGCATTCCAGAACCGTGAACATGATGCACTCTCCCAGCCTCGAGAACCGCCCACGATCGCACTATGGAGTTGGTTTATTTATAAATCTCTAATGCAACTTTGGATAATTGATTGATCTCACCGACAAAGAGCCAAGATACGCCGGGCCGACGCGCCAACCCATAAGGCTCTTGCGACCGGCCCTATATACGCCAAGAAAAAAGCCTTTATTTCCAGCTTCGAAAATCATCCCCGGCACAACCGAAAGGTGCCGGACCATCAGCAAAACGCTCCTGCAGACGCGCGCAGCCCCACTCGTTGAGCGCCGTGGGCATCATGTTGTTGAGGTCCATGCCCGGAGAGTTGAATTGCGAAGGCGCGCTGGTGACGTACCAAAGCCAGTATCCCAAGGTTGCGACGACGATAAAGGCGACAATTGCAAGGAACGTTGCCAGCCGTCGCGCAAGGCTCGGGGCTTTTGTCACCGCCGCGCCGGGGGCGGATACGCCCTCCTGACCACGGTTTGCAAGCGCCGGTCCGAGCGAGGCAAGTGCTGCCGCTCTTTCCTGTTCCGATAGGTCAATTCGCTCCAGTTGATCGTCAAGCAGAACAGGCAGCGGGGTTTCACCGTGCCAGACCGCCAGTGCGACATCGTGTTTCCCGGTGTGGCCGACGACGACCGGAATTCGCCCCCTCTCCAGATAGGTAAAGGATTGCCTCTTCGTCTTCCCTTCCCTGACCGTATCGGAATAGGTCACGAAAAGACGGCTGCGTTTTTCGGCGACCGCCGTCAGCGCCACCGGAATAACAGTCAATGGCGCCGGGTGCCGCAGACGCAGACGAGCCCGCAAGGTGCGGATTAGTGTAAACAGCAGTGCGATACAGCCGAAACCGAGCAGGGCAACGAACACGCCCAGGGTTATGATCCGGTTCCAGAGCATATCGAGGCCAAGTGAAATCGTTGCAAGTTCGGGATTCTTCGCCGAAATGACCAGACCGGTTTCGTAGTCACCTGAATGGAAATCGACGAACATGACCTCGACATCCTTCTTGTAGCTCACACCACCATGGTCGTAGGAAAGCTCCGCTTCGCAATTCGTGAAGATCGCCTTGCGGGTCTTGCAACTACCGTTGATATCGCCGCTTTCGATCTCCAGCGGGTCGCGGCTGATCTGATAGTCGCGCAACACACCCGGGCCTTCGGCCACGAGCAGGACGACCGTAATCACCAGCAGCACGGGGATGGAAAAATAATAGGCCGCCGGTACCGAAATGACACCGCGCTTCAAACTGAGCGGCCTTGCGGGAAGTTTTATCTGTGGGAAGCTCATGGTGCTAACGCATTTAGTGGAATGTGAGCGAGCGGGGTTTGGGAATCGCGCTCTGGGAAAGGGTCGATCGCTGCACGGTCTAAACCGCTAAAGCCATCGCGAAAACCCCAAGAATTCAAGGATGCGGGTGTAATAGTTCGCACGGCGGCCCTGTCTTAATTAGCCAGCAAGCCGTCCGGGGACCCACAAAAAAACGGGCGGTAAATTCACCGCCCGTCACATGTTTTCCGTCTAGTGGTTTGCAGTCACTGCTTCGTCACGTTTTCAAGTCGCGTCGTCTGGCTGGGGTGACCGACATAGTCCTTGACGCGCGACGTCAAAACGATCGGCTCGTATCTCTCGAAGAGAGGCAGAACCGCCGGCTTCTGCGCGACGAACATTTCCTGCATCTGGGTGTAGATTTCCCCACGCTTCTTGGCATCGGGCTCAAGGGAAGCCTTTGCGGTCAGAGCCGTCAGTTCCGGAATGTCCCAGGCCGAGCGCCAGACGAAATTGCCGGCATTGTTGGCAGCAAGCGAGTTGTCGGGGTTACTGGAGAACTGCTCCATCGAGCCGAGGACGTTGGGCATATAGGCGCCCGTCTGCGGAATGAGCAGATCGAAGTCCCGCGCACGGTGAGCGGCAATCACGTCCGAACCGTTACCCTGCTGAATGTTCACCTTGATACCGACCTGGCTGAGCGATGCCTGGATGGCGGTAGCAAGATCGATACGCGGCGTTTGGGCAATTGTCTTCAGATTAAGTGTGAAGCCATTCTCATAACCGGCTTCCTTCAGAAGAGATTTCGCTTTCTCGACATCAAGCTTCCAGTCGGGGCTTGGAATGGCATATTCGAAATTCTCTGGAACCGGCACCGTGCGCGCCCTGCCATAGGGCCCCATGATGGTCTTTTCCATTCCCTTGTAGTCGATGCCGTAAGCAATCGCTTCGCGAACCTTGGGGTTGGAAAGAGGCTCCTTGCCGGCATTCATGGACAGGACGTAGAAACCACCCGTCGGCACACGCTGGATCTGAAAACCTTCCTTGTTGTTGAAGGTCGCAAGGTCGGATGCCGTCAGCGCGCTGGCAATGTCGATGTCGCCTCGCTCCAGCATCAGGCGCTCCACCTGGCTTTCCGGTACATGCCGCACGATAACGCGGCGCATTTTCGGGCTGCCGGCCACATAGTCCTTGTTGGCCTCAAGAATGATGATTTCGTTCGGCGACCAGCGATTGAGGGTGAAGGGTCCTGAACCGGCGGAATTTGTTCTCAGCCACGCATTGCCCCAGTCGCCGTCAACTTCATGGGACTTGAGCTCCTTGCTGTCAACGACGCTGGCAATGACCATCGCCAGACGGTAGAGCAGCAGTTCGGAGGTCGTTTGCCCTGACAGTTCGATGCGGACAGTCTTTTCGTCCGGGGCGCTCACCAGCTTGTCGACATTTTCAGCGTTATAACCGACGCGCTTGAGGTTGGCGGCGGCCGCCTGATTCATCTTCAAAAGGCGGCTGAACGAATAAACGACATCCGCAGAGGTGACGGGATTGCCCGACGCAAAGTTGGCGGCGCGAAGATGAAACGTGATGCCCTTGTCATCTGTCTCCCAGCGCTCTGCCAGCTGCGGCGAAACCTTCCCAGAGCCATCGACCGAGATCAGCCGATCGTAAAGATTGGCCATGATTTCGTTGGCTTTCGCTTCGGTAGCCTGATGGGGGTCTAGCGACAGCACCTGGGCCAGCGATGTCCCGACGACGAGCTGGTCGTTGGGGGTCTTGGCCGCCACCGGCGACGCCTGTACCAGCATGGCGCCGAGAACAGTGGTGAATGCGAGACGGATCATTGATTTTTTCATACCTGCTCCTCCTACAGATCGGTAATTGCAAGCCGGCAACGCCATGACGCGCCCACCGACCTGAAACAGTCAAAGATGGTTGTTATTAAGCGCCTCGATGAGCGCGGCGATGTAGCCGTAGCAAAACGCAAATGCGACACCGACTGGATCGCGGCCCGCAATCGTCGGCACATGATCGGGCATGATCATGTAACGATAGCCGAGTTCATGGTAGAGCTTCAGCGAACGCACCATGTCCATGTCACCCTCGTCGGGAAACGTTTCCATGAACGACAGCTTGCCGCCGCTGATGTTGCGGAAATGGACGTTGAAGATCTTGTCGCGGCTGCCAAACCAGCGGATGATCTCGTCGATTTCCTCACGTGGATTGTCGAGCATCTCGCCGATAGATCCCTGGCAAAAATTCAGGCCGTGATAGGGGCTTTCCCGCATCTGCACGAATTTCTTCAGGCCCTCGACGGTGCCGAGCACCCGGGTGACACCCTTGTAGCCGGGGGGGGTGTAGGGGTCATGCGGATGGCAGGCCAGCCGGACCTTGTTGCTTTCGGCAACCGGCACCACGCGTTCGAGGAAATAGTCGATGCGTTCCCAGTTTTCGTCCTCGGATAGAACACCGGCAAGGCCCGGCGCCGCGTCGTGGTCCGCCTTGTCCCATCGCCAGGCTTCATTGAGCGAACCACCGCGCCCACGCTCCATTTCAGTGCGCGGGATGCCGATGAGATTGAGGTTGTATTTCGCCGCCGGGATGCCGGCCCTGGCGATATCCTCAATCATTCTGCAGACGGCATCAATCTGTCGGTCGCGTTCTGGCCCGGCAAGCAGGATATCGGGAAACGATGCCTGTTCGATCGGCCTTGATGGCAACGGCAATTGCACCATGTCGAGCACGAGGCCAAAGCTCTCGACCTTGTCACGGTGGCGCTCAAAATCCTCAAAGGTCCAGCTTGCGGGTGCACCAGGCGGATCGGCATTGATATTCTTGACGCCAAGCTGCGCCCAAACCTTGAAATCCTCGTCATCGCGCGCTGTCACCTGGGTGCCGACATACATCGATTCTCTCCTCACTCCATGCTAGTCATCATATGACATCGCACGAAATAAGACGAGTGTCGAGATGCTATTGCGCCTCGGAAAGCAACCTGTATCGACGCTGGCTCGCAAGCATATGATCGCGCATGGCTTTCCGCGCGGCATCCGGATCCTGCTCTACGATGGCGCGCAGGATTGCCTCATGCTCGGCCTGCACTTTGCGAAGATAATCCGCATTGCCCGTTTCCGGCAGGGTGGGAAACTGACCGCGCGGTATCGAGCGTGACCCGAACTGGCGCAGTGCCTCGAGATAAAACCGGTTGTTGGTCGCTATCGCAATGGCCGTGTGAAACTCGTAATCGGCACTGACGGTGCTTTCGCCCGCATCGATGGCCCGGCCCATTTTCCGATGGGCTGCGGAAATCGCCGCCTCCTGCTGGGCTGTGCGGCGATAGGCGGCAATTGCCGCTGCTTCGCCTTCGGTTGCGAGCCGAAACTCAAGCATTTCCAGCGTTTCTGCAATTGTGCCAACTTCGGATTGCGTCAGCTTCACGCCCGCCCACTCGCTGACATTGCTGACGAACACGCCCTTGCCGTGGATGGGAATGACATAGCCGGAAGAGCGCAGATCCGCGATCGCCTCGCGAACCACCGTGCGGCTCACGCCGTAGGTGCGCTCAAGCTGCGGTTCCGTGGGAAGCTGATCGCCGTTCTTCAGTTTTCCACTGCGAATTTCTGCACTGAGATTATCGATGATCTGTTGTGCCCGCCGCTCCCGCGGCTTTTCCCTATCGCCCATCATGCCACTCTTCCCTCTTGCAGAAAACGAATCCCTTCGTTACTCATATGATGACGTGGCGTTACGTCATATGTTTTCATGTTAGCTCAGGGAGGAGTTGGGATGAAGTACCATCAAAAGTTTTTGCAGGGTAGAATTGCTCGTCTGCGGCGAGCCGTTCAGAAAGTGGCATCGCTGACAGCGTCTTCCCGTGGAAGTGCGATTTGCGATGACTGAAATTTCATTACGCGGGCTTGGACATCGCTTCCTGCAACTTGTCGTCAGCCTCTTCATCCTGCTCTGCATCACCTTCATCATTGGCCGGGTGATGCCGACCGATCCGGTCGGGGCAATCGTCGGTGAGCTTGCAGATCCCAAGGCCTATGAAGCCATGCGGGCTCGTCTTGGGCTTGATCTCCCTCTTTACCAGCAGTTTTTCATTTATCTCCGCGGCTTGCTGCACGGCGATTTCGGTATAGCTATTCTGACCGGAAACCCGGTAACGCGGGACCTGGCGCAAGCCTTCCCGGCGACGCTTGAACTTGCAACGCTGGCAATCATCATCTCCACCGTCATCGGCGTCCCGCTCGGTCTCGCCGCGGCCCTGTTTCGCGACACGTTCATCGACAAGTTCGCACGTGTCTTTGCGCTGGTGGGGCATTCGATACCCGTATTCTGGTTCGGTATCGTCGGGCTCGTGATTTTTTATGCGAATCTCAACCTTGTCGCCGGGCCCGGTCGCGTGGACGTCTTTTACGAAGGCCTCGTGGAGCCGAGAACAGGGCTGATGCTGGTCGACACTCTTCTCGCAGGTGAGACAGAGATTTTCTGGAACGCGCTCGCGCATATCATGCTGCCGGCGATCATCCTTGCCTATATGGCAATGGCCTACATTACCCGCATGACCCGCGCCTTCACCCTCGAACAGCTTAGCCAGGATTATGTGATTGCGGCGCGTGCGAAAGGCGTCAGCCCGGCGCGCACCGTAACCCGCCATGTACTGCCGAATATCGCGGTGCAGCTGATCACCGTTCTCGCCATCTCCTATGGCAACCTGCTGGAAGGCGCCGTTGTGACCGAAATCGTCTTTTCCTGGCCCGGCATCGGACAATACATGACGAATGCACTGCTTATCGGTGACATGAATGCGATCCTCGCAGCCACGATCGTCATCGGCTTCATCTTCATGATGCTCAACTTCCTCGCAGACGTGGCCTACACCACGCTTGACCCGCGGACACGGGAGGTCGCTCGATGACCGATATAACTCAGAACACTCCCGTGCGGAGCCGCAGCGCGTTGTCTCGGATATCCACAACGACGGCGCGGACGCTGCGGAAGCTTGGCGACGAGCCGCTTGGAATGTTCGGCTTTGCCATTCTCGCCATTCTGGTCGTGGTTGCCATTTTCGCTCCCCTGATTGCGCCATATGATCCGGTGCGCCAGGTGCTCGACAATGCGCTTCAGCCTCCCAGCTGGGCGCATCTGGCGGGAACCGACGAATTTGGCCGCGACATTTTCAGCCGCCTCGTCTATGGCACCCGCATCACGATCCAGACCGTCTTGTCGGTCTCGGTCATCGTCGGCCCTGTCGGCCTTGCAATCGGTGTCATGGCCGGTTTCTTCGGCGGCCGAACCGACGCCATTCTGATGCGTGCGACCGATATTGTCCTTTCCTTCCCTTCGCTCGTTCTGGCACTTGCCTTTGCTGCTGCAATGGGAGCCGGTCTTGGCACCGCAATCATCGCGATCTCGCTGACCGCCTGGCCGCCCATCGCGCGTCTGGCGCGGGCCGAAGCGCTGGTCGTGCGCAACACCGACTATGTTGCGGCCGCACGCCTCTATGGGGCCTCGCCGATGCGCATCCTGTTTCTTTATATCGCGCCGATGTGCATTCCTTCGGTCATCGTCAGACTGACGTTGAATATGGCCGGTATCATCCTGACGGCCGCCTCGCTTGGCTTCCTCGGTCTTGGCGCGCAGCCGCCGCTTCCCGAATGGGGGGCGATGATTTCCAGCGGCCGTAAATTCATGCTCGATTACTGGTGGGTCGCCGTCATGCCCGGCATCGCGATCCTTTTGACGAGCCTTGCCTTCAACATCGCTGGCGATACGCTGCGCGACCTACTGGATCCGCGTCATGCCCGTTCCTGATAGCTCTCCCATTCTTTCGGTCCGCGACCTTAACGTTCGCTTTGGCCGCAACGCCATCCCCGCCGTCTCCAATGTCAACTTCGACGTCGGACGCGAGCGTGTCGGTATCGTCGGCGAATCCGGGTCCGGAAAGTCCACGACCGGCCGTGCCGCCATGCGCCTTCTGCCCAAGAGCGCCACGGTGACGGCAGAACGGATGGATTTCCTCTCCGAACCCCTGCTTGAAAAATCCGAGCGCCAGATGGGTGCGATCCGCGGCAGCGAGATGGCGCTCATCATGCAGGACCCGCGCTATTCCCTCAATCCGGTCCTGCCGATCGGAAAGCAGGTGGCGGAAGCGGCCGAGCTGCATCTGGCCCTCAAGGGCAAGGCCGCCAGAAATGCCGCGCGCGACATGCTGCTGCGCGTGCGCATCAACGATCCTGACCGCGTGATGGGGCTTTATCCCCACCAGATTTCAGGCGGCATGGGACAGCGCGTGATGATCGCCATGATGCTGCTTGCCAAACCCAAGCTGGTCATCGCCGACGAACCGACCTCAGCACTCGATGTCAGCGTCCGCAAGGATGTCCTTCTGCTTCTGGACGAGATGGTGCGCGAAAACAATTCGGGCCTCATCCTCATCAGTCACGATATCCGCATGGTCGCAGCCTTTTGCGAACGCGTGCTGGTCATGTATGGCGGACGCGTCGTGGAGACACTCTCCAAGCTCGAAGATGCGCAACACCCCTATACACGGGGCCTGATCGCGGCCATGCCCGATCCCCGCAATCCGGTCCGGCGCCTCAAGGTGCTGGATCGCCAGGCAATCGATGCGGAGGTGATGCGATGATCACGGTAGACAAGCTGGATGTCGTCTACGGCACGAAGGAAAACCGCAATCACGTCGTGCGCGACGTCAGCTTTCGGGTCAACCGAGGCGAGACACTCGGCATCGTTGGCGAAAGCGGTTGCGGCAAGTCGACATTGCTGCGATCGCTTGCCGGCCTGGAATCCGGCTGGACCGGATCGATCTCTTTCGAAGGCAAGCCTGTGGGCAAAGTCCGTAGCCGCGA
Source organism: Rhizobium sp. AN6A (assembly GCF_900215635.1). NCBI lineage: Bacteria > Pseudomonadati > Pseudomonadota > Alphaproteobacteria > Hyphomicrobiales > Rhizobiaceae > Rhizobium > Rhizobium sp. AN6A. The sequence continues at coordinate 181,945 of NZ_OCNC01000003.1, forward strand.
CGAGCTGAAGCTGGCGCAGATGGTGTTCCAGGACCCCTATGGTTCCCTGCACCCACGCCACCGCATCGGCCGGGCTCTTGCCGAACCGATCCGCTCCATGGGGCTTGGTGACGGCTGGTCGAAGGTTCCGGCCGCGCTGCAGCAGGTTGGCCTGCCCGCGCATTTTGCCGAGCGCTTCCCGCACGAACTGTCCGGAGGCCAGCGTCAGCGTGTTGCGATCGCCCGTGCGCTTATCCTCGAGCCGCCGATCCTGCTTCTCGACGAGCCGACATCCGCTCTCGACGTCTCCATTCAGGCGGAAATCCTGAACCTGCTGGCCGATCAGCGCGACGAGCAGAACCTCACCTTCGTTCTCGTCAGCCACGACCTGTCGGTTATAGCCCATATGTGCGACCGCGTTCTGGTCATGCAGAATGGTGTTTTTGTCGATGAGTTGACCAAGGCCGATCTCGAAGCGGGCATCACCCACGCGGCCTATTCAGGCGAGCTCTTCGAGAGCAGCTTTCTTTGAAAGCCGTCATGGGGTGAGCCATGGGAACAGCTGGACTGCGAGGTTTTCCCTGGCAGTCCAGTATCTGATCAGGCCATCAGCCGCGCAAGAGGCAGATGGCCCCGTGATTAGTTCAGCCGTGCTCCGTCTTCACTCGAAAACAGATGGACGCTGTTAAGTGTCGGCGAGACCATGATGCTGTCGCCGACTGCCTGCCCTATGCGTTCCCGAAAGACGCCGAGCACCTTGGTATCGCCGAGTTTCATGGTGACCTGCGTTTCCGATCCTAATGGTTCAACCAGCATGATCTCGGCCGGCACGCCGCCGGCATCAAGCAGGAAGTGTTCCGGGCGGATGCCGTAAACGGCCTGTTTGCCGGCAAAGCCGGCCGCGGAAACTGGCAAGGGCAACACGATACCTGCGGTTTCAAAACCTCTTTCAGTTATCGTGCCGGACAGGAAGTTCATCGATGGCGAACCGATGAAGCCCGCAACGAACTGATTTGCCGGGCGGTCGTAAAGTTCGAGCGGCGTGCCGATCTGCTCGACCCTGCCGCCATTGAGAACCACGACCCTGTCGGCCATCGTCATCGCCTCGACCTGGTCGTGCGTAACATAGATCGTGGTGGTCTTCAGCTTCTGGTGCAGCGCCTTGATCTCGCCGCGCATGACAACGCGCAACTTCGCATCAAGGTTGGACAGGGGCTCATCGAACAGGAACACCTGCGGATTGCGCACGATGGCGCGGCCCATCGCAACGCGCTGGCGCTGGCCGCCGGAGAGCTGGCGCGGATAACGGTCGAGCAGCTGCGCAAGGCCAAGAATATCCGCTGCCCAGTTCACCTTTTCAGCAATTTCCTGCTTGCTCGAGCCGCGGTGCTCCAGCGAAAAGCCCATATTGCTGGCCACAGTCATATGCGGATATAGGGCATAGGACTGGAACACCATGGCAATATCGCGGTCCTTGGGATCGAGATCGTTGACGACCCGCTCGCCGATCCTGAGCTCTCCGCCGGTAATCGTTTCGAGACCGGCTATCATCCGCAGCAGGGTCGACTTGCCGCAGCCGGAAGGCCCGACAAGCACAACAAACTCGCCGTCCTTAATGGCGAGATCGATGCCGTGAATGGTTTTCACCGCGCCATAGCTTTTGCGGATGTCGGAGAGAGTAACGTGAGCCATCAATCGGTTTCCGGTTCTTCAGCCCTTGAGGCCGGTATGGGCGAGGCCTTCGACAAACTGCTTCTGGGCAATCACGAAGACGATGAGCACGGGCAGCGCTGTCAACGTCGCTGCGGCAAGCTGGATGTTCCACATCGGCCCGCCATAGGCGTCGGTATATTGCGTCAGCGCCTGCGGCAGCGTGAACATCTCGGCGCTGGAGAGAAAGACGATGGGTTCGAGGAACAGGTTCCAGGAATGCAGGAACGTAAAGATCGCGACCGAAGCAAGCGCCGGCTTTGCCAGGGGCAAGGCAATCTTGCGAAATATCTTGAAACGTCCAAGACCGTCGACGCGTGCCGCCTCCTCCAGCTCCCCCGGCAGTGTCACAAAAAACTGCCGCATGACGAAGGTGGCAAACACGCTTGGCGCCCCGAAAATCGGCACTAGGATCAGCGGCCAGTGGGTGTTGACCATGCCTGCCTTCAGGAACATTTGGAAAAGCGGCACGATCGTCACTTCGGACGGGATCAGCAGGCCAAGCAGCACGATCATGAAGATCACATTGGCGCCCGGAAAACGGATCCGTGCGAAGGCATAGCCTGCCATTGAGGAGATGATCATCGTGCCGATCGTCACCACAGCGGCAATGTAGGCGGAGTTCCAATATTGCCGCACGAAGGGCTGCAACTCGAACACCTTCGCATAGGTCGTCCAGTCGTGGCTCTGCGGGATGAGCTGCGGTGGGAAGGCGAAGATGTCGCTGATGGGCTTGATGGACGAGGTAACCATCCACCAGGTTGGAAAGACGAAGGGGACAAGCAGCACGCACAGCAACCCGTATAGCGCCACCTGCATGCGGGGGGAAAGGTCAGCTTTCATAAAAGACGATCCTCTTGCGCATCTGCCACTGGGCAAAGGTCAGCACTGCAACAATCAGAAACAGCAGGATGGACAGCGTCGAGCCGTAACCGAAGAAATGGAACTGGAAGGCCTGCTGATAGAGGTAGTAGACCAGCACCGTGGTCGACAGACCCGGCCCGCCCTGGGTCAGAACCGCAATCTGAGCAAAAACCTGCAACGAGCCTACAATGGTGATGATCGAGGTCAACAGGATCGTCGGGCTGATCAGCGGCAGGGTGATGCGACGGAACTGTTTGAAGGCTGGCGCGCCGTCGATGCGGGCGGCCTCGTAGAGTTCCTTCGGCACGCCCTGAAGTGCCGCCAGAAACAGGATCATGTTGAGCCCGACATTCTTGAAGACCTGCACGACGATGACCGAAATCATCGCTGTCGTCTCCTCGCGCAGCCAGTTGGGGCCTTCGAGGCCGACCATCAGCAACATGCCGTTGATGCCGCCGTTCTTCTGCAGCAGGAAACCCCAGACGATCGTCCAGGCAACCAGCGACACGACGACGGGCGAGAAGAACAGCGTTCTGAATATCGCAATGCCGGCAAGCTTCTGGTTGAGCAGCACGGCAAGCAGCAGCGCAAGCGACAGGTTGAACACCACCAGTCCGGCGGAGAATATCCCGGTCGCGCCCAGCACCTCCAGAAGATTGCCGTCTTCGATGAGCATCCGGTAGTTTTGCGCACCGGTATAGGTGAAGGTATTGGCGAGCACGTTCCACTCATGCAGCGAATACCAGAACACCAGCCCCAGCGGGATCAGCACGAAGATTATGATCCCGATCAGTTGCGGGGCGATGAACAGAAAGCCAGCGAGACTGTCGCGCCGCGCGATGGTCCAGAACGCCGATGCAGGGCGATGCCGGGGACGGGTAATCTCCTGCGCGACAGCCATGGCTTTCTCCTCAGCGCTTCAGGAGCGGCGCGATCTGACCGCAGATTTTTTGAAGCGCTCCCGCGACATCGGCCTCCGGCCGCCAGACCGCATCGAGGTTTGAGCGCACGATCTGCTGGATCTGGGCAAAGCCGGAGTGGCCGGGCATGACCTTGCCGGTGGCGATGCCTGATATGACCACCTTTTCGATCTGTTCCTGGCTGAGCAGCGGATTTGTTTTTTTCAACACCTCCGCATTCAACAGCGACTTGCGTGCCGAGGGGAAGAACTGGCTGAGCTTTGCCGAATTTTCCGGATTGGTCATGTAAGCAACGAATTCGGCCGCCGTCTGCGCATTCTTGCCGGACTGCATGACGCCGATGCCGGCCTGTCCGATCAGCGCGTATTCGCCGGCAGGTCCCTTTGGCAGCGGCACGAGGTCCCAGCCGAAAGGCTTGTCCTTCGGCAGAAGCGAGGCCCGGCTGATCTGGGTAATGGTCATCGCGGCATTACCGGCAAAGAAATCGACCGTCTCGCCGGGGCCGGGCATGGCCTTCTTGCTGAAGATGGCATCATGGATGAACGACACAGCATCCGCCATCGGCTTTTCCGCCATCGTGCAGGTTGCGCCATCCGCGCTCCAGGGCGATGCGCCCCAGCCGTTCCACACGGAAGTCAGATATTGCCAGCTCTGGTAATTGAAGTCGCGGACGACAAGCCCGCCCTTGCCGGATTTCGAGACCGCCGAGGCGGTGGCGATGGCGTTTTCCCAGGTCCATTCGCCGGCAGCGATCATCTCCGCCGGCGTCTTTGCACCTGCGGCCTTGATGAGATCATTGTTGACGAAGACCGCAAAGGGCGAGGTCGAGAACGGATAGGCGAAGAGCTTTCCGTCCTGCGACCAGCGTTCCGTGGCCCCGGCGCTGACTTCGTCGAGATTGTAACCCTGCGCGGCCTTCAGCGTGTCGGTAAGCGGGTAGAGCGCACCGGATTTGACGAAATCATAGGCCGAGGTCTCGAAAATCCAGGCCATGTCAGGGGCGTTGCCACCGGCGATCTGGGTCGTCAACGCAGTGGTATAGGTGTCGAAAGGCAGGGACTCATATGTCACGCTGACATTTGGATGGTCCTTTTTGAAGCCGGCTGCGATGTCGTTGAACAGCTTTAGATGCGCCTCGTTGGCACTCCAGATCGTCATGCGCAGCTTGACCGCTTCCTGCGCCGCCGCTGCCCCTGCCAGCGCAAAAGAGCCGATAAGGGCCAGCGCGCAGGCTGTGGTTTGCATTTTCCAATGACTATTCATTCCCAGTCCTCCTCCAAAGATGGGTTCGATCGAACGACAGTTCGTCGTCCTAGTAGGCCGCGATATCCGGCCAGCGTATTTCGATGCCCTCGCGGGTCAGCGCCGTCTGGAAGGCATGAAGATGGTCATCGTCTTCCTGCACCTGATGCGGCGTCAGGCCTTTTTCCAGGCAGTGGGCCGCCAGCATTCCAGCCACTTCGCCGATATTCCATTCGACTGGATGCAGGCGGTAGCAGCCATTGGTGATATGCGTCGTACCGATGTTCTTGCCTGCCGGAATAAGGTTCTTCACGCGCTCGGGTATGAGTGCGCCAAGCGGAATCTCGAACGGGCAGGAAGGCACGTCGATATAGTTGTCGCCACCGGTCGATGGGTGCAGATCGATGCGGTACATGCCAATGCCGATGCTGTCGCGATAGCGGACAGCCCCCCTGTCACCGCGAACCGTGTAGGAAAGATCCTGTTCGACGATACGCGTGACCGGTTTGATGCGGCGGCTTTCCCGGATATAGGGCGCCATGGCAAGGCCGTGTTCGGTGCCGGTAATATCGCCTCTGAGGCGCAGGCCGCGAAAACCCTGTCCGCCATCAAGGCGCGGCGCTTCTGTCTGCAACCAGTAAAACACCGAATAGGAAAGATCGGCCGCCGCCTTCAGATGCCGCGCCTTTTCTTCTTCCGACACATCGATGATGGTGCCGTCCATATAGTCGATCATCGGCCAGTTCACGAGGCAGATATCGGACTTATAAAAACCCGTCGCAAAGTTCTTCCGCGCCGCGATGCGACGGAAAATCCAGAGGTTTTCATCGCCACCGCCCTTGCGCTGGTCGGCATCGACCAGCAGCGGATCGTCATCCGGATTGGGCGTGAAGGAGCGGGTCGTGTGTTCCAGCGTGCGCGGATGCGGCGCGGTGAAACCGAGCATCGGCCCACCCCAGAAATGCGGCTGGTACTTGTGCCAGTAGTCGTAATTATCAGGCTTGTCGATCGTCTGATCGCCGTCGACATGATCGATTGCAAAGCAGATCGATACGGCCTGCACATTATCAGGCTGGGCCTTGGCCGGCGCACTGGGCTCACCTGTGTCCGATTGCGCCTCGAACCCCTTGGCATATTCCGTGCCCGTCATCGGCAACAGATCGCCAAGCTCGGTGGCATCAAGAATGTAGTCGGCGGAAATGACGATCTCCGCTCCGCTTTCGCGATGGCGCACGGTGATCGCGCGGACCCTATCGCCATCCACATCGGCAGCAACCGGCCGATAGGGCTTGAGCACCGTCAGCCGGTCGGCGCCGACATAGGGCATAAGCATGCTCTCCATCACCGCAAGGCTGACGCGCGGCTCGGCGCAGATGCGGCTGACCCAGCCGCCGCCCGGATTGAGGTCACTCCAGGAGCGGGCGCCTTCCGTCAACGGATAATGGTCGCGGTAATATTGGCGCACGCCGTTGCGTAGCGCGCGATAAGAGCGGGTGATGCCGAACTGCTCGACCCAGCTATGTTCGTCCGATGGAACGGCCTGACTAGTCAGCTGACCGCCGATCCAGTCATATTCCTCGGTCATGATCACGCGCTTTCCGGCGCGTGCGGCACCGAGCGCCGCCGCCACGCCGCCAAGGCCACCACCGACCACAAGAATGTCTGCTTGCATCTCTTTCACGTCGTCTCATCCGTTTTGTTGACTGGGGACTTATCTGGGGAGGCCGCTGGAGCCGGCCCCAATGTTTCACCCTTGACGGGTTGGCACTTGAGTAGAATCTGACTTCCCGGGCTGCCGGTCTCGATGCGGTTCACCAGCATTGCAGTCGCCTGCCGGCCCATCTCTTCACGGGGAATTTCATAGGATGTGAAACGCACCGGGCTGCGGCCGGCACGAATATGGCTGCCAAGCACGACCATCGAAAACACGTCGGGCACCCCAATTCCGCGCTCCCGTGCCAAAGTCTCGACGCGCACCGCATCCGCCAGTTCTATGAAAAATGCCACCGTCGCGCCGCTTTCGATGATCGCGTCGAGGATCTTTTCGGCAGGCCGGTTTACCGCCTTTATGTGCAATGCAAGCGTCGCCGCCGTGCCGAGCGCATCACTGAAACCTCGCCAGCGGTCGGCAATCGATTCCGCCGGACCCGCAGGGCCGATATAGGCGAGTTTGGAATGCCCGAGCATCATGGCATCTTCAACAAGCTGCCGTGTGCCCGCGGCATAGTCGCCGCCAACATAGGGCACGGGCCCGCCAGCATCGTCGCGTCGGCCAATCGCCACGAATGGATAATCTTCCGAGACCAGCCGGGTAAGCTCCTTGCGGTCAAATTCGCGGCCGAGGACCAGGCAGCCATCGGCGATCCGGAGCCTGTTGCCCTCGGAAAAAATCTTGCGGTTGTTGCCGACGCCAGCACTGGTCAGCAGCAGAAGATCGTACGCCTGCTGCTGCGCCTCTTCCTCGATGCCCAACAGGAACGGCGTGAAGAAGTCCGCCTGTGCGCTTGGAAAGGCAGGCTCGTAGGTGAAGACGCCGAGGATGCGATTGAGCCCCTTGGCCATGCGGCGCGCGATCGGGTCGGCGACATAGCCCGTCTTGCGAATGACCGCCTGCACGCGTTCGCGTGTTTCAGCAGGGATACGGGCGATCGCGGTCGGCGCGCCGTTCAGAACAAGCGATACCGTGGCCTGACTGACGCCGGCAAGCTTCGCAATATCGTTCTGAGTAAGGCGTTTATGGCTGGTCACGCAATGCCCTCCCCGACATTCGTTAACTGCTAATACGTATTAGCTGTTAATACGCATTAGCACGACTTCCCTACTCTGTGTCAAGAGGGGAAAGACACGCTTGCGGAGAGATGTTTTGACGAAGGCTTATGAGGCGGCCAGCCCGGCCTTATGACGGCCGCGCTGGGCTATGGGCTTTCATACCAGCGGTAAAATGGTGCCCGCTGCGGGTTCAGGGTGCCGAAGGCGTCTTTGCGTCGGCAAGCTTTTGCTGGAGAAGCCAGGTCCACATCGCCTCATCGCCGAGCACTTTTGCCTCCACCTCTTCATGGTTCGTATCCTCAAAAACCGTCAGCCGCACATTGCGTTTCAGTTCCTGGAGACGTTGAACGAGGACAACAGTATCGGACAAAGGAATCACCTCGTCCCTTGCGCCGTGAAAGGCCCAGAAGGCTGTCTTTTCATTGGTGCGGTTGAGGTAATGGCGGATGCCGCCACCAGCAATTGGGACGACCGCAGCAAAAGTTTGCGGAAACTGCTCGGCCATTGACCAGGCGCCGAACCCTCCCCGGCTATATCCGATCAGATAGATTCGGCTGCGGTCCACCCGATGATCCCCCACAACGGAAGCCAGAACGCTTGCAACACGCTCGATCGGATAAAGCAGTTCCTCACTCGGATTTTGTGGCGAAAACACTATGAAAGGAAAATCACGGCCCCCTTCGATCAATTTTGGCAGGCCGCTGCGGCGCAGCTTTTCGACGTCGCTCCCGCCCTGATCGCCGCCATGCAGCCAGACCACGAGAGGATAGGTTTTGTCCGAACCGGCATAGTCTTTGGGCGTGTAAAGCAGATAATTGATATCCGACGCGATCGTTGCGTCAGACCTCATGGCCTTCTGCTCCGCAGACGCAAATGTCGATGTGGCCAGTGCCGCAACAGCGATCAGGCATAGTTTCAAATGCTTCATGCTTTTGTCCTCCCAACAAACACGTCTTCCAAGACGCGACTGGTGAACTCATCAGCCGTCGGGTTGGTTCATTGGTTTGAAAAGCATGCCGGTCGACACGCCATGCGGAACCCGATTGAGGTCGCCAAAATCGATCTGCCAGGTTTGTCCACCGCAGTGTGGAGGACAGAGACATGCGTTCATTATTTGTTCTGGCCTGCTGTTTGAGTTTTTGCTAATCATTGCAACAAGAGTGCTTTTGAAAAATGCCGTCGTCGTGCGGATAGGCAAATATCAAGGATGCAGGCATGGCGGTTGCCTATCTGGACAAACTGAACGAGCAGCAACGCAAGGCCGTGGAACATGGCGTTGGGCCTTCAGGCGGACACACAGCTGGACCGTTGCTGATCATCGCCGGTGCCGGTTCCGGCAAGACCAATACGCTGGCGCACCGGGTGGCGCATCTGATCGTCAATGGCGCTGATCCTCGCCGCATCCTGCTGATGACGTTTTCACGGCGTGCCGCTTCCGAAATGTCTCGTCGTGTCGAGCGTATCTGCAAGCAGGTCATTGGCGCTAACGCCGGAGCCCTCACGGATGCGATGGCCTGGTCCGGCACGTTTCACGGAATCGGCGCGCGCCTCTTGCGAATCTATGCGGAACAGATTGGACTGGACGTAGATTTCACGATCCACGACCGCGAAGACAGCGCTGATCTGATGAACCTTGCCCGACACGAGCTGGGTTTCTCCAAGACCGAGAGCCGTTTTCCGACAAAGGGCACCTGCATTGCGATCTATTCGCGCGCCGTCAATTCACAAACGCCGCTGAAAGACATCCTGCGCCAGCACTATCCATGGGTGTCCAGCTGGGAAGAAGAGCTCAAGCAATTATTCGCCGCCTATGTCGAGGCCAAGCAGGCCCAGAACGTTCTCGATTACGACGATCTTCTGCTCTATTGGGCCCAGATGGTCAGCGATCCCGATCTTGCAGGTGATATCGGCAATCGTTTCGACCACGTGATGGTCGACGAATATCAGGATACCAACCGGCTGCAGGCTGCGGTGCTAATGGCACTGAAGCCGGGCGGTCGCGGCTTGACCGTGGTGGGTGACGATGCCCAGTCGATCTATTCCTTCCGGGCAGCAACGGTGCGCAATATCCTTGATTTTCCGGCATCTTTCAGCCCGGCTGCCGATATTATCACCCTTGATCGCAACTATCGCTCGACACAGCCGATACTGGCTGCCGCCAATGGTGTCATCGACCTTGCCCGTGAGCGATTCACCAAAAACCTCTGGACCGAACGACAGTCACTCGAGCGGCCGAAGCTCGTGACTGTAAAAAGCGAAACCGAGCAGGCGAACTTCATTATCGACCAGGTGCTGGCCAATCGTGAGACCGGCATGACGCTGAAGCAACAGGCGGTGCTGTTTCGCACCTCCAGTCATAGCGGGCCGCTTGAAGTTGAACTTACACGCCGCAACATTCCCTTCGTCAAATTTGGCGGCCTGAAGTTTCTCGACAGTGCCCATGTAAAGGACATGCTGGCAGTATTGCGTTTCGCGCAAAACCCGCGCGACCGCGTCGCCGGTTTCAGGCTACTTCAGATGCTGCCGGGTATCGGGCCGAAGAAAGCCGGCAATATTCTCGATACGATTGCGGCAGATCCCGAACCTTTGCTCGCCCTTGCCGAAATTCCGCCGCCACCCAAAACCGGCGGTGACTGGGTATCCTTCGTGCAGTTGCTGGCGAACATGCGAAAATCGCACGGCGGCTGGCCATCAGATATCGAGCAGGCGCGGCTCTGGTACGAGCCCCACCTAGAACGCATCCATGAGGATGCCGAGACGCGGAAGGCCGATTTGCTGCAACTCGAGCAGATTGCCGGCGGCTATCCTTCCCGCGAACGCTTCCTCACCGAACTGACGCTCGATCCGCCGGATGCCACCAGCGATCAGGCAGGCGTACCGCTGCTCGATGAGGATTACCTGACGCTTTCAACCATTCATTCGGCAAAAGGCCAGGAATGGCGTTCCGTCTTTATCCTGAACGTGGTCGATGGCTGCATACCATCCGATCTGGGCGTCGGCTCCACGCATGAAGTCGAAGAGGAACGCCGGCTGCTCTATGTCGCCATGACGCGCGCCAAGGACAGTCTGTCACTGATAACCCCGCAACGGTTCTTCACCCATGGCCAGAACGCGCAGGGCGACCGGCATGTCTATGCCGCTAGAACCCGCTTCATACCGGCAACTTTGCTGCAGTTCTTTGAAACCGCCACATGGCCCCTGGTTTCGGCCGCAGCCTCCGAGCGCAGCGCGCAGCAGATCCGCATCGATGTCGGCGCGCGGATGCGGGCGATGTGGAAATAGGGAAGATCGTACAGGCTGGAACGATGGATAACACGGCTGTTCGAAAGATCATCCATATCGACATGGATGCCTTTTATGCATCGGTGGAGCAACGCGACAATCCCGCACTTCGCGGCCTGCCCGTCGCCGTCGGCGGATCGGCCGCACGAGGCGTGGTGGCTGCGGCAAGTTACGAGGCGAGAACCTTCGGCGTCCATTCAGCCATGCCGTCCGTCACTGCCAAACGGAAATGCCCGGATCTGATCTTCGTACCGCCACGCTTCGAGGTATACCGGCAGGTGTCGCAACAGATACGGGAGATATTTGCCGAATATACGCCGCTGATCGAGCCGCTATCGCTCGACGAAGCCTATCTCGATGTCACCGAAAACCTGAAAGGCATGGAGATCGCCACCGAAATTGCGCTGGAGATCCGCGCAAAGATCAAGGCTGTCACCAGCCTCAATGCATCTGCCGGCATCTCCTACAACAAGTTTCTGGCCAAGATGGCAAGCGACCTGAACAAACCGAATGGCCAGGCTGTCATCACGCCGAAGAATGGACCTGGCTTTGTTGAAGCCCTGGCCGTCAAGAGATTTCATGGGGTAGGACCCGCCACGGCGGAGCGGATGAAACGGCACGGCATCGAAACCGGGCTCGATCTCAAGTCGAAATCACTTGGTTTTCTGCAACAGCATTTCGGGAAGTCCGGCCCTTATTTCTACAACATCGCCCGCGGCATCGATGAACGGCAGGTCAAGCCCGATCGCATCCGCAAATCTGTCGGCGCAGAAGACACATTCGTCGAGGATATCGACGATCTCGACTTGGCGAAGGCGGAGCTTGGCCCTTTGGCTCAGAAAGTCTGGCGTTATTGCGAGGCCCACGACATCACGGGAAAGACGGTGACCGTGAAAATCAAATATTCGGATTTCAGCCAGGCGACACGCAGCAAAACAGTGTCGGGAGCCGTGTCTGACCTCGCGACTATCCAGGAGATGTCAGAGAGCCTGCTTGCCTCCGTCTTTCCATTCAAACGTCCGGTAAGGCTGTTGGGGATTACCCTTTCCTCGCTGAGCACCGAAGAGAGCGAAGAGGAACCGCAGCTCGCGCTTGGCCTGTGATGCCGCTGTCCCGAAAACGAAAAAGCCCGCCGCGGGAGGAGGTGCGGCAGGCTTTCCGAAATTTCGAACAACGGCTGGGAGGAGGAGTGCCATTGTTCACAAGACAACCCTTGGGAGGAGGATAGGGTCATCTCAATCCGAAGCTTTGCGGGAGGAGGTGCATCGCTTCGATGAAAACAAGATACCCGGTTTTGCCGCATATTAAATAGGCTTTAATGCAGCGCAGCCATGCAAGAAACGCACGAGTCTGCTTTCATCAGCAGTGGCGCGACCCAGATGGATTGCGTCGCCTGTACCCTTAGAATTTCACGCTGGCCGTGAGGCTGACGTTGAAGGGCTCGCCGACTGCATTGGCGTAGCTGGTGGAGCCAATGGATGAGGTATAATAGCTTTTGTCGAAGATGTTCTTCAGATTGAGCTGCAGGGTTACCGGTTTCTCCAACTGAAGCGTATAGGTCGCAAAGGCGTCGAAGACGGCATAACCCGGCAGGTCATAGGAATTGTCGTTGATGCCGGCACGCTGGCCGACGGCCCGCACTCCTCCGCCGATCCGCAGCGTGTTGCCGTTCGGCCCGACCTCACCGACATCATAGGCAAGAAACAGCGAGCCGGTGTGACGCGCGACATTCGGCAAGCGCTTGCCGGCATAGGTGGAATCTTCGAGAACGAGAGCGTCCGTATAGGCATAACTTGCGATTAGATCGAGACTATCGGTAAGGCTGCCGGCAATATCCACCTCCACCCCGCGCGAGCGAACGAGACCGGCGGCCTTCACCGTCGACACACCGCCTACATCCTCCGAATAGGCGACATTGCGCTTGCGGGCATTAAACAAAGCAATATTGGCATTCAACCCGGTGAACAGGTCGAACTTGGCACCCACCTCATAGGAAATGCCCTCCTCCGGATCGAGCCCACCATAATAGGCTCCGATCGAGGATTGCGGGCGGAAGGTTTTCGCCACATTGGCATAAAGGGATGCATCCGGCGTGAGCTTGTAGACGAGACCGGCATTGGGGATGAGTTCGCCGCCATTGTTCTTTGTGTTGACGACGAAGGGGCGGCCTTTGCCGGCATAGATGTCGTAATACTGGTAGCGCAAACCGCCGACAGCGATCCATTGATCGCCCAGATGCACGGCGTCCTGCATATAGATCGAAGCAGTGGAAAGCTCCTCCGTCTGGTCGCTGTCGACGGCCCTGACCGTCGTGCACGCCGGCAACCTGCCGTAAACGGGATTGTTAATGTTGAAATTCGTCGAATTCGCGCATCGCAACATGTTGGTGCGCAGCGTGTCGCTGTAATCGTAGGACATGCCGAACAGCAGATCGTTGCGCAGGCCACCAATATCAGCCTCACCGGTCAGGTCAGCGCGGGCCGCGTGGTTGTAGATGGTGGAATATTGCGTGGCGTCAGCGCGCCGCGTCACCTGCCCCGTGCGGGAATTGTAACCCATCACGCGGGCCTGGTTGTCGGAATATTCGTTTTGGCTATAGGCGTAGTTCAGCGACAGTTTCCAGTCTTCGGACAATTGGCGGTCTATTGAGATACTCGCCAGATCGGATTTGCCATCGGTGATGTTATAGGCCTCGTCCAGCCTGAGACGTCGGCTGACATTGATTGCCTTTCCTGTCGCCGGATCGAAGATCGTGCCGCGATCGAAGGGCACGCTGTAATCCTCATGCATATAGGAAACCGTAATGTCGGTATCCTCGCCGCTCCATTTTAGCGAGGGTGCGATCAGCCAGTTCTTCTTCTCACCAAAATTGCGCCAGTAGTCGCTGTTCTCCCCCTGACCGATCAGGCGATAGGAAAAATCCGTTCCCGCAATAGGTCCGGTCACATCGAAACCGCCGGATGTACCGTACTTGCCCGCCCCAAAGGCTGAGAAGCGCGAATAGGCTTCGGCGGAGAAAGTATCTTCAGGCTTCTTCGTCACGACATTCACCATGCCGCCCGGATCGAGAATGCCGTAGAGCGTGGATGCCGGCCCTTTCAGCACTTCCACTCGCTCCGCCGTATCGTTGAAGGAATGCGGCAATGCGGTCTTCAGCCCGTTGATGAGGATCGAGCCATCGCGATTGTCACCAAAACCACGGCGGATAACGGCATCCTGCGTGCCGCCCAGCGTGTTTGACTGGGTAACGCCGCTGACATTGGCGAGCGCATCATCGAGCGAGCGCGCCTGCTGGTCACGCAGCACTTTGTTTGTCACGACGTTGACCGATTGCGGAATATCGAGGATCGGCGTCTCGGTGCGCGTCGCAGTGCCAGTGGTTATCGGCTGATAGCCGCGCGCACCTTTTTTGACGTCGGCATTAACGGTTATCGTCTCAAGCACGGTCGTCCCGTCGGCATTTTTCTTCGGTGCCGTGGTCTCCTGCGCAAAAGCAGGCAGGGCAACTCCGGCCAGAAGCAACGCCAACAGCGCTCGCGAGCCTACCTGAATGATCATCGAACCGTCATGCATCTGTCTTGTCCCCGGCTGCCCCAAATCGTCATCGCGACGATGATGCACCGCTCTTTCAATTGATGAATGTAGTAGTCAACTTTAATTCGGCTTGTGACGGGCGAAACATCTGGTGGATGCGCGCTCCCTCATGCCTCCACAGTTCTGATTCGAGCTCAAGATCGTCGCTTTTTGTGCAAATCACCGCGTAAAAACCGGCTTTTCGAAAGCTATATACTTGACTACTACAGTCATCAATAATTCTGGTGGCGGCTCGCAAACGGGGAAGATCTTGGACGACGGTGGCAAAAACAGACGCGCGGACATACGTCTTGCGGCCAATGCAATTGAGTTTGCCTATGGCGACACCCCCGTGCTTGCCGACGTGTCCATAGACGTTGCGCCGAACCGATTTACCGTTCTGCTCGGTCCGAACGGGTCGGGAAAATCGACGCTTCTCTCCGCACTTGCCCGCCTGCACCGCCCGGCAAGCGGCCATATCCTTCTCGACGGCCGCGACATATTTCATCATCCCACACGGGAGGTGGCGAAGCGGCTGGGCATGCTGGCACAGCAGAACCACACGCCGGAAGGGCTTTCGGTCTTCGATCTCGTCTCCCGTGGCCGTTACCCGCATCAGGGATTTTTGAAGCAATGGAGCGAGGAAGACGCGGACGCAGTGGACGAGGCACTTTCCGTGACCGGAATGTCCGGCCTTGCCGAAAGAGCAATCGACAGCCTCTCCGGCGGCCAGCGCCAGCGCGCGTGGATCGCCATGGCGCTCGCGCAGCAGACAGATATCATCCTGCTGGACGAACCGACGACATTTCTGGATCTGCATCACCAGATAGAGGTGCTGGATATGCTGGCTGGCCTCGTCACCCACCACAAGCGCACGATCGTTGCCGTGCTGCATGATATCAATCTCGCCCTGCAATATGCCGATCACCTGATTTTTCTGAAGGATGGACGGCTGCGGCACCGGCTGGAAACAGCGACGCTGTGCGATGCCCAAATCATCTCGGACGTTTTCGACATGCCTGTCGCCCAGCTCACGCATCCGGTAACGGCGAGGCCGGTATTTCTTCCCCTGCCCGGACGGACTAGCGCGGCATGATGTTCGCCAGGATGAGCTACAGCAAGCCCGCCATACAGGAAAAGGCCTATGGCCGCGCGCTTGCGGCAGCACTGCTTATGTTTCTGGCCATGCTGCTTCTGATTCTGGCACATATTGGCACTGGCCCGCGCGCCGTTGCTCCACACGTTCTGAACGACCTGATATTTTCCTACGACGCCCGCAATTTTGACCAGCAGGTTTTGCTGCGTCTGCGGCTTCCGCGTCTGCTTGCGGCGCTGCAAGCCGGCGCCTGCCTTGGAGTGGCAGGGCTTCTGTTACAGACCCTGCTTCGAAACCCGCTGGGCGAGCCGCATATTCTGGGATTAAATGCGGGCGCGAGCCTCGCGGTCGTCGCGGCGACCGTGACGCCGCTGGGGTTAATCGCAACGCCGGCCTTGCGCCCTATGCTGGCGGCGACGGGCGCAGGCATCAGCTTCTCGCTCGTCCTTCTGCTCGCATCCGCCGGACGGCAGGGTCTGACGCCAGCAAAACTCGTCTTTTGCGGTATCGCGCTGTCGACGCTTGCCGGAACCCTTACCTCCGCCATCCTCATTCTCAACGAGGAAACATTACAGCAGATGCGCTTCTGGCTGGTTGGCGATACGGCAGGCATTTCGATGGCAGCCGTCGCCGCCGCCCTGCCCGCTGCCATTATCGCACTTCTCCTTGCATTTACCGTCGCGCCGCGGCTCGATCTGCTCGCTTTGGGTGACACCACCGCCACAACGCTTGGCGTACCTGTCCGCTCGACCCGGATCTTGGCGCTTGCCGCAATATCGCTGTTCTGTGGCGCGGCCATAGCCGTCACCGGGCCTATCGGTTTCGTCGGTCTGGTGGTGCCGCCACTCGTGTCGCGGCTAAGAACGGGGCGGCTTCTGCTTGCCATTCCCATAGCCGCGCTCGGCGGCGCGGTTTTACTGATCGCCGCCGATCTCGCCGCCCGCCTGATTCTTGCGCCAAAGGAACTGCCGACTGGGGCAATGACCGGCCTTGTCGGAGCGCCGGTCTTTCTCTGGTTGGTGCGTAGGGTGCTGAAATGAACCGTTACAGGGTCATCAGACTGGCGCATTTTTCAATTCGCCTCTTGCCGCAGCGGCTGGCTATTCTGGTGACGCTTACCCTTTGCCTTACGATTGTCACGGTATGGTCGCTTACCGCCGGCAGCCAATACATCCCGACCTCCTCCCTGTGGTCGTTATTGACCGCTGGAAACAATGATCCCGCCTCGAATGACGCCGTGGTGGTTCTCCACTTTCGCTTTTCGCGCCTGGCGCTTGCCATAGTCTCCGGCGCCATGCTCGGCGTTGCCGGTGCCATCATGCAAGCGACCACCCGCAATAGCCTTGCCGACCCGGGCCTGCTCGGCGTGCGCGAAGGCGCGTTGCTCGCGGTGCTGGGCTGCCTGTTTTTGTTGCCATCCCTGCCGGTGATATTCCGCCCCCTGGCCGGTATCGCCGGTGGGATGGCGAGTGCTGCAATCGTCTTTTCGCTTTCCGGTGTCACCTCACGGCTGCGCTTCGTTCTGACGGGCATCGGCTTCTCATGGTTTTTATCAGCTTTGCTGCTTATCCTTATGGCATCGCTTGATATTCGCAATTTGCAGACGGCGATGATCTGGATGGTAGGAAACCTGCAAGGCGCATCCTGGAGCGCCGTCTCGATCCTTTCAGCCATCCTGGCCATCACCCTTTGCCTTGTTCTCCTCACCGCCCGTGCCGCGGATGTTCAGGCGCTCGGCGACAATAATGCAGCGGCACTCGGCGTTCACACCCGCTGGCTATCAGCGCTGCATGTCATCCTTGCGGTCGTTCTCACCGCATCCTGTATCTCCTTTATCGGCAGCATCGGTTTTGTCGGCCTGATCGGCCCGCATATCGCCCGACTTTTGCTGCCGGGCAGCTCCCATACCGGGCTTGTTATGGGCGCGGGTCTGGCAGGAGCGACGCTGGTTGCAATTGCCGATACGATTGCCCGAACCGCTTTTTCACCGCTGGAATTGCCGATCGGGCTCGTTCTTTCGGCCGTGGGCGCCCCCACGCTTCTTACCCTTCTTTGGTTTCACCGGCACCGACTATAGGTCTTTCATGCGCAAAACCATTCTCGCTTTCGTTTCAACCGCCGGACTTCTTCTGGGGGTATGCGTTGCTCACGCGGAGGGCAGCCGGACCTTTACCGACGACCTCGGCCGCACCGTGTCTGTCCCCTTACAGCCGAAACGTATCGTCGCCCTGCACGACATCGATCTCACCATCCCGCTGATAGAATTGGGTGTGATGCCGGTGGGTAGCCATGGCCGCATGGGTGGGGACGGCAAACCCTATCTGCGCTCCAGCGCCATTCTGACCGGTGTCGATTTCGACAATAGCGACATCGCCTATATAGGCTCCATCAACGCCGATCTGGAAGCGATCGTCGCCCTCAAGCCCGATCTCATCCTGACGGAACCGGACCGACCGACACCAATCGAAAAACTGGAGCAGATCGCCCCGACCGTCGCCATCGACAATACGAAGGACGGCGCGCCGCATATCTACAGGGTGCTGGCTGAACTGACCGGCACGCAGGCGCGACTTGCCGTTCTGGACCGACGCTACCGGGCGCAGATTGAAGCGCTGAAGGCCTCGGTCGAAACCGGCGCGAGCACTGTCTCGGTGTTCCAGCCACTGAATGGCAAGATCAGCGTCTACCATACGTATCGTGCGCTCGGCCGGGTGCTGCGAGATGCCGGTTTTCGGTTCCCAGCCATCATCGACGATATTCCAGACGGCGAGCGCATCGAGATCAGCGCCGAGCGCTTGCCGGAGCTCGACGCCGACTTCATTTTCGATCCGTATCGTTCCGATACCGGCGCTTCTCCGCAGGCCGAAATCGACATGATGGAGGCTGTAATGCCGGGTTTCTGCAATTTTCTGCAGGCCTGCCGCAACGGTCGCTACATCCTTCTGCCGCGGGAAGAGGCAATCTCCAACTCCTACGCCGCACTCAGCCTCATGGTCTCCGCGATCCAGTCGCATCTCGCGGTAAGGCCCACGGCTGAAAAGTAAAGGGGAACAATTGCCGCGACAAAAGCGCTTGCCTGCCAGCTTGGCGCACTGCTAATCCGTGAAGAAGAGTAAGAACTCACCTTCACGGAAAGTCCCATGACGACTGGCGAAACCCGTATATCAAGGCCTAGACATACAGATCGTTTCGGGGAGCAACTGCGCAAGCGCCGCGACCGTCTTTCGCCCGGACTGCTTGCCGTTGCCGAATATATTGACGGCCACCGCCATGCCGTTCTCGGTAAATCGGCGCTGGAAATCGGCTTTGAGACCAATACCTCCGATGCGACGGTCATTCGCGCCATTCAGGCACTTGGGTTTCAGGGGCTGGTCGACCTCAAGGAAACTCTGGAGGCCTATCTCGGCGTGACGGATTCGCCGGTTGAAAAATTGGCCGCTACCACGAAATCCATATCGGGCAACTGCGACGCGGCAATCGACTTCGTTCTCGATAACCAGAAAAACGCGCTGGAAATGCTGGCCACTGTGGAAAACCGCGACGCCATGGCCGCCGCCGTGCGTCTTCTGGCGGAAGCACGCGGCATCGGCGTCCTCGGCATCGGAGCCTCCGGCATTATCGCCACCTATGCCGCCCGGCTGTTCCAGCGCTCCGGCGTTCGCTCCTATGCGCTGAACGCCACCGGTATCACGCTCGCCGAACAATTGCTCGACCTTGAAAACGGCCACGTCCTCATCATGCTCCTGCACGGCCGCGCCCACCGCGAAGCCCAAACCGCAATCGCTGAGGCTGGTCGCCTCGACATCCCGATTATCATGCTGCTCGGCCAGGAAGACAGCGTGCTCAAAAAACACGCCAACGCTTATCTCCTGCTGCCCCGTGCAAAGAACGAAGGGGTAGCGCTACACGCCCCATCCTTCATCGCCATGGAAACCATGGCGCTCGCCCTCTCCGCTGCCCGCCCCGATCGAAGCCTTGAGACACTGGAAAGACTGGTGGAACTGAGGACATCGATCAGGCCGCATAAACGGACATAGTCTTGGGCGAGATACAGACCCGCCACGTTATCCGCTATACTCTCTGTTGCAGAGCAAGATACTCTTGTGTGGTGGACCGATAAAGCGTTATTGACTGTCCGTAGCGATAAAGTCATATCACCGTAAGCAGGCAGAGCAGACAGGATCCGCGCAGTGCAGGTAGAAGCATTCTCGATATCAGGCTTAAAAAAGATAACTCCGGCTCGGTTTGGCGACAGCAGGGGTTACTTCAGCGAAGTTTTCAAACGGGATTGGTTTCGCGAGAATGTGTCGGACGTCGAGTTCGTGCAGGACAATGAATCTCTGTCCGCGCAGGCCGGAACGGTTCGAGGCCTTCACTTCCAGGCGCAACCTTTTGCACAGGGCAAACTCGTTCGCTGTCTTCGGGGACGACTATTAGACGTTGCGGTCGATATCAGAACAGGATCACCCACTTTCGGACAATGGACCGCCGTTGAGCTTTCACCGGAAAAAGGCGAACAGCTGTGGGTTCCGGCAGGCTTTGCCCACGGTTTCATGACGCTGGTTGACGACACCGTTATCTCCTACAAGGTGACAGCTCCCTATAGCGCCGCGCATGATCACGGTGTCAAATGGGATGATCCCGCCATCGGCATCAACTGGCCAAAGCTGGACCGTTGCGTGCTTTCCGACAAGGACGCCAAGCAGCCGTCTCTGTCGGAATTGCCTGAATATTTCACCTACCAAAAAACTGGAAACTGATGATGCGCGTTCTAGTCACCGGCGGCGCCGGATTTATCGGGTCTGCCCTTGTGCGTTATCTCGTAAGCGAGGTCGGTGCGGATGTCCTTACAATCGACAAGCTGACTTATGCCGGTAATCTGGCTTCGCTCAAGCCAATCGAAAACGCGCCAAACCACCGCTTTCTTCAGGCTGATATATGCGACCGGGCCGCAATGAATGACGCTTTCGCGACATTTCAGCCGGACTATGTGATGCATCTGGCAGCCGAAAGCCACGTCGACCGCTCCATCACCGGCGCGGCTGATTTTATTCAGACCAATATTAATGGCACCTTCACGATGCTGGAAGCAGCGCGGCAATATTGGAACGGTCTTGCCGAAGACGCAAAATCAGCCTTCCGCATGCTTCACGTCTCGACCGACGAGGTCTACGGTTCGCTCGGAGAGCATGGCCTCTTCGAAGAAACAACGCCCTACGATCCCTCGTCGCCCTATTCCGCTTCGAAAGCCGCAAGCGACCATCTCGCCACCGCTTGGCAGCGCACCTATGGCCTTCCGGTCGTGATTTCCAACTGCTCCAACAATTACGGGCCATTTCATTTCCCGGAAAAGCTTATTCCGCTCATTATTCTCAACGCGCTGGAAGGCAAGCCGCTGCCGGTCTACGGAAATGGCGCGAACATTCGCGACTGGCTATATGTGGATGACCACGCCCGCGCGCTGTGGCTCATTGTCCAGACGGGACTCGCCGGCGAAAAGTACAATGTCGGCGGCAGAAACGAGCAGAAGAACATCGATGTGGTGAATTGCATCTGCTCCATTCTGGACGAGTTGCGCCCGCAGTCAAAGCCTTATGCCGAGCTTATCAAATACGTCACGGATCGCCCTGGTCACGATGCCCGCTACGCCATCGATGCAACAAAGCTCGAAACGGAACTGGGTTGGAAAGCACAGGAAAATTTTGCGACTGGAATTCGCAAGACCGTTGAATGGTACCTCGACAATGAATGGTGGTGGGAGCCGCTGCGTCAAGGCGTCTACTCAGGTGAGCGCCTCGGCGTTCTGACGAAGGACTGAACCGGATGCGGCTGGCAGTCACCGGAAAAAATGGACAGGTCGTCAGTGCCCTTCAGGCACTGGCCGGACCCGACCTGGAGATTGTTGCTCTCGGCCGGCCGGAGCTTGACCTTGCGCGACCTGACACTGTTTTCAAAGCGCTGCGGGAGGCGAAACCCGATGTCGTGGTATCGGCTGCTGCCTACACCGCCGTGGATAAAGCGGAAAGCGAACCGGACATCGCTTTTGCCGTCAATCGGGACGGAGCAAAAGCCGTCGCGCGAGCCGCAAATGACATCGGTGTTCCCGTCATTCATATTTCCACGGATTATGTGTTCGACGGCACCAAGACCACTGCTTATGTCGAGAATGATCCCACTGGACCGGCCTCCGTTTACGGCCGCTCAAAGCTCGAAGGCGAACAGGCTGTCTCTGAAAGCACCGACAACTACGCTGTTCTGCGAACCGCATGGGTCTACTCGGAATATGGCAGCAACTTTCTAAAAACCATGCTCCGTCTAAGCGAAAGCCGCGATCAGATCAATGTGGTTGCGGACCAGTTTGGGTGCCCCACCTCGGCAACCGACATCGCCGTCGGGATTGTGTCGATCGCGAGAAAACTTGCAACGGATCCAGCCTCACATCTTCGCGGCGTTTTTCACATGTCCGGAACAGGTGAAACGAACTGGGCGGGTTTTGCCAAACAGATATTCGAGTTTTCTGCGGAAAACGGCGGAAAGTCGATGATTGTCAATGACATCACGACCGCACAATACCCTACCCCGGCCCGACGCCCGGCAAACTCCCGGCTTGATTGCAGCAAGCTGGAAGAAGTTTATGGAATAAGATTGCCGGAATGGCAGACATCAACGCGCGCGGTCATGGCCGCCCTAGCGCAGAACAAAAAGGAAATGCCATGAAGGGCATCATTCTTGCCGGAGGCAGCGGAACGCGTCTGCATCCTATGACATTGGCGGTCTCAAAGCAGATCCTGCCCGTTTACGACAAGCCGATGATCTATTATCCGCTGACGACGTTGATGCTGGCCGGCATTCGCGAGATCCTCATCATATCGACACCACATGACATGCCGCTTTTCCAGAACCTTCTGAAAGACGGCTCCCAATGGGGTCTCTCGATCGAATATGCCGTTCAGCCAAGCCCGGACGGGCTTGCCCAAGCCTACATGATCGGCGCCGACTTCATTGGTGGCTCCCCGTCCTGCCTGATCCTCGGCGACAATATCTATTACGGGCACGGACTGCCGGAGCTCTTGCAAAGCGGTACCGACGTCAATGACGGAGCCACCGTTTTCGCCTACCACGTCAACGATCCTGAACGTTATGGCGTCGTTGAATTCGATAGTGAGATGCGCGCGCTGTCCATTGAAGAAAAGCCGTTAAAGCCCAAATCCAACTGGGCCGTTACCGGTCTGTATTTTTATGACGCCGATGTCGTGGACATCGCCGCCAATCTCAAGCCTTCCGCGCGCGGCGAGTATGAGATAACGGACGTGAACCGCATCTATCTGGAACGCGGAAAGCTGAAGGTATCCATCATGGGCCGTGGTTACGCCTGGCTCGACACCGGAACGCCAGACAGCCTGCTGGAAGCCGGGGAATTTGTGCGCACCCTGGAAAAGCGTCAGGGCTTCAAGATAGCGTGTCCTGAAGAGATTGCTTTGAGCAAGGGATTCATCACCGCATCAAAATTTGAACAGATCGCTGAATCCGCGGGCAAGGGCGATTATGGCGTTTACCTACGACGTTTAGCAAGCTCGTGACATAGTCGAAAAGCCGCTAGATAGGGCTCCGAACAGCGCGGAATTTACCAGAGACCTTCCGGGCGAAGATACGCAACATGGAAGTTTGCGAAGAGCGAGGGCCTGGTCATTCGTCGATTTTGACGTACGGAATGTCGCCAAGTCGATCCAGAAAGGGCGGTCGCTCACCAGTATACCAGTTGGAACAAACTGAACTCCCAGGGCGTCGAAACTGCGCCACTGTTCCTGCGGAAAGGTATGCTTTGTCTCTGTAGAATCCGTTAATCCTCATGGTGAGAAGGGTGTCGCGATAACTTTCGCCAACTCTCCGTAGGATGTTGGCCTTTTAGGGGCAACTCCACTTTTCAACTGCAGCCCTTTGCGGTAGTAGGCCTCAAAGATATGAATGCACCCCGGAAACGACTCGAAATGAATATGATCCAAGCAGCTTTATCCCGACCGCTCGAGCTTTCCGTCGTCGTGCCGACGTTCAATGAGAGTCAGAATATCCGCGAACTGGTAAAAAGATTGGATTTGGCCCTTGGGGAAACAGCATGGGAGTTGATCGTCGTTGACGATGATAGTCCAGATGGCACGTCGAAACTGGTGAAATCACTTTCTGCTGCGGATTCGCGTATCAGATGTATCAGGCGTGTAGGACGCCGAGGTCTTGCAGGTGCTTGCATAGAGGGTATCCTCTCAAGCTCTGCACCGTATGTTTTGGTTATGGACGGCGATCTTCAGCATGATGAATCTATTGTTCCGGAAATGCTGCGATCGCTCGAGGGCGGAAAGGATTTGGCAGTCGGCAGCCGCTATGTCGCCGGAGGTTCGTCTAATGAAGGCTTCTCTCGCCTGCGCAAATGGGGTTCGGATACGGCGACAAAGCTCGCTAGACGGGCGCTGAAAATTAGTATTTCAGATCCGATGAGCGGCTTTTTTATGTTGAGGCGCGAGACGTTTGAAGAGGTTGCACCAGCACTATCCAAGGAAGGTTTTAAGATACTGCTTGATTTCATATCATCTTCACCGTCAAATCTTCGAACAGTAGAAATTCCGTTCAAGTTTCGAGAACGCTTCGAAGGAACCTCCAAACTCGGATCACTTGTAACGGTTGATTACTTGGGACTTCTATTATCAAAAATATCCGGTGGCGTTTTGCCGGTGCGCTTTTTGATGTTCGCTTCCGTCGGTGCATTCGGCGTCTTGGTTCATCTGCTGACTCTTCGGATAATGCTGGATGCAGTTCAGCTGTCATTTTCGATGGCTCAGTTTGTGGCGACCATGGTTGCGATGACAGGGAATTTTATCCTGAACAACGAGTTGACTTATCGGGATAAAAAACTCCGTGGCGCGCGTTTCTTCACGGGATTGTTGACGTTTTATGCCGCGTGCAGTGTGGGTACCATTGCCAATGTGGGGGTCGCAAGCTGGATTAACGAGGCATGGCACTCGGACGCTTTGCTATCTGGACTAGCCGGGGCGCTCCTCGGAGCGGTGTATAACTACGCGGCGGCGTCGATGCTCACCTGGAAAAACTGACGGGCGAACATTTAGACTTTGCAGACGAATTATGAAAATGAGGTTCCGGATTGCTTACCAAAGAAAATAACAGCCGCGATTACGCGATTTTTGGTGCAATCATACTCTGTGCTTTGTTTGCTGCAGTCAGCGTTCGTTGGGTGATGTTTTACAGGACCGGTGGCGGACTCGATATCGACGAAGCGGGTTATATTGGATACTCGATCGCGCTCGAGCGTGCGCTTATCGGAGGCGGCATAGTGGGCTGGCTCCATGCATTCTTTACGCCGACGGGCCAAGCACCACTCACGATGGTAGTTGCTTCTTTTATCACCACTGAAGCTGGTACCTACTCGGAATGGATCGCACTAACGACTAATAGTTTTATCTTATTCTTCCTGCTTTTTATGGTTTACCTGCTAGCTGCAAGAGAATACGGCCGCAGTGTAGGCTTTTTTTCACTTATAATAGTGGCAACAACTCCATACGTTATTGATTTTTCTCGCCTATTTAATTTTGGTATACCAACAGCTCTGTTTTTCATCGCAACTATTTATTGCTACCGCCGCAGCGAAGGTATGGCCAAACTCGGCTGGGTCGCAGCAGTTGGGTGTTGCGCAGCATTGATGGTCTTATCACGCACAATGGCATTGGCGTTTTTACCAGCTTTCGCATTGGTTTTTCTGGTGGAAAGCCTTTTTTGGCGCACTCATATTAAAACGCTATTACTATCGATACTTGTCGGGACTGCTACCTTTGCGATGGTATGCGGGCCTTGGTTCGCGGTAAATTTCCATATAGTATTTGAATACCTTTTTTCATTCGGTTACGGTCGGAAAGCGGCTGAGTATGGAGCAGGAGAAGGTATTTTTAGCTATGATGATATTAAGTTTAGGCTCTATTTGTTCGCTAAATACACTAAACTTACACACATAATATTTTTTCTAATTGGCTTATGTGCGATTGCTATCAGTCTAGTTATTTCAAAGAACGAACGCAAAAAAGGCCTTTCGTTCTCTGCCCACGTTTTACTACTGACATCGCTATGCCTTCTGACTTTGATGTCATCACGAAACATCGGGACGGCCTTTGACTTGCCTTTGTTGCCACCGCTAGTAGTTGCAATGGCGGGTTCTCTAGCGAACATTATTAGAACAACTCGGATAAGATATCTTGCTGCTTCCATTGCTTTGCTTTGCGTTACCCCAGTGTACTTCTTACATGCCGATCAACGGTTATGCGAGGCTTATGAGACGGGATTTTCAGCGTCAGGTGTTGACATAGGTCCCGTGGCGTTCTGTGGTGGAATTATGGAAAACTATATCGGCGATAGGTATGGCCGCGGTAATAACGGCGACCAAATCAGGTCCATAGGCGCCGGTTGGATGAATACCAGCTCGGAACTATCGCGCGCCTTGACCGACTTGCCTGGATCAGAGTTTGGTGTGGTATTCGCATCGCGACATATTTTGGCGAACGTCAATTCTGTCAACTTAGCAAGAATACAGACAGTTGGTTCATTCCTACCATTACAGCAAATCGATCCCACTGCTGTCACCGACGACGTTGCCCACTACGGAATATGGCTTACAAGCGCGCCTGTTTCGAGTGCTTGCTACGTAGTCATGCTAAACAGCATAGAGGGTGAGTTTCCTTTTCCAGCAAATCCTGAAAACTTACGCGCTGCACTTTCGCAGAATCATTATTCTGTGGTCGCCACCATCGACACACCGACCCACGGCCAATTTTTCGATATATTCCGCAAGCCCGCTGCCGAGTGTGGAAAAGGACTCCAGGAAAACGCTACCGGATCATTAAGCCTTGAAAAAAAGGCAGCACTATTTGATGACGAGCGCAATCGGTCTGGTTTTTTGGTCGGGGGCGAGTTTGCAAGCAGGAGTAGTGTAGACTAAGCGAGAGTTTGTTCACGAGGCAATCTTCATCGGTCTCGCCTGCATCTAAAAAGGTGACTCGGTTCAGGAAATCATTAAACGGGAAGTATGTGGAACAATGCGGTGTTTGGTGCTTGGAGGCGGGGGATTTCTAGGAAAGAATCTCGTGGATTCGCTCGAGACAAAAGGTTACTTTGTTCGTAGTTTTGATCGGGCACTGAATGAAAAACGTGGTGGGGCAAGTGAGGAAAAGAGTGCTTCTAACGTTGAGCATTTTTCAGGGAATTTTTTGGCACGATCGGATATTGAAGCTGCCCTGAATGGAATTGATGTTTGTTTTCATCTAATTTCGACAACGATAGCCAGCACTTCGAATGCAAACCCGACCTTCGATGTCGAGACCAATTTGTTGGGGACTCTTCAGCTGCTTAAATGCGCTGTGAAGTCGGGTGTAAAACGCATCGTCTTTATATCTTCCGGTGGGACTGTTTATGGTGTTCCTAAGACCATTCCCATTTCAGAGGAGCACAGCACGTATCCCACATCCTCATACGGCATCACCAAGCTTGCTATCGAGAAGTACCTGGATCTTTATCGGTCACTTCATGGACTTGAATATGTCACGCTTAGGCTAGCAAACCCATATGGCGTTGGGCAAAGGCTCGACGCCCAGCAGGGAGCAATAGCTGTTTTCTTAGCGCGTGCGCTGCGTGGCGAGGAGATAAGCATTTGGGGAGACGGCAGCGTTATCCGAGACTATATTTATGTCGATGACGCGATAGATGCTATGGTTCGATCAGCTGATGTCAACATCCAGGGCGGATGTGTCGTTAACATCGGCGCAGGCGTCGGTTACAGCATCAACGAGATTTTGTCTGCAATTGAAAAAGTGACGGGCCGGCGGACAAATAAAAAATATGTCGAAGGGCGCACATATGATGTGCCGGCAAACGTGCTAGACATCTCTGCCGCAGCAAGGTTGCTGGGGTGGACGCCAAAAATTTCGCTCGAGGAAGGGCTTCTTCGTTTTTCGAACTGGATTAAGGACGGCGGCTCCCGCCTTTCATAAGTTGTATGAGGTAGGTCTTGGCTAATAATAATCGCGACGGCGGCTTTGAAGACTTTCGCCAAATGGCCAAAGACTCATCCTTATCGAAATACGAAAAAATAGGATTTCCCGATTCATATCGCGCGGGGTTCGAGACTGCGATTTTTGATGATATCGCAACGAAACTCTCCGGGCTTGAGCGGAGCGGCGCTAAAATACTGGATATTGGCGCCGGATGTAGCGATCTACCACTGATGATAATAGAAAGAGGCCGTGAGCTATCCCAAACAACATACATGATTGATAGCGCAGAAATGTTGGGCCTTTTGCCGGAAGCATCTCATGTCCATAAGCTACCAGGAGCTTTTCCTAACATGTCCGAGTTCGTTCAGGAACATACGGGCTCATTCGACGCTATCCTCTGTTACAGCGTGTTTCAGTATATTTTTGTTGAAATGCCTTTATATAAATTTCTCGATACTGCCCTTTCTTTGCTTGCACCCGGCGGGAAGATGCTGATTGGAGATATTCCAAACATTTCGAAGCGGCGGCGTTTCTTCGCAAGTGAAGCTGGCCGAGAGTATCATCGCAAATTTACAGGGAGCGCTACGGAGCCCGACATCGCGTTCAATCGCATTGAGTTCGACAAGATAGATGATGCAGTGATACTCTCAATCATCGCGAGAGCGAGGGCGCAAGGTTTCGATGCATTTGTCATGCCGCAAGATCCCCGTCTACCAATGGAAAACCGCCGCGAAGATGTGTTAATTGCTAGGCCCTGATCAAAGATGTTCAAAGAAAAACTGATAATAGTGGGCGATAGCGCGTTTGCAGAAGTAGCTTACGAATATTTCTCTCAAGACTCTGAATACGAGGTTATCGGCTTCGCAGTTGAGCGAGCGTACCGGACGAAGACGGAGTTATTTGGCCTGCCGATCTTCGTCTTCGAAGAGTTGCCCGATATTTTTGGCAAGGATGACGTGAAATTTTACGTTGCTATTGTATATTCTCAGCTCAATAGGCTCCGTACCCGCCTCTATAAGGCCGCGAAAGACATGGGGTATCAGCCGGCGAGCTATATCAGCAGTCGCGCCTTTGTCTGGCACAACGCCCAAATTGGAGAGCATTGCTTCATCATGGAGCATAATACCGTCCAGCCATTTGTTTCGATCGGTGACAATGTGGTGCTGTGGAGCGGGAACCATGTTGGACACCATACCAAGATACAGAACAACGTATTTGTCTCTTCTCATGTCGTCATATCGGGATTTTGCTACGTCGGTGAAAACTGTTTTCTCGGCGTTAATTCAGCGATCGCGAACAACGTTACTGTTGCTGCCGACAATTGGCTTGGGCCATCCGTCACCATTTCGTCAAATACACAGGATGGTCAACTTTTCCGGGTAGATCAAGATCAACCAACGAAGGTTTCCGCATTGCGGTTTTTCAAGGTTGCAAAATGAAATGGCTTAAGCGAGGACTCGTTTGGGGGCCTGATCAGACCAAACCTTGGGCACTCAGCCACGCAATGTGTCCCACGCCAATTCAAATTGACGATAACATAATTCGTGTTTACGTCTCAACCTTGGATGCTGAGGGTCGCGGACACGCGACATTTGTGGAGGTTGACGCAAATGACCCAACCATTGTGAGACACGCGCCAGATACCCTGTCTCTGGGACCAGGTGAGTCCGGCGCATTTGATGACAATGGTGTCGTGGCGTTGGGTGTTATCAAAACCGGCGATCGCCATCTCATGTATTACGCCGGTTTCGAGTTGTGTACTCAAATTCGATATCGAATTTTTACCGGGCTTGCGATTAGCGATGACGGAGGGCGATCGTTTAATCGCCATTCCAAGGTGCCGGTTCTAGATCGCAGTGACAAGGAAATGCTTTTCCGCTGCGGGCCGTTTCCAATGATAGACAAAGATGAAATTAGGCTTTGGTATGTCGGAGGCGATCGATGGACGGACATTGATGGCAAGTCGATGCCCGTTTATGATCTACGTCACGTCCGGTCCCAAAATGGGATTTCCTGGCCCCAATTCGGCGATGTTGTTATGTCAATCTCTGGTGACGACGAACATGGTTTTGGTCGCCCATGGGTCGTAAAGCAAGGCGAAGGTAGCTATCAATTATTTTATTCAATCAGACGCCGTTCGCTGAAAGCCTATCGACTGGGTTACGCAGAATCGTCAGATGGGTTGAACTGGATTCGCAAAGACGAAAAAATGGGACTGGATGTCACACCGGGCGGCTTCGACAGTGATGCCATCATGTATTCCGCCGTCATCACAGTAGCCGACAAAACATACTGCTTTTATAACGGTAATGACTTCGGAAAAGAGGGTTTCGCCTTGGCGGAGCTGGTAGAGTGACTTTAGAGATAAGGCCTTTCTCAAGTACTGAAAACGAACTGTGGGATGCTGTCGTATCGCGCAGCATCAATGGTACGTTGCTGCATTCCCGCAAGTTTCTTAGCTACCACGGCGGGCGCTTCGAAGATATGTCTGTCTTCGTTATCTTCAAGACGGAACCTGTTGGGGTATTTCCGGCCGCGCGTTCAGCTGCTGATACTGAGACAGTTGTAAGCCATCCAGGATTAACCTACGGCGGCATCGTCCACGATGGTACTATTTCGGGCGATCGTATGCTCGAAGTCATGGATAAACTCTCGATATATTTTCGCGAAAAGAAATTCCGGAGGCTAATTTACAAGGCCATCCCCAATATCTATGCGATAGCCCCCGCTCAAGACGATAGCTATGCTTTATGGAGGCTTGGCGCGGCTCGTATACGCTGCGACCTTGCTGTCGCCATTGACCTTGCGCATCGTCTTAAACCCAGCCACCGACGGATACGGTCGCTAAAAAAAGCACGCGCGGCGGTAAATATCAAACGAGACATCCGCACATTTGATCAGTTTTGGCCGATACTGTCGGCTAATCTCGCGCGGAAACATGAGGCTGTACCCGTACACAGTCTGGAGGAAATATCGCTTCTCTCGCGCCGCTTTTCGACTGAGATAGAACTGTACGGAGCATTTGCCAACGATATACTTGTAGCGGGTGTTCTCCTTTTTAAGACCGCTCGTGTTTGGCATGCCCAGTACATAGCATCGAGTGAACATGGTTACGAACTCGCTGCTCTCGACGCTGTATTTGATGAGATTATTCGCGATGCACAAAACGCCGGGGTTCGATATTTTGACTTTGGCACCTGCAATGAAAACGGTGGCCATGTGCTGAATGGCGGCCTCTATCGTTTTAAAGCCGAATTTGGCGGTGCAGGCGTCACCTATGAACAATATCAACTTGAACTGGAGGAGCGGTGAAGATTTCGGATTGCAAGGTCTTGGAGTTGCCGAGACGTCTGGACGTGCGCGGAAGCCTGACGTTCGTCGAAGGCGGCCACCACATTCCCTTCGATATTAAGAGAGTATTTTACCTGTATGACGTTCCCACGGCAGAAGGTAGGGGCGCTCATGCGCACCGGGAACTTCACCAATTTCTAGTTTGCCTTTCGGGAAGTTTCGATGTTCGTTTGGACGACGGGACAGATAATACAGTCGTTCACCTCAACAGGCCGTGGCATGGCTTGCATGTACAGCCAATGATCTGGGCCTCGGAGATTAATTTTGATCCAGGTTCGGTTTGTTTAGTTTTGGCCTCTATGCTTTATGATGAAAGCGACTACATCCGCGACTATGATGAGTTCCTGAAAGAAAAAAAAGGTACTGTAATATGAAGGTACCCTTTCTTGATCTAAAAGCCGCCTACCAAGAGATAAGCGCGGAGATAGATGAAGCCGTTCACAGGGTACTCGATTCCGGATGGTACATTCTTGGTGAAGAGATCGAGGCTTTCGAGGCTGAATTTTCAGACTATTGCCAAGTGAAACACACCGTTGCTCTTGGCAACGGACTCGAGGCGCTTCATCTTGGTTTGCGAGCGTTAGGTGTTGAAACCGGAGACGAAGTAATCGTTCCATCGAACACCTATGTTGCGACCTGGCTGGCTGTGAGCCAATGTGGAGCAAAAATCATCCCTGTCGAACCAGACCCTTTCACCCACAATATCGATGCCGGGCGCATCGAGGCTGCCATTACCGATAGAACAAAGGTGATTTTGCCTGTTCATCTCTACGGCTTGCCGGCTGATATGGGCACTATCCTAGACATCGCTTCCAGACATAGATTGAAAGTCCTGGAGGACGCGGCTCAAGCACATGGGGCCGTCTACGATCAAAATCGTATCGGTGGGCACGGTCACGTCGTGGCGTGGAGCTTTTATCCCAGCAAGAATCTCGGAGCACTTGGCGATGCCGGTGCGATAACAACCAACGATGACGTGATTGCTGATAAAATACGTATGTTGCGCAACTATGGAACTCGGACCCGGTACGTAAACGAGGTGCGCGGATACAATAGCCGAATGGATCCGTTGCAGGCGGCCGTCCTGCGCGTCAAACTGAAATATCTGGACCGTTGGAATGAACGCCGTGCGTCAATCGCATCACGATATATTGGCGCAATATCAACGGTTCCGGGGATAGTCGGACCTAACGAACCAGTCGGATACAAACACGCATGGCATCTTTTTGTGATCCGCCATCTTCGGCGAGACAGTTTTGCTAAAATGCTCAACGAAAAGTCGGTCGGCACAATTATTCACTACCCCATCCCGCCACATATGCAGACGGCCTACTCAGATGAGAATTGGAAACCAGAAAGTTTCCCTGTGGCCCGGCGACTAGCGGGAGAGGTGATTAGTCTACCTATCGGCCCACAGATGTCTGACGCGGCAGTCGAGTATGTGGCAGATCTCCTTCATAAGGGGGCAGCGTCCTCATGAGCATCTACAATCTCGGCAATGTGAAGAGATGTACTGAAGAAGCTCTGGAAGCCTCGGACACGGCTAGAGCCCTTGATATTGTCAGGAACGCTGTAGACGTTGTGATCAACAATCAGAGATCGGTAGCGAGAACTCTCGCTAGCAAAGATCTCGACGAGATGTGTCGAAACATCGCAGCGTATCACCGCAAAAATGAGGATTTGGGCTCCTCTTCGGAATCTACCGTGGGAACCGTTATCTTAGCTACCGAACTGGCTAAAGCTGGCGGCCATGTTGAACTTATTAAGGACTACATCCGATCCGGGGAATTCCCTGCGCCAATCACGCTCGTTTTAACGGATTGCTTCGATAGAATAGACGATGTTTTGTCTAACGAATTTTCTCAAACATTCGGCATCAGCGTCGTCACTGTTAAGGCAAAGGACAGTAAACAGCGAGTGGATTTGCTAACAAGACGCCTTAAGGAACTTTGCCCACAAAAAATGCTTCTGATTACCCATAATCAAGACTCAGCTGCGATTGTGGCTGCTCTTATCCATACTGCACCGGAGATGTTTTTTATCCACCATGCAGATCATCATCTTTGTCTTGGCGTAACTTGTGAAGAGTTCATTCATGTCGATGTTGCTCAATTCGCGTACTGCAACTGCCGAAACAGTCTAAAGAATCACGACAACCGGTATTGGCCTATTGTATTCCAGGGGCACTGTTCGGCACGATCGCCAGTATTCGAACTTTCTGCGGGCTTGACGACATGTGCTGTAGGCAGAGAAGAAAAATTCGAAGCTGGGGGATACACCTACGATTATTTTAAGATAATCCCTGAAATACTTCATTCAACCGGCGGAACTCATATTCATGTTGGCCCTCTACAGCAAGAACGGCTCGAGGAAATCCACGCACGCCTTGCTCAACTCGGCATTGATGCATCGCGTTTTTACCATGTTCCGTGGGTAGCATCTGTAGCGACCGCGCTCACTGAATACTCTGTAGACATGTATCTCGTATCGTTTCCTTATGGTGGAGCTAAATCAGTTATAGAAGCAATGGCGGCAGGAATTCCTGTTCTTGCGCACAAAAATTATCGTTCACTCTTAACCAGCAGCTATTTCGTCGCCTACCCCGAATGTTACTCTTGGGCGAATACGGCCGAGCTATTCAAGTTGCTCAAGGAAGTAACAGAGGATGATCTATCTCGGCATTCGGTGATGTCTCGCGTTTTTTACGAGCAAAATTACACTCCCGCGATTTTAAGCGCGGCCATCAAAAAAACGTCCGGGTGGGCAGACCATCAACCCGACTTACGAAGCTACTTTAGTGATGGGTTGCAGGCGTTTTTAGACGAAGAGCGTCTCATCGATGACAAGCAGGAAACCCTCGATCTTAGAAATGAGCTCAGTAGGATGCATAAAGAGTACGCGAAGGTTCATACTGAATATCTGCGTATTTTAGAAGCGTACAACGCACTGGTAAATCAGTAAAATTGTAGTTCGCTCCAACCAAGTACCGCGATGAGCGGGGCAATTTCGTTTCTATATTATCCAAAGTCTCCTTGTGAGAATTTTCTGAGAGCGACATCGATACTGATTGTCTCCCGCTCGACAATATCAAATATTTCAAAATTAGCCCTAGGGCGGCGCCGTTTGATCCCTGATTGAGTTTCGCGAACATACTGCCATGCGGCAGCTTCACGGGTTTCCGGCTTCGGAAAACCTCTAATTTCTTTTTGCTGCCCCCAAAAATCTACATCTATGAGGTCGTTGTCAGCAATCCTCGCAGCTAATTTTTTACCTTCATGGTTTGTTTGGACCGCAATGTCGATTAGAGCGTCAATATCGTTGACATAGCGCTCCATGCTGAATCTTCTGCGACCAATCTCGCTCAGCTGTTCCGAAATGCGACGCAATTCGTCTGATTTTTCAAGTGCGTCGACAACTTTTTTTGCCATGTCATAGCTATCCAGATGCGGAGAGATAAGCAGGTCACCGAGCCCTTCCTCTTGCAATACATCTGCTACGCCGGAAGCTCCGGCGAAACAGAAAATCGGAAGGCCGTGGCAGATGGAATCCAGACCAACATTTGGAAGCGGGTCCAATCGAGACGTTAGCAAGAAAGCGGTCGCACGGCTGTATGCGTATTCAAGACTACCGATGTTTCCAACAATCTCGATATGATTTTCCAAACCGGACCGAATAATTTGCTCTTTAAAGTAGAGAGAAAATTCAAAATCTTTCTCTGGGTCATAACCACCGCCGAACCAGACAAATCGTAGATTCTTATCGGTCGAATTCTTTAGGATGTAGGAACAGGTTTGGAGGAAAAACTCGACACCCTTGCGAAAACTGAATGAGCCTGCACCCATAATTACTTTAGCAGCGGCATTCAAACCCGCGGGTTGGAATGCCGCGTCCACCTTGTCTTTCTCCGGATTTCCTTCCAGGACACACCTACCCTGTGGAACGACGTAAGAACGGTGATTTGGCTGCCATTCCGGAACATGGTTTACCGCGTCAGCCTTGATAATTTCCGCCGAGTAAACCGTTACCGACGAACTGCGGATAATAGCTTCCATGAAATGATGAGGATTTATATACGTTGTAAACTCATGAATCAGCGAGATCGTCGGAATTTGATTGTTGCTCAAAGCTTCAAGAGCGTAGATCGAAACAACGCTATTGACGATCGCGCAATGAATATTGTCAGCCTTTAGAATTTCGTTTACGGCGCGTAGACATAAAATCGGATGATTTTTGGTGATCTTGTAGATTTTATTGACACTTCTCTCGAAGTTGTCTTCTAGGGCACCAGGACCTAGCAAGAGGCAAATGATGTTATACTTTTCGTTCAAAGCTTCAATCAGCTTGAGGCATACAATTGGAGCTCCCGTACGCGAAGCTTCATGGCTGACAAAGAGTATATTTTTTTTTGAAGAGTCCGGAGCCTTGACGGTTTTCTCCACCGGCGACTCCAATTTATATGTTCTGCCCTCTGACTTCCCGTGCTCCAAAAAGTGCGAAACTGCGGAATGACCTGCTGCAGCAACGTCGGGATTGGCTTCGAGATAGTCTTGCGATTTAAAATCGCGAGGAATATTTCCCAAGGAACGCTCAATGCTCTCCCTTATGTAACCCACTAACGAATTTAGCGCCATTGTCATTTTCGGCTTAGCCAATTTATATGTCCTGCCTTCTGCCTTGCCATATTCTAGGTAGTGCTCGACAGCAGAATAACCTGCCGCGGCGACATCAGGGTTGGCCTTCAAATAGTATTTAGAACTGAAATCCCTCGGGATTGTTCCCCTTACACGTGCAGCGAAGCCACGTGAACAGCTAGTGACCGGTTTTAAAACCCTCTTCATAACCTCTCCTAGTCTCGTCTACAGGCATGTTACAAATCGCTGGAAAAACCGAACGGGATCGATATGCCCCTGTCAAATAGTTTCACCACCTGGCGGTGCAGTGTCTTGTCCCTACTTATATCCAAAGGCACCCCAAGAGGAAATTTCAAGCTATTACTAATATAAATTTGACGAAAAAAGAAAGCGTTTCGACTAGTTACGAAAATCAACATCATCCAGCAGCCAAACGGAATGGTCCATAACAAAACTGGTACTGTTTCGCGACAGATTGGAATTATACGCCGGATCTGGGAACTGGTTTGTCTTCCATCTGCTCCTCATAAACTCTACTTCTTTCTTGAATCGCTCTTTTTTTTCTGGCGTGTCCTCGTATCCTCTACTTAAGGATTCGTGGTGATAAAGCTCAGCCCAGGGAGTCCAGACGTTTTCATAGCCGGCCGCACGTATCCTCAGACAGAAATCAACATCGTTAAAAGCAACGGCGAGATCTTCTTCATTTAATCCACCAACGCGATCATAAACCTCACGCCGCACCGTCAAGCAGGCTGCAGTCACGGCGCTATAGCTCTGCCTAAGCTTCAACCGACCAAAATAGCCACCGTGGTCGCGCGGGAAAAGATGATGCCCGTGCCCGGCAACACCGCCCATACCTATTACGACGCCAGCATGTTGCAGACGACCGTCAGGATAGAGTAATTTTGCACCCACGCAACCGACGCCTGGCCGCTGGGTCAATCCAACCATTTCCAACAGCCAATCCGGGGAAATGACCTCAATATCATTGTTTACGAGAGCGATGATTTCGCCGTTGCTTTGAGCAACCGCATTGTTATTCAAAGCGGAATAGTTGAACGGTCGCTCATCACGTATCACCCGTACGCGCCTGTCATGTTTTTGAACTTGATCGAGCCACGCCAACGTGTCGAGATTAACAGACTGATTGTCAACAATGATCAATTCAAAATGATGATAGTTTGTCTTCTCAAGTATAGACTCGACAGCCACTTTAAGGACGTTCAAATGGTCGCGTGTGGGCATGATTATCGAGACAAGCGGCTTGCCCTCGACTGGCCACAAAACACGATAACTAAACGGAAACGGCCCCGCGACAACCGGAACGTCTTTACCGACGGTACGATAAAGATGCTCTTGCAGTGCCAAGCGCCCAGCTTCCGTCGCGTAAGGCTTAGACTCATTTGATGCTGCCGTGCTGCCCGGTGAAGCCCGCCAGGAATAAAGAACCTTCGGGATATGACGAATTTGCCGGTCTTCGACGAGTTCTATACAACGCAAAAGCAAGTCGTAATCCTGTGCCCCCTCAAATCCCGCACGAAATGCTCCGACCTTTCTCACTAACTCCGCGTCATAAACACCGAGGTGCGAAATATAATTCATGCCGTACAGTAGTTCTCTATTCCAATCCGGCTTGAAATGAGGATCATATCTGGTTCCATCCTCCCGTATTTTGTCCTCATCAGTATAGATAATTTTAACATCGGGTTGCACGTTGATCATCTGCGCCACGAGCAGCAGTGCATCATGGTCAAGCAGGTCATCGTGATCAACCAATGCGATGTATTTGCCTTTCGCAATCTCGATTGCGCTATTTGTCGCTTTTGAAATATGCCCATTTTCCTCTCGGAAAATAATGCGGATCCGATCGTCGCGCCTTTCATAATCCTCAAGGACCCGCCTGACCACCGGATCAGTTGAGCAGTCGTCTGCGAGACAGAGCTCCCAATTTGGGTAACTTTGCGCGCGAACAGAGTCGATCAACTCGGAAAGCAGCCGTGGTTGAGGATTGTAAACCGGCACGACCAACGATATTAGCGGCGCATCTTGCAAATCGAGTGCTAGTTTGCGCAGGTCTGCAGATAAATTTTGGCGCAAACGCGCCCATTGCGAGAGTACCTTTTCGTAAGACATTTCAGCAGCACGCCACTGCTGGATTTCAGTCCGCATAGGGTCGCGCTTCGCAGCTGAGCGCTTAAAACGTTCAACCATCCGCGGGGAAAACAGCCCGCTACCGCTTGCCAGAATATTGAGGAATTTAAAGACCAGCTTTTTGCGAAGCTGTTTAAGCGGTCGGTTTCTCGCATCTTGTAAGAGTTTCTCAAGATTTTCGGAGACGGCTACATTCCTTTTACCACCACTGTTCTTGTGAAGCACAGCCGCATTTTTTAAATCATGTTCGAATTCTTCGACAGCATCTTTCATCATCACAGAACGAACGTATGCTTCGCCCGCCAACAAAAAAGCGTCAGTCACGACCGCGCGTCCCACCTCATTACTCAGTAGGCGGAATAACGGCTTTAGACTGTCACTAATGTTATCCCCCCAAAACAGCATCGTCAAACCACTTCGATGCGGCAGCCTCAGCGAAGGGCGACTTCCCACTATCATCTGCCATTGGCGCTGATTAGCGTCACTGCACTCATCCGTACCCATGCCATAAATCAGCACAACGGCTCGCGAGGATAGTTTAACCGTCCACTTCTCAAAGTCCTCGGCAACTGCTCTACCGCAATTACGCGCGTCGACACTCAGAATGTCCACAGATTTATCCGATATCTGGTCCAATGCATGTGAAACATTCTCATTAACAACACGACTGAAGCTTGTGTAGCGCTGATTCAGCAACAGAGCTTGTTCGAAAGCGTCGCTGGGAATGGAGCCCTCACGGGTATTATCCCGCCAGTTCGAAACAGCAAAACACTCCGCTTCAATCGCACGCTCTGCAATAGCCTGACAGAATGAAAAATAGAAAAAGCCGGTGTTTGTCCCGACCTCCAAAATGTTACGCGGGCGTTGAGCATGGACAAGCCACATTGCAAACGGACCATATCGGAGCCAGTCCTTATCTGGATCAACGAAAACCGGTTCGCCAAAAGGAACATTTAAAAAATCCATCTCAAGGCTCCTTATTGGCATCACGCATTACATCCGCGAGGTTTTTTACTTCAGGATGCAACAACATTCGCGCCTCGTTTCGGATTTCATTTCCGACAGGCCCATCAATCCTGGATATCAACATGGCCATTGTCGCAGCTCCGCCGCGGGAGAGCCAAAGTGGAGATTTTTTCAGAAACTGAAAACCGCGCCGCAGAGCGTAACCAGGCAACGCATAAGCGCTTGCGCGCCTTGAAACGGTCGCCAATATCAGAGCTATTCGGTTCGCCCGACCTTCCTGGGTGTTGTGGTCGATGCTAAGTACGCCTTCCAATATGCCTTCAAGTGCTGCATCGTCAGGAATTACAAGTTCACGCGCGATACGATCCACTTCAGAGTTGTCGAAAGACGCAAGTTCTTTATCCAACTGATCGACTTCATGTGTCGCTGAGTGAGTAAAACCATGACGCAACGCCCATTGCGTCAACCCGATCTCGCCACGACGTACGGTTCGTGTTTTATCATCCGTAATATGAAGTTTACGCCAGTACCGCAGAAACGCCGGATCACGGATGATACGAGGACCAAATCCCATAGCATAAGATGCGTAGTGGAAGTTCTTGTGGTCGGTTCGGTGACGCCAGATAATTTCCTTATAGCGATGAGGGGCCACCCTAGGCATGGCAAAATTCGAGGTAGCCGCAACCAAATCTGTACCCAGTATACGCGCATCTTCGAACCAACTTGTTGGTTGAGGAACGAGCCAAACAGAATCGTTCAGCATCCATGCTCTCTGCACATTACTCAACTCAGCCGCTAGATCGAGAAATCCGTCACGGTAACCGCCAAAATCGTATCCGACATTCGGTCTCTCGATAATTCGTGCGACAATAGGGATCAATTTTGCTCTATCATCATCAGACAAGGGTAAATTCGATACGATGACCGGTGCGATCTGGGCACGCCTCATTTCTTCAATCATCGTAACGTGGGACTGCAGGAGCCCTTCTTTTGGAAAAATAAGGTATACCCCAACTTCGTCCTCGATCGAGATTTGCCCGGTAGTTCGCCTTATTTTTCGGCAGGTACGAAAATCGTACCAACGTCGGAAATAAAGCAGGCGCAAGACTTCGCCAGGTAGGTTTAACAGTTGTCTGCCGAGACGAACGAATTCCCGACGAATTTTCCACGAAAAAAAACTGTCCATCGTTTCTATTCAAATGCCGAGTGGAAATTTACCCGGTGATGCATCCACGAGTGAACCCATAAAAAACCGGATCGCGAACCGGATTTCGCCTGTATAGTCGTCGAGGCGGCTGAAATCATAGGCGGCCCCCCTTCAGTTCTTGTGACATTTGTCTAGTACCTTTTATAAACCCCAATGCCTTAGCACGGCGCCTGCGGGAAAATAAACTCGAAGGTGACAATAAAAGAAGAATTCCATTCAGCAGCGCTGTCAGGACTGGAACAGGTCTTCCGTACTTTAGACCCGTATAAATCCGGGAACGTGCCATATGAAAAGCTTTAAAATAAGCGATCTCCGGTGAACGCTCGGTTGAATGACCGCTAGCGTGTTCAACCAAGGAATTTCGAACGAAATACAACGCCCCCAATTTTTGCAGCCGCAACGAAAGGTCGTCGTCTTCGTGATAGAGAAATATGTTCGGATCAAATCCTTTGACAGCGTCGAATTTGGCTTTTGATACGAATAGGGCCGCGCCGCTTAGAACCGGCACCCTACAGTCTGCATCAGGCCACCCCCGTTTCAAAAAGGCACTGCGGGGCAGTAAATATGAACGGCGCTTGAAATAAGGCACGCCTGCGTCATTGATAATTCGAGGGTTGAATGCTGCGCCGTTGGAGTAATCAACGGCAGCATTGAGCAAAGCCTCGACGGCACCTTCCTTCAATCGTGCATCAGGATTCAGAAACAGTAGAAACGGTGTCTGCGCCGCTTGTGCACCCGAATTGCACCCCTTGCCAAAACCTTCGTTTTTCGTCAACGCAACAATTCTTATCGCACGCTCGCTGGGCAAACTTTTAAATGAGTTTGTAAGCCCATTGTCGACGAGCACGATGGCCACCTCATCAGGCACCGAGGCGACCATGCCGCCGATTACATCGTCGCTCTTGTAACAAACAGATATTATCGTAACATCCGACAAAGAATAACGGGTCACGTCAAATCACACTAGGTTGCGGCCATGACGGGCAAATAAGCCGACAGGCGAGGAATGAAGGAAAGAACGTCACCACAATCAATCCGACCACGCAACCGTTCTGATCATTGTTTCACGTTCCCCTCACTTCTACGCGAATTCGCTGGAATGGCCAAGCGTGCCGTTTAGCCCAAACCAATGATCATAGCTCAAATACCTTGCCTCATCCCGCTCTTAAATTTTGGATATCGCTCGCGCTAATTAGGGCTAAGGACTGTTGGCAATAGACATCACTGGAAAGATAAACGCTCAAGCTTGCAAGCGCTGCCGAGCTTGATCGGTTGACACTCATTCGCGGCGAGCTTATTTGCATAGCCTTGAAGACAGACGGCAAGAACCTTGATCACAGCCTTGGACATTATAGAAAATTTCGCACGACTAATAGTGTCGTTTTCGATCGAGGAAAGGCGTGGAGTGCTTTCCTTTGAGCGTGATCAACAGCCACACCAGCGCGATACTTAACCGCGTAGAAACTAAATAAGGATATCTCGGTGATCGGATCGTTTTTGTCGCCAAACGACAAGAAGCTGCTATCGCGGCTTTTTAAAGAAAACTTCAAAATGCACGTCGGTTGGTATTCCGCAGCAATAGCAGCAATGCTCATTGTTGCTGGAACGACATCCCTCAGCGCATGGATCATGCGGGACATCGTCAATAGCGTTTATCTCAAACAGGGATTTGACGTCGTCCTTGAGATTGCATTTGCTGTGGCGATCATATTCATCGTCAAAGGCCTCGCAACCTTTGTTCAGAGCTATTATCTTAGCAAGGCTGGCAACAGCATTGTTGCCGAGCAGCAACGTAGAATCTATGATCGGCTTTTGAAGCAGGGTGTCTCCTTTTTCCAAAATCTGCCGTCTTCCGAACTTCTTGTGCGCGTGACCTACAACGCCCAGGCTGCGCGTAGCGTTATCGACACGATCGTCACGTCCTTCGTTCGCGACCTATTTTCTCTTCTTGGTCTGATTATCGTGATGTTCGCCCAGAATTTTCTTCTGAGCGCGATTTCCATGATCATTGGTCCAATTGCGATTTTCAGCGTTCGCCTTGTTCTGCGTCGCGTTCGCAAGATCATGGAAGCGGAACTTGCTTCGTTGGGCGAAATCGTCAATGTCGTGCAGGAAACCAGCATCGGCGTTCGCGTCATTAAGGCATTCTCGCTTGAAAAGCTGATGCGCCAGCGCATGAACAAGGCGGTATCTGATGTCGAGCAACGCGCCAATGGCATTGCGAAGCTTGAAGCGGCGACCAGCCCGATCATGGAGACACTGTCTGGCCTCGCCATTGCAGTCGTCATCGCCGTATCCGGTTACACCGTTCTTGAAAAAGGTGGCTCGCCGGGCGACTTGATGGCCTTCATTACTGCCCTGCTTCTCGCCTATGAGCCGGCCAAGCGTCTGGCCCGCATGCGAGTTCAGATCGAAGGCGGCATGATTGGCGTGCGCATGATGTTCGAGGTTCTGGACGCTCCGTTGACACTTGCCGAGAAGAAAGATGCCCTGCCGCTCCCCAAGGCAAGCGGCAATGTGGAGCTCAAGAACGTCAGCTTCGAATATGTTCCTAACCAGCCGGTTCTAAAGGACGTCAGCGTCCTCTTCGAGGGTGGGAAGATGACTGCGCTGGTCGGGCCTTCCGGCAGTGGGAAGTCGACGATCATCAACCTCATGATGCGTCTTTATGATCCACAAAGCGGTTC
Source organism: Rhizobium sp. AN6A (assembly GCF_900215635.1). Taxonomy (NCBI): domain Bacteria; kingdom Pseudomonadati; phylum Pseudomonadota; class Alphaproteobacteria; order Hyphomicrobiales; family Rhizobiaceae; genus Rhizobium; species Rhizobium sp. AN6A. The sequence goes on from NZ_OCNC01000003.1 coordinate 224,417, forward strand.
CGTCGAGATCAACGGAATGGATTTGCGCGATGTGTCTTTCGCCAGCCTGCGCGAGCATGTTTCTTACGTCGGCCAGGAAACCTTCCTTTTCTCGGGAACGGTGAAGCACAACATTTCCGTCGGTCGCGACAACGCCACCGATGAGGAAATCATTGCTGCGGCCAAAGCGGCCAATGCGCATGATTTCATCATGAACATGCCCGATGGTTATGATAGCAAGCTCGGCGAAAACGGCTCCGGTCTGTCCGGTGGCCAAAGACAGCGTATTGCAATCGCCCGCGCGATGCTGAGAGACGCAGACATATTGATCCTCGACGAAGCAACGAGTGCGCTCGATTCCGAATCCGAAGCGCTTGTCCGGGACGCGCTTGAGCGTTTGACGCTCAACAAGACATCGATTGTCATTGCTCACCGTCTCTCCACGATCAATCGCGCCGACAAGATCGTCGTCATGGATAATGGTCAGGTTGTCGAGCAGGGAAGCCGTCGCGAGTTGCTCGCAACCGATGGTCTTTACAAGCGCTTGCACAGCATCCAGTTCGATGCGGACGTAGCCTAAGTCAAACTAGGATCGGGCGGCAATGCCGCCCGATCCTTAATAAGCTTGCCTGTCATATCAGGTACCTTCGGCCGGTTGACGCCGATTATAAGGCGATTTCCGTATCGCTCGCTGCCTTCACCAAGAGCGACAGATTTTATGCCACGCGTTCATCGCTCAACCGTATCAGCGGCGCGGCACCGCTCACAGTGCCGACGACTTTCTCCCCCTGACGGATGGCAACCACGATTGCCCCTCCCCCTCCTCGGCGGCCAAAGCGTGAGCCCGCTCGGCTCATGGCTTGTGAACCCGGACGAAATGATGATCTACAAAACCTCGTGCTCTGGCTCGATGCTCCTCATGCTCGGTGACGTCGTCACGACCGGTACGCCGCTCGGCGTCGGCCTTGGAATGAAGCCGCCGGTCTTCCTGAAAGCGGAGATGTCGTCGAACTTGGCATTGATGGCCTTGGCAAACAGCGCCAAATCGTGACAGCATTCGGCCAATAGACAGAATGAGGGATGATGACTGGAATGACGGCGATCGAAAAACTGGCCCAGGGCCTTGTGAAAGCAGGCCTGAACAGCAGCAAAATTGCGCTGGCGACAATCGAGGCGGATGGCCTCGTTCCAGAAGGCCTTGAGGAAGCCATTGCCGTTCAACGCGCTTTCGTTGAAGCTTCCGGTAAAACAGTGGGAGGCTGGAAGCTGGCGATCCGGCCGGACGGGAACGCGGTCGCTGCGCCGATGGTCGATTGTTACCGGATCGGTGACGACGCTATCGCGTCTTTTCCCGGAGCGGATATTGAAGGCATCGAGGTGGAAATCTGCTTCACCCTCGCCACCGATATTCCGTCGCAACCGCCACCCCGCTCAGCAGGGCCGATATACTGACGCATATCGACGCCGTTCACCTCGGCGTCGAGCTGCTCGGCTACCGGTTGGTGGAAAAGAACCAGGTCCCCTTCCCGCTCTTTCTGGCGGATCGCCTTGCCAATCGCGGGTTTGTTCTCGGGCCAGAAATCGACGCGGCAATCATTAATACCTTTGCCGAAAATACCGGGGATCTGCCGCATCTGACAGTGACCGAAGGTACAGAGCTTCGTTTCGATGCGGTGGTGAAACACCCCAATATCGATCCGCTCGCCCCGCTTATCGCTTTCGCCAATTCCCCGCTCAACAGGGATGGAACGCTGAAGCGCGGACAGATCGTCACCACCGGCAGTCTTTGTGGTGCGATAACAAGCGACCTTGCCGCCGAAACCTATATCGATATGAAAGCGGTCGGGGCTTTCACACTTTCATGCTCTTGATCGTCGCCTTCGGCCATCGACGCGGATAGTGCTTCCGCGTCGATGACGATTTTGGTCGAGACGTTACGGATCTAAGGCGTCATGTTTCGAAGAACCCCTTTCGGGCTGGTTCATATCCCGTCGGCCAATCTTCGTCCGGCGATCCTATCCGGCTTTCGTCGTCGCCGTCGTGTCCACGCGGCCCGAAAACCAGTTGGCCAGCAACGCGCCGGAGATATTGTGCCAGACGCTGAAGATGGCGCTGGGCACAGCTGCGAGAGGCGAGAAATATGCCGTCGCAAGAGCGGCACCGAGACCGGAGTTCTGCATGCCCACCTCGATGGCGATTGCCTTGCGCTTGGTGAGTGAGAGGCCGGTCGCCTTTGCCGCGAAATAGCCGAGCAGATAACCGAGCCCATTATGAAGAACCACGACCGCAAAGATCATCAGGCCGGACTGCACGATCGCGCCTTTCGATGCGCCGACAACCGCCGAGACGATCAAAACGATACCGATGACGCTCACGAGCGGCAAAGCCGGCACGGCCGCCTTGACGACACCTGGCAAAAGCTTCTGCAAGGCAGCACCAAGGGCCAGCGGCACCAGCACGACCTTGACGATGCTCAGGAACATTGCCCAGCCATCAACCGGCAGGAACTGGCTGGCGAACAACCACACGAGGAATGGCGTCACCAAGGGAGCAGCAAGCGTCGTCACTGACGTGCAGGCGACGGAAAGGGCGACATCGCCCTTCGAAAGATATGTCATGACATTGGACGATGTGCCGCCCGGGCAGCAGCCAACCAGGATGACACCCGCTGCCACTTCCGGTGGCATCGGGATTAGCAGAGTCAGCAGCACCGCAAGTAACGGCATGATGAGGAACTGGCCGAGCACCCCGATGGTAACATCGACCGGGCGCTTTACGACTTCACGAAAATCGTCGACCGAAAGTGTGAGCCCCATGCCGAACATGATGATCGACAGAAGCGTGACGATCCACGGCCCAATCTGCTTGAACGTATCTGGAAAATAAAAGCCGAGCACGGCAAACAAGATGACCCAGACCGCAAAGGTTTTGCCCACAAAAGCCGAAACGGCTGCCAGCGATTTCATGTCTACACTCCCAAAATGAACATGAAACCCCCTCTAGACTCCTAGGGTGCTCTGTCAAGGTCATTACGCCGTTGCTACAACCTCGCGGTCAAAAACGATACGTCGCAAATCCCGGAAGATCGAATACCTCTAGGTCAACAAGCTCAGTTGGCCAAATCTAGCCAACATTGACCGCGACATCTGCCCCACCAAATATGGAGCCAGATTGATGGCAAAACCCCTTGGTCTACCGAATACTTCAAAATCCCGCAGATGAGGGCGGCGTGAACACTGGACCAAAAAGAGAATGATATATCGATAGATAGACTAAAGATTATAATCCAAATATCCGCTGGCAAGTCGATTCCATCCCTGAAAACAGGCGATAGCTGTCCGTCGGAATACCGATATCGCGGCGCGCGTTTATCGCTGCTATCCGTCCTGCTTTCACCGTGACGGCGATCTCGCAACTTTTCTGCGCGTCGTGCGCAGAAATGAACTCCCTGCGTCTAATTGTCATATTTTGCATATAGTCCGCTGTCTCAACATATTGTCCCGGAATATGCGCGACAATGGTGCGAAACCACACGCGGTTCCCTTCCTTGTCCTGGCCTGTCGGTGCCCCGAACCTGCTCTGAAAGTCTGCGAGTGTCTTGCCTCGCCATTGGGAGTCAAGTTTTCGGTATGGTGACAGCATCGCAGCGACGACACCGCTATTCGCGTCGTTGATCGCCGACGATGTCTGATTCAATGCGGTGCATCCAGTCAGGAACAGAGATCCGACAATAATGGAGGAGAATGATTTCAACATCTTCATTAATTATATCGGCGTCTTCTACAATGAATCGGATGACTTACCCCAACCCTCATCAAAACCGCCCTTCGCTATGATCGCTATTAAATATGGATTTGTACTCAGCAAGCGCTTCAATAGTGGATTTAATATCCAAACTATATTCTGGATTCTGCCTTTCAAAATCCGTCAAAACCATAATACTATCATCAATACGATAATTTGTTCGACACATTCCATAGAAGGTTTCAAAAATATTTTTTAACCATAGCTTCTCACCATATTTTGCCTTTTTAAACTCTTCTATCAAAATATCCCCTGAAAAATTTATCGTTTTTCCGTAGTATACCGCAGACAAAACTGCTGATATTCTTTCTTCTGGATCGTTGTCAATACGCGACAAAATCTCAATAATTTCTTTTTCCGTTCTGTTTTCTGGCGATTTGTACTTCACTTGACAGGCCTCCCTTTGGCCGTGAACAGCCCAGCACGGATAAGTGCATTTTTCTCGGACTGCCGCAGCTCGTTCCAAGAAGACGGAACATACCCGTGATATACGCTCTCAAAGTGATTTTGAAACACAACAATTTCGCCTGTGGAACTGTCGTAACCTATACGCGCAGTACTATTCCCGCCGAGCGGCACAGAATTAGACAATGCCTGCCCTCCGTTCGTAGGTTGGGCACTTACCCCCGGACGAATCTGGTCATGTTTTGGATTTGCTTCATACCTACCGCTGAATGCCCCGGTGGGAACGGGTAGAATATCGACCGAACTGAAAACATTGCCACGGTTATCAGCTATGACAACGTTACCGTTTACGTCAACAACTCGTGCAAAACCAACAGGCAAACCGCCTACATCGTTGCCAACCGCACCGGCGCTAGAAAGTGGTCTGTACCCTTCAGGAACGAGAACGACGGTTCCGTCGGATGCGACAACTCTTCTGTATCCGGCCGTTTGCCCCCCGCTTGCCTCCCCGTGACCTGTTCCAATGCCAGAACGCAAACCGATCACACCGTAGGCGATTTCGGTTACAGTCGCTGACACGTATTTGAGAGCTTGGCCAGTTGCGAAACAGCTGCTCGATTGACCATGGTCCTCGCAGTAACCCACACCAGAAGCGACATCCATGATCTTCTGCTCGAAGACGGTGGAATCTCCTGTTAGCCATCGTTCCATGACCTGATAAGAGAGCAGGCGCTGCGCCAGTGACTCACTGACGCCAAGTTCCTGCAGTCTCATCACATCGAGGTATGCAAAACGCGGGTCATCATTCAGATCACCCAACAGGTCCTGGACACACTGCCTCGTCCGGCAGGCATCAAGCTGACGGTCCTGATCGAAGTCGATCTGGCTATATTTATCTGACACGGCAGCTTTACACGCAGCAGGATCGCCAGCACTGTCGCAGCCCTTTAGTTCCTTGGCGAGATCCTCACTCTGCTTGTGAGTCAGGAAATTATGATTAACGTTGTCTAGCCCGGCGGCCGCGCCGGTCTCTCCTCCGACCGCCGCACCGACTATTGCCGCAACCCACTGGGTGATGGCGCTTTTCTGGTCGTCGGTCAGGTTCGGATTGGCGCTCAACACCTGCTGCAAGACGCCATTGACGACTTCGCTCAATCCACCTGCCAATGCTCCCGATCCGGCACTACCGCCTGCAAGCTGCGCGACAAGGCCCCCGACCGCAGCATGTAGGGCAATCTTCGCCGGACTGCCTTCGGCAAAGCCGAGTTTAGCGGAGATATCACCAACGGCGATGTTGGCAAGCGCCGAGAGGGCAGCCGCACTCTCCTGCTTTGCCTTCAGGCGCTCAATGTCAAATGGGTCGGCCGTTGTATTGGCGTTAGAGAGGTCTGTGTTGAGCGCGGCCAGATCTTGTGTCTGATTGGTGAGGGTCAACTGACCCGGTGTCAGCGTGGCACGGGCAACCCCCTGGTCCTCCTCCTTGGCCGGCTGGCCGACTACAGGAACGGGAATGCCGCCGGGCGTCAGGGATATTCCAAGACTGGAGCTCGACGCCTCGGAGCGGTTGGCTATGTCTGACCAGGTTAACGAATCGGCGGAAAGCGTGTTTTTGGCGGGATCGGCCGTTGAACCTATGACGCCACCGACAAGTTCGACATTGCCGCCGACCTTGACATTATATCCGCCGGAGCCCGCGATTAGTCCGCTCTGTTCGGAAACGTTGGCATAATTACCTTCAACATCGGTTTTCTGAACCCCACCACCGACCTTGCCCGCTGGTGACAGATTCAGGCCACCGCCAGCTGTCTTTTCGTCGTAGATCATCGTATCCTGGCGGCTGACGATGTTGAGGTCGCCACCGACGGCAGCAGTAACCCGTTCACCGGACACAACAGCTCCCGCAAGCGTAGTGTCGTTGCCAGAAGCCAGTGTGACATTGCCGGTGCCCATGACATGGGTGTTGAGGTGAGTGACGCTGTGAGCGTCCTGCTTACCGCTGCCCGCTGCAAAACCACCGCTCAGACCGCCGTTCGTAAGATTGACACCAATTGAAGCGTTTGCTGACTGGCTGCTGCTCGAGGAGGATGAAGCAGATTGGGCACTTTCCAACAGAATGGAGCCGCCAGCCATGAGAAGCACGTTCCCTGATGTCGGATCGCTTTGGGAGCCTGCTGCAATCTGAACGCCACGACCGGCCAAATCGCCGGAGTTGGCGACAATGCTGACTGAATCCCCTGCTTCAATCGTTGTGACAACCGGCGTTAATGTCGAGAGAGTTGCGCTACTCTTTTGGTATGTGAAGCCTATGGACAGGCTTGCAGAGGCCAGCGGCTGAGAACCGCCGTCGATCTGCTTGAGAATGTCTTTTACTCGATACGCCGCGAGCGCAGACGGTGCGAGAGCATAGGCACCGTTCGGACCGCCAAGCTTTCCGGCAGCGTTAGCGAGACTACCCGCAGCACCCGCGAGGCCGGAGGACACCGACAGGCTGATGCCAGCAAACATCTCCTCATGCAGGCTTTCGTAGTTGGACTTGTCCTGCGCCGAAAGCAGATTGACGTTGCGCTCTGCGAGGATAGCAACATCCCGCTCAGCGGACACCTCAGCCGCTTGAAGGTTGGCATCGCGGCCCGCAGAGATTATCAGATCACGGCCGGCAGAAAGGGTGGATCTGGCATTGGTCTCGGAAGACTGGCTCGTTTGATCAACCGACTTGCCGTAGCCAATGCCCACAGAGGCGCTACCACCGCCTGAACTGAAAGAAAGACCGAAACCGGAGCGCTGCTCCTTCTGCGCCGACGAGGCACTTTCTGCCCCGGGAGTGATATTGACGTCACGGGCTGCATCAAGCGTGATGTCGCTGCTGGCTGCGATAGAGGAGCCGATGACATTCACGTCGTTTTCGCGTGCCGTGAGCGTGACATCGGTCCCCGCCTTCAGCGCAGAGCCAACGTTAAAGGTAGATGATTGGCTCTTTTCTTTCTGCTCCTTGCCCCAGAGCGAAAGGAAGCCACCGCCGGAACCGGCGAACAGACCGGATTTCTTGCTGCTGCTCTCCAGCGCGTGCTGCTCCTCCGCCCCGATGATGGCGACGCTGTCACCCGCGACGCTGATCGCATCGCCTGCCGTGACATTCGAGCCAGCGATGACGGCGTTGCCACCAGCATCCAGCTTGATGTTGCCGGACGCGGAAAGCTGGGAGCCAACTGTCGTTTCGTCGTAGTTGTACTGCGTCGAACTCTTTTTCGAGAGGAAGCCCTTGGATGATGAACTCTGCTCGAACTCCGCAGTATTCTTGCCCGACGCGATCAGCAGATCGCCGCCCGCGCTGACATTGATATCGGCTTTGTTGGTCCCGTCGCCGGCAGTCACCGTCGAGGCCGAGAGGACGGTATCTCCACCTGAGACGATGGACACACCCTTCCCGCCGCTGACCGATGATCCGACGACGGTCTGCGTTTCCGTGTGGCTCGTCGTCTGTTTGCTTCCGCCGAACAGACCGCCCTTTTTCTTATAGGCGTAGTCAATCGTGGTAGTGTCGACAGCTTCGGCGATCGTCACATCACCGGTCGCTTTCAGACCAACGGTTCCATCGGCGGCAATCGTGCTGCCGATGACGTTGAGGTTGCCGCCTGAATTGGCTGAGACCGAACCGCCCGCGGTGATCTCGGAACCCTGGCTGGTGGTTCTGACAACCGTCGTCGAACTCCGCTTGTCGCGCAATGTGCTGGTTGTCAACCTTTCAGTCACGGAGATATTGATGTCTCCATTCGACGTCAGGCCGAGATTGCCACCTGCTTTCACCTTCGCATTGGCCAGCAGAATGCTCTCGTTCCCCTTCAGCGAGGCATTGCCACCCGCCGTGAAGGTGCCGCCGATCGCCGCGATCGACGAACCGGAAACAGTCAGATCACCAGCCGATGCAATCATGCCTGATGTTGCAAGCAGGCCAGTATCGATTGTCACCTGATTGCCGGCGATCAGCGCGCCCGCAGAATTCGATCTTTCCCTGTCATTGGCGGCGAGATGTAGTACCGGCGCAAGAACGGTCGTACCGTTCACCGTCTGCCACTCATATTCGACGACGGATTCGGTGAGGCTGGCGATCTCCTCAGCCGTAAGCGGTTGGCCGAGCGGGCGCTGCTGCGCTCCCAGATAGGCGGCTCCGTTGTCGAGCAATTGCTTTATCTGAGCGATCGAATCCTGCCCGTTAAGGCCGGAACCCGTCGCCAGTCTGAGCTGCTGCTCAATATATTGATTCTCGAAATAGGCGTCCCCAAGGAACTGGATCTGCCGGTCCGGCTGGTAGCCGATGCGGCCAAGGAAATAGCTCGATCCGTAGAATTTCGAGACATCGAGGAAGGCGGCACGCGTTTCATAGAGGAACGTCTGACCGGGAATGGTGCCGCCAAAGCCGCCGGACTGCGGGCCTGCAACGGAGCCAATAGTGAACAGCGCACCGCTTGCGGTCATGCCAGCGAGCAATCCGGTCGGATCGCTCGAAGGCGCAGGCGCTGCTACGCTGACATGATCTGCGATCGTACCTGCTGCGGCGGTATTGTTAACGGCACCAAAACCGGTAATACCCAGCGCTCCGCCAGAGCGGATCGCCGCGGGAACACCGCCGATCGCCTCGACGCTTTCTACACTCCGTCCTGGCCCGAGATCTTTTGACGCATCGCGCGTTCCAAAGGGACTGGGACCAGGCATGGCGACCTGCCATGAACCTTCCCAACCACCTGTATCGCCGCTTGTCTTCGATTCCTGCCACTCATAGATGACATCGGGAAAATACTGGCAGCCGCCTTGTTGGTTACAATTTAGCGAAGTGGTACGCTGCAATTGCAAACCGAGATTGTTAAGCGTGCCGGAGCCAACAAGTGTCATGCCGGAGCCGGCTTCGATGTTGCTATAGGCATTGGTAAGATCGACGGTATCGATAAAAAGCGTATTGCCCGCCTTGATTGTCGCTGCGGGGCTACCAGCCGATGTGAGACGGTCTTCAGTCACATCACGATAGACATGGCGAATGGGCGCACCAATGACGAACTGCTTGCCAGCAAAAGAGACGGGAGATGAACAATCTCCACATTCGCGTGCATAATAGGTGTCATAAGCCGACACGAGTGCGTTTGAGATTTGCTGGCTCGTATAGGTCGGAGCCACGCTTTTCTCGTTACGCAGATTTGCCGTCAGGATCGAGATATTGCGACTAGCGGAAATTAGACCTGAACTGTTGACCGTAGCAGCATTGCGCGCGCCAGAAGCACTTCCAGCAATTGTGAGGTCACGACCTGCGACAATCGCCCCCTGATCATTGGCAAGCACGCCGCCCACGAAAAGTGCCGCGTCGTTACCGGCATAGATGAGCCCCGTGGCGGTGTTGGTGAGGTTGCCGGCGATATTGAGGGTAAGATCATTGCCAGCAGCCAGCTGACCGGCGTTGGCAAGTTGCGAAAGCGACAGCGTCAGATTATGGGCCGCAAGAATATTGGTGACGTCATTTGCAGTGAGGCTACCCGCTTGGATCGCGATGTCACCTGACCCCTGAACGGAACGAGCTGTGCTGCTCGCGGTGACAGCATTGAGCCGCGCACCCGTCAGATCTGTCGTTCCAGATGAGGTGAGATCAATACCACCTGACGTCAGCGTGCTGTTGGTGAGATTAATATTATTGGCATCAATGTAGAGTGTGCCAGATGTAGCAAGTCCGCTCCTGTTATTGGAAAGGTCGGCATTTTGCTGCCTGATCCTGATGTCGCCCCCGGCGGCCGTGCGTTTATCGAAACTGATGACACCATTTGTCGAAGACAGCAAAACGTCTCCGTTTGCCTCCAGACTGTCATAGCGGATGTCGCTGCCAGCCAAAGCCTGCAAATTCCCTTCTGCAAGCACGAGCCCGGAAATCCCGAGATCAAGGCCGGAAAGCAAAGCCAAATCGCCTTTCGAAAGCAGCGAGCCCGCTGCGATCGCGCCTGAGGCAGCCGTAAGCGACATCGCCTTGCCAGACTGGGCCGTGCCACCGATGGCAATGGAACCAGCCCCAGACCACAGCGAAACAGGCCCGGCAGCCGACGCGTCGGCCAAGGCAATTCGACCATCCGCCAGAACGTGGAGTGCGCCACTAGCCCCGAGAGTACCGCTGACATCGACGAAACCTGCTCCGCCATTAATCAGGATATCCTCTTCTGCGCCGATCGAAGCGATCTTGGCGTCTTTCCCCGTTTTGACGGACACCGATTTTTTCGAGGTGAGACGACCGGCCGAAACACTTCCCTTCGAAGAGATGTTTACGCCGTTATTGCCAGAGGCATTGCCGATCGAGATTTTGCCGTCTGCCGATAGCGAAAGTTCACCGGCATTGGCGGCCATGTCGCCGCGCATGCGAACGCCAGCGCCCTTTTCCGTGACGACCATCTTGATGCGGCCGGCCTGCATCGCCCCGAGTGCGGAACCATCAATTGCATATTCAGGTGTTCCGGAGATCGCATCGAGCGGTGTCGCTTCACCAGTGGCATAATCGAACTTGCTCTTACCGGCCGTCAGGCGCAGGTCCTCGCCATAGATCGTGCCGTCGATCTGGATGGTACGGGATACGATATCGAACAGATCGACTCTCCCGTCCCCTGTCGCAAAATTCGCTCCCTTCGGACCAAACGTGACGTCTCCGCTATTGACCGTGAAGCCATTGAGACGTCCATCAGCGCCGATGTCAGGCACACCCGTCGTCAGCGTGGCGCGTGGCGTGTTGATGAAACCGCAGCCGTCGCAGGTGGTCCCGTTCGGATTGGCGATAATGACGTCGGCGCGGCCGCCGAACACTTCGGTCGGCCCGACGAGAGAACTGCGATTTTGCGACGTCACCTCATTGAGGATGACCGTGGCAGCACCCCTGCCTTGAAGGTTTGGATTGCCAGGTGTCGCGCCACCCAGCTTCGACGTACCGATCTCACCATTGTAGTTGTTGAGAATAACGCCCGGCGTGCCGACGTTGAAATTGTTGTATTTGTTGTGCGACAGACCCTGGCTGTTGGGTCCGACGATATCGATGAGCGGCACGCCGTTCGGAGCAGCCCCTATCCCGGGGCGATTTGCAAAAGATCCTCCAGCTTCCGGCGATATGTCCTGTGCGTGAAGAAGCACTGGCTGAAGCACGAGCGTAAAACTGACAACGGTGGCAATGATTTTTTGAGCCAGCGTCCCGGCATTGGCGAACAATGCGAGGTCGGTTGTTTTGCGTGGAAGACGCTTAAACTGTGATGTCATTGTTGTTCGCCTCTCGTGGCAGACGGAATTTGGGGCTTAGCGGTCTTTTCTGCTCGTGTCGGCCGGAGACGGCTTGGTGTCGAGTTTCTTGTAGACATCCGCCAGCTTCGACTGCGGGGCCGGGCATTTTTTGCTTTTGGCAATCTCGCCAAGAACCTGATTGCGGTTACGCAATGCGTCGATCTCCAGTTTCTCTGGCGATTTCGGATCCATAAAGAAAAGAGCCGGCCAAAACAGAAGAACACCTGTCGCACCGAGGACGACGTTTTTACCCTGCGCATCGGATCGTTCTTTCACCGTCGCCAGGACCTGCCGTTCGTTAGCCTCGAATTCGCGCTTGATGCCGGCGCAATCGAAAGCGCTGTCGGCAGGGTTTGTCGAAGCAACCGGATGCGCTGCCCGGCCACCGCAACCGGAAACGACACTGGCAGTCGCCACCAGCGCGAATACGACAGACAATTTGGGGGTGTGAAAAGAAGATCTGACCATAATATTCTCTTTTGAAGCCTACCAGCGTGCCGTCACGCTGGCGAAAATGAGATTGCCGCGTCCGTGACTGACGCTGCTGGAAAATGCCTGGGAGTAGCCGAAATCGGCACTGATGTTTCCCCCAACGAGTTTCGCACCAACGGTCCAACTCGCGAGATAGCCGTCTGGAATATCGAAGCGATGCTGCGAGAACACGCGGCCATAATCGAGGCCCAGGTAGGGGCGTAATTCGCCCAGAACGGGCGCCAGACTTGTACCCTCCCATGGCATTGTCCGCCAAACCAGTTCGTTGCGGCTGAAAACTCCGTTGTTACCGAATATGACGCTTTCCCTCAGGCCGCGTACGTTGCTGGAGCCACCAAGCCCGATCTGTTCTGCGCCAAACATGTTATCGGGCGAATATTGGGCATTGAGGAGCGTCGTTAACTCGAACCGCTGGCCAGCCGCCTCGAACGGCCGCGTCGCGCTGACGGTCGTGTTGAACTTCAAAAACCGGGGATCCGCCGTGCCCGCCCCCGGCTCTCCGGCCTCCACGGCGTCGAAGAGATCAAGACCCTTATCAAGGGCAAAATCGAGAGCGATGACGCCACCCAGAATTCTCTGTGAACGCGACAAGCCCAGACTGCCAATCGTGTATCGACGGCTTCCCACCTCAATTCGATTGCCGAGAAGAAAGTTGTCGGTCTGCTTGTATGTGAGACCGCCTCTAAGGGTCGTGATGGAATCCTTGTCTCGCAGAATGACGCGATCTATGCCAAATCCAACCTGACCGGAATTGCCCGAGGTTTCGATCGGCCCAAAATTGCCGGGAATGGTGCTGTTATATTCGTACCAGGAGCCATTTGTTGAAAACGTCCAGTAGCCATAAGGTACGCTTGTATTGAGCGAATAGCTGTTGCTGTGGCCGCGACCATCATCGTCCCAAGGATAATCCGGGCCGCTGCGACCGTAGGAGAACCCTAACTGATCATTGATGCCCAGCAGGTCGTCTAAGCCGACGGAAACATTGGTCTGGGAGTAACCGGTACTCTCTTGACCGAGATTGTTGTTGGAAATACTGGCGTACCAGCGCTTTGCCGGCTTGTTCTCGACATTGAGGATAGACGTTCCATCGTCCTTGCCCGGCAACATCGAGGTCTTCGCGTCGTTCGATGACAGGCGATTGATCTGGTCCAGCCCCTGTTCAATATCGCGAATATTGGCGACCTCACCCTTCACGCCGGGAAAAGCCGTAGCGAATGAACCGTTTCGCCCAGCCGGTTGACCGTTAAGATAGATATCCGAGATCGTGCCCTCGACGACGACCAGCCGCAGCAACCCTGTTCCGGCAATATCCTGTGGGGGAACATAAGCGCGCGAAGTCACAAATCCCTTGTCCAGATAAAGGTCGGTGATGGCCTTGAGCAACGTGGTAATATCCGCAACACCGATGCAGCGATCGTCGTAATGCTCGGTCACTTTTCCGACCGCAATGGCGGACAGACTTGTCGCGCCTTCGATCTCTACACGCGAGATATCGAAGCATGGACCAGCGGATTTTGCGTCGCCTCCCGGCGCCCGGCTGTCACGACCAGCGACGCCATCAGGAGTTATCTGTTTCAGGTTTTCAAGCCGCTGCAACTGCTGTTGCTGGTCCTGCCGGCGGGAAAAATCATCGGCGGGCGACTGTGCAGTTGCCTGCCCTGACGCGAGCAGGTTTGCAAAAATCGCAATGGCAAAGGTTCGCTTGAAACCATTCGCCGCGCTCCTCGGGAAATTGGCTGAGATTTGAGCGGCCGGGACAATTGCGAGACAAAAGTCAGGAGGGACTAGCCGTCGGAAACCAGGAATGAAAGCAGCAAGTGACATATTTCGGAGGCCTGCATTTGAAATGAAGTTTGTCGCGGCAATGCCGCCCATGCTTCACTCTGCAGCTGTCCTTGCTGTCGATCCCCTACCGGGTGCATAGATCAGTTCATCTGACCCAAGAAGCGTTAAAGTAGTAACTTTTTTACGAGACGATAGTCTCTAGTCATTTTCTCAAAGAACCGTACACATTAGAAATTCACGTAATAATCAATCTTGCCAACACCATGGCATGGATATTATTTTTCATCCGTGAATTTTAAGCGCGACCTGCCAATTTCATGCCCATCGGTTCTTCGAGTCAAATAACAACCAGAAGTTACTGCAATGCGCATCTCTCTGCAAGACCGAGATGAAGACCAAAGTTAAGGAGAAACTAAAATTGTTTCTGGGATGGGTGTGAAAAGGCGATGAGACACGCGACAACAGTGACTAGAACCGGTACGTCAACCCGACCACCGGTCCACTCAGCCGTGAATCGAAGACATAACCATCGTGCGAGTAATCAACGTCGAGCACCTTATAGCCTGCCGAGACCGACAATGTGTCGGTAAAGATGTAGTTCACCGTCGCGAGCGCTGACCAGGTAAGATCGGATCCCGCGCCGAAACCGCCGATATCCACCTGCCCATGAACGGACAGTTTGTCCGTGAGGCTGAAAAAGGCGCGTGCGCCGATGACGGGGTCGACCCAGCCGAAACTCTCTCTGTGGGTGGCGGAAACGCTGCCGATCAACGGATGGCTGGCAGTGACCGCAACGTCGTTTGAAATGTGCCAGAAGCGCGCGCCTGCGAGCGCGTCGAGCGAAAACCCGTCTGCATCGATGACACGGTAACCTGCCTGCAACGTCGCCATGAATTCCTGTGTATCCACATTCGCATTGATGGCGGCACCGGCAGGCAAGGTTGGCAAACCCGGAATTTGCAGCGCCGGTAGCGGACCGGCTGCCTTGCTGTCGGTGGTATCGACATACATCAAATCGCCGGAAAGGACGAAACGGTCGTAACGTCCCCAGATGTTGAGAAACCCACCGAAATTGAGATCATCCATGACATCTGAAAAGGATTTCTCCACATGGAGGGTCGGGGCACGTTGGAACGGCGACACGTTGCCATTCAAGCCGGTCGCCCAGAGGTAACCCGTCGCCTGAAATGCCCAGTCTGGTGCCACATCAACCGTCGCGGGTGTGGCAACAACGTCGTCTGCAGCTGTGGCCGCGGTTGCGGAAAAAGCCATAAGGGCCGAAAAAATTGATAATTTTAGCAATGCCTTCTCCCCCCCAACAATCGTCCGTAGCTAAGCGTATTTGACTTCCGGCAACAAGTCCGATTTTCTATCATACGCTGTATCTTGTGCCGCGAACACCGGAGGCTTTTCCATGCGCCTGAAGACCTTGCCGATTTTTTCCGCCTGCACCGCCGCGATATTGTCTGTCGCAACACTGACGACATCGGTGGCCGAAGCCTGCACGCGCTTCGTCTATCTGGGCGAAAATGATCAGGTGATGACGGCCCGGTCGATGGATTGGAAGATGGATGTCGGAACCAACATCTGGGTATTCCCGCGCGGCATGGAACGCTCCGGCGAGGCCGGGCCGAATTCGGTCAAATGGACCTCGAAATACGGCAGCGTCATTGCTTCAGGTTACGATATTTCGACGACAGACGGCATCAATGAGGCAGGCCTTGCTGCAAATGTTCTCTGGCTGGTCGAGTCGAGCTATCCCGCTTATGATGGGAAATCGCCGGGTCTTTCCATCGCCGCCTGGGCTCAATATGCGCTCGATAATTTCGCAACGGTGGACGAGGCCGTCAGCGCGCTCCAGAAGAACCCTTTCACCATTGTCACCGACAATGTTCCCGGCGAAGAACGTCTGGCGACCTTACACCTCTCCCTTTCGGATGCGACTGGTGACAGCGCGATCATCGAATATATTGATGGCAAGCAGGTCATCCACCACGGTCGTCAATATCAGGTGATGACCAATTCGCCGACCTTCGATCACCAGCTGGCGCTCAACGAATATTGGAAGCAGATTGGCGGCACCGTCATGCTGCCGGGCACTAATCGCGCCTCGGACCGGTTCGCCCGGGCTTCTTTCTACGCAAACGCCATCCCCAAGAGCGAAAATCCGGTCGAAGCCATCGCCAGCGTCTTTAGCGTCATCCGCAATGTGTCGGTTCCCTACGGCATAACCACGCCGGACCAGCCAAATATTTCCTCCACCCGCTGGCGCACCGTGATTGACCACAAACGCAAGCTCTATTTCTTCGAATCCGCATTGACGCCGAACATCTTCTGGATCGACATGACAAAACTCGACCTTTCGAAAGAGACGGGTAAGGTCAAGAAACTCGACCTGGGGCCCAATCAGATCCACATCTATTCGGGGATGGCGAATGAGAGCTTGAAGGACACCAAGCCTTTTAAGTTTCTCGGGCTTTGAGGGCGGAAACCGCGCAGTCAGGCCGGGAGCAGCTGGCAAGGTCTGTATCGACCATTCCTCGCCGCCCCACTAACATCATGAACCCGAGAGCATCACGAGAAGCGGTAGTGCAATCGAACGCAGCCCTTTTCGATTGCCGTTGCGCTGACGAGAGTGGGACTGGCCCGATGCCCGGTGAGCGGAAAAAGGGGCTCACCTGAGCCGAGGATTTCCGGGACGACATAAATCTCGATCTCATCCAGTGCATCACGCTCCAGAAAGGCCATCTGCAGCTTTCCGCCGCCCAGCATCCAGACATCGCCGTCATCGAGTGCACGCAATTCCTCGATCAACGAGCCCACACCGCTGCGCGCCTCCAGAGGTCCCTTGGGCCCCTCGATCGGCCTTGAGGTGACGACGATGACGCGTTGTTCTCCGTACGCCCAGGGCGCCTGTTCACCGGCGATGAAATCATAGGTCGCCCGCCCCATGACCACCGTTCGAATTCCTTTCAGGAAAACGCGATAATCGTGTTCGCCGAGGTCCATATCATCATATTTGTAGAGCCAGTCTAGCGAGCCGTCTCCAGAAACGATCCGCCCGTCTAGGCTCGCCGCGATATATCCGCGAATGACCGCCATATTATCCTCCTTGATTTATAAATGAATATACATTTATATATATGTCATGCCAAGACACAAGTCGATTTCAGATGATCAGGTGCTGGATGTCCTGCTGCCCCTCATGTTGCAGACAGGCCCCGACGGGCTGACTTTTGCCGCAGCCGCAAAGGCCTGCGGCCTATCTGCGGCAACCCTGGTGCAGCGTTACGGCAAGCGCGAAAACCTTGTCGAAACCGTGCTTCTGCGCGCCTGGGACAAGCTGCAGGCGGAAACGGAAACAGCCGATGAGGAGGAACCATTGACGCCGCAGGGCGCCATATCCCTTCTCATGCGCCTCATGCCCCCCGAAGCCGCAGAACAAAATGCCAGTGACGGGTTGCTGCTGCTGAGAGAAGACATTCGCAATCCGAAGCTGCGCGCGAGAGGAGCGCTCTGGGGACACACCCTCGCCCAGGCGCTTGGCTGCCGCCTTACCCACGACAAGGCTAGCGAGAAACGGCTTGGCTGGCAGATGGCCGCCTTGTGGCAAGGCGCACATACATGGTGGGCATTCGTCCGCGGGGAAGATGCGAACTCGGCAATTCGCAGGGCACTCGAAGAATGGGTCGCCGCGGTGAACGTCGACGAGCGATAATCCGCGCCATCGTGGCGCATGTTTCATAAGCCCGCCAGCTCTTGGATTTATCCCCCCAAAAACCGCTTGACGTCAACTGTGATTGAGGTCCTAGAAGTATTGTCACCTTGTTTTCGCAAGGCTTTTTCCATGCTCTTGAGCAAACAGTGACAAAGGAATACCCCATGGCTTTCCAGCTTCCCGACCTCCCCTATGCCCATGATGCGCTCGCCCCTTCTGGCATGTCCGAGGAGACGCTGAAGTTTCATCATGATCTCCATCACAAGGCCTATCTGGTGAACTGGCAGGCAGTGGCCGCCCGCCTCTGATTTGAGCCCCACCGAGCCGACCGGTCCCGCTGCCCTGGGGGCGACCGGGCCAGGCGCAGCCGGACAGCCGCCGCCCGGCTGCAACTCCATGCGAGCATCCCCATGTCCTATGTCGTCACCGAAAACTGTATCGCCTGCAAATACATGGACTGCGTGGAAGTCTGCCCGGTCGAATGTTTTTATGCAGGCGAGAATATGCTCGTCATTCACCCGGATCAATGTATTGATTGCGGCATCTGCGAGCGCGAATGTCCGGCCGCGGCAATCCGGCCGGATACCGAGGCGGGTCTGCATGTCTGGCTTGACCTCAACCGCCACTATTCCGGCATCTGGCCGCGCGTGCACCAGAAAAGAACGCCGCCTGATGATGCCGACATCATGAATGGTGCTGCGGCCAAGTTTTCCATTTTTTCGAAGAACCCGGGAGCGGGCGGTTAGCCCGGCACTGCATGTCTCATAATTTCATGCTGATCGATGGTGGTGTGGTCAATCACGCGCATGTCCCGCTGAAAGCACCCTCCTCTCCGACAATCTCGCCGCGTGAATTCAAGGACGCTATGGCGAGCCTCGTCTTCACCGAGGCCGTGGCCACGGCCTCCCATGCGGGCGAGCGGATCGGACGTACGATCACGTCCTTCATGCCGCTCAGCGCCGAACCGCCGCTTCTAATGATCTCCATCGATGCCAGCAGCCGTATGGTCGATCTTGTCGCAGCAAGCCGGCGCTTTTCAGTCACGACGCTGTCCAGAGGGCAGGAGGAGATCGCCGATGTGTTCGCCGGAAAAGGAAACCTGCCGGACCGGTTTTCCGTCGGCCACTGGGATGTCTGGCCGTCGGGAAGCTCAAGGCTTGCTTACGCGCTGCTCTCGATGGATTGCGAACTCGTCGGCTCCATTGATGCCGCCGACCACATCCTGTTTGTTGGATCGATCATCGAAGCGAGCTTCGATCCGCTGCGCAAACCCTTGCTCTGGAGTGAACGCAACTATCTAGGTACGGAGGTAAGCCGTTAGCTAAACCATAGACTTACCTTCCCATGATCTCATGTGCGCAGCGTCTTTCTTCGCCTTCAAGGGCAAGGCCTTTCGAATTGGGGGCGATAGCGGACGACAAACACTGCCAACGCGCGGTGGAATTTTCGCGGTTGTCACTTCGAAAGACGGACAGCTTCGAAATACTTTTCGGCGCGGATATCTCTTCACCGCGCCTTCATGCACACCACGGTCCTGTCGTCGCTGAATTCGCTCGATGTTGACCCCTTCACCGACGGGTACTCGTTGATCTTGTGAAAATCTGCCGTCTCGACGCGGTCAAATTCCGCTTCCCAGTCAGCGATATCGGTTCCAGCCGGCAGAGACAGATAACCGTCGGAAAAGATTTCAAGGCTTACAAGCGTGTCCTTGGCGATGCTAAGATCGACCGTCCCCTCTTCTATGACCGTTCCGCCATTAACCGAGGCGTATCCCAGTACGTGTCCCTGCCTGTTTGCGAATTGCGGCTGGACGCGAATTCCTCCCATCAGGAATTCCTCGACTGCTTCGATATCGCTCTCAAGACCGCTCATGCGGGCTGCGGCAATGACAACATTCTCCGCCTCCTGCGCAGTCATGATGCCGTTTTCGACAGCGGAACGCAGGCCGGAAAAGATGGTCGCACGCGTGCGTGCCTCGGCTGCATCACCATCCCCCATAAAGGCAAAAAGCTGTTTGAAGACAAGGATGCGCGCCGATGTACTTACCTTGTCTATTAGCTTGGCATGCTGCAACAACCGGGAGCCGTTGATACGCACACCGGAATCGCCGGCCAGAAGCAGGCGGAAACTGTCTCCCAGGTCGGCAACAATTGCCAGGGTTGTCGACGGTGGATGGCTGGCATTGATGCGCTCGGCCTCCTGCTTCAAGATATCGCTGATGTTCTGAAAGAGCTTGGGCGCGGCTATTGTTTCCAGCATGCCATCGAGGCCCATTTTCGCCACGGCATTTGCGGCAGCAAGTGCTGCGATACGGCCCGAGCTCAAGCCGCCGTAACTTGCACCGGTAGGGTCGGTCGCACCGTCAAAAACGGCCAGAACCCTTCCCGGTATGATCAGCGCCACATCGTCCCCGGGCGTCGCGGCGTTCTTGTATTTCGATTGCGAAAAGCTCGCGATATTCATCGTCGTGTATTCCTTGCAGAGGGAGGCTGGGCAGAGGGAGGCTGGCGGCGACACGTATGTCGCCGCTCCTGCAGGCTTTTGGTGAGGGCTGGTATGGTTTCAGACGAAAGAGGCTTCTTTGTCTTCCGAGAGGCGGAACACGATGAAGACGCAAAGTCCGGTGCTGACCAGAAGGACGGTTGAAAGCGCCGCAGCCGTGCCAAACTCGCCGTCAATCACCTGAACATAGATGAGAACCGGCATGGTGATCGTTCGTGCCGTGTAGAGGATCAGCGTCGAGGACAGCTCGTTGATAGCCGTTATGAAGCTCATCAGCGAACCGATGATGAGACCGGGCAGCATCAGCGGCACCGTCACCGACACGAAGGTCTTTGCCGGCGAAGCCCCGAGATTGACCGCAGCCTCCTCGATGGACGGTTTGATCTGCCTGAGGATCGATGTCGTGGAGCGGACGCCGTAGGGCAGCCGGCGGATAAACACCAGGACGATGATGATGAGCGCCGTCCCTGTGATGTCAAACGGCGGATAGCGGAACGTCGTGACGTAGCCGATCGCCATGACAACGCCGGGAATGAGGTAAGGCACCATCAGCAGGAGATCGAGCGAGCCGGAGACCGCATTGTCGCGTCGCACCACGATGAAGGACAGCAGGCCGGAAACGATCGCAATCAGTACCACGGCAGCCAGTGCAAACGTGAAACTGTTGGCAATCGCCTGCGGTGAATCGCGAAGGATACGGGCATAGCTATCCAACCCGAAGCCGCCGGTAAAGACGGGACCGCTGGTTGCGAGGAACGAGGTATAGATGACCGTGAGCGACGGCAGCATGGCGATGAAGACGACCAGATAGCAGAAGCCGTGCACGATGAACGATTTCAACGGGCGCATGGATTGCTTTACCGGCCTGTTGGTCAGTGAACTGGCGTAACGGCGCTTGGCAAGAATGTGCCGCTGCAAAAGAAGTGCCGCCATCGAAATTGCAATCATCACCATGGAAATCGTTACCGCCATGGTCGGCGTACCGGCCATTTCGGAGGTGTATTGCGCATAGGCGATGGTCGAAAGCGTTCTGATGCCCTTGCCGAGGATTGCCGGCGTTCCGAAGTCGGCGATGGACAGCACGAAGCAGATGATCGCGCCGGTGCTGACTGCCGGAAAGACCAGCGGCAAGGTGATCTTGCGGAAACGTTCGAACGCCGTGCAGCCGAGATTTTCCGCCGCGTCCTCATAGGACTTGTTGATGGTGTTCAGCGCGTTCTCCGTCATCAGGAAGATGTAGGGAAAGAACTTCAGGCTGAAGACCATCACGATGCCCGGGATCCCGTAGATCGTCGGCAATGAAATGCCGGCGAAGGACAGGAGATTGGTGACAGCACCATTGGCACCGAAGAGCATAATCCAGGCATAAGCACCAATGAACGGCGGGGCGCACAGAACCAGAACCGCGAAGGTGGCAATGAAAGTGCGCCCCTTTATGCGATAGCGAGAGGTGCAGAAGGCAAGCGGAATACCGAGAAGGCAGGCGCCCAGCATGCCCAGCACACCGATGAGAAGCGTATTCCAGAGTGCGACGGTATAAAAACGCCGTGTGAACACTTCCGCATAGTTGCTGAGACCGAACGCACCGGTTTTGGCATCAAAGAAACTGATGAAGAAGACGCTAAAAATCGGCAGGATCAGGAAGATCGCCAGCAGGATGACGGCAAACACCGTCACGCTTGTCCAAAAACCTGGCAGTCGCAGGCGGAAACCGCCGGGAGTCGCAGTCATATCCGTCATGACAGGCGCTCCCCGGTTACGCCCTCGCCGAACAGCTTCGCATCGGCCGCGCGCCAGGAGAAAGTGGTCTTCTGGTTGGGCTGCAGTGCAATGATCTCAGGCGATGGCTTGGTGATCGCCTCGATTTCCTCGCCCGACGAGAGAACGGCTGCAACGTTCATCTCACGCCCCGTGAAGCTGACCAGTCTTATGGTCACGGGCAGTTCGATGCGCTCGTCACCATCGATCGCGGCAGGACCGACAGAAATCGCCTCCGGGCGGATGGCGGCGACGATCTTCCGCTGCGGGGAAATCGCATCCGCCTGCGGCAATGCGACCTTATGGCCGGAAATGGATGTCTGCCCGCCTGCACGGTCAAGCGTCAGGAAGTTGTTTGCGCCCACGAACGACGCAACGAAGCGGTTGGCGGGATTGTTGTAGACTTCCCAGGGTGGTGCAGCCTGCTGAATGACGCCGCCATACATGACGCAAACCAGATCGGACATGGCAAGCGCCTCTTCCTGATCATGCGTGACATAGACGGTGGTGATGTTCATGGCCTGCTGGATTTCACGCAGTTCCCGGCGCAGGTCCACGCGAAGTTTGGCGTCGAGGTTGGACAGCGGCTCGTCCATCAACAGCACTTTCGGGTTGATGACGAGTGCGCGCGCAAGACCCACACGCTGCTGCTGGCCGCCGGAGAGTTCGTGAGGCATACGCTTGGCATAGGGAGCGAGCTGCACGACATCGAGAATCTTGCCGACCCGTTCGCGGATCTCGGCTGAAGACGCCTTGCGCTGTTTCAGACCGAAGGCAATGTTGTCAAACACCGAAATATGCGGAAACACCGCATAATCCTGAAAGACCATGCCGACATCGCGCTTGTGGGCGGGCACATGTTCGATCGCCTGTCTTTCGATGCTGATGCTGCCGCTATCCTGCTGGTGAAAACCTGCAATCGTGCGCAAGAGGGTCGTCTTGCCACAACCGCTGGGTCCAAGAAGCGTAAAAAACGATCCGGAGGGAATGGAGATGTTGATGTCGGAGAGGGCAACGACATCCCGGTAACTTTTCTTGATGCTGGTAATTTCTACGGCGGCCATGTGCTGCTCCATGACATATCCTGCGCGGCACACGACCACGGTGGACGGAACGAAAATGCTGTTGTGAACGAGGTAAGCAGGGGACGGCTGCCTGACGCACCGCCCCCGGCAATGTTCTTACTGGACGTCGAGCAGGATCTCGTTCCACTTTTCCATCAGACGCGAGCGGTTGTCCGCAGCCCACTTGAAGTCGTACTTCGCATCCGGAACATCGGACAGCGGAACGAGCGCCGAATTGGCAGGAACATCGGTTCTGACAGAGCGACGACCGGCTTTCACCACGACTTCCTGCGCTTCCTTGGAGACGATGAAATCGATGAAGGCCTTGCCGTTTTCGGCGTTCGGCGCACCCTTGACGAGCGCCATGCCGTCAGGCGCGATTGCCGTGCCTTCTTTCGGATAAACGATCTCTACCGGAGCGCTGCCAAGCTTGTAGCGCAGGGCGGCGTCTTCGAGCGTGATACCGACCGCCTGCTCGCCATCATTGACGAAACGCGGAACAGCGCCTGAAGAGGTGGAAAGAACGGAGTTGCCGAGAATGCCGGTATAGACTTCCCAGCCCTTCTCCTCACTGTCGAAATCCTGCAAAACCGTCGCCATCTGGATATAGGCGGAGCCGGACTGATCGGCACGGGCCGAGGAAATCAGGCCCTTGTATTCAGGCTTGGCAAGATCGGCCCAGGATGTCGGAACCGGCGCGCCTTTCAGCGCTTCCTTGTTGACGATGAAGGCCGTAACGACTGCGGTAAAAGGAACCCAGTTGGTGCTCGGCGAAAAGGCAGGGTTGATCGATGCTGCCTCGACAGGCTTGTAAGGTTCGAAGAGGTCGGCGGAAAAGTCGATGACGGTGCCATCAACGCTCCAGATCACGTCGCCAGCCGCCTTGCCGCTTTCCGCCTTGATGCGGTTCATCAGCTCGCCGGACCCGGCTTTGACAAGCTCGACCTTGGTGCCGGTCTTCTTTTCAAACATGGGCAGCAACTCATCCATGAGCTGCTGCGGCGCTGCCGAATAGACCACGACGGTACCTTCCGCATGGGCGAAAACCGCACTGGCAAGGAAAGTTGCGCCAGCAACAAGGCGCGCGAAAATAGTGCATGATTGACGCATAAAGGGTGCTCCGTTTTTTTGTTCCCTGACTGGCAAGGCAGTACGACATAATTTCTTATTGATTTTGCGTGTCGCTACCCGCCGTCTGCTATTTATTTTCTTTACGTAAATTAATTAGTCAAGCTGCAATTTATCTTGAATACAAAAATCCAATATCCGTCTGAAAAAACTCAACATTTGAAGACAGCCGCGCTTAATCTGCGAACCTGAAAAGTCAGGACGTTCCGGAAAACAAGGTGCACAGCCACTGAAATTGCGCTAATCATCCGACTTAACTTCTCGTGGGAGACTTGGTTGATCGACCTCGGCTACAATGAACGGCGTCTGCTCGAAATCCTGCGCGGCAAGGGAGGCATGTCGCGCATCGAACTGGCGCGCGAGATGGATGTTTCCGCACCGACCCTCACCCGCCTGACGGCCAATCTTCTGGAATCCGGCCTGATCCTGGAAGCCGAGGAAGCGCGCAGCGACGGCAAACGGGGGAAGCCATCCACTGCCATCGAGATAAATCCGAACGGACTTTTCACGCTCGGGGTCTATTTCAACCCGGACGATCTGCGTGTCTGCCTGGCCGATCTCAACGGCACGATCAGGCAGGAAATCAGGTCCGAGCTTGAGGGACACAGTTTCGAGCATATCATGGAGATGGCCGAGACGGCCGCCCGACAGGTGGTTGAAAAGGCCAAGATCAAAAAGAAGGATGTGCTAGGCTGCGGCATCAGCTTTCCAGGCCACTTCAAGCGTGATCGAGGCCATGTCTTTCGCATCAAGCAGTTCGAGAGCTGGCGCGACATCGACGTGGACAAGGACTTCCAGCCCTATTTCGATTTCCCGGTCTTTCACGAAAATGACGGCAATACCGTCATCCTCTCGGAGCTGTATTACGGAGCGGGTCGAAGCATCCGCAATTTTGCGATGATCTGGCTGACATACGGCATAGGCGGCGCCGTTGTGGTTCAGCGCCATCTCTATCGCGGCACGAACGGCAATGCCGGCGAGTTTGGCGGCCTGTTTCCCAAATCCCATCCACGTCCCTCTGGACAGGACCTTTGCGACACGCTGGCCGCCCACGGAGTGGGCATCCGGCGTTTGAAGGATATTGATGAAAGCTATTGCGACCACCCCGCCGTGGTTGCCTGGCTGGAAAGGGCAACCGACCAGCTTCGTCTGCTGGCGCTGACGGTTGCCCGGACGATGGATCCCGGCGCCATCATTTTTGGCGGATCGCTACCTGACTGGGTTCTTGAACACATCGTCCAGCGCATCGGCTCGCTGGAAATGCTCGGCGAGGACTTTTTCGTCGAGCCGCCTGAAATACGTAAATCGATGATGAGCGACCTGCCCCATCTCGGCGCCGCCAGCATACCAATCTACCGCGCCACAACCCCCAGCTATTATTCCGGCCGGGCGCTGAAGGGTTGGGCTTAACCACCAGTCGTCAGAGGCTTTTCGGTCCGATAGCCGTTGCTTGGTGCCGGGTGTATGGATCTCTCACCCGGCACCGGGTTTTATGGGAATTTCAGGCAAGTTCGGCCGGCACCAATTCCGCAATCTCCGGCCAAAGCGTCTCCGTCACGGCCATCAATTCAGGCGTTGCGGCGGCAACCCAGGGAATGCCGGTTTCGCCGCGCGTTCCAATCCGAACGTCAAGACCCGCCTCCCTTGCCAGAACAACGCCACCGGCAATATCCCACATGGTCGTCAGTTTTTGCAGATGGCCATCGAAGATGCCGCGCGCTGCAAAAACCAGTGAAATCGAGGTCGAACGGATGGATTCCACCACCCAGCCGGCATGCCTCAAGCCGACATTGAGCGCCGCCACCTCCGCGGCATCGGCAGACGCGCTGTCACCGAGCGACATCACCTGCACTTCCTTAAATGGAACATCGCGCGCAAGCGGCTTGCCGTTCAGCAGCAACCCTGTTCCTTCGGCAGCCGAATAGATCTCCTGGAAGACTGGCATGGCGACGACCCCGATTTCCGGGACGCCGTTGCGCACGAAGCCCAGCGAGATGCCCCAAAGTGGTGAGCCGCGCAGGAAGTTTGCGGTGCCGTCGATGGGATCGATGATCCAATAGGCGTCATCTGCGATCCCGCCCATCTCCTCGCCGAGAACGGTTTCACCCGGAAATGCCGCCGCCAGCCGGTCGCGCACCAGCCTTTCAACTGCGGTATCCGCTTCCGAGACGAAGTCCTGAAAACCCTTCGTGCGGGTGGCGATGCTGCCGCGCGCTTCGAAAAAGCGAAGGGCAAGACCCATCGCCTCCTCGATGATGCCGGTTGCACGCTCGAGGCGCTGGTTCATCGTGTCCATGACCTGCCCGTCTCGCCTGCATCAGCCTTAAGCCAGCCCGTGAAGGCCTCGACTTCATCCGTCTGGATTGCACCGACGCCGACCTGCGCCAGTGCGCCCCACACAACTTCTGCATCGGAAAGTGCGCGCGTGTCGTTGAGATCGAGGCAATGGGAAACGTCGAGCGTGTTGATCCAGAGGCGGATATTCTGACGCTCCATTTCGGCGCGGCCTTCGACCAGATCAGCGATATCAGTAAATTTTACCTCGATCATCGGCGCGCGCAACGCTTCGATGCGGCGCAGATCCTCGGCAAACTTGCCCTTCCTCACCGGAAACATCGGCATATGCGGGATTTTGCCGAACCAGTCGGTATCGAGCACATCGAAATGCGCGGCTTCAGGATCGATATCGGTTTTCACCAGCACCTGATCCGCGACGCCGAGGCGCAGCACGGTTTCCATGACCTGCGGCAGGTCACGGGTGAACTTGGTATCGATATTGACGGTGATTTTGCCACGCGCCTCTTCCAGCAATTCTTCCAGCGTCGGTACGCATTCCTCCGTCACATCGGCTGCATCGCCGCCAGCACCTGCCTTCAGCCGTGCGGAACGGACGACATCAAAGGCCAGTTCGCTTACTTTCCCCCGCCCCGTCGTCGTGCGGTCGAGCGTCTCGTCGTGAATGACGACCAGCCGGCCATCGGCCGTCGCCTGCGTGTCGATCTCGATCATCTCCACCCCGGCAGCGACCGCTGCGCGAACCGAAGCCAGCGAATTTTCAGCGGTCGCGGTCCAGAAACCACGATGGGCGATGGTGAGGATCGCGGGATTGTCGCGCGAGCAGAGGGCGAGAACGGCGCACGGATTGGAGACTTTTCGTTGGGCTGCAAGGGTTTGAGGCATTTTTTTCACTTTCGGATGTTGCGTTTACCGGAGTTGGGTTGCCCGGATCAGATTTTCCCCATGCCCGCCGCCATCAGGTCGTCACGCAGAATGCGGCCGGCGATGATGAAAACGACGAGTGCGGGAAGAAGCAGGATGAAGGAGACGATGGAGGCGAGCGGGATCTGCATCGAATAGGGGTCGAGATACATGTAGAGCTTGATCGGCAGCGTCTGCACGACAGGCGCACCGACGATGAAGGACTTGTCGAATTCCTCGAAGCTGCCGATGAAGGACATCAGGCCACCGGCCAGAAGGCCGGGCACCGCAAGCGGCAGGATGATGTGGATGACAATGCCGACCGTTCCCGCGCCGAGCGAACGGGCGGCATGGATCAGGTCGTCGGGAATGGTTTCGAGCGTCGCCGTCATCAGCCGTATCATCAGCGGCAGCGTGCCGACGATCTGCACAAGGATGACCCCAGTCACCGAATAAGCGAGACCGAAGAGAAGAAACACCTGGCCGATGCCGACGGCGACGACCAGCCCCGGAATGATGATGGGGGCCAGAATGAAGATCTCCACCAGCCGTTTCAGCCGGAAGGGAAAACGGGCCATGGCCCACGCGGTCGGCAGGGCGATCGCGGCCGTCGAGAACGTCACGACGATGGCGATGAGGATGCTGTTGACGGCGGCCTGGAAGAGGCTTGCGTCGCCAAGAATGCTCGCCCAGCGCGTGGTGGTGTAATCCTTCGGCACTACCAGAGGCGGCGTCCATCCATCGGCAATGCTCCACAGGAACATCAGCGCCAGAGGCAGGGCGATGGCGAGCGCCAGCGCGGTAAAGAGCCCGATGGAGACGAAAATCCGGTCATCCGGCGTGAAGGTGCGGCGGCGAGTCATGGTGACGGGTTCGAGGGCAATGGCACTCATTATGCGTCTCCTCGGGTTTGGCCGGGGCCGATGCGGGATGTCAGGGAATAATACAGAAGCAGGACGGAGACCGCGAAGAGGCTCAGCACCATGCCCATGGCATAGACCTGATTGAACCGCCCCTGATTGAACTCCGTGACCATGAGAACCGAAAGCGGCCGGGCAGTCGGCGGACCGACAATATCGGGAATGGCGTAGGAGCCCATGGAGCCGATGAAGGTAAGAAGGATGGCGGCGGTGATGCCGGGCATGGCAAGCGGAACTTCCACGAACCGAAAGGTCTTCAGCCTCGAGGCACCGAGCGTGCGCGACGCGTAACGGATGTCCTCCGGTATGGCGGCAAAGGCACTGGTGATGATCAGCGTCATGAAGGGTATCTGCTTCCAGACACTGGCGAGAACGACGCCAATGCCCCAGTCGTCACGCACGAGCTTGGGCAATTCAAGCCCGAGCGGCGCGACCAGCCGGTCGAGAAAACCACCCCTTTCGAAAACGACGATCACCATCAGGCCGACGATGATGCCCGGCACCGCCATCGGCAGCTTGTAAAGGCCGCTGAACAGCTTGCGGCCGAGAAAGCTCTTGCGGATAAGAAGCGCCAGCGGCACCGAAGCCGCAAGCGACACCGTCACCGGCATGACACCGTAGTAGATGGAAGTCGTCAGGCCGCGGATCATCGACGGACGTGTGAAAATCCGCTCGTAGAACATCAGCGTGAAGCTGCCGTCGTCCTGCCTGAAGCTGCCGATCAGCGCCGAAAGCAGCGGACCACCGAAGAAGATCAGAAGATAACCCACCCCCGGCGCAAGCAGGACAAGCAGCTGGGCGCGCCTGTCGCGAAGCACCCCGCGCATCACGCCGCCTCCCCTGCCAGCCCGTCATCGAGCAAATGCACCGATCCGGGAAAACGCAAGGCGACCCTGCGTCCCGCATCGATAAGATTTTCCGCACCGGACTGGCTGATCTTGATCTGGTGGCCGCCGATTTCGACCGTATAGAGCGCATTGGCGCCCATGAAGGAAACGGCAGAGACCGTGCCGGCACCCACCTCGTCGGCGCTGATGTGGATGTTTTCCGGGCGAACCGAAATCTGTGCGGAACCGGCAGCAGTCGCATCCAGCGTTACGGACTGCCCCCAGGGCAATTGCGCCTGCGTACCCTCAGCTAAAACCGGCATAAGGTTGGTCTGACCCAGAAAACCGGCGGTAAAGGCGTGTTTGGGCGCACGGTAAAGTTCGAGCGGCGTTCCCACTTCGACGACGCGGCCAGCATTCATCACCACAATCCGGTCCGACATCGCCATGGCCTCGGCCTGATCATGTGTCACATAAAGGCTGGTCGCGCCGATCCGGCGGTGAAGTTCAGTCAGTTCATGGCGTAGCGTGTCGCGAAGCTTGGCGTCGAGGTTCGAGAGCGGCTCGTCGAACAGCAGGAGGCTTGGCTGCATGACAATGGCGCGCGCCAGCGCCACGCGCTGCTGCTGCCCGCCGGACAGTTGCCGCGGCATGCGGTGCACCAGACCGGCAAGATTACAGATTTCAAGCGCATGGGCGATGCGGCGGGCGCGCTCGTCCTTCGGGACCTTCTTCATCTTCAGGCCGAAGCCAAGATTTTTGGCAACCGACATATGCGGGAAAAGCGCATAGGACTGAAAAACCATGGCGATGTCGCGCGCTTCCGGCGGCGCCT
Source organism: Rhizobium sp. AN6A (assembly GCF_900215635.1). Classification (NCBI taxonomy): domain Bacteria; kingdom Pseudomonadati; phylum Pseudomonadota; class Alphaproteobacteria; order Hyphomicrobiales; family Rhizobiaceae; genus Rhizobium; species Rhizobium sp. AN6A. The sequence continues at coordinate 254,119 of NZ_OCNC01000003.1, forward strand.
GATCGATGCGTTTGCCGCCCAGCCGGATTTCACCGCCGGATGGCTGGCTGATGCCGGTGAGGATGCGCAAAAGCGTGGACTTGCCGCAGCCCGAGGGGCCGAGAATGGTGACGAATTCGCCCCGCTCGACAGTGATCGACACGGGATGAAGCGCCCGGCTCAAACCGTAATCCTTGCTGATATTGCTGATCTCGAGTTCACTCATGGCGAGGCTCCCTCATGGTTTCGACCAAGGCTCCCGGACCGTTTGGCAGTTTCCAGCCCCACGGTCCGGTCGATCCGGGCAGGTGTTACTGGTTGAGCACTTTTTCATCGAGCGCTTCGGCAAGGGCCGTCGACATGTCCCAGAACGCCGGAACCGACAGGCGCGGATAAACGCTTTGCGGCAGAACATGCTCCTGTACGGCTTTGGGCATCAGGTCGTTGGTGACATCCGCCCGCGGAGAGCGCGAAGCCTTGTTCTCCAGCTTCCAGAGTTGGAACTCCTTGCTCATCGCCATATCGATGAGAAGCAGCGCGGATGCGACGTTCTTGGCATTTGCCGGCACGAAAATGGCATCGCCCGAGCCGACCTGGCCTTTTTCCAGCAACGTGACACGGAAGCTCTCCGGCAACTGCTTGGTCCCGAGGAAGCTCATGACCTGGTCTTCCCAGACAGTGCCCATGTAGAGCTGCTGGTTGTTGATCAGGTTGAGCGTGTCGGCGTTGCCGTTGGTCAGTTCAGCCACGGCAAGGAGACGGCGGTAATAGTCCCAGACCGGCGTAAGGCACTCGGACGTCATTGCCCAGTCTTCGGCCTGCTGCAGCGTCTGATTATAGTCTGTGAGCTGCTTGCGGCAGTCGCCGGTGAGATAATTGAGCGCCACCGAATAGATGAAGCCGCCGCCGGAGCCGCCCTTGGCTGGCAGGGTAACGCCAAGGCGCTTCGGGTTCTTTTCAGCCCAGACGAGAAGATCGTCGAAGCTCTTCGGCACGTCTTCGGCTTTCACGAAGGCGGAATCGTAACCGAGGGCGGTCTGGTTGAGATGCACCAGCGGGAAGCTGCCGCCATGCGCCTTGCCGAAGACGGTCTCGGCCAGTTCCGGATTGTAATTGGCCATGTTGGGCAAGATCTTCGTCAGCGGAATATTGCCGACGACGCCCTTGGAAGACAAAAGCGGATAGCCGCCGCCGCCAGCGAAATAGGCGTCGACAGGCGAATCCTGCCCAGCCGCCTGCACGGCGATGAGCTGCTGGTTCGCCTGATCACCCTTCACGTCGCTATAGGTTACCTTGATGCCATATTTGGCCTCGAACCGGGTAATCAGTTCCTTCCACGTATCCGCGAAACTGCCGGCGAAATTGTACATCGTCACCGTGCCTTCCGCTTTGGCAGCGGGAACGACGATGTCATAGAAATTTTCGCGCGTGACCTTCGACAGATCGAAGTCGAGGTTCTTCATGTTGGTATCCGCCGCAAGGCAAGGCGCTACCGTCGTCGCCAGCGCAAGCGCGGCGATCGCAACAAATTTCATGCTCATTGAATGGTTCCTCCTGGGGATCCGTTATTGACCGGCTTCTTATTACTACACTCTAAGTGTATTATTTGTGACAGTCCAGTGAAAAATGCCGTCCCCGGCGCGCGGCCCGAGTTGCGAAGGCCTTGCGCAGCCGCTATCCAAGGCCATGACAACAGATAAGACACCGCGCCAGACCTTTGACCGCCAGCCGCTTGCCAGCGAGAATGAGCGCCTCATTCTCGATATCGTCCGCCGCCACGGCCCCATTGCCCGTGCAACAATCACCGGTCACACGAACCTGACGCAGCAATCCGTGCATCGGTTGATCGAAGGCCTGCTGGAACGCGGCCTTTTGCGTACCGGCGCACCGCTTAAAGGAACGCGTGGCCAGCCGAGCCCGACCATTGAACTGGTGCCTGAGGCGGCCTATTCGCTCGGAATTTCCATCAACACTGACTCCGTGGTGATCTGCATCGCCGATTTCCGCTGCATGGTGGTTGTCGAAGAAAAATTGCGGATGCTTCCCAGCGATCGCGAAATGACGCTTGCCGCACTGTCGCTCGCTCTGGAACGGTTGCTGGCGGACCACGGCATCCCGCGCGAACGCCTGCTCGGCCTCGGCTTTTCAATGTCGGGATTTTTCGTGTCGGAAGATCGGGCGTTCAACGCGCCGGAACCATTGCGCGACTGGTCGCTGATGGACCTGAAACCGATCCTTGAAGAGAAATTCCGTCTGCCGGTCTGGCTGGAAAACAACGCAACTACCGGTGCGATCGGCGAAAGCCTTCGCGGCGTGGGACTGTGGTGCCAGACCTTCGCCTATCTATCTTTCAACTATGGTTTCGGCGGCGGCCTCATTCTGGGAGGCCAGCCTTTCTACGGTTTTCACGGCAATGCCGGTGAATTCAGCGGCATCTTCAACCCGGATGAAGCCGACAGGCGGCCGGCGCTGCAATATCTGATCACGACGCTGCAAAAACACGGGAGCGAGATAGATTCGATCGAAGCGCTCTATCATCATTTTGACCCTGCCTGGCCGGGCGTCGAGGAATGGCTTGAGCGGACCATGCCGCAGGTGGACCGGCTGGTGGCGAGCCTGATTGCGGTTCTCGATCCACACGCGATCGTCTTTGGTGGACAATTGCCGCGCGCACTCGGCCGGATGATGATCGAACGTGTACACATGCCCTCGCAACGCGAACACCGTTACGGCATCGGCCCGCAGGAAGCAAAACTGGTGCTCAGCGAGACAGAAGGCGATTCCTCGGCACTCGGAGCCACCCTGCTGCCGCTCAGGGTCCGTTATTTCCTGTAACCTGGTAGGGCCGGGCGCGGCGATCAAACCGCGCCCGCAAAACCTTAGCCCCGCAGCCTATTCGACCACCACGGACAGCGCCGAGCCGGTGTAAACCGGTCGCACCTTCACATTGCCCGCGTCGATCGCAGCGAAGGTGCCGGTCAGGCCGTCTGCGGCGATGACGTTGAAGCGCGTGCCGGCAGCGGGTGCGGCGCCATCGAAGGCGAGCCGCAGGGTTGCACCGTCAAGCGTCGCGTTGCCCTTGACCCGCAGCGGAGCCTTTTGCGGATCAAGCGCCAGCGTGCCGCCCGTCTGGGCATAATCGCCACCAATGACGATGTCACTGTCGCCGTTCAGCAAAAACGTTCCGCCGGAGACCAGAACGCCACCTGTACCAAGCGCATTGGCAGAGGATGCCACAAGCATTCCGTCCTGCAAGACGGTGCCGCCGCTATAGCTGTTGGCGCCGGTGAGCGTGAGCGCGCCACTGCCGGATTTGACGAGACGCCCTGCCCCGGCAATATCGTTCGTCCAGCGGTCAGCCGCATTGAACCCACCCGCCGCAGCATCCATCGTCACGTCGACATCGCCGTTAAAGGCGCCATAACCGGCAGCGGCGGCCACCAGATTGATCCGGCCCCAGCCATTGCTGTTGTCAAGCAGCGGATAACCGGCCTCGATACCAGTGGAGAACAGGACTGCGCGGCGTTGCGCGGCATCGAGATAAGGCAGGCGTGTCTCCAGCAGAACCTCGGCACCCTTCGGCACCACCATGGGCGCATCGCCAACGGTTTTGTCGCGGCTGAAGGAAATGGTCATACGCCGGCGATAATCAGCCTCGTTGGTCGCCGCATCGGCAAAAGGGTCTACATCCGGTTTCGCGCTATGGGCAAAGTCGATCAGGGACTGTCCCGCTGGTAAGCGTTTGGCAAAATAGGCCTGCAATTCATCATGCGCGGCCTTCTTGAGATCGGTGTTTTTCGGATCCTGCAGAATAGCGGCGGCTATGGCGGTGGCCGTAATGCGGCCGCCGATCACGTCGACTGGCGAATGCATCCCTGCAACGATACGGCTTTCGCCGAGCTCGGAAGCGGCAGTCAGCAATTCGGAAAACCGCTCCGGCACAACGTAAGCATAAGTGATGGCGGCGAGATAGGCGGCATTGGTGTGACCGCTCGGAAAGCCGCCATCCTTGCCGCGTCCACGGTTCTCGCGCGCATATTTGAGCGCGGGCACAACGACGCCGGGATCGGTTTCGTAAGTTTCAAACTTGCGGTCGCCGATGGTCTCGGTGCCTGTCTCTATCACCTCGCCTTTGGCATTCATGCGCCATGGGCGCGGCGTGGAATAGAAATATTTCGCTGGCGACGTCGTGCCTTCCGGGCCTCGCATTACCTTCATGAGGGCCACGACATCCTTCAGCTCGGAATCGGCCGCTCCAGCCTCGGTGCCCTTGTCCTCTTCCTTGCGCGTGATGACCTCGTTCGGATCGAAATCCGCCAGGGTGTGGTTGATGGTCGTCGTCGCGCCCGCGCCTTCGCGATACCACGGAGCAAGCGGCCCCATGCCGTCGATCATGCTGTAACCCTGCGAGCGGCGGTCTTTCATATAGGCGTTCAAGGCGGCGGCGGGGGTGCGGTTCTCACCGGTTACGGAAAGCACGTAACGCATGTTTTCCTGCCAGACGGCGGGATTGACGGCCTTCACATGGCTGAAATCACTCGGACCGTCGCCATTGGCGCCGCCATCCGCCCATTTTTCATCGCCCAGCGTCCAGATGCGATTAAAACCCGAGAGGATTTCGATGACGGGATTGTCGCGGTCGTCATAGGCACGGACATCTTCGCCCTTGGCACTCTTGCCGGTCTGGTTGCGATAGGTGTCGGAAAGCGGCAGCGGATATCTTGCTGCGGGTTCGGGCACCGTAATGGCATAGCCCTGACCTGCGGGTTGAGTGCGCTCGAATGCCTGTGCGTTCGGGCCAAGAACCAGCAATGCGACGGAGGCAAGCAAGGTCGACCGCACGAACGGAAAAGACGACATCTTCAGTTTAGCCATGACGAATCCTATGATTTCAGCGAATGACGCGTGACGAAGCGGGCACGCAGCTTCCGGCGCGCCTCGCCGTCAGCTTTTATGCCGGGCGTATTGCAGTTTTTTTTCGACTTGCTGATTAAGTCAGATCGCATATGCCACAACAGCCGGCGAACAAGCGGCGAAGTATGCCCGGAGCATAACTCCGGGCAGATCGAGAGCATCGTTATTTCGTGATGAAAGAACGGGCGCTCATCATTTCTTGACCGCAACGGCCTCGTTGATCTTGGCGACATCGTCTTCCAGAACCTTGTAAGTCTGGTCGAGCGTCAGTTCGCCGACGATGAGCTGGCTCATGCGCTGGACGATCTGCTGGTACATGGCAGTGCCACCCTTGGCGTGCTCGAATTCACGGGCGGCCTGCGGCACGTTCTTCTTGTTGTCCAGGAAGACCTTCATCGCCGCCTTGGCGTTTTCGCTCTTCAGCTTGTATTGCGGATCGACGATTTCAGCGCCGGTCAGGATCACGTAATTTTCGGCGATTTCCCGCTGCACCTTTTCAGAGCCGAGGAATTCGACGAAATGGGCGACATCTTCGGGATATTTGGTGCGCTTGAAGCCGACAATCGCCGTGCCGCCGGGCATGGCATAGCAACCGGCATCGCCGCAGGGGGCGTTGATCGCCGTCCATTCGAAGCTGTCACCGATCTTGTTCTGGAACGGATTGACCATCCAGTTGCCGGCCAGATAGGTCACGACGTTACCGTTGACGAATTCATCGCCCATGTTCTTGTATTGCGAGCCGCCCGCAGCACCCCACATTTCCTTGGGGAAGCTGCCGTTCTGCGTCCATGAATAGATGTCGGAGATATATTTTTTCGCCGCGTCGTCAGGGAAGCTGAACTTGCCGTCCTTCACATAGGTCGCACCATAAGCGAAGGCGCCGCCGGAGAAGCGGTGGCCGGAGCGGTCCATGGTGAAGGGAATCTGCACGCCGGTCGACTTGGCAACGCGCGCGGACGCCTCGACGATCTCGCTCAATTTCGCGGTCGGCCCGGGCAAGGGTTCACCCGCCTGCTCGAACAGCGTCTTGTTGACGAAGGGCAGGTTCAGCGTCTGCGAGGCCATGTAACCGTTGATCGACTGCGGATCGTTGACACCAGGCAGACGAAGCTGGGCAAGGCTCGAACCGTGCAGTTTGGCAAAGCCGTCCGCATCCTTCATGTAGGGGCGCATGTCGAGATAGTAGGAAGCGAGCTGCCAGTCGGTGATCTTGGCAACATCCGGTCCCTCGCCCACCGCAAGCTGTACCGGCAGTTGCTTGGAAACGGCATCATAACCGGAAGACACGAAGTTGATCTTCACACCCGGATTGGCCGCCTCGAACTCCTTGCTGAGTTCAGACATGCGCTGCACATAACCCTGGTCGTCATCCGTAAAAAGGAACGTGATCGTTCTTGTCTCGGCCTGTGCGACCGAAAGGCCGGCTATAGAGGCCAATACGAGGGCGCTGACGCCCGAAAACAGTTTCAGCATGCTCATCCTCCCAATGAAAAAATTTTCACAAATCGAATTGAAGCTCCTCGTCTTAATTCGATTTCGCTTGTTTTGCGACTTGACAGAATAAACGTCAAGCTGTTTGTTTCGGCTAAATCGCACAAATCGACGCAACAAAGCGAAAATAGATTTGTGAAAATAATTTCATAAAGATCGACGGGAGGCGATCCATTATGACGGATGGACCATTGGCGACGGGCATGTCGCAGCCCACATATACCGTGCCGCAGGGCGAAACGGTTACCGCCTGGATCGTCTCGGATCTGGTGGAAAACTCATTTCCGGGAATCGCGGCACCGGCGGAAGACCGGGTCAATTATCGCTTCATCAACGGCTTTGTGGATGTGGGCGACCTGCCTTGCCGCAAGGCCTTTCAACAGACGATGATCGACCGTGACATCGCGCCCGACTCCAACTTTACGGTTTCGCACCTCAACCTGCCGGGTTCCAACCGACGCGTTGAATTCACCGGTTTCTGGCACGTTCCGACCCATGTGCAGCGCTGGCTGAAGGGCACGTTCCGCAGCGACACTACAAGACAGGCGCATTTCCGGCTGCGCACCTGCGGCGGCGTGCGCATCTGGGTGGGCGGCGTGGAACAGGTCCGCTTTGAGCCCTTTATCCGCAATGTCGAAAGCAGCCGCGATATCACGCTCGAACTCGCGGACGGTGATAACGAAGTGCTGCTGCTTTGCGAAGATCTGGCGGAACGTGACATCATTTGGTTCTTCGAGCTTGAGGTTACGGACGCCACGCCGCTCACCGTCGTGCTGCCGGTGCCGCTCGACCGGGAAGAAACGAAACGTCTTGCCGCACTGGTGCGCGATGTTCGCCCCGCACGCGACGTTTTTTCCGGCGCGGCCCTCGAGCTGGTCTTCGGGGCAGCACCTGCCAGCGACCTTCCCGTCCACATTGCGGTGAAAAGCCACGGCCACGAGCGCGCCGCCCTTGCCGAGGTCGATACCGTGCTGAAAGCGGGGCAATCGACCCTGACGATTCCCGAGACGGCAGGCATTTCGGACGGATATCATGGCGTCAGGATCACCATGGGTTCAGGTGCCGGAACCGTGACGCGCGTCATCGACGCGGCCTTCATGGGCGATATTGCGCCACAGCTGGCCGCCACCGATATTGCCGAGCGAAAGAAAGCGGCATTGTCCTTCAGCGCCCGCTTTGGTGCATGGCGCATCGGCCGCGCGCTGGCCATGGTCGCAACCGGCAGCGGTGACATGAAGACGATTTCCGGCATCGTCGACGCAACGCTGCGGTCCATCGACCGGCGTGAGGATTGTTCAGATTTCGTGCTGGTGCCGCTTCTCTGGCTGGTGCGCGCCTATGGTGACCGGCTTCCCCCTCAGATGCTTGAGCGGATCAACTCTTCTATTCTCTCCTATCGATACTGGGTGGACGAACCCGGCAACGACGTCATGTGGTTCTGGAGCGAGAACCACGTTCTGTGCTTCCATACCAGCCAGCTGCTCGCGGGAGACTATCTGCCGGACGCCATCTTCAGCGCCTCCGGGCGCACCGGCAGGGAGCAGGCGGTGCTGGCCGCAGACCGGCTGCAGCGCTGGTTCGACAGCGTCGAGGCGCACGGTCTCGCCGAATGGAATTCGGCCGCCTATTACCCGGTGGATTTCATCGGCCTTCTCGCCATCGAACATTGGGCCGAACCGGAACTTGCCGCCCGCGCCCGCCACCAGCTCGATCTCATTTTCGAAATGATCGCTCTGCATACGCTTGGTGGCGTTCCCTCCGGTTCCCAAGGCAGGGCCTATGACAAGGAGCTACGCGCCGGGCCGATGACGGAACTTGCACCTTTTGCGCAAGTTGCCTTCGGTCAGGGCTGGCTCAACAATGGCGTCGCCTCGCTGCCGATGTTCTGCTGTGGAGATTACCTGCCGCCGCCGCATCTTGCCGCCCTGTCGCAACTGACAGGCGGCCGCATGGTCGAGGCGCGTTATGCGCAGGGGCTGGAGCCGGGCAAGCTCGTGCTTTTCAAGAACGAAGCAGCCCAGCTTTCCACCGTGGTGGACCACAAGACAGGACGCAAGGGCCACCAGCAGCACGTCATGGACATCAAACTTGCCGGCCATCCGATGGCGCGGCTGTGGGTCAACCATCCGGGCGAAGACGACCCCTGGGGCACGCAGCGCCCCTCTTACTGGGCGGGCAGCGGCATCCTGCCGCGCGTAGCGCAGCACCGGGATATCGCCATGATGATCTTCGATACGGACGATCACCGCAATGACTGGACCCATGCCTATCTCGGTCGCGACGGGCTGGACGAGGTGGTGACGAAGGGTAACTGGCTCATCACCCGCGCGGGCCGCGGCTTTGCAGCACTTCATGCGACCAATGGGCTTGAACCTGTCACGGCAGGCGCCACCGCCGACCGCGAGATCAGATCACCTGGCCGCCGCGCCGGCTGGATCGGCATTATCGGCTGCGGAGATACGAACGCATTCGCGCACTTCCGCGAAAGAATTCTCGCCACGCAGGTCACGTTCGACGCCGACAGGCGCCTGCTGTCTGTAACGCCGCCCGGTGGCCCCGAACTCTCCCTCAACTGGGACGGCACCTTCACCATCGGCGGGCAAGCCATGGCCTTCGACCACGAGCAGCCACAGCCACAGATCACCTTCGACAGTGCCAAAACCGCCGCAGGCAACGGCGTGGCACAGCCATTTTACTCCTAAGCGGAATGACCAGATGAACCAGCAAAGCATCGAGAAAGACACTCTCAGAACGACGATCGACAGCGTCGCCGCCGCCTTCAGCCGCCTCAAGGGCATACAGGAAGGCCTGGCAAGCGGCAGTTCCGACGGCAAGATCCAGTTCGATGAATGGGATTGGGAAGTGGGCGTTGGCCTTTACGGCTTCCTGCGCCGGGCGCTTGCCGCAAACGACCAGAAAGCTCTGGACGATCTCGTGACCTGGTACGGCTGGCAGATCGATCGTGGCCTGCCGCCACGCCAGATCAACAGTTCCGCGCCAATGCTGCCGCTCGTCATCCTCACCGAACATGTCGACCGGCCGGATTTCCGGGCGCTGGTAGAAGACTGGGCCGACTGGCTTGTGCACAAATTGCCGAAAACCGAAGATGGCGGCTTCCAGCACGTGGTCAAGGAGCGGCTCAACGAGGGTGAACTCTGGGACGACACGCTGTTCATGGCTTGTCTGTTCCTTGCACGCGCCGGTGTGGTCTGCAAACGTCAGGACTGGATCGATGAGGCAGTCTACCAGTTCATGATCCATGCGCGTTACCTGTCAGACCCCGTGACGGGACTGTGGTATCACGGCTGGACCTTCATCGGACGCCACAATTTTGCGCATGCCTTCTGGGCACGCGGCAATTCCTGGATCACCGTTGCAATCCCCGAACTCTTCGAACTGGTGCCCACGCTTGCCGAAAAGGACAAGCGTTTCCTCGCAAATGTGCTTGCAAGCCAGGTGCGTTCGCTGCGCCAGTATCAGCGCGAGGATGGCATGTTCCACACGCTCCTCGACGATCCGACTTCGCCGGTCGAGACGTCGGCAACCGCTGGCATCGCCTATGGCATTCTGCGCGGCATCGAGGCAGGTATTCTCGGCGAAGAAAACCGCGCCCATGCCGAGCGGGCGCTGAAGGCGGTGCTGGGCAATATCGATGACGAAGGCGTCGTGCACGGTGTGTCGGACGGAACGCCCATGGGCCACGACCTCGATTTCTACCGCCGCATTCCCAATTTGCCGACACCCTATGGGCAGGCGCTGACGATGCTGTTGCTGATCGACGTCTTTCTGAAAAGGCCGCAGGCATCATGAGTGCTCACACCAATATCACCATTGCCGCTGAGGGACGTGACGCCACTGCCGATATCCAGCAGGCAATAGATACAGCATCGGCCGCAGGCGGCGGCGTCGTGTCGCTCTTGGCCGGACGGCATGTCAGCGGCGGCCTTCATCTTAAAAGCGGCGTGGAACTTCACCTTGCACAAGACGCGGTGCTCGCGCCGATCTCCGACTACGACGCCTATGCCCATACGTCCGTTTCTGTCATCGCCGAGGATTCCGATCGCGGCATGATCGTCGCAAAGGGCGCGAGCAACATCGCCGTCACCGGCCCCGGCCTTATCGAGGCTGGCGGTGAGAACTTCATCATCGGTGACGACGAAGCCATGGGAACCTATGTGCCGGCGAGAAAGCGCCCGCGTGTCATGGTCCTGGAATCCTGCCGCAACGTTCGCCTTGAAAACCTCGTCGTCAGTGGTTCACCGATGTGGACCCTGCACATGGTCGATTGCGAAGATCTGAGTTTCCGCAACATCCGTGTCGAAAACGATCGCCGCCTGCCCAACACCGACGGCATCGTGCTGGATGCCTGCCGGCGCGCACTGATCGAGGATTGCTCCATCTCCACCGCTGATGACGGCATCTGCCTGAAGACCAGCGCCGGACCGGATGGCAAGGCTGTTGGCGCCTGCGCCGATATCACGGTTCGCCGCTGCACTGTCTCAAGCATGAGCTGCGCCTTGAAGCTCGGCACGGAATCCTTCGGAGATTTCACCGATGTGGTGTTCGAGGACTGCAAAGTCATCGCATCCAATCGCGGCATCGGTCTTTTCTCCCGCGATGGCGGCGCCATGCGCAACATCCGCTTCTCGCGGATCGAGGCAGAGTGCCACGAAACGCCGGGCGGTTTCTGGGGATCGGGCGAAGCCGTGACTGTCACCGTGGTAGACCGCCGGCCGGAACGTCAGGCCGGCAAGGTTGAAAATCTTGTGGTAGAAGACCTGAGCGGCTCGATGGAAGGGGCGATAAACCTCGTCGCCACCTCGAGCGCCGGCATTCACAATGTCACGCTCGCGCGCATTTCGCTGTCGCAGCAGCCCGGCAAACTCGGCACCGGCCTGCAATATGATCTTCGCCCGACCAATGCGGACATTGCACCAAGCCCGGAGGCTGCCGGCCGCGCCAATGCCTGGACACGCAGCGCCGACGGCAGGATCGTCGGACTTGAAGATTACCCCGGCGGCATGCCTGCGGTCTATCTGTCCGGCGTTCACGGATTTTCTGCGCGCGACGTTGCCATTGGAAGAACGATGCCCTTACCCGAGGGCTGGAATGCAAAAGAGATCGTCGCAGAGACGACCTTGCCCGAAGGGAGCAGGTAATGGGAAGTCTAAAGCTGGAAAACCTCAACAAGGCATTCGGTGCCGTTCATGTCCTGCATGATATCGATCTTCAGATCGAGAACGGGGAATTCGTCGTTTTCGTCGGTCCTTCCGGCTGCGGAAAATCCACGCTGCTGCGCATCATCGCCGGCCTTGAGGATGTGACGTCAGGCACCATCGGCATTGGCGGACGCGATGTCAGCGCGCTCTCGCCGGCCGAGCGCAAGATCGCCATGGTCTTCCAGTCCTATGCGCTCTATCCGCATATGAGTGTGCGCAAGAACCTCGCCTTCGGCCTAGAAAACCTGCGTTTCAAGCGGGCGGAAATCGAAAGCCGCATCAACGAGGCGGCACGCATGCTGGCCATCGAACCCTATCTCGACCGCAAGCCGAAACAGCTTTCCGGCGGCCAGCGCCAGCGCGTCGCCATCGGCCGTGCCATCGTGCGCGAGCCTGACATTTTCCTGTTTGACGAGCCGCTGTCGAACCTCGATGCGGCGCTGCGCGTGCAGACCCGCGCCGAAATCACTCGCCTGCATCGCGATATCAAGACGACGATGATCTATGTGACCCACGATCAGGTGGAAGCCATGACCATGGCCGACAAGATCGTGGTGCTGCGTGCTGGCCGCATCGAACAGGTGGGCAGCCCGCTCGAGCTTTTCGACAATCCGCGCAACCTCTTCGTCGCCGGCTTCCTCGGTTCACCGCGCATGAACATACTGAAGGGCACATTCGTCGCCGGCAGCGACGGCGGCTTCGCAATCGACACCGGATACGGCGTGTCCCTGCCCTGCCTCGTCGATCCCGCCGTGGCTACCCCCGGACGGGCAGTTCTGGCGGGCATCCGCCCCTCGCATTTTGTCATCACGCAGGAAAAGGGCCTGCCCTTCGAAGTGCAGTATCACGAGAGCCTCGGCACCGAGACCTATCTCTACGGCAATCTTCAGGGCGAGAAAGAGCAGATCATCGTTCACCAGGCCGGCCACTTCGCACCCGCTTCAGGCTCAGTTCTCAACATCATGCCGGCGCGCGAAAGGGTGCATGTCTTCGACCCCGAAACCGAACTGGCGCTGCCGCGCCTCGACAGCCACGGGAGAGATTAGCATGGCCAATCCGACGCTTGCGAGACTGTCCGACCGCGTGCTCGACGCCGTGATGGCAATCGCCGAAGTGCCGCTCAACCTCATAGAGCGGCTGATCGGCAAAAGGCGCATGCCCTATATCTTTCTGATGCCGAACCTGGTTCTCTTCGGCATCTTCACCTTCCTGCCGATTGCCATTGCCGTCGGTTACGCCTTTACCGGCGGCACCGAGCTGCTGATCACCGACCGCCCCTTTGTCGGTCTGGAGAATTTCGGCAAGCTGCTCGATTGCCAGAGCTATATGGACCCCGGAAGCTGCCGGGAATCGCTGTTCTGGACAGCGATCTGGAACACGCTCTGGTTCGTCGGCTTCAACGTTGTCGCAACGCTGTTCGTCGCGCTGGTCACGGCCCTCATTCTTAACAGGGCGATTGCCGCGCGCGGCTTCTTCCGCGCCATGTTCTTTTATCCCGTACTGCTGTCACCTGTCGTCATCGGCCTCATCTGGAAATGGTTCCTTGACCGCAACGGACTGCTGAACGCCTTCTTCCAGATGCTCGGCGTGCCGCCGGAAATCTTCCTGCTGGATGTCGGCTGGTCGCGCTTCTTCGTCGTGGTCGTATCCGTCTGGTTCCATATGGGCTTTTACACGCTCATCCTGCTGGCAGGGCTGCAGGCCATTCCCAAAGACCTTTATGAGGCAGCCGCAATCGACGCCGCTTCGCCCCGGCGCACATTGCTGCGCATCACCCTGCCGCTGCTGGCTCCCAACCTTCTCGTCGTACTGATCCTTTTGATGATCCGCTCAGTGCAAATATTTGATGAAGCGTGGGTTTTGACCAATGGTGGCGGGCCGGGCACGGCCAATACATTCGTGGTGCAATATATCTACCAGATGGCCTTCGGCAGCGATCTCAGGCTTTTCGGTCTCGCATCCGCCGCATCGGTTCTTATGGGCCTTGTTCTTCTCGCGCTGACGCTCGTGCAACTACGCCTCGGCAAAAAGATGGAGTCCTGATCATGTCCGGCAATATAAACGCAGTCACTTTCCTGACGCGAACCCGCCGCCCCGGCAGGATCGGTCTCACCGATATTCTCTCCTGGGTGTGGCTCATTGGCGGAACGCTCGCGGTGCTCATACCCGTCGTCTGGGCCGCCATGTCCTCGCTGAAGCCGGAAGCCGAGATCACACGGTTTCCGCCGAGCCTTCTGCCGCGCGCCGCCGTGCAGGTGGAGGTTCCAGGTTATGACAGGCCGCTCAGCCTCTGGACCGTCACCATCGACGGCATGGAGCGGGAGATGGCCATGGTCCGGCGCGTTGGCATCAAGGCGCAGATGGTGGATCCGGCCAATCCCGGCCCGCCGGTCAGCGTCGACACACGCGAAATGTCGCCCGTCCAGAAACTGACGATCGCGACGCAGAATTTCACCGATCCCTTGACCCAGTTCAACTTCCTGACTTTCCTGAAAAACTCGGTCTTCGTCACTGTTGTCGCGACGGTTTTAACCTTGATCGTCAACGCCATGGCGGCGTTTGCTCTCTCGAAATACCGCTTCCGCGGCGAGAAGGCGATTTTCGTGCTGATCATCTCCACACTGATGATCCCACTTACCGTCGTCATGGTACCAGCCTATCTTGTTATCGTCGGTGTCGGCCTCGTCGACAATCTCTGGGGTGTCATCATTCCCACCGTCGCGACACCAACCGGCGTGTTCCTGCTCCGGCAATACATGCTGACGATCCCCGATGAACTGATCGAAGCCGCGCGCGTCGATGCGGCCAGCGAATTCCGCATCTTCTGGCGCATCATCCTGCCGCTGACGGCACCTGCACTAGCGGTTCTCGCAATCTTCTCGGTGCTGTGGCGCTGGAACGACTTCCTCTGGCCGTTGATCGTCCTCAGCAGCCGCGAGAACTTCACGCTGCAAGTGGGCCTTAATGCCTTCCAGGGCGAGTTCTCGGTGCAATGGCACTATATTCTCGCCATGACCTTCCTCAGCCTGGCGCCGGTTACCGTCGTGTTCCTGTTCCTGCAACGCTATATCACGACAGGCATTGCTGGGACGGGCATGAAGTAAAAGCTCGGTATCATTTGGGGGGCGGTGCGATGCTGCCCCTCAGCACAAGTCGACAGCCAAGTTCCAGCCGGTGCGCAGGCCGGGTCGGGTCGGCGGCGACAAGCCGCTGCTCCAGCAGGGAAAGTGCCGCACCACCAAGCCTGTCGGCGGGCAATTGAATGGTGCTGAGCGGCGGCGCACTGAAGGCCGCCGGCATGATATCGTCAAAACCCAATACCGAAACGTCATCGGGAACCCGGACACCGGCGTCCGTCAGTGCTTTCAGACAGCCGAGTGCCAGATTGTCGGCAGCGCAGAAAATCGCCGTTGCATTTCTGAGCGGGCGCTCCTCGGCCAGCAGGCGACGAATGGCGGTTTCGCCCCATTGGGGTTCATAACTCTCCACCTCAATGACCATATCCGCAGGCACCGGAAACCCCGCCGCAAGAAATGCGTCGCTATAGCCGTCGTAACGGCGGCGGATCGTCGTGCGCCCCTTCCAGGTAATGTGCAGAATATTGCGATGCCCAAGGGAAAGCAGGTGCTCGATGCCGAGGCGGGCGCCGAAACGGTTCTCGGCCGTTACCGTATCGACGATCATGGCCGGGTCCTCGCCATTGATCAGCACCACCGGTTTGCCGAGCGCCGAAAGCGCCTGAACCAGTTGCGACCGGTCATCGTTCAACACCACGATGCCATCCACATTGTCGGCATCCGCCGCCTGCGCCACCGCGACAGGGTCAAGCCTGCTTGTGGCGCTGACGAAGGGCACGATGCGAATGCCGCGCCGTTCGCATTCGCGTCGGAAGCCGTTCAGCATCGTCCAGCTGACCATGTTGAGATCACTTTGCGGAGCCG
Organism: Rhizobium sp. AN6A; assembly: GCF_900215635.1. NCBI lineage: Bacteria > Pseudomonadati > Pseudomonadota > Alphaproteobacteria > Hyphomicrobiales > Rhizobiaceae > Rhizobium > Rhizobium sp. AN6A. The sequence continues at coordinate 269,663 of NZ_OCNC01000003.1, forward strand.
CATCGTTGGTCATTGCCAGCAACACCACGCGCAGGGTCGCAATCGTCGCCTTCTGTCGGCGGTTTTCGAGATAACCGAGCGAACGGGCCGCTTCCAGCACCCGCTCGCGCACCAGCGTGGTCAAGGGGGCTGTGCCGTTAAGGGCGTGCGAAGCGGTGCTAAGCGAAACATTCGCCTGCTGCGCCACATCCTTAAGCGTCGTTTTCCTGTCTATTTTCATAAAAGGGAAATTCACCCATTCTTTTAAGGATGGGGCGGGCAAGAAACCGGCACAAAGCAGTTGATTTCAAGAATACCCGAGCCCGATTGCTGCTCTGTTTTGTCACGCAAAGAGTACAGCATCATCCGTAAAAGCGGAATTGATTTCTCTGTGTTTTCTGCCAATCAGCTTGTATTCGAACGCAAGCACCGCCTGCAGCAAACCGCAGACGGTGAGGCGGTCATAGCGCCTGGGAGATATGGTCGATACTGTCTCTGACGGCAGCAGCCGGGTCTTTCAACTCATGCACCTCAGCCGCGAAAGGCTCGAAGCTGTAAGGCCCCCTGTAGCCAGCTGCCTCCAGCGTCCTGATCTGGGCAAGATTCTCCAGCCGGTCGTCGCTATCCACCAGAACGCGGTGGGCGTCCAGCATGTGGGCGACGGAGACGGCGGGGTCGGTCACGCCTGATATGTGGACAAGGCCGGTGCGTTCGGGGAAAAACACCGTCTCTCCTGCCAGATGATGATGGAAGGTGTCGTGCACCAGCCTGTAGACATCGCCACCGCCTGCCGCGTCGATGGCCTTGACGGCCTCAGCCTTGGTGCGCAGCGACGAGACGGGGAAACCAAGCGGTTCGACAAGGCCGGTCAGCCCGCGTTCCTCGAGGATGGGCTTCATGGCCTTCAGCGCGGCCACGAGATCGTCGAAGGGTACCTGCCGGCCCTCGTTGAGCGGGCACATGACAAGCGCCTTCGCGCCGCTTGCGGCGGCGTAGTCAGCCATCATGACTGCCCTTTTTGGCAGATCGCCCGACCAGACGTTGAAGGGATAAAGCGCGTTGATGGAGATGATCGTCACGCCGGCCTTTTCGGCCGCGGCCTTCACGGCAGCCGGGTCCACCGTGCCGACGATGTCAGGCAGGTCGTTGCGGATTTCGACTTCGCTAAGGCCAAGATTGCGCGCTGTCGCGAAGAAGTCCTCGAGGGAGAGTTTTGGTGCGGTGATGTGGTTGATGGCAAAACGCATGAGATATCCTCACTTATAAAGGGCAGGACGCGCGGGAAGGTCGATGGCGACCGCAGCGCCACCGGTTTCCTGCGCGGCGACGCAGGCATCGGATGTGATGGCGGCCACGTAACCGTCCCAGGAATTCGGTCCGGCCGCGGTCCCCTTCGCCGCCGCATGGATGAAATCCTGCAACTCCACATCATAGCTCGCGATAAAGCGATCCTTCCAGTTGGTCAGGATATCGTTCTGCAGCTTGGCCCCGAGACGGGTCTGGACGGACATCGGTTCCGGCAGGCTGGCGATGCCATCCTCTCCCACCACCTGGCACTGAATATCGTAGCCGTAATGGCAATTGACGAAAATCTCGACGTCAATAATCGTGCCCTTGGCCGTTTCCAGAATGACGATCTGCGGGTCTTTCAGCTTCGCATGGCTGCGCACTGCGGAACGGGGAAAGAGAACCCGCGCCGAAACATAGTCATCGTCGAGCAGCCAGCGCAGCACGTCGATCTCGTGGATCATCGTGTCGTGGATGGCCATAGCAGTCACATATTGCTCCGGAACCGACGGGTTGCGATGGGCGGCATGCACCATGATCGGCGCGCCGATCCTGCTGTCGACGGCCTGTTTCAACGCCACATAACCGGCGTCATAACGGCGCATGAAGCCCACCTGAACCAGCCGCTTGCCCTGCGCCACCTCGGCGTCAACGACGCGTTTTGCCCCTTCGGCCGTTGTCGCCAGCGGCTTTTCGCAAAAGCAGGGCTTGCCGGCGGCAATGGCGGCCAGCACATATTGCTCATGCGTTGCACCCCAGGAGGTCACCAGAACGGCGTCCACATCCGGCGATGCAATCAGTTCCTCGCCGGTGGCGAAAATGACGGCGTCCGCAGCAATGTCGTTCTTCACCGCCTCGGCGGATGCAGGGTTGACGTCACTCAGCGCCACGACCTTTGCGCCTCCGAGGACCTTGTTGATGCGGCGGGCATGGTCACGGCCAATCGCGCCGGTGCCGATGACACCAATTCTCACAGTCATGGGAAAAACCTCACTTGCGGTATTTTTCGATATAGTTGTTGATCTCGGCGCACATGAACCTGCCCGATTCATCGGCCCTGTCCTCCCAGGCAAAAACACAGGAGGTCATGATGCCGTCGAAGCCGATTTCGGAAAGCGTGCCGAAGAAGTCGTCCCACGGCACCTCGCCCTGGCCGATGTTCAAGTGCTGGTGCACCCGCGCCTGCGTGCCGGGCGGGTTGAGAATGTAGCGCAGCCCTGAACTGGCCTTGTGATTGAAGGTGTCGCCGACATGCACGTGGGCGAGCACATCCTTCGCTTCGCGCAGCATCGCCTTGGTGTCGTCGCCGAAATAGAAGGTGTGCGGGGCGCAATAAAGAAACTTCACATTCTTCGAATTGACGGTGCGGATGATGTCGAGCGCCGGCTGAAGCGTCTCGCACCAGTCTTCCGGATGCGGCTCGACATGCAGATTGATGTTCTCGCGCTCGAAGATCGGCACAAGTTCTTCCATGGAGCGCCACCAGGCATCCTCGCAGGCCTCGATCATCGAGCCGGTATGGCAGCAATAGCAGGAACCCTTGTCGGGATGTGGTCCACGGCCAAATTCGGAGTTCATCGTGTCGACCTCCAGTTCGACGGCGATCTCGATGGCGCGTTTCCAGTGCTTCACTGCCGCCTGCCGTTCGGTCTCGTCATTGGAGGCCCAGCGATACATCGGCAGCAGCGAGGCAATCTTGACGTTTTCAGCCGCCAGCGCCTTCTTGAACGAGCGGATCCTTTCGGGAAACACGCGCGGCGCCTTGAACCATTCGAGGAAATCGGCGCGCGGGCTGAGCTCGATCCAGTCGTAGCCGAGCTCCCTAACTTTGGCGGGAAGGGCTTCGAGGCTGAGATGGCGGTGCATGAACGGGTCGATGGCGATGCGCATTTACGCTTCCTTGTCGTCGGTATCTGTTGAGGTCGTTGCGGACAGGTTGGGCCGCGGTCCGGGAGAAGAGACCGCGGCCTTGGGCCGGCTTTTCCATCAGCGGCCCCTTGGTTTATTCCCGGCATTCCCAGTGAATGCCGAAATCAGTTCTTCGCCTGATAATCCTTGAGGTTGGCGGGTGTAACGAGTTCGAAGGGCACGAAGACCTTCTTGTCGATCATCTCGCCCTTGGCGAGTTTCAGCGCGGCATCCACCGCGCCCTTGCCCTGGCCGGCGGCATTCTGGAAAACACTGACATCCAGTTCGCCCGCCGCCATCGCGGCAAGTGCATCCTGGGTCGCGTCGATACCCGCGATGATGACGCCGTCCATCGGCCGGCCGGTCGCCTTCAGCGACTGGATCGCGCCGATCGCCATCTCGTCATTGTTGGAAATCACCGCATCGAACTCAACGCCAGCCGAGAGCCAGTTGGTCATCAGGTCCGACCCCTGCGTGCGCGACCAGTTGGCGGATTGCTCCTCAACGAGCTTGATGAAGCTGCAATCCGGAGTGGCGACGACCTCCTTGATGTCCTCTGTCCGCATGCGAGCCGCCTGGTTGGAGAGCTCGCCCATCATCACCACGGCCTTGGCCTCCGTCTTGCCGGCAGTTTTCAGAAGCCGGCAGACCTCCTGCGTCTGCAACGTTCCCGACTGTTTTTCATCGGAAGCGACGAAGGCCTGCTTGTCCGGCAGATTGTCGAGATTGACCGGCTGGCGGTTGACGTAGACAAGCGGAATGCCGGCTGCGGCAGCCGCCTGCGAAAGCGCCACCGTCGCATCCGTATCGACGGGATTGACGATGATGGCGTCGACGCCGGCGGCGACGAAGTTCTGCACCTGGCTCAATTGTTTGCCGACATCGTTCTGGGCGTCCTCGATCTGCAGCGAGACACCGTTCATGCCCTTCGAATAGTCGATCATGCCGTTACGCAGCACGGTCAGGAAATTGTCGTCGAACAGGGCCATCGAAACGCCGATGGTCTGAGCCGAAGCCGTGGTCGCCAGCATGGTGGCCAGAGCCGCAATCGCAAAATGTCTTTTCATGTCATCCTCCTCCGAAACTCTTGAAAAGAAACCGGTCGCACAGCCGCAAGTGCATCGCGCCGCAACCGCTTTCCGGCAAAAGGATACCCGTCGCCGAAGATGGAAATCTGCGGCGTTTGGCAACCTTGAAACATCGTTATTGTCGTGGATCAGCCTCCTGCCCGCTCCACATGCCGGCAACATGATCCTAGTCCGGGGCCGGCGTCAACGCGTCTTCGGCGGGCAAAACCATCATGGCTGATAGAAATAGACGTGGCATTTATGATAGAATCTATCAAACCATCAAAGGCTCTCAGGAACCCATAGATGAGCGGGCACAAATCTCTGTCCCGGTGTTTCCGCCATGCCGTGTTCGATGGTGTGAACCATGGTGGCAACAAGATCCGTGCATAGTTCGCGAAGCGGTGTCTGGAACACGCCGGTAATACGCCGCTCAAGCAACGCCTGACGGGATTCCGGCGTCAACTCGTTGACGAGGCAGACGATGGTTTCCTGGCGGTTCTCCTGCTGCAAGGCCTCGATCACGCCTTCCATGCCGCCACCGATGCAATAGATGCCGACGAGATCTTGGTGTTTGGCGATGGTGTCCATGACAAGCTCGTAGGTCAGCCGCCGCGTTTCCAGCGTGATCAGCGCATCCATCACCTCGAATTCCGGCGCATATTCCCTGATATAGCTGCGAAAACCGGTTTCCCGCAGCGAATGACCGTGAAAACGGTGGCCGCCGAGCAATAGCAACACCTTGCCCTTGCTGCGCGCCAGCCGCGAGATCATCCAGGCCGCCGTGCGCCCGACCTTCATGTTATTCGCGCCAAGATAGGCCTCCCGCACGCCCTGCGCGAAATCGGAAAGCAGGGAGAAGGTGGGAATGCCCTTGGCTTTCAGCGCCTCGACGGCCGCTGTAACGTCGTGATGGTCAGGCCCGGTGGCCGCCACGGCCTGCACCCGGCCTTTCATGCCGGACAGAAGGGCCGCAAGCTCGCTCGGCTCGCCCGACTGCGCAAATTCGATACGCAGGTTCAGATGGCGATCCCTGACGTTGCGCGCCGCAAGCTCCAGCTCATCGGCAAATGTCTGGTAAAAGGAGTGCCGTTCTTTCCGCAGAATGATGCCGAGATTGTAGGATGGCAGATCGGCCAGCATGCGCTGGCGGATGATGTTGGTGGCATGAAAGCCGATCTTCTCCGCCGCCTCGAACACCCGTTTGGAGGTTTCTTCACGCACCGGCAGGCGACCATTCAACACCCTGTCGACAGTCGCAACGCTGACGCCGGCGGCGTTTGCAACATCTGTGATTGTCGGACGCTTCATGAAGACACCCCTTACACGGAAAGAATCCTGTCATATCCCGCAAAACATGTCACGGATCATGATAGAATCCAACGCATACCGAGATTTCGGCGAGGGGTGCCATAGCACGCGGCATAAATATTGATGGCTGGGGTGTCCGGTGCGAGGCCTGCTTTTCCACTTCCCTCATCTTTGTGCTTGTCACAGATATCCAGCCAGCCCAAGTCCTTCGGCTGAAAAGACTCCCTCCGCCGCGCAGACGCGCGTCGGCTGGATTCCTGTGACAAGCACAGGAATGAGGGGAGTTGGAATGCACCAACGCGAGAAAATCATGCGTGTAGTTCCTGAGCACCTGCCGACATAGGTGAAGACATGGCGGCAGCGGCATTCGGACCATCACTATGGCCGAATGCCGCGATCCCGTCAGACCCGCTCGAGCGCCACGGCAATGCCCTGCCCGACGCCGATGCACATGGTCGAGAGCGCATAACGCTTGCCGGTCAGAGAAAGCTCGAGTGCTGCGGTGCCGGCAATGCGCGCACCGGACATGCCGAGCGGATGCCCAAGCGCAATCGCGCCGCCATTTGCATTCACCCGCGCATCGTCATCGGCAATGCCGAGCTGGCGAAGCGTTGCGAGACCCTGGCTGGCGAAGGCTTCGTTCAGCTCGATCACGTCAAGCTCTTCCTGCTTCAATCCGAGCCGTGCGAGGAGCTTGGCCGAGGCCGGGGCCGGGCCGATGCCCATGACGCGCGGCGGAACGCCGGCAGTTGCTCCGCCGAGAATGCGGGCAATCGGCGTCAGGCCGTATTTCTTTGCGGCTTCAGCCGAAGCGATGATGAGAGCCGCCGCACCGTCATTGACGCCGGATGCATTGCCGGCCGTCACTGTCGCACCGTCGCGCTTGTTGACCGGCTTCAGCTTTGCAAGGGCTTCAAGGCTCGTCGCGCGCGGATGTTCGTCTTTAGACACCACCAGCGGATCGCCCTTGCGCTGCGGGATCGTGACCGAGACGATTTCCTTGTCGAGGCGGCCATTGGCCTGCGCGTCGGCTGCCTTTTGCTGGCTGCGAACGGCAAAGGCGTCCTGATCTTCGCGGGAGACCTGATAATCGACGGCGACGTTATCACCGGTCTCCGGCATGGAATCGACGCCATATTGCGCCTTCATCAGCGGGTTGACGAAACGCCAGCCGATGGTCGTGTCGTAGATTTCGGCATTGCGGGAAAAGGCACTTTCGGCCTTGGGCAGCACAAAGGGCGCGCGGCTCATGCTTTCCACGCCGCCTGCGATCATCAATTCCGCCTCGCCGGATTTGACGGCACGGGCAGCGGCGATGACAGCGTCCATGCCCGAACCGCACAACCGGTTGATGGTGGTTCCGGTCACCGAAACCGGCAGGCCCGCCAGCAGCAGCGACATGCGGGCAACATTGCGGTTATCTTCGCCCGCCTGGTTGGCGCAGCCGAAGATCACGTCCTCGACGGCTTCCCAATCCACGGACGGGTTACGCTCGACAAGCGCCCGCAAAGGCACTGCACCGAGATCGTCAGCGCGCACTGAAGACAATGCGCCGCCGAAACGGCCGATTGGTGTGCGGATATAGTCGCAGATGAATGCATCGGTCATCGGTTGTTCCTCAAAGTTCCGGGGCGACAAGATCGGCGACTTCGCCATCGACATGGAGAGGCGCGCCGGTCATGGCCTGCAATTCATCGAAGCTCATCGCCGCCAGTTTTTCGCGCAAAACGAAACGGCCATCCACGACGTCAATCACCGCATGGCTGGTATAGATACGGGTGATGCAGCCGACGCCGGTCAGCGGAAAGGCGCATTTTTCGACGAGCTTCGGCTCGCCGTTCTTCGTCACATGTTCGGTGATGACGAAAACCTGCTTGGCGCCATGCACCAGATCCATGGCGCCGCCAACAGCGGGCACGCCCTTGGAGCCAACGCGCCAATTGGCGAGATCACCATTCTGCGCCACCTGATAGGCGCCGAGGATCGCCACATCCAGATGCCCGCCGCGCACCATGGCGAAGCTGTCGGCATGGTGGAAGAAGGAGGCGCCCGGCTTCAGCGTCACGGCCTTCTTGCCGGCATTGATGAGGTTCCAGTCCTCTTCACCTTCCGGCGGCGCTTCGCCGAAATTCAGGATGCCATTTTCGGTGTGAAAGATGGCCTGACGGCCGGGCGGCTGGTAACGGGCGACCATTTCGGGAAAACCGATACCGAGATTGACGTAAGCGCCATCCTCGATGTCCTGCGCCGCGCGCCAGGCGATCTGGGCGTTGGAAAGCTTGATATCGTCGCGAGTGTTGATTGGCTGGGTCATGCGTAGGCTACTCCCGCACGAATGAGAATTTCTTCCTGTTGCGGATCGGCGATTTCCACGACGCCGTTGACGAAAATGCCTGGCGTGACGACATGCTCGGGGTCGATCTCGCCGGCAGCGACGATCTTCGAGACCTGGGCGATGGTGGTGGCTGCCGCCATGCACATCAGCGGGTTAAAATTGCGCCCCGCCTTGTTGTAGGTGAGATTGCCGTAGGTATCGCCAAGCTCAGCCTTGACGATGGCGAAATCCGCCTTCAGCCAGCGTTCCTGAACATACGACCGGCCGTCGAATTCGGCGATCGGCTTGCCATTGGCAAGCTCCGTGCCGAAGGCAGTCGGGGTGTAGAATGCCGGAATGCCCGCGCCACCGGCACGGATACGCTCGGCAAGCGTGCCCTGCGGCACAAGTTCCAGCTCGATTTCGCCGGCCAGATATCTGTCGGTGAAAGCGCGCGGATCGGAAGAGCGCGGAAACGAGCAGATCATCTTCTTGACCATGCCCGCATCGATCATTGCGGCAATGCCGATACGGCCATTGCCGGCGTTGTTGTTGATGACCGTCAGGTTTTTCGGTCCCTTGTCGATCAGGGCGTGGATCAGCTCGATGGGCGCGCCGGAGCCGCCAAAACCGCCGATCATCACCGTCGCGCCGTCGCCGATACCGGAAATGGCATCAGTCGCGCTCTTGATTGTCTTGTCCATATCAATCCTCCGTCCAGCCGAACAATGGGAATTCGCAAGGCTGCTTGGCGCAGAGCTAAATCCGAATCCGCCTCGACGGCAACAATTTTGTGCGTTATATGATTTTTGTTCGTATATCGCACAAATGGAGCGTGACATGGCCGTCAATGAAAGAGACATGATGGGCGGTCTCGCCAAGGGGCTGAAGGTGATCGAGGCGTTCAGCGCCGAGCGCCCGCGCCTGTCCATATCCGATGCCGCTGACATCGCAGGCCTTGACCGCGCCACCACGCGGCGCTGTCTGCTGACACTGTCGGAAATGGGTTACGCCGCCTATGACGGCAAGTTCTTCACTGTGACGCCCAAGGTTCTGCGGCTTGGAACCGGCTGTCTTGCCACCATGCCGCTACCACGCATCGTCCAGCCCCTTCTCGACCGTCTTTCGGAAGAGATCGGCCACAGCACATCAGTCTCCATTCTGGACGATACCGAAATCGTCTATGTGGCACGCGCCGCCCAGCAGCGGGTCATGTCCATCGCCCTCATGCCTGGCTCTCGCCTGCCCGCCTATTGCACTTCCATGGGCCGCGTTCTCCTCTCAGCCCTCACACCGGAACGGCAGCGCGAGGTCCTGGAACACACGCGGCTGGTGGCACGGACGGAAAAGACGATGACCGGTATCGACGCCCTGCTCGACGAACTCGAGGCGACCCGCAATCGCGGTTATGCCCTGATCGATCAGGAGGTGGAGATCGGCCTTCGCTCCATTGCCGTGCCGATGAAAACCGTGCGCGGGCAGACGGTCGCAGCACTCAATGTCGGGCTTGCCGCCTCGGTAGCGTCGATGGACGATCTGGTAGAGCGTTATCTGCCGGCACTGCTTTCCGTTCAGCGTGAACTGGGAAGAATGCTTGCCTGAGGTGAGGCCGAAGCCGCGCCGTCATCTCCCATTTTCCGCCGTTCAGCCAATCGCCATGCCCGGGGTGTCATGCCTGTTTCCCGCTTGAAGAAGCGGTTGAAATAGGCCGGATCGGCAAAACCGAGATCTTCCGCAATCATCTGCACGGTCGATACGGTGAAGATCAGTTCCTGCTGGGCGATCTCGATCTGTCGCCTGGCGACAAGCCGTTGCAGGCTGAGGCCGGAAACGGAACGGACGAGACGGTTGAGATGGGTCTCGGAAAGGCCGAGCTTCTGCGCATAAAACGCCGCCTTGCCCGGCTCGCGAATATGTCGGGCGATCAGTGACAGCAGGAGTTCGAAGCGCTGTTCCGCAGGGCCTTCCCCGGTTCTCTCCAGCAGAGGCCGCGCCGCTCGCGCAAGAAGCGCAGCCACGGTGGCAAGCTGACCTTCGATCATGGCCTCCCGGCCTATCTCGTGGCTTTCATACTCCGCGGAGATATGTTCGAAATCCCTGCGCAATCGGTCGCCCCCGGAGAAATCCTGCAACGGCAACAATACGGGCTGCTGGAAATTCCGCAGCAGCAGCGCCTGCACGGATGCGGCAAGCGCGCCCGGCAGCACGGTGACGATCACCCCGCCAATATCGCGCGAAAAACGAAAGCCGTGCTCGAAACCCGGCGGCACGACAATGGCGACTGGTGGGCGGATAGCCTCGGTGCGACCATCCAGCAACGCATCGCCCTCGCCGCCCCAAATGTACAAGATCTGCAGGAACGCGGCATGCCGGTGCAGGCCGATTTCAAAGCGATGCAGGCTGCTTCTGGAAAAAAGCGTCTCGCAATGAAAGCGGAAAGCGGTTCCTTGCGCTGTCTCCTCGCCATATAGGCCTTCATTCGCCGCAACCCGCATACCACCCCCGGCTCCCCCTCATCATGGTCGAATTGTGCAATTTACGGATCAGAAAGTCCATTGAGCTTGTGACACGCTTTGGTCAATTTCCTGACAGGAGACAATTCCGGGAGGAAACTAATGCGCACCAAGGTCGTCATCATCGGCTCCGGCCCTTCGGGTCTGCTGCTCGGTCAGCTGCTTGCCAATGAAGGCATCGATACCGTCATTCTCGACCGGGCCGGCAAGGACTACATCCTCGGTCGGGTCCGCGCTGGGGTGCTGGAAGAAGGCACAGTGCACCTTCTGGAAAAGGTTGGCGCCGACAAACGCCTGCACAAGGAAGGTCTGCCACATGACGGTTTCTCGCTGACCTTTGACGGGCGCGATCACCGTATCGACCTCTTCGATCTGACCGGCGGCAAACGTGTCATGGTCTACGGTCAGACGGAGGTGACGCACGACCTGATGGATGCCCGCGAAAAAGCGGGGCTTACCACAATCTATGAAGCCTCGAATGTGGAGCCACATGATTTCGATGGCACCAGCCCCTATGTCACCTATGAGAAAGACGGCGTAAGCCACCGGATCGATTGTGATTTTATTGCCGGATGCGATGGGTTTCACGGCGTCAGCCGCAAATCCGTGCCTGAGCGCTCGATCAAGGAATTCGAGAAGATATATCCCTTCGGCTGGCTCGGTATTCTGGCCGAAGTGCCGCCTGTCAGCCACGAACTCATCTATGCCAACCATCCGCGTGGTTTTGCGCTCTGTTCCATGCGCTCGCACACCCGCAGCCGCTATTACCTGCAATGTTCGCTGGAAGACCGGCCGGAGGACTGGAGCGACGAGCGCTTCTGGGATGAAATCCGCCGCCGCCTGCCGGAAAACCACGCCGATGCCCTGGTGACCGGACCGTCATTTGAAAAATCTATCGCACCGCTTCGGTCCTTCGTGTGCGAACCGATGCGCTTCGGGCGATTGTTTCTGGCGGGCGACGCCGCCCACATCGTGCCGCCGACCGGCGCCAAGGGCCTCAACCTTGCTGCCAGCGACGTGCATTATCTCAGCGAGGCGCTGGTCGAATTTTACCGTGAAGGGACGGAAGCGGGCATCGATTCCTATTCGCAGAAAGCGCTATCCCGCGTCTGGAAGGCCGTGCGCTTTTCCTGGTGGATGACAACCATGATGCACCGCTTTCCCGATACCGGCGAATTTGGCCAGCGCATTCAGGAAGCGGAGCTGGATTACCTCGTGCATTCCCGCGCTGCCTCCACGGCGCTTGCGGAAAACTATGTCGGGCTTCCCTATTAGGAAACAGTTTCAGACTTCGGGTCGAGCAGTTCGCGCGCAGCTTCGCGAATGGCCTGTATCAGCAGCGACAGCGGCAGTGAGGGCTGCGTATCGGCCCGCACCGTCAAGCCGACCGGGCCGCTGGTATCGCCGGTATCGACCGGCAGGATCGCCAGAGTTCCATCCGCCACATCGCCTGCGACCACCCCTTCCGAAATGATCCAGACGGCATCACTGGTGCGCAGGAACGCGCGGCCAAACGCATCCGATACCGTTTCGATGCGGATTGGCAAGGCCGGCACCCCATTGGCGATCAGGAACTGCTCGACGATGGGACCGATCACCGACTGGCGAGTGGGGATCAATACCGGGAACTCGTGCAGGTGATCGAAAACCGAAATGCCCGGCGACAGCAGCGGATGGCCGGCGTGCACGACGAACCGCACCTTTTCGGAATAGAGATGCTCGAAGGAAAAGCCCGCCATCTTTTCCGGCGCAGCCAGCCGCCCGACGACGAGATCCAGATCACCGACGCGCAACTGCTCCAGAAGAACGGCATTGTCACCGGTGACGATCTTGACCGGGCTGCCGGTTTTTTCCGAAAGAAACCCAGCCATGGCTTTCGGCATGATCCTCACCGAAACCGTCGGCAAGGCACCGACGCGAACCGGCGGGCCGGCACGCGCCGCCTCCTGCGAGACGGAATCGACCGCATGGCGAAGTGCCGTCATCGTCGCCCCGGCATGGCGCAGGAACACCTCGCCATAGCGGCTGATGCGGATGCCGCGCCCCTCGCGGTCGAACAGCGAGACGCCGAGAATCTCCTCGAGTTCGCGGATGGTTTTCGTTACCGCCGGCTGGCTGACATGCAGGATTTCCGCCGCACGAATGACGCTTTTCTGGCGCGCCACCTCCACGAAGGTCTGAAGATGCCGGAACTTTATACGCTGCTCAACCATCGAACATATAATCCATTGGTTATATTTTTCACCGATAATGTCATTTTACTTAACCGGAACGTGCTTGCAATATCGTCAACAGGAGGACGTACATCATGCATTTTCTGCGCTGTGGCGAAAACGCGATCCATTATCGTGCGCACGAACTGGAAAGCGGGAAGCCGGTCATCGCCTTTATCAATTCGCTTGGCACCGATTTCCGTATCTGGGATGCGGTGATTGCCGAACTTGGCGACGACTATGCTTTCGTCCTGCACGACAAACGTGGCCATGGCCTGTCCGATATCGGCCGCCCTGCCTATTCGATAGACGATCACGCAGACGACCTGATTGCCATCCTCGATCATCTTTCCGTCAACAATGCGGTCATCTGGGGTCTGTCGGTCGGTGGACTGGTTGCACAGGGACTTTATGCCCGCCGTCCCGATCTCGTGCGTGCCCTTGTGCTCAGCAATACCGCCCACAGGATCGGCACCGCCGAGATGTGGAACGCGCGCATTGACAAGATCGCCGCTGACGGCCTTGCCTCGCTGATCGATCCGGTGATGGAGCGCTGGTTCACACCAGCCTTTCGCCAGCCGGACAATGTGGCTTATGCGGGCGCGCGCAACATGCTTTCCCAACAGCCGGAGGCCGGTTACAGCGGCACCTGCGCCGCCATACGCGATGCCGATTTCACGCACGAAGCGGGCTGCATCGCTGTTCCGACGCTCTGCGTGGCGGGCGATGAGGACGGCTCGACACCGCCAGCACTGGTGCAATCGCTGGCGGACCTAATTCCCGCAAGTCGTCTCGCCACCATTGCACGCTGCGGCCACATTCCATGCGTTGAACAACCGCTCGCCTATGCGCAGGCGGTCGGTGATTTTCTGAAGACCTTGCCGGAGCACTGACAGATGGCGGACAATATCGACAAGAACGAGAGATTTGAGCAGGGCATGAAAACGCGCCGCGCCGTGCTCGGTGACGCGCATGTCGACCGCGCGCAGACGGTGACGACGGGGTTCGACCAGCCGTTTCAGCAGCTCATCACCGAAGCGGCCTGGGGCACGGTGTGGTCCGGTAACCACTGGACGAAGCGCGAGCGCTCGATGGTCACCATCGCCTTGCTTGCCGCACTCGGTCAGGACGAGGAACTTGCCATGCACGTGCGCGCCACCGCCAATACCGGCGCCACCGAAGCGGATATTCGCGAAGCGCTGCTGCACGTCGCAATCTATGCCGGCGTTCCCGCCGCCAACCACGCTTTCAAGACCGCCAAGCTTGCTCTGACCGGCATGAAAGCCGATAGTTCTCGCGACGAGGAGGAGACGAAATGAGTAATACAAAGCCCGAAACCGGGCCGTTCTTCGCACGCGACCGCGACATTCATCCGCTGGCCTATGCTCCCTGGTACAAGACCTCTATCCTGCGTTCTCCGCAGCGCGCCCTGATTTCGCTGGAAGGCACCAAAAGCGAGATCACCGGGCCGGTTTTCGGCCACAGCCTGCTGAACGAGCTGGATAACGACCTGATCCTCAATTATGCCCGCCCTGGCGAAATGCCGATTGGCCCGCGCATTCTGGTCCACGGCCGGGTGCTGGACGAGCGCGGCCGCGGCGTGGACGGTGCGCTCGTGGAATTCTGGCAGGCCAATGCCGGCGGGCGGTATCGCCACAAGAAGGAAACCTATCTCGCCGCCATCGATCCGAATTTTGGCGGCGTCGGCCGCACGATCACGGATGAGAACGGTTATTACTGGTTCAAGACCATCCAGCCTGGCGCTTACCCCTGGCCGAACGGCGTCAACGACTGGCGGCCTGCACATATCCACTTCTCGGTCTTCGGCCACGGTTTTGCCCAGCGGCTGATAACCCAAATGTATTTCGAAGGCGATCCGCTGATCTGGAAATGTCCGATCGTCAAAACCATCCCGGACGAGGATGCGATCAAGCGGCTGATCGCGCCGTTGGATATGAATTCAAACATTCCCATGGACATGCTGGCATACAAGTTCGACATCGTGCTTCGCGGCCGCCGCTCCACGTTTTTCGAAAATCGCAAGGAAGGCAACTGATCATGGTCCAGCCGCTCGGTTATCTCAAGGAATCAGCGTCGCAGACGGCAGGTCCATATGTCCATATCGGCTGCACCCCCAATTTCGTTGGCATCGAGGGCGTGTTTGAAAAGGACCTCGGCTCCGGCGCGCTCTATAACGACAAGGCTCGCGGCGAACGCGTAAGCGTGCGTGGCACGGTCTACGACGGCGCTGGCATGCCGCTGAAGGACGCCCTGATCGAAATCTGGCAGGCGGATACGGACGGTTACTACAACAGCCCCAGCGAAACGCGCGGCAAGGCGGATCCGAATTTCACCGGCTGGGGGCGCTCGCCCGGCGACATGGATACCGGCGAATTCATCTTCGACACCATCAAGCCCGGCAAGGTGCCCTTCCGCGACGGCCGGTGGATGGCGCCGCACATCACTTTCTGGATCGTGGCGCGCGGTATCAATATTGGCCTGCAGACCCGCATGTATTTTCCCGAGGAGCACGAGGCCAATGCCGCCGATCCGGTCCTTGCCCGCGTCGAGCAGAAAAGCCGCATCGCCACGCTTGTCGCCAAAAAGGAGGAAGGAAACATCTATCGTTTCGATATCCGCCTTCAGGGCGAGGGCGAAACCGTGTTTTTCGATATCTGAAGCATATCGCGCCAAAGTGTGTAGCGGTTTTGCGACGACGATATGTGCAAGTAATTTAAAGCGGAACCTGAGATGAGCCTTTCCCCCTTCGAACATCCGTTTCTCTCCGGCCTTTTTGGCGACAGCGAAATCGTTGAACTGTTTTCGGCCAGAGCGGATATCGATGCCATGATCCGTTTCGAGACGGCGCTGGCGCAGGCGCAAGCCGGGGCGGGCGTCATTGAAGCGGATGCGGCGGATGCGATCGTCTCCCGCCTTTCCGATTTTGCCGCCGATACCACCGCGCTTCGCCATGGCGTCGCCAAGGACGGCGTTGTGGTGCCGGAACTTGTCCGGCAGATGCGGGCGGCGGTTGCCGGTACTGCGGCGGAAAAGCTGCATTTCGGCGCCACCAGCCAGGATGTCATCGATACCAGCCTGATGCTGCGGCTGAAGGCGGCAGCGGAAATCATCGCGGCACGGCTCGGCCGCCTCATCGATACGCTGGGTGATATTGCGGCCCGCGATGGCAGCAACCCGCTGACGGGATATACCCGCATGCAGGCCGCCATCGCCATCAACGTCGGCGACAGGGTGGCAAGCTGGATCGATCCGCTGGAACGGCATCTGGTTCGGATCGACACGTTTTTGCAGCACGGTTTTGCCGTCCAGTTCGGCGGCGCGGCCGGCACGCTGGAAAAGCTCGGCGACAATGCCGGCACTGTCCGCGCCGATCTCGCAAACCGTCTCGGCCTTTCTGACAGGCCGCAGTGGCACAGCCAGCGCGACGGTATCGCCGAGCTTGCCAATCTGCTGTCGCTCATCACCGGCACGCTTGGCAAGTTCGGGCAGGATATCGCGCTTCTGGCCGAAGTCGGCGCGGAAATTCGCATGAGCGGCGGGGGTGGTTCGTCGGCGATGCCGCACAAGCAGAACCCGGTCAACGCGGAAACGCTGGTGACGCTGGCACGCTTCAACGCCGTGCAGATTTCGGCATTGCACCAGTCTCTCGTTCACGAACAGGAACGTTCGGGCGCGGGCTGGATGCTCGAATGGCTGTCGCTGCCGCAAATGGTGACGGCAACGGGGTCCTCACTCCTGATCGCCGAGCGCCTCGCGGGGCAGATCGACCGGCTGGGAGCAAGCGAAGACTAAAGAAGGAATGGCAGGTTTTCGCGAAGACTGAGCGGCCTTCGGGCGCTTTGCCAGCGAGATGGGAATGGCGCGGGCGTGCGATGAAAACGCTTGCGATCAATCACATTAGTCGTTGATAAAAAACGACTTTCTTGAACAAGATGAATGAAGAAAAAGTGATTTTTAAGCCGTTTCTAACCGGAGTTGGCGCTTGACACAAAATTGAACTAACTGGTACAAACATTCAGGTTAACGCTATGCTGGCAGAGAAGTGTGGAGCTTCCCCGGCACGGTAAAAACAAACGGAGGGCTTTGGAGCCACAGGGTTTCCAAAGCGATGCGAACAAGGCGAAACGTCTGTTCGGACCCGAACGGGTTGGGAGGAAATATGTCTTACAGTCTCGATTTTTCGGCGGTCATAGACCGCCTGCCCGAGCTGCTTCTGGCCTGTCTTGCAACGATAGGTCTTGCAATCGCCGGCATGTCGCTCGCCACCGTCATCGGGGTTCTCGGCGTCGTCGCCCGTCGTTCGCGCTTCAAGCTGCTGCGCGGTCTGGTCATCGGGTTCGTGGAAGCCATTCGCAACACGCCGTTTCTGGTGCAGATATTCTTCATCTTCTTCGCCCTGCCGCAAATCGGCATCAAGCTTAACCCAACGGTCACGGCCATCATTGCGCTTGCGTTGAACGGCGGCGCCTATGCCATTGAAATCATTCGCGGTGGCGTCGATTCCATTCCCAAAGGCCAGGTTGAGGCGGGATTGGCGCTCGGCCTGCACCGGGCGCAGATCTTCCGGCACATCATTCTGAAGCCGGCGCTTCGCGCGGTCTATCCGTCACTCACCAGCCAGTTCATCATGCTGACGCTGACCACTTCGGTCTGTACCTCGATTGCGGCTTACGAGCTGACCTCGGTGGCTCAGCAGATCGAAGCGGACACCTTCCGCTCCTTTGAAGTCTATTTCTCGATCACGCTGCTTTATCTGGTCATTTCCTCGCTGATGATGGGGATATTTTCCCTCATCTCCCGCACATCGTTCAGCTATCCGGTCAAGTGAGGAAAAGACAATGGCATCCATCGGTTCCAACGAATTGTTCTTCCTGTTGCAGGGCCTGAAATGGACCCTTGCGCTGACACTGATCGGCTTCATCGGCGGCGGCATTTTCGGTCTTTGCGTCGCGCTTGGCCGCGTTGCCGAAACCCCGGCGATCCAGCGCGCCAGCACCGGCTTCATCGCGATTTTCCAGGGCACACCGCTCCTGATGCAGCTTTTCGTCGTTTATTACGGCGTGGCGCTTGCGGGCCTGAATGTGGATGCCTGGGTTGCGGTCGCCATCGCATTCACCCTGCATGCCAGCGCCTTTCTGGGTGAAATCTGGCGCGGTGGCATCCAGGCTGTGCCGAAAGGTCAGACCGAGGCCGCCAACGCGCTTGGCCTGCACTACGTGTCGCGAATGAAGGACGTGGTTCTGCCGCAGGCCTTCAAGATTTCGCTGCCCGCAACCATCGGTTTTCTGGTGCAGCTCATCAAGGGCACGTCGCTTGCCGCCATTGTCGGCTTCGTCGAACTGTCCCGCGCCGGCCAGATCGTCTCCAACCAGACGTTCCGTCCGCTGACGGTCTTTGCCATCGTCGGCATCATGTATTTCCTGATCTGCTGGCCGCTTTCCCTGTGGGGCGCCAGTGTAGAAAAGCGGATGCAAGCCGCTTCCCGCTAATACCCATCAACATGTCATCAAGCTTTGTAAGGAGGAGCAAAAGATGAAATCCAACGGTAAATTCTCACGTCGCACCCTGCTCGCGCTCGCCGCAGCAACGGTTGCCCTGCCCTTTATCGCACCGGTCGACGCCTTCGCCGGCACGGTGGATGAGGCCAAGGCCAAGGGCAAGGTCGTAATCGGCATTCAGGGCGACAATTCGCCCTGGGGCTTCGTCAATTCGAGCGGCGTTCAGGACGGCCTCGATGCCGATATCGGCAAGGCGTTTGCCGAATATCTCGGCGTCAAGGTGGAATTCGTACCGCTTGCAGTGGCAAACCGCATTCCGGCCCTTCTGACGGGCAAGGTCGACCTGCTGTTTGCAACCATGGGCATGACCGCCGAGCGCGCCAAGACCATCCAGTATTCCAAGCCCTATGCCGGTAACGTGCTTTCCGTCTACGGCCCCAAGGACAAAAAGATCGGCAACTATGACGATCTGACCGGCGTCTCCGTCGGCGTTCCGAAGTCCAGCGCCATGGACACGGCGATCACGGCTGGTGCAGGCTCCAAGGCCAAGATCCTGCGCTTTGACGATGATGCCGCCAACATTCAGGCGCTGATTTCCGGCCAGGTCGAGGTTGTCGGTGGCAACCAGTTTTATGGCGACCGCCTCAATCAGGCTGCCAACGGCAAATACGAGCCGAAGTTCGACCTGACGACGCTTTACAACGGCGCCGGCACCCGTCCGGGTGAAAAGGACTGGAACGAGACCGTCAACGCCTTCCTCGACAAGATCAAGTCGGATGGCCAGCTTGCCAAGATCTACGACAAGTGGATGAAGCGCGAAGTTCCCGCTTTCCCGGAAAGCCTGCCGGATATTCCTTTCACCGTGAAGTGAAGACCGGAAGAGGTTGGATTGGGAGGAGTAACCAATGGGAATCTTTAACAAACAGACGCGTTGGCGAACAGCCATCGCCGTCGGATTGGCAGCAGCTTTGCTGCCAATCCTGACACCCGCAGGCGCAGAAGCCAGAACACTTGAAGAAGCAAAGTCCAGCGGCAAGATCATCATCGGCATTCAGGGCGACAACGCGCCCTGGGGCTTCATAAATTCCTCTGGTGTCCAGGAAGGTTATGATGCGGATTTGGCCCGCGGGTTTGCGGACTATCTTGGACTGAAAGTGGAGTTCGTACCACTTGCAGTCGCCAACCGCATCCCGTCGCTTCGCACCGGAAAGGTCGATGCCCTGTTCGCGTCGATGGGGATGACGCCGGAACGCGCGAAAAACGTACAATATGCGCAGCCTTACGCGCATAACGTCATGTCGGTCTATGCCACCAAGGACAAGAAGATAGCCAACTTCGACGATCTCACGGGAATGACCGTCGGCGCACCGAAATCCAGTCCGATGGACACGGCTTTGACCGCAGGTGCCGGCACCAAGGCAAAAATTCTGCGTTTCGACGATGACGCCGCCACCATTCAGGCGATCCTGTCGGGCCAGATCGAGGCAATCGGCGGCAACCAGTTTTATGGTGACCGTCTCGCAGCGGCTGGCGGCAAGGATTACGAGGTGAAGTTCGACCTCGTGACCCTCTACAACAGCGCCGCCACGCGCCCCGGTGAAAAGGACTGGAACGAGGCCCTCAACACTTGGCTCGACAAAGCCAAGGCCAATGGCGAGCTCGCAAAAGTCTATGCCAAATGGATGAAGCGCCCGGTTCCGGAGTTTCCGGCCACGCTTTCTGACATTCCCTACACCGTCAACTAACTGCTTCCCAGCATGAAGGAAAGTTCCATGTCGCAATCCTCCGCCGCACAGGCTCCGCTGATCGCCCTTGAAGGGGTTGGAAAGTGGTATGGAGCCTTCCATGCGCTGAAAGGCGTCAACATGACGGTTCGCAAAGGCGAAAAAATCGTTCTTTGCGGCCCGTCCGGTTCGGGAAAATCCACCCTTATCCGCTGCATCAACCATCTGGAAGAAATCCAGGAGGGCAAGATCACGGTCGAGGGGACCACGCTTTCGGATTCGACCCGCGCCATCGATGCGGTTCGCCGTGAAGTGGGCATGGTGTTCCAGAGCTTCAATCTCTTCCCGCACAAGACCATCATGGAAAACTGCACCCTGGCGCCCATGCGGGTGAAGGGCCTGTCGAAAGCCGATGCGGAAGCGACCGCGCGCAAATATCTGGAGCGCGTGCGCATTCTCAATCAGGCCGATAAATATCCGGCTCAGCTTTCCGGCGGCCAGCAGCAGCGCGCAGCGATTGCCCGTGCGCTCTGCATGGAGCCGAAAGCCATGCTGTTCGATGAGCCGACTTCGGCGCTTGATCCGGAAATGGTCAAGGAAGTGCTCGACACGATGATCGGCCTTGCCCGCGACGGCATGACGATGATCTGCGTGACCCATGAAATGGGCTTTGCCCGGCAGGTTGCCGACCGTGTGGTCTTCATGTCGGAAGGCGAAATCATCGAGGAAGGCCCGCCGGACGAGTTCTTCCGCGATCCCAAGCACCAGCGTACCCGCACGTTCCTCGGCGAAATTCTCGCCCATCACTAAGGCTCACCCGAAGCCGACAGGCAGGCGGGGATGCCCCCCGCCTCTCCCACCACGTTCGATGAGCGATGACCTGATCATGACAGACACCAAATCCTTCAAGGTCGGCCTGATTGGCGCCGACATCCAGCTTTCCAAATCTCCCGCGCTGCACATGCGCGAAGGGGCTGCCCACGGCCTCGACTATTCCTATGAGCTTGTCGATGTCGTGGCGCGCAAGCTGCCGGAAAGCGCGCTTCCCGATCTGCTCAACGAGCTGGAATCGCACGGCTTTGCCGGCACCAACATTACCCATCCCTTCAAGCAGGCGGTCCTGCCGCACCTGCATGAATTGTCTGATGATGCCCGCATGCTCGGCGCGGTCAACACCGTCGTCTTCAAGGACGGACGTCGCATCGGGCACAATACGGACTGGTACGGATTTTACGAAAGCTTCATGCGCGGCCTGCCGGATGCGAAACGCGACCGGGCGCTGCTGGTCGGTGCTGGTGGTGCAGGCGTTGCGGTGGCCCATGCGGCGCTGAAACTCGGCATTACCCATCTCGATATCTGCGACCGCGATTTCAGCCGCACAGAGCATCTGGCTGCCGAACTCAACGCCCGTTTTGGCGAAGGCCACGCCTTTGCCGTGAAAGACCCGGCAGATTCCCTGCCCTTCGCGGATGGGTTGATCCACGCCACACCGATGGGCATGCCCGCCCATCCCGGCATGCCGGTCAAGGCCGACCTCCTTGAACAACGGCACTGGGTGGCCGATATCGTTTATATGCCGCTGGTGACCGAGCTTCTGGCGACGGCGGCCCAAAAAGGCTGTCGCACCCTGCCCGGTGGTGGCATGACGGTGTTTCAGGCTGTCGGCGCGTTTCGGTTGTTCTGCGGCCGTGAACCTGACGCCGAGCGCATGACCGCACATTTCACCGAAATTTGCACGAAAGAGGGTGTGGCGTGAGCCTTTTCACCATACTTAACGGACCGAACCTCAACCTGCTCGGCCAACGCCAGCCGGAAATCTACGGCTACGAGACGATGGCCGATGTGGAGGCCAATTGCCGCGCGATTGCCGAGGCGGCGGGCCACGAGATATTCTTTGCCCAGAGCAACCGGGAATACGAGCTGATCGACTGGATCCATGCGGCGCGCGGCACATCGGCAGGCATCGTCATCAATCCCGGTGCCTTTACCCATACCTCGGTGGCGATCCTCGATGCACTCAATACCTTCGAGGCACCGGTGATCGAGGTTCACATTTCCAACATCCACAAACGGGAGATATTCCGCCACCACTCCTATGTCTCGACGCGCGCCGAAGGCGTGATCGCCGGTCTCGGCATCGAAGGTTACGGGGTGGCGCTCAGCCACCTCATCGGCCGTCTTTCCCGATCGTCGTGATATGGTCCGGGCTCAGCACATATCGCAACACCATGTCGCTGACGTGCTGCGACAATGTTTGCTGACCCTTCTCGGTAAACAGCCCGTCGCCGAAGATGAACGAGAAGGTTGCGACGTTCGAGACGTTGAAAAAGGACAGCGCGCTGATCTGCCAGTGCAGTTCCAGCGCATTGATGCCATTGCGGAAAATGCCGCTCTTCTGGCCGCGCAGAAGCACGCTTTCCAGGGCATCGATGGCCGGCCGGTTGAGCTGGCGGATCGTTTCGGACGATTGCATGTGCCGGCCGTGATGAATGTTCTCGATCATCACCATGCGGATGAAAGCCGGGTTGCGGCGATGGTGATTGAAGGTGAACCGACAGAGCTTTTCGAGCGCCGCAACCGGCTCCAGACCGTCCAGCTCCAGATCGCTCTCGCCGTCACGCACCTTGGCATAGGCTTCCTCAAGAACGCGCTGGTAAAGCCCTTCCTTGTCGGCAAAATAATAATAGATCATCCGCTTGGACGTGCGCGTGCGGGCGGCGATCTCGTCGATGCGCGCCCCCGACAGGCCGTTCTGCGAAAACTCCTCCATCGCAACGGAAAGAATGTCTCGGCGCACGCCTTCCGGATCGCGCTTCGCCTGCCGGGTTTCGCTGGTGCCGTTCGAAGTTGCGCTTTTTGTCATGATCCATCCATCAGCAGGGTATACGGCTTGCCGCCGCACCCTTATTATTAACCAATTAGTACATAACGCTGAAAAGGAACGCAATATGGCGAGCTATGACACAGGCAAACAGGGCGTGCCAATGCGCACTTCCATCGCCACCGTCTCCATCAGCGGCGAATTCCCGGAGAAACTGGCGGCCATTGCCAAGGCTGGCTTCACCGGTGTGGAGATTTTCGAGAACGATTTCCTGACCTACGACGCCTCGCCGCGCGAGGTTAAGGCCCTTGCGGCGGATCATGGGCTGGATATCACGCTTTTCCAGCCGTTCCGCGATTTCGAAGGCATGCCGGAACCGCACCGCGCCCGCGCCTTCGAGCGCGCAGGGCGTAAATTCGACATCATGGGCGAACTCGGCACCGATCTGATGCTGATCTGCTCGAATGTCTCGCCGGTGTCGCTGGGCGGCATAGACCGCGCCGCCGCCGATTTCCACGAGCTTGGCGAGCTTGCGGCCAGGCATGGTGTGCGCGTGGGTTACGAGGCGCTGGCCTGGGGCCGGCACATCAGCGATCATCGCGATGCGTGGGAAGTGGTGCGCCGCGCCGATCACCCAAATGTCGGTATCATCCTCGACAGCTTCCACACGCTGTCGCGCAAGATCGATCCCAACTCCATCCGCTCCATTCCCGGCGACAAGATTTTCATCGTGCAATTGGCCGACGCACCGCTGATTGACATGGACCTGTTGTACTGGAGCCGCCATTTCCGCAACATGCCCGGCGAAGGCGATCTGCCGGTGGTGGATTTCATGCGCGCTGTCGCGGCAACCGGTTATAGCGGCCCGCTGTCGCTCGAAATCTTCAACGACCAGTTCCGCGGTGGCTCGGCGCGTCTGCTGGCTGAGGACGGCCATCGTTCGCTCATCAACCTCATGGATCAGGTGCGCCGTCTGGAGCCCGACATCCGCATCGAGGCGCCCGCCATGCCTGAGCGGGTGCAGACGGAAGGCGTGGAGTATGTCGAGTTCACAACGGCACCGGAGGAAAAGGCCAATCTGGAAGCGCTGCTCGCCACACTCGGTTTTGATAAAACCGCGAGGCACCGCAATCGCGATGTCGATCTCTATACGCAGGGCGACATTCGCATCGTCATCAATACCGGCGGAACCGGTGAGAGTTTCGCCGGTGCATCCTACTCCATCCACGGCACCAATGCCTATGCTTTCGGCCTGAAGGTCGATGATGCGCAGGCAGCGCTTGCGCGTGCGGCAGCGCTGGGCGCGCCGACATTCGCAGAACCGCGCAAATCCGGCGAAGTCGCGGTTCCAGCCATTCAGGGCGTGGGCAATGGCGTCATCTATTTCCTCGACGGGTCCACGGCGCTCGCCTCCATCTGGGACAATGAATTCGCACCGGTAGATGCGACGGCACCGGCAGGCAATACCGGACTGACCCGCATCGACCATCTTGCGCAAACAACGCATTACGATGAAATGCTGACCTGGCTTCTGTTCTACACATCGCTGTTTTCAACGCGCCGCACGCCGATGGTGGATGTGGTCGATCCCGGCGGTCTGGTGCGCAGCCAGGCCATAGAAAGCGTGCCCTCCCCGCGTTTCCGCCTGACCATGAACGGCGCCGACAACCGAAAGACCTTTGCCGGCAAATTTCTGGCGGAAGGTTTCGGCACCAGCATCCAGCACATCGCCTTCGCCACGGACGATATCTTCGCCACCGCCAAGGCTCTGCATGCGCGCGGCTTTCACGCCCTGCCGATCTCGCGCAATTATTATGACGATCTGGAGGCCCGCTTCGGGCTGGAACCGGAATTCTCCGACGCACTCCGGGAAGCAAGCATCCTCTACGACCGGGACGACAACGGCGAATATTTCCAGATTTACAGCCGCACCTTCGGCGAAGGGTTCTTCTTCGAAATCGTCGAAAGGCGCGGTGCCTACGGCGGGTATGGCGCGATGAACGCCCCCTTCCGCATCGCTGCGCAGCGGCGTCTTGCGCCACCGATCGGCATGCCGAAGGAATAGGCGCACACACCAGTCCACTGGTGCTCCAAAAATCCAAACAGGCCGCAGCCGGCAGGAATGCCGCTGCGGCCTGTCTTTATTTACGCCAGCGTCACTATCTCATAGTCCCGTGGAATGGCGGAGGTGGCAACAAACCACTCGGATGCGCGCGTGCGCTGCTGATGAAAATCGAAAGCGGCGCGGTCCACAAAAAGCTCTTCCACCCTCCAGATCAGGGGGTCTTCGGTCTGCGATACCTCAAAGGAAATACAGCCCGGCTCCGCTCTGGTCAGGCGAATGTGATCGGGTAGATGGCTTTCTACAAATTGGACATCCCGCACCGATGCGCAACGCAGGAAGCCGGATAGCCTCACCGCACCCGTTCTATTCGTCATACCCGGTATCCTTTTTCAATAGTCTTCATCCGGCCTGTACCACGGGCAGCGGCACCCGCAACCACTGAAATCGATACATCCTCAATACAGACTAAAACCATCCCTTAATCGGGGTCCGGGCCGTCGGCACACCCGCGCCCAAAATAAATGCACTTGCGTATTTGTAGAGCAGTATACAAAAATTGTTCAACACTCTGGACATGATTGTCCGGTTTTGTTAGCTTTTTTTGTAAAACAAGGGTGGGGAATACAAGTTTATGCGCATCATCGATTCTGAGACTGGCATCAGGCATTTTACCGGCACCGGTGAGGTCGCCCGTAGCACTTCGACCAGGTCGCAATTCCCGTATCGACCGGCAGCAGCCAATCTACATCGCGCCTGAAACGCCATGCGCTTTCTTTTGACACTCCCATCCTCCGGCACAGCGTTTCATCCCGCGCGCCTGCCCCACGCCCTTGCCCCCTCACTATTTCAGATGGCCGCGCCGGCATTGCCCCGCACGCCAAGCCGGAGACGCTGATATGACTGCCGCAAACCGCAACGCCCTCCTCTCGGTTGAAAACCTGAGCGTTGAGTTCGGCGACAGCCGCGTCGTGGACGATATTTCCTTTGCCGTGGAAGCCGGCAGGACGGTGGCAATCGTCGGCGAATCCGGATCGGGCAAATCGGTCACTTCGCTCTCAACCATGCGTCTTGCGGATATGATGGGCGCGACTTACCCCGCCGGTCGCATCATGTTCGAAGGCAAGGATCTGCTGAAGGCATCGCAGAAGGAAATGCGGTCGATCCGCGGCAAGGAGATCGCCATGATCTTCCAGGAGCCGATGACGTCGCTGAACCCGGTCTTCACCATCGGTGACCAGATCTGCGAAGTGCTTGTCCTGCACGAGAAAATGGGTAAGGCGGCGGCCATGGCCGAGGCAAAAAAGTTGCTCGACATGGTGCGGTTGCCGGATGCGGCCGAGCTCTTGCACCGTTATCCGCATCAGCTTTCCGGCGGCATGCGCCAGCGCGTGATGATCGCCATGGCGCTTGCCTGTCGGCCGAAGCTGCTGATCGCCGACGAACCGACGACGGCACTGGATGTCACCATTCAGGCGCAGATCCTCAACATCATGCGCGACCTGCAAAAGAAGCTCGGCATGGGCATGGTCTTCATCACCCATGACATGGGCGTGGTGGCGGAAATGGCCGATGACGTCGTCGTCATGTGGAAGGGCAGGAAGGTTGAGGAAGGCCCGGTCAAGGACATCTTCGCCAATCCGCAGCATCCCTATACGCGGGCGCTGCTTTCCGCCGTTCCGCGTCTCGGCAGCATGACCGGCGAAGAGTTTCCCAAGCGCCTGCCGCTCACCGTCCTGCAGGATGGCCAGCCGGTCGTGGTGGGCGAGGAACGCGTGCAGAACACCGCGAAATACGACGAGAAGCCGCTGCTTTCGGTTCGCGACCTGTTCGTTCGCTTCGATATTCGCAAGAACCTGTTCGGCAAGGCGACGCACCGTTGCAGCGCTGTGCAGAAGGTCAGCTTCGACATCCACGCCGGGGAGACGCTGGCGCTGGTCGGTGAATCCGGTTCGGGAAAATCCACCATCGGCCGCACCATCCAGCAGCTGCAATCGGCGGTGTCGGGCGAAATATCCTTCAACGGCCGCAGCTATTCTGAGATGTCGGCAGCGGAACGTTTCCGCATGCGGCAGGAAGTGCAATATATCTTCCAGGATCCCTTCGCCTCGCTCGATCCGCGCAAGACGGTCGGCTTCTCGATCGCCGAACCGATCAATACCCACGGCCTGATCAACGATGCCAAGGCGGTGCGCCGCCGGGTGGATGAGCTGCTGGAACGGGTGGGTTTGAGTTCGGAACATGCATCGCGGTATCCGCACGAGTTTTCGGGCGGCCAGCGGCAACGCGTCTGCATCGCCCGCGCGCTCGCCTCCGATCCGAAGCTCATCATCGCCGATGAAGCGTTGTCGGCGCTCGACGTTTCCATCCAGGCGCAGATCATCAATCTGTTCATGGATCTGCAGGCGGAACGTGGTCTTGCTTACCTGTTCATCAGCCATGACATGGCGGTGGTGGAAAAGATGAGCCACCGCGTCGCGGTGCTTTATCTCGGCCAGATCATGGAAATGGGCAGCCGCCAGCAGGTCTTCGAAACGCCGACGCATGATTATACGCGCCGGCTGCTTTCCGCAGTGCCGGTTGCCGATCCCCTGATCGAGCGCCGCATCGCCATGATCGAGGGCGAAATTCCCAATCCCGTGCGCCGCGTCGGCGATGAGCCCGCCATTCTCGCCCATGAGGAAATCAATCCAGGCCACTTCATCGCGAAGAGCGCCTGAACAATAACCAAAACCGTAACCATCTGAAGAGGAACAGGTAGATGACAAAAATCAATAAGGGGATGACGGCAACGTTCGTCGCGCTTGCGCTGGCCGGCACGGCCTTCACCGCAGCGCCGGCTTTCGCCGCCGGCAAAATGACCATTTCCAGCCCGCAGGACCCCGGCAGCTGGGATCCGATCGACACCTTCCTGGTGCAATGGGCAGCTGTAGCCACCAACATCTTCGATGGCCTGACCTATCGCGGTCCGGACCTGAAACTCGTGCCCGGCCTTGCCGAATCCTGGGAAGAGCTGGATGAAGGCAAGCGCATCCGCTTCAAGCTGCGCCAGAACGTCAAGTTCCATAATGGCGAGCCCTTCAACGCCGCCGCCGTCAAGTTCACCTTCGAGCGCCTTCTCGGCGAACAGGGTGCCAAGGGCCCGCAGCGCTCCAACTATGTCGCCATCGAAAGCGTCGACGTCATCGACGACTACACGGTGGACATGAAGCTGAAGGCCCCCGATCCGGTGCTTCTGACCAAGCTTGCCGGTTATGGCGGCATGATCGTGCCGCCGAAATACATTCAGGAAAAGGGCGAGGACAACTTCAACCTCAACCCGGTCGGCACCGGCGCGTTCAAATTCGTCTCCTATGCGCCGAAGACCAACATCAAGCTGGAAGCCAACCCGGATTACTGGGGCGGCGCACCAAAGCTCTCCGAACTGGAATTCCGCTTCATCGCCGAGCCGGCGACCGCGGTTGCCGAATTGCAGGCCGGCCGCGTCGATCTCGTCATTCCGCCCACCATCCCGATCGGCATGATCCCGGTCATCGAAGGCGATTCCAAGCTGGAGATCGTCAGCGTTCCAGGCCCGACTGTGGATGCGCTGCGTTTCAACACCCGTGACGGCATCACCGCTGATCCCAAGGTGCGCAAGGCCATCATCATGGCCGTTGATCGCGGCACGATCGTCAAGTCGATCCTTGCCGGTCAGGCCTCGGAAATCGCCAGCTTCCAGAGCGCGCTGTCCTTCGGTTACGACGCCGACCTGAAGCCGCTGCCTTACGATCCGGAAGGCGCAAAGAAGCTGCTCGCGGAAGCCGGCGTCAAGCCGGGTGCGGCACTGCAGATCGATATCAGAGGCAACGATGCGACGATGAACGAAGTCGCGCAGGTCATCTCCAGCTATCTGTCCATGGTCGGCATCACCGCCACCATCAAGCCCTATGAGACCAACGTGCTCCTGAACGACATCATCCCGCAGGGCAAGACCGGCGCGATGTTCCAGCAGAAATGGGGCGGCTGGACCTTCGATTACGACAACACGGCCTATTCCATGTACCACTCGGGTGAAAAGTGGAATCCTTACGACAAGGACGAGAAGCTGGACAAACTGCTGGAATCGCAGCGCCCGCTGACCGACCGAGCCGAGCGCGAAAAAATCCTCAAGCAAGTCGGCGCCTATGCCGCCGAGCGCGCGCTGGAAATTCCGCTTTACAACACCAATGCCATTTACGGCATCAACAAGCGGGTCAAGGGTTTCGTGGCACCGCCGGATAACCGCCTGAAGCTGACCGACGTCACCGTCGAATAATCGGGCTTATCCTCCCTAACAACGCCTTGCCCGCCATCCCGCGGGCAAGGTCGGGTCTCTCTTCAAGGTAAAAAACGTGGCCGGATTCCTCATCAAGCGATTGCTGCAGGCGATTTTCGTCGTCATCGCCATCACCCTTCTCGTTTCCTTCGCCATCCGCCTGACGGGCGATCCGGCTGTCACCATGTTCCAGGGCGGCGGCAGCATGACGGAAGACGATCTGGCGCGCATTCGTGCGGCGCTTGGAACCGACCGGCCGTTCTTCGTGCAATATTTCAGCTTCCTGAAAGGCCTGGTTACGCTCGATTTCGGCCGCAGCTTCACCGGCAGCACGCCGGTATCGCGGCTCATCGCCGATGCCCTGCCCGCCACGCTGCTTCTCGCCTTCATCTCCATGGCGTTGTCGATTGCGCTTTCCATTCCGCTCGGCATCAAGGCCGCGACCTCGCGCGGCAAGACGGCCGATCAGGTAATCCGTATCTTCTCGCTCGTCGGCCTGTCCTTCCCCAATTTCTGGCTGGCCACCATGCTGGTGCTGCTTTTCTCCATCACGCTCGGCTGGCTGCCGCCAAGCGGCATGGGCGGCTTGGCAAGCTACATCATGCCATCGGTCACCATGGGCGTTATCCTGACGGCAACCAATGTCCGCCTGGTGCGCACGGCCATGCTCGATACGCTGCGCTCGCAATATGTCATGGTGGCGCGCGCCAAGGGCCTCAGCGAAAACAAGGTGCTTTACAAGCATGCGCTGCGTAACTGCGCCATTCCGCTGATTACCTACTTCGGCCTGCAATTCGGCGGACTTCTCGGCGGCATCGTCGTCATCGAGCGCGTCTTCAACTGGCCGGGTCTCGGCACGCTCGCCTTCGATGCGGTGGGCGCGCGCGACTATCCCGTGCTTCAGGCCGTCATCACCGTGCTGTCGCTGATGATCGTCGGCATCAACCTTCTGGTCGATATAGCCTACGGGCTGGTCGATCCGCGCATCCGCACGGAGTAATTGACGATGGCTGCCAAAACCTCGCGCCTGTCGCGCTTCAACAATCTCGAATTCATCCTCGGCGCCCTGCTTACCGTCGTCATCTGCCTTGCCGTTCTTCTTTCCGACGTGCTGTTTCCGGGCGGTGCCGAAAAGATCGACCTGATGGCGCGCCTTGCCAAGCCCTTCACTAGCGCCGCCCATCCGCTCGGCACCGATCCGCTCGGCCGTGACGTATTGGCCCGTGTCGTGGCCGGCGGCAAGATTTCGCTGCTCGTCGGTTTCACCTCGGTCATCGGGGCCGTGGTCTTCGGCGTGATCGTCGGCCTGGTCGCCGGTTATTATCGCGGCTTCTGGGACATGCTGGTCATGCGCTTTGCCGATATCCAGCTCGCAATGCCCTTCATTCTCTTGGCGATCACCTTCATCGCGATTGTCGGCGGCAGCCTCACCAACACCATCATCCTCTTGATCGTCTCGCAATGGGTACAATATGCCCGCCTGGTGCGCGGCTCGGTGCTGACGCTGCGCGAACGGGAATTCATCCTGTCCGCCCGCGCCATTGGCGTGAAGGACTGGCGCATCATTCTCCAGCACCTTCTGCCGAATCTTATCGGCCCGGTCATCGTGCTGATGACGCTCAACGTCGCCAACAACATCCTGCTGGAAAGCAGCCTCACCTTCCTAGGCCTCGGTGTCGATCCGACCATTCCGAGCTGGGGCGGCATGCTGGCGGATGGCCGCACCTATCTGCAAACGGCATGGTGGGTCAGCGTCTTCCCCGGTCTTGCCATCCTGCTAACCGTGCTTGGCCTCAACCTTCTCGGTGACTGGCTGCGCGACAGCCTCGACCCCACCGGCAGAACCTCAAGGTGATTGTGATGAGCAAGATTTTCGAACAGACCTTCAAGCGTACTCTGGATGCGCTTCTCGCCAATGCCGCGCCCGGCCAGTCCTTCGAGGCATGGACGTTCGATGACGCCAAAAGCCGCCGCGAGGCCGAAGAAAGGCTGAAGAAAAAAGGCGTCAGTGCCCGCATCCGCAGCGCCTACAAGCCGCTTCTCTTCACCTTTCTGGAAGAGATCAATCTTGGTGGCGTCGATGCCATCGAGGTGCACTACCCGGTGCACGCCAATGCACCCGCCAATCGTTTCCGGCTGGAGGCCTATCCGCTGGCGGCACTAGCCGGCGACGCGAAGATCGATTTTATCGCCCGCGACGACGACGCCCTTCATTATGACGTTACGCTGAGCCGCAACGGCAAGAAGGAAACCCTGAAGGTTCTCGCTCCCAACCGGGTTCATACCGATATCGTCGGCGAAACCAATGTCTCGCCAACCGGCTGGTTCCGTCCGGCCGGTGACGCTACGGGCGAGCGGCTGGAGACGGATTACGAGCAGCTTTTCGAAGCGGCAATCAATGCCGTTGCCAACCACGGCTGGGGCGATGAGGAACCCTATTTCGAGGAGTTGAACATCCGCGTCACGCACCCGTCCGAAGACATGGCGCTGCCGGTCGGGGACGAGGTGGTCAGCCTGCGTGAAGCGCTGCACGAGGATTTCTATTTCTCCCTCCTGGAATTCTTCCAGAAGAAGTCCGGCCGGCCGCTGGGCGACAGGGGCCTGAAACCCGGCCAGATCGTTCCGGAAGTCGTCAAAAGCAACGGCGACGTTTCGGTCCGCATCGAGACCCGTGCACTCACCACCACTTTCCTGGATGGCGGCGAACAGCGGATCGACGAGGCCCGCGAACCGGTGGCGGCAGGTCAGATCGCGCGGATGCTTGCGGAGATTGGCGGCGAGGCGTTCGAGGCCCGCTCGCGGTCGGGCCGCGTTCTTGCCGCCCGTTATGTCGCGGGCAGCGATGCCGCAGTGATGATCAGCGGCGGCCAGCATCCCAATGAAACCACCGGCATCGTCGGCGCCGTCCGCGCCGCCCGCAAACTTGCGGAAAGACAGGGCGCGCATTTCACCATTTCGCCGCTGGAAAACCCTGATGGTTATGCCCTGCACCAGCGCCTGCGCGCCGACAATCCACGCCACATGCACCATGCGGCGCGGTACACGGCGCTCGGCGACGATCTCGAATATCGCACGCGGGAAAATTCGGGCGTCCATCTCAACGAGAAGGCAATCCGTTTCAGCGCGCAGGAGATGAGCGGCGCGAGCCTGCATGTGAACCTGCACGGTTATCCCTCGCACGAATGGACCCGTCCGCTTTCCGGTTATGTGCCGCGCAATTTCGCCATGTGGACCCTGCCGAAGGGCTTTTTCCTGATCATCCGCCACCATGCGGATTGGGAAAAGCAGGCGGAAGCCCTGCTCGACCGGGTTACCCGCCATCTCGGCGCCATTCCGGGCCTGCTCGACTACAACAACCGCCAGATCGCGCTTTACGAGATTCACGCCGGTGAAACCGGTTTCCGCATCATCAACGGCTTCCCGTGCCTGTCGTCCATCGACGACCGCCACACAGTGCCGATGACGCTGATTACCGAATATCCTGATGAGACGATCTACGGCGACGACTTCATCACCGGCCACACGGCGCAGATGG
Organism: Rhizobium sp. AN6A; assembly: GCF_900215635.1. NCBI lineage: Bacteria > Pseudomonadati > Pseudomonadota > Alphaproteobacteria > Hyphomicrobiales > Rhizobiaceae > Rhizobium > Rhizobium sp. AN6A. The sequence goes on from NZ_OCNC01000003.1 coordinate 302,213, forward strand.
AAACGGTTCTTTCCGCTTACGACGCCTGGCAGGATATTTTCGTCGCGGACGTTGCCTGATTTCGAAGCGCCCCCGATCGGGGGCCTCAGAATGATGACGAAGTCCCGAAGCCCTCGTCCGTCATGCTTGGGCTTGTCCGGAGCAGCTGCAACGTCTTGATCTAGTTGGACGTGATTGGATCCTTGGGGCAATCCAGCGATGACGCCGGGTGTGAGGGAGCTTTGTCATCACCCTCAGTTGCCCTTGTACGGCTTACTTCTCAGCCGTGGCGGCAAGCTTCTTTTCCTGCTGCTTCTGCAAAAGCCGCTTGCCCTTGCTCAAAATATGCAGATTGGCGGCATCAAGTTTGTTATACCCGGCCTGGATAATATCGAGATCGGCAACGTGACCGATTGCTGCCAGTTCATGCATCACGTCGCCAACAGCGACATCGACGCTCGGCTTCGGCAGGTGAACAACATCTTCCACCGCGGCGCGCATGCCCTCCGCCGCGCCGCCCATGACGTGATACAGCGCCATCGCCTTGCGGAGAAAAGCTTCGCGGCGCTCGATCTTGTTGTTGAGTATACTGTCGCCAACGCGATTCCGCATAAGATCAACGGCTTTATTCTGATATTCGCCCATCAAGACACCAAATGAAATTCAAAATATGCTTCGGGAGACTAGGGACAATCCCCTTAGAACTGGTTAAGGCACCGGGATTACGTGCATATTATCGTCATTTTCCGGCGGCGTGGCGCAGGACATTTTTCATAACGGCGGCATTTGGAAGCAGCATGCTGAAACGGGACCATTCGTGACGGCTGCAGCGGCTGCGGCAATTGAGAATCGCCAGACTATCCCTATTGTATGATGCAATATCGGGCAGAACCGGATGAGGCGGAGATCCATAACCATCAGGTTATTTATTGCCCCCTTTTTTTTCATTTTACTTTGGCCATCGCACTTACCAGTTTGACTGGCTGGATCGGTGGAGGGAGCCACGGATCAATTGGGAGGAAATCATGAAATTACGGATCACCGCCGCAATCGCGGCCATCTGCTTCAGTTCCGTTGCCTATGCCGAGACGATCAAGGTCGGCGTGGTCGGCCCGTTCTCAGGCCCCTTCGCGCTGCAAGGCAAGAACTTCAAGGCCGGCATAGACGCCTGGTTTTCGCTTCACGGCAACAAGGTGGGCAATGACACTGTCGAAGTCGTCTACCGCGATGTGCCGCAGGCCGATCCGGCGCAATCCAAGGCGCTGGCGCAGGAGCTGGTTGTAAAGGAAGGCGTGCAATATCTTGCCGGCTTCTATTTTACGCCCGACGCCATGGCGGTTACGCCGCTTCTGAAACAGGGCAATGTGCCCATGGTCATCATGAATGCGGCCACGTCGGCCATCGTTACCAAAAGCCCCTATGTGGTGCGCACCTCATTCACGACATGGCAGACATCCACGCCCATCGCCAAGGTGGCTTTTGATGGCGGCGTCAAGAAGGTCATTTCGCTGGTCAGCGATTACGGCCCGGGCGTTGACGCGGAGAACGCCTTCAAGGCAGCCTTCACCGCCGCTGGCGGCGAAGTTGTGGAAAGCATTCGCATGCCGCTTTCCACCAATGATTTCAGCCCCATCATGCAGCGCGTGAAGGATTCCGGCGCACAAGGCGTCTTCGCCTTCCTGCCCTCCGGCCCGACGACGCTCGGCTTCGTGAAGGCCTTCAACGATAACGGCCTGAAATCATCAGGCATCAAGCTTTTCGCGCCGGGCGATCTTACACAGGAATCGGATCTGCCGGCCCTTGGCGAAGCAGCGCTCGGCATGCAGACTACCTTCCACTATGCCGTCTCCCACGATTCACCCGAAAACAAGACCTTCGTGGAGGCCGCAACCAAGGCCATTGGCAATCCCAAGGAACTGTCCTTCCCCGCAGTCGGCGCGTTTGACGGCATGTACGTCATCACCAAGATGATCGAGGCGACCGGCGGCAAACAGGATGCGGAAAAGGCTGTCGAGGCGGTGAAGGGTCTTTCCTGGACAAGCCCGCGCGGCCCTGTCAGCATCGATCCGCAGAGCCGCCACATCACGCAGAACATCTATCTGCGCGAAGTCTCCAAGGGCGATGACGGCAATTATTACAACAAGGAAGTCCAGACTTTCGAAAAACAGGGCGATCCGGGCCTTGCCGCCGCCAAGTAAGCATTGAGACGAAAATGACCGGCTCCGCCTTTTGCAGGCGGCTCCGGCACGGGCGCAATCGCATCGGGAGGAGCTTTCGAACATGCAGACGGTCTTCAGCATCCTTGTCGATGCGCTTGCCTATGGCATGGTGCTTTTCATCATCTCCATTGGCCTATCCGTGACAATGGGGCTGATGCGTGTGGTCAATCTCGCCCACGGCGCCTTCGCCATGATCGGAGGGTATCTCGCCTCCTATGCCGCCCATGGCCTCGGCCTTGGTTACGCGGCGGCAATCCTCGTTGCGATTGTCGGCACCATCGTGATCGCCATACCGCTCGAACGGTTTCTCTACCGACGCATTTACGGCGCGCCCGAACTGACGCAGGTGCTGATGACCATCGGCATCACCTTCTGCATCATCGGCATCGCCAATTTCGTGTTCGGGCCAACGCTCAAAACCATTCCGCTGCCGCAGGAACTCGCGGGTCCCACCGATCTCGGTTTTCGCACCATCGCCACCCACCGCATCTTCGCCATCGTCGCTGGCCTCGTGGTGGCGGCGGCACTTTGGTTCACGTTCGAAAAGACCGCCTTCGGCATCAAGTTGCGGGCAGCGGTGGATAATGCGGCCATGGCCGCAGCCCTCGGCGTGCGCACCGAAATCATCTATGCCGTAAGCTTCGCCATCGCCGTCGGCCTTGCCGCCATGGGCGGCGTCATCGGCGCAGAATTGCTGCCGGTCGAACCCTATTATGCGCTGCGCTACATGGTCACCTTCCTGGTGGTCGTATCCGTCGGCGGCGCAGGCTCGATCCCCGGCGCGCTGATCGCCTGTCTGCTACTTGGCGCCATCGATACGACCGGGCGGTATCTTGCCCCCGAATATGGCGAATTCTTCTTCTATCTGGCGGTCATCGTGATCATCACGCTGTTTCCGCGCGGCCTTCTTGGAAGGGCGAAATGAGATGGCGGTGCTCATGAACGACCTCACTGAAACGGCAAAACTGCCGAAGGCCCGCTCGCCCCTGCGCGCGATTGGCGGTCCCCTGCTCATCATCATCGCCGCCATCGCCGGTTACTTCCTGTTTCCGGATAATCTGGCGCTGTTGACGCGCATCATCGCGATAGCGCTTCTCGTGCTCTCCATCGATCTCGTTACCGGCTATTGCGGCGTGGCGACACTTGGCCATGCGGCCCTGTTCGGTGCCGGCGCCTATGCCGCCGGCATTGCCGCTGCCCACTACGGTATCACCGACCCGCTTCTCATGACCCTCATCGGCGCAGCAGTGGGCGGCATCGCGGGATTGCTGTCCGGCACCGTTCTGTTGCGCGCGCACGGCCTGCCGCAACTGGTGCTGTCCATCGCCGTCGTCCATCTTTTCCATGAGGCGGCCAACAAGGCGTCGGACTGGACGGGCGGCAGCGACGGGCTTGCCGGCGTCTCGCCCGATGCGCTGTTCGGCACCTTCGAATTCGATCTTTACGGCCGCACCGCCTATATCTATGGCGTCTGCCTGCTGCTTCTGGTTTTTCTGGCACTTCGCGTCGTCGTCAATTCGCCCTTCGGCATGCTGTGTCGCGGCGTCAAGCAGGACAGCATCCGCATTCAGGCCATGGGCGGTTCGGTCAATGGCACGATTTTGAAGATGTTCGTGATATCAGGCATCGTCGCCGGAATCGGCGGCGCGCTGAACGCCATCTCCACGCAGGTGGTCGGCCTCGACAGCCTCAGCTTCACGCTGTCTGCCGAAGCGCTGGTCATGCTGGTTCTCGGTGGCGCGGGCTCGCTTTATGGCGCGCTGATCGGCACCGTCACCTTCATGTGGTTCGAGGACGTCGTTTCCGCCGCCAATCCGTTCCACTGGCTTACAATCGTCGGCCTGCTTCTGATCGCCGTCGTGCTGTTTGCGCCGCGCGGCCTTTATGGCGCGGGCGAACAGATCATCGCGCGCCTGCGGGGAGATCGCAAATGAGCGCCATTTTCGAAGTTTCCGGCCTGCAGAAAAATTTCGGCGGTCTCGTCGTTACCAACAATGTCTCGCTGTCGCTTTCGCCCGGCGATCGCACCGTGCTGATCGGCCCCAACGGCGCCGGCAAGACCACCTTCGTCAACCTCGTTACCGGAAACATCAAGCCATCCGCCGGAACCGTGCGGATTGCCGGAGAAGAGGTGACGGGGCTCAGCGCCAGTCAGCGCGTGAAGCGCGGACTTGTCCGCTCGTTTCAGGTGACGCGGCTGTTCCAGGACATGACGCCAGAGGAACATGTCGCACTCGCCATTCTGCAAAGGGAAGGCAGGACGGGTCGGATTTTCGGCCGTTACCGCGCCATGCCAACGGTGATGAGCGAGGCGCGCGACATTCTCGGTACGCTTGGCCTGCTTGCCATCGCCGAAACCCGCGTGCGTGAAATCGCCTATGGCCAGCAGCGGCTGATCGAGATCGCACTCGCCATGGCGCTCAGGCCCAAAATCCTGCTGCTTGATGAACCTGCCGCCGGCGTTCCCTCGACGGAAACGGCGCGTATCGAACAGGCGCTCGACCGCCTGCCCGCCGACCTCGCCATATTGATGATCGAACACGACATGGACCTGGTCTTCCGTTTCGCCAAACGTGTGGTCGTGCTCGCCGCAGGCGCCGTCATATTCGACGGTTCGCCTGGCGAAGTCACCAGCAACGCAGAAGTCCGCCAAGCCTATCTCGGAAGTTACGCCAATGCCCGCAGCGCCGCTTGAAATCGCCAACCTGACCGCCGGTTACGGCCCCACCCGTGTCATCGAGGGTCTGTCGCTCTCCGTTCCCGCCGGTTCGCGTTTCGCGGTGCTCGGACGTAACGGCGTTGGCAAGACAAGCCTGTTTGCCACGCTTGCCGGGCAGACGAAACGTTTTGCCGGTGATATCCATCTCGGCGGGCAGGACATCACCGCCCTGCCGAGTGCTGCCCGCGCCCTCGCCGGTCTCGGTTACGTGCCGCAGACCCGCGATGTCTTTCCGACACTCACAGTCGAAGAAAACCTCTTCGTCGGCCTCAAGGGCCGGCCGAAATCGGCAATCGAGGAAGCCTACACGCTGTTTCCGCGCCTGAAGGAAAGACGCCGCAATCTCGGCTCGCAACTCTCCGGTGGCGAGCAGCAGATGCTTTCCACCGCCCGCACCATCCTCGGCCAGCCGCAGGTGCTGCTTCTCGATGAACCCCTCGAAGGTCTCGCCCCGGTCATCTGCGAGGAACTGATGGCGGCCTTCTCGAAACTCGCGCAATCGGGCGAAATGACCATTCTTCTCATCGAACAGCGCATCCAGATGGCCATCGACTTCGCCGACCACGCCATCATCATGGAACGCGGCCGCATCGTCTGGTCGGGACCGTCCGACGATCTTGCGGCGAACCCGGATATTGTTGATACGCATCTTGGTGTGGGTGGATTGCACTGACCCAAAAGCGTCAACCACCCCCTCTTCGTCGTTCCGGCCTCGAGCCGGAATGACGAAAGTTAACCCGATCACACACCGCAACAAACCCCAATCCCGCTTCATTTATCCGTTCCTAAAAAACACAATGGAATAAAAATTCCATTGCAGTTAAAGTGCACACGATTTCAATCTGCACAAAGGAACGACAATGACGGCAATCGATGCGCCAGACTCCGTGAAGGCTTTTGAGGAGCGGTTGCTTCAGGTCGCGGAAGGCCTTCCGAAACGATTACGTCAATGCGCAGATTATGTCGCGTCCAATCAGGATCGCATTGCCGTTTCCACCGTCGCCGAAATGGCAGAAGGTGCCGGCGTGCAGCCGTCTGCATTCATGCGCTTTTGCCAGATCATGGGTTTTTCCGGCTTTTCGGAGATGCAGCGCCTGTTTCGCGATTCCTATGTCGGCGGCTGGCCGGATTATGCGACCCGGCTGGACCACCTGCGCGAGAAGGGCGACGAGAGCGCGTCGGGCCTGTTGGCGGAGTTCGTGGAGGCTGGCCGTTCCTCGTTGGAAATGCTGCTGAAATCGGTCGATACGAGGCAGCTTGACGAGGCGGTCTCGGCGCTAGCACAGGCGCGCACGGTGCATATCATCGGTTTGCGGCGCTCCTTCCCCATTGCCAGTTACCTCGCTTACGCCTTCGAGAAAATGAAGGTACCTGCGGTTTTGCACAGCGCCGTCGGTGGCCTTGGCAATCTGAGCGCCATCTCCCGCGATGACGCGCTGATTGCGATCACTTTCTCCCCCTATTCGGCGGAAACGCTGGAATTGGCGGAGATGGCCCGCGCCAACGGCATTCCCGTCGTCGCCATGTCCGATTCGGCCGTCAATCCGCTGCGCAAGTCCGGCGCCACGCTGCTCACGGTAACGGAAATCGATTTTGGCGCATTCCGCTCGCTTTCCGCCACGCTCTGTCTCGCCATTACACTCGCTGTCGCTGTGGGAACACGCAAAACAGCCTGAATATTTTTATTGAAAACATAAAAAATAGAATTTATGATCCAAATTCATGAAACGGGCATTCCATAATTGTCCGTCTCGTGAATGCACCCGAAGGTGGTGAGACAGAAAGTGGGCGGAGGAGGCCCACTGGCATCAGGCTCCCTCAATGCGGGGTCCGAAGGAGGAAGCTTTTGAAAAAACTTGACCTTATCACGATCGGGCGCTCGTCGGTCGACCTTTATGGTTCGCAGGTCGGCGGCCGGCTGGAGGACATGGCCTCCTTTGCCAAATATATTGGCGGCTCTCCCACCAATATTGCGGCCGGCGCTGCGCGGCTCGGCCTTGCCAGTGCCGTCATCACCCGCGTTGGTGACGAGCATATGGGCCGCTTCATCCGTGAACAGCTGGTGCGCGAAGGCGTGGACGTACGCGGCGTGAAAACCGACCCGGAGCGGTTGACGGCGCTGGTGCTTCTCGGCATTCGCGACCAGAACCAGTTTCCGCTGATTTTCTATCGCGAGAACTGTGCCGACATGGCGCTCAGCGAAGACGACATCGATCCCGCCTTCATTGCCGAAGCAGGCTGTGTCTGCGCCACCGGCACGCATCTGTCGCATCCGAAGACGGAAGCGGCCGTATTGAAGGCGCTGAAACTTGCCCGCGAAAACGGTGCGAAAACAGCGCTCGACATCGACTACCGACCCAACCTCTGGGGTGTTGCCGGCCATGGCGATGGCGAAAGCCGCTTCGTGGAATCGCAGAAGGTCACCGCCAAGCTGCAATCTACCCTGCACCTGTTCGACCTGATTGTCGGCACCGAGGAAGAATTCCACATTGCCGGCGGCTCGACCGATACGCTGGCCGCGCTGAACGCCGTACGCAAGGTGTCGAACGCGACGCTGGTATGCAAGCGTGGCCCGATGGGTGCTTCGGTTTTCGCCGGCGAAATTCCGGCGAGCCTGGACGATGGCGAGACGGGCGAAGGTTTCCCGATCGAGGTCTTCAATGTTCTCGGCGCGGGCGATGGCTTTATGGCCGGGCTTTTCCGTGGCTGGCTGCGCGGCGAGGACTGGCCGACAACGCTGAAATACGCCAATGCCTGCGGCGCCTTTGCCGTTTCCCGCCACGGCTGCACGCCCGCCTATCCGAGCTGGGAAGAGCTGCAATATTTCTTCAAGGCCGGCATCCGCAACAAGGCGCTACGCAAGGATGAGGCGCTGGAACAGGTGCATTGGTCCACCAATCGCAAGGGCGAATGGGACACGATGCGCGTCTTCGCCTTCGACCATCGCATGCAACTGGAAGCGATCGCCGACGAACTCGGCGTGAAACACGAGCGCATCGGCGCCTTCAAGAAGCTCTGCCTCGAGGCCGCGCAAACGGTCGCCGGTGGCAAGGCCGGTTACGGCATTCTCTGCGATGGCCGCCTCGGGCGCGATGCGCTTTTCGCAGCCAGCGGCTCCGGCCTGTGGATCGGCCGGCCGGTGGAATGGCCGGGTTCGCGCCCGCTGACGCTGGAACCGGAACTCGGCAAGGATTTCGGCGGGCTTTCCGAATGGCCGCTGGAAAATGTCGTCAAGGTTCTGTGCTTCTATCACCCGGATGATACCGACGAAATGCGCGCTGCGCAGGAGGAGACGGTGATGCGTCTGTTCCAGGCGACACGCCGCAACCGGTTGGAAATGCTGCTCGAGGTCATTCCCTCCAAGGTCGGCCCGACCGACGATCTGACCGCCGCGCGCATCATCGAACGCTTCTACGAGATCGGCGTTTATCCCGACTGGTGGAAACTGGAGCCGATGAAAACCAGAGCCGCCTGGAAAAATGCCTGCGACGCCGTGCATCGCAACGATCCTTACGTGCGCGGCATCGTCGTTCTTGGTCTCGACGCACCGCAAAGCGAGCTGGAGGAGAGCTTCCGCCTTGCCGCCGGTTTCGATCTGGTCAAAGGTTTCGCGGTTGGCCGCACGATTTTCGCCGACGCCGCGCGGGGTTGGCTCGGTGGCAAGATCACCGATGAGGAAGCGGTGAAGGACATGGCGCAGCGATACACCAGCCTGTGCCGCATATGGGATGAGGCGCGCGCCAAAAAGGGAGAGGCAGCGTGAAGACAATCAGATTGACGGCTGCGCAGGCTATGGTTCGTTACCTCGCCGCGCAGATGAATGAACATGGCGAGACCTATATTGCCGGTGTCTGGGCCATCTTCGGCCATGGCAATGTCGCCGGCATCGGCGAGGCGCTTTATGGCATTCGCGAGGAACTGCCGACTTATCGCGGCCAGAACGAGCAATCGATGGCGCATGCGGCGATTGCCTATTCCAAGCAGCTGCGCCGCCGGCGGGCAATGGCGGTCACCTCCTCCATCGGCCCCGGTGCTGCCAACATGGTAACGGCGGCAGCGCTTGCCCATGTCAACCGCCTGCCGGTTCTTCTCATCCCCGGCGATGTCTTCGCCAATCGCGGTCCCGACCCCGTGCTCCAGCAGCTGGAGGATTTCGGCGACGGCACGATGACGGTGAATGACTGCTTCCGCCCGGTTAGCCGTTATTTCGACCGCATCATGCGCCCGGAACAATTGCTGACCGCCCTTCCCCGCGCCATGCGCACCATGACGGACCCGGCCGATTGCGGCCCGGTAACGCTGGCCTTCTGCCAGGACGTGCAGGCGGAAGCTTATGATTATCCCGTCAGCTTCTTTGAAAAACGCGTCTGGCGGCAACGCCGCCCGGAACCGGATGTGGCGGAATTCGAAGAGGCCGTCGCCGCGCTGAAGGCTGCGAAGAACCCCGTCATCGTTGCCGGCGGCGGTGTGCATTTTTCCGGCGCCACCGAAACGCTGAAGCGTTTTGCGGAAACCCATTCCATCCCGGTCGTCGAAACGCAGGCCGGCAAATCGGCATTGGCATGGGATCACGATCTCAATTTCGGCCCGGTCGGCGTCACGGGGGCGGAAAGTGCCAATATCATAAGCGAGAAAGCCGATCTGGTGTTCGGCGTCGGCACTCGCTTTCAGGACTTTACCACCGGTTCCTGGGCGTTGTTCAAGAACCCGGACCGCAAGATTCTCGCCCTCAATGTGCAGCACTATGACAGCACCAAGCATGATGCGATCAGCCTGACGGCGGATGCGAAGATCGGTCTCGAAAAACTGTCGGCCGCCCTTGGCAGCCACCGCTTCACGGCACCGGATGCCAAGCTCAAGGCGGCATGGTTCGAGAAGGCCGATGCCGATACGGCGGCACCGGGTGAGGACAATGCCAACAGCCTGCCCACCGACATGCAGGTCATCGGCGCCGTGCAGCGCCAGTCGCGCGACAATACCGTCGTCATGTGTGCGGCGGGCACTATGCCGGGTGAGCTGCATCAGTTGTGGAAATCGAAGCTGCCGCTCTCCTATCACATGGAATATGGCTTCTCCTGCATGGGCTATGAGGTTGCCGGCGGCCTCGGCATCAAGATGGCGGAACCGGACCGGGACGTGATCGTCATGGTCGGCGACGGCTCCTATATGATGATGAATTCCGAGCTTGCGACATCGGTTGCCATGGGCGTCAAGATCACGCTCGTCATCACCGACAACCGCGGTTACGGCTGCATCAACCGGCTGCAAATGGAAACCGGCGGCGCGGAGTTCAACAACCTCTACGCCCACACCAACGTCAACCCCATCGCCATCGACTTCGTCGCCCATGCCGGCTCCATGGGCGCGGATGCGCGCAAGGTTTCCACCATCGCCGAGCTGGAAGCGGCGCTTGCGGCCGCTCGCGAATCCAGCCGCACGACTGTCATCGTCATCGATACCGACCCCTATCCGACACCGCAGGCCGGTGGCCACTGGTGGGATGTGGCGGTACCCGAAGTTTCCGACCGCGCCGAAATCGGACCGGCGCGCGCGCGCTATGAAAACCATATCAAGGAAAGACAGTAAGATGATCCGTTACGGAACCAACCCGATTGCCTGGTCCAACGACGACGACCGCACGCTGGGCGCCCATATCAGCCTTGAACAATGCCTCGACGAAACCGCCAAGATCGGCTTCGACGGCATCGAGAAGGGCCACAAGTTCCCGACCGACCCGGAAGGCCTGAAGGGTGTGCTTGCGCCGCGCGGCCTGTCCTTCGTCTCTGGCTGGCATTCGCTGAACCTTCTGACCGACAGCATCGAATCCGAAAAGAAGGCGATGCAGCCGGCGCTCGATCTGCTGAAAGCCATGGGCTCGAAGGTCATCATCGTCTGCGAGACCTCGAACGCCATTCACGGTGCCGACGACACAGCGCTGGTCGACCGTCCGCGCCTTGCGGCTGAAGATTGGGCGAAGTTCGGCGCGGGTGTCGAGGCGCTGGCGGCCTATGCTGCCGAACAGGGCATCACCCTCGTCTACCATCACCACATGGGAACCGTGGTCGAGAGCGAAGACGAGATCGACCTTCTGATGAAGCATACCGGGCCGAAGACCCATCTGCTGCTCGATACCGGCCATTGCCTGTTCGGCGGCGGCGATCCCGTGCGCGTCGCGCAGAAATACATGCACCGCGTCGGCCATATCCACGCCAAGAACGTGCGGCCGGTGATTGCCGATCAGGTTCGGAACGAGCGGCTTTCCTTCCTCGAAGGCGTTCGCCGCGGTGTGTTCACCGTGCCGGGCGACAGCGAGGGCGGCGTGAACTTCCCGCCGGTTCTGAAAATTGCCACCGAGCACAATTACAGCGGCTGGCTGGTCATCGAGGCCGAACAGGACCCGGATGTGCGCAACCCCTTCGAATATCAGAGCCTAGGCCTGAAATCGCTGAAGGCTTTTGCGCGTGAGGCCGGACTGGACAAGGCTCAGGCGGCTTGAGGCCCTTTACTCCCTCATTCCTGTGCTTGTCACAGGAATCCAGCCGACGCAGCTCTCGCGCGGTGGAGAGAGTCCTTTCAGCCCAAGGACTTGGGCTGGCTGAATCCCTGTGACAAGCACAGGGATGAGGAAAACGAAACGTCACGAGTAGTTCGCCGCCCATTCGAAATATCGACAAAAAGGAACACCACCATGACCTCACTTCTGCGCAAGCCGGTCGCGACAAGCGGCAAGGTGCACGACATCACGCCCCAAAGCGCGGATTGGGGTTATGTCGGTTTCGGCCTTTATCGTCTGAAGCCCGGTGAAACCGCAGCCGAGAAAACTGGCGATAAAGAAGTCATTCTGGTGCTTGTCGAAGGCAAGGCGAAGATTTCCGCCGGCGGCAAGGAGTTCGGCGAACTCGGCGACCGCATGAACGTGTTCGAGCGCAAGCCTCCGCACTGCGTTTATGTCCCCGCCGGCTCCGAATGGTCGCTGACGGCCACGACGGATTGCACCGTCGGTGTCTGCACCGCACCGGGTGAAAAAGGTAGCCGCGAAGCGCAACAGATCGGTCCCGATGGCGTGCAACTGACCGAGCGCGGCAAAGGCGCCAATACGCGTTACATTTTCCCCATCGCCATGGAAGAGCGCGATGTCGCCGATAGTCTCCTGGTGACGGAAGTTTTCACCCCGTCGGGCAACTGGTCGTCCTATCCGCCGCACCGGCATGATGAGGATAATTACCCTGATATGACCTATCTGGAAGAGACCTATTATCACCGGCTCAACCCGGCGCAGGGCTTCGGTTTCCAGCGCGTTTTCACCGAGGATGGGTCGCTGGACGAGACCATGGCTGTGGCGGATGGCGATGTCGTGCTGGTTCCCAAGGGACACCACCCCTGCGGCGCGCCTTATGGCTACGAGATGTATTATCTGAACGTGATGGCCGGGCCGATGCGCAAGTGGCGCTTCAAGAACCACCCCGATCACGACTGGATTTTCAAGCGCGACAATCCCTGAGGCACTCCGCAGTACCCCCATTCCTGTGCCTGTCATAGGGATGAGGGCAGTGGGGCCGACATCGGCCCTACCGCCTTACACTGTGCTCAATACAACATGAATAGATAGATCACTGATTTCATTGTAATAATTTAGGGAGAAGAGACCATGGCCGCTCTTGGCGTTGGCCTTATTGGCACGGGTTACATGGGCAAGTGCCACGCTTTGGCGTGGAACAACGTCACCAGCGTTTTCGGCGATGTGGAGCGTCCACGACTGGTCACACTGGCAGAGGTCAATCCCGAGCTTGCGGCAAAAAAGGCCGCCGAGTTCGGTTTCGCCCGCTCGACCGGCAACTGGCGCGATCTGCTTGCCGACCCTGAAATCGACGTCATCTCGGTCACCACACCCAATGCCTTTCATCCCGAAATGGCGATTGCCGCACTCGATGCCGGCAAACACGTCTGGTGCGAAAAGCCGATGGCGCCTGCCTTTACTGATGCGGTGAAGATGCGTGATGCGGCCCGCCGTTCGGGCAAGGCGGCGGCCATGGGCTACAACTACATCCAGAACCCTGTCATCCGCCATATGCGCCGCCTTATCGACGAAGGCGCGATCGGCAATGTCTACCATGTCCGTGCGGAAATGGATGAGGACTTCATGGCGGATGCCACCCAGCCCTTCTACTGGAAGAGCGAAGCGTCCTCCGGCTATGGCGCGCTGGATGATTTCGCTGTTCATCCGCTATCACTTCTGTTTTCCCTTTTCGGCCATCCCGAAAGCGCGATCACCGACATGGTGAAGCCTTACGAGACGCGGCCGCTAAGTGGTGGCGGCGAGCGCGCTGTGGAAACGCATGATCTTGCCAGCGTGCTTCTGAAGCTCGAAGGCGGCATTTCGGCGGTGCTGATCGCCAACCGCTCGGCCTGGGGCCGCAAGGGCCGTATCGCCATCCAGATTTACGGCTCCACCGGCTCGATCCTTTTCGACCAGGAGCGGATGAACGAATTCCAGCTCTACACCACGGACGGGCGCCCGGAGGAGCAGGGTTTCAGAACCGTTCTCGCCGCCCCTCACCACAAGCCGTATGACCGCTTCATTCCCGCCCCCGGCCACGGGCTCGGCTTCAACGATCTGAAGGTGATCGAGTGCCGGGAACTGATCGCGGCCATCGAGGGCAAGACGGCGCATATCATCGACTTCGAGGAAGGCCTGAAGATCGAGCGCAGCATTCATGCCATGGCCCGATCCTTCGCCGAGGGACGATGGGTCGCGACGAGTGAGATTGCGGAATAGGCAGAGTCGGGGTTAGCGCGGAACTTTGCCTCTTTCGTCATGCTCGGGCCTGTCCCGAGCATCTGCAACCGATTGATTTAACGCTACGTGGTTGGATCCTCGGGACAAGCCCGAGGATGACGGCGGAGAGGTGTTACCCCTTAACCGGCGTTTCCGGCACCGGCGTCAGCACCTTGCCATCCCTAAACCAGCCGAGAATATTGTCGGCCACCAGATCGGCCATCGCATTGCGCGTCGGGATGGACGCAGAGGCGACGTGCGGCAGCAGGGAAACGTTCGGCAGTGACAGGAACGCTTCCGGCACCTTCGGTTCTGCGTAGAACACATCGAGACCGGCAGCACCCACCGCACCGCTCTTGAGGGCCTGCAAAAGCGCATCCTCATCGACGCTGGAGCCGCGTCCGACATTGATGAACACGCCCTGCGGACCAAGTGCCGAGAGGACTTCCGCGTTGATCGCCTTGTGCGTTTCCGGGGTGCCGGGCACGATGCAGATCAGCGTGTCGACAGCCTGCGCCATCTCCTTTAGCGAGCCGTAATAGGTATAGGGCAGACCATCGCGCTTGCTGCGGGTATGATAGCCGATCTCCACCTTGAATGGCTCCAGCCGCTTGGCGATTTCCTGGCCAATGCGACCCATGCCGAACAGGCCGACCTTGCGGCCGCGCAACGAAAACGGCGAAAGCGCGAAGGGTCCTTCGCCAACCCATTTGCCCTCACGCAGCCAGGTTTCGGCCTGATAGAGACGGCGAACCGTGTTGATCAGCAGCGCAATCGTCGTGTCCGCAACTTCGTCGTTCAGCACGTCGGGTGTATTGGTCACCACGATACCGCGCGTGGCGGCATGTTTGGCATCAACGCCATCGTAACCGACGCCGAAATTGGCAATGATCTCGAGTTTCGGCAGCGCATCGATCCATTTGGCGTTGACGACGCCTGAAACGGCGATGGCATTGATGCGCTCAGCCGCACCATCAGGCAGAACCGGCTCGGCACCGGCGGGCACTGTCACGATCTCGACCTTGCCTTCGAGGCGTTCGAGCACGCGCGGGTTGATCTTGCCGGGAACGAGAACGACGGCTTGTCTGTCAGACATGGGTGGATATTCCTCCTGATTGCATTCCGATATCGTCAGAGCGGATTCATGGGCGAACCACTCGCCGTCCCGCTCTTCTGGGCCGCGATCTTTTCAAACAACGGCGGCCGTGAAAAGGGCAATAAGGGGAAGCTATGGGGGCAGACGGAAGTTTCATGCCTTTTTTTAACGCGCCCGCCTCCGTCATGCCGGACTTGAGGCGCGCGTCGGCGCGGCGCAAAGAGTCTTTCCAGCTCAAGGACTTGAGCTGGCTGGCTTTCGGCTTAAGGCCGGAATGACGAAAGAGAGGTATACGCTGCTCAAACTCTCGGACGGACCGGCCCTGTCGACTGGCGGATGCGCATTTCCGGCTTGATGAGGTGCACGCCATCAGGCTCGTGGCTGCCCGCCAGCCTGTCCAGAAGCGCGCGCGCCGCAAGGCGCCCCACCTCGGCCTGGCCGTTGGACACGGTGGTCAGCGCCGGCGTGGCGATGGCCGCCTCCTCCAGATCGTCGTAACCCGTCACGGAAATATCCACGCCCGCCACCAGTCCGGCGCGCGAAATACCGTTCATCAGGCCGATGGCGACCAGATCGTTCCAGCAGACGGCAGCGGTGGGCTTCTGCGGCAGCGACAGGAAATGCACGGCGGCCTCAAAACCGCCTTGCTTGGAGCGTGGGCCGGGAATACGCAGATTCGGATCGACCTCGATTCCCGCCTTGCGCAGCGCGTTGACATAACCCTGATAACGATCGCGGCCGGTCGAGGTCTGGTCGGTACCACCAACCATGGCAATGGTGCGATGGCCAAGGCTGATCAAATGATTGGTCGCAAGCGAAATGCCATAGCTGTCATCGCCGCGATAGGTCGGCATGTCGACGCCCTCGAGCGAGCGGGCCACCAGAATGGCCGGCATGCCGTTTTCCTCAGCCAATGTCATGTCCTCGATCGGCGTGCCGATGGCGGGCGACATGATGATACCATCAGAACCAAGTTGCAGCAGCGTCTCGATGAAGGTGCGCTGTTTTTCAACCGAATCATAATGGTTGGACAGAATGAAGGTCTGGCGGCTGCGATCCAGCTCGGTTTCGATGGCCTTGAGAATTTCCCCATAAAACGGGTTCATCACATCGTGGAACACCACGCCGATGATGCCGGAGCGCGAGGTGCGCAGGCTGGCGGCCCGGCGGTTGTAGATGTAGCCGAGCGCCCGGGCCTGTTCCTTGATCTTGTCGCGGGTGTCAGAGGCGACCAGCGGACTGTCGCGCAATGCAAGGGAGATGGTGGCAGTCGATAGACCGAGGCTTTCGGCGATTGTCGACAGTTTGATCTTTTGTGCCACGGCATTTCTCCCCAAACCCATGTCATTGACAGAAGTCTCTGTTTAAATCGCAATTAAACAATTTAAACAAAATCCGCAACCGGTTTAAGGAATATCAACAAAAAGACAGTGGTTTTTTAAAAACTCAACAAATTATTGAAGGTTGGTATCGATCACCTTGAGAAGTTTAACCACGGTCCTGATGTCCTTGGCCGAAAGCCCCTCAATCGCCCGCGCACCGCAATTTGCGATGGAGACGTTGATATGTTCGACGCTTTTCAGGCCCGTCTCCGTCAGTTTCACCAGTGTCACGCGGCCATCTTCGTCATCGCCGCTACGCTCCACGAAGCCCTGGGCTTCCATGCGGCCGATGGTCCGCGTCATGGTCGGCGCCTTGACACCTAGTTTCTGGGCGATCTGTCCAGGCGTGAGGCTGCCTTCCTGCGCCAACGCCAGAATAACGCCGTCCTGCCCGGCATAAAGGCCGCTTTCGGCAAGGCTGTGGCTCAGCGCCGTGCGCATGGAACGGGCGGCCTGGGTGATGGATTGCGCCAGTTCCTCAGGGTTGAAATTCTCATCCCTCTTTTTGGCGTCCTTTACTTTCTTGGTGCCCTTGTCCTTTTTGGCGCCCTTGTCCTTATGCCCAGTTTTGTCCTTGCTCATATGCGAGTGCCTTTTACCCTGTGGCGGAACCGATATATGTTGCTGGAAATCCTTACCGAATGCACGCGCGGACTGCCAGATGCCAAACTCATACACGCATTATCACGACGAAAACGTAACAGACCCTCATCTTCGCGCAACAGGTGCAATTTCAGTGCTGCCGCTCGGTGCGCACGAACAGCACGGGCCGCACCTGCCCTTCGAGACAGACACGCTGATTGCGGCGGGCATTGTCTCCCGTTTGGCTGCTGTTTTGCCCGCCAGTCTGCCGGTCTCCTTCCTGCCGGTGGAGCCCGTTGGATATTCCATCGAGCACATGAATGTGCCGGGCACGAAGTCGTTGCGTTACGATGAGGCCGTTGAGCGCTGGCTCGGCATTGCTAAGGCCGAATATGAAAAAGGCGTGCGCAAATTCGTGATGTTGAACGCCCATGGCGGCAATTCGCCATTGATGACCATCGTCGCCACCGAGGCGCGCGCCCGCTTCGGTATGCTGGCGGTCGCCACCAGCTGGACCCGCTTCGGCGTGCCGACGGATGTGGTGACACCGGAAGACAAGGCGATCGATATCCATGGTGGCGATATAGAAACGTCGGTCATGCTGGCGCTTTGCCCGGAGCGGGTGGCGATGGAGAAAGCCGCCGACTTCCCCTCCCGCCAGAGCGATTTCGCCAGCCGTTTCAGGCATCTGCGTGCCTATGGTCCACACGCTTTCGGTTGGCTGATGAGCGACCTGAACCCTGATGGCGTTGCCGGAAACGCCGCTGCCGCCTCAGCCGAGAAGGGCGAAAGGATCATTTCCCATGCCGTTTCGGGCCTTGTCGAACTGCTTGAAGACGTCCACGCTTTTGACATAACGTTATTTCATAACAAAATTTGAAAAACTGCACCGAAACCGGCCAGAATCCCTTTGAACTGCCCTGATGTCACGCCTATATGGTCGTCGACACTTATTCCTTGAGGCCTCAACCGGCCTTTTTCCACGCGAGGTTTCCATGACCGAAACAGCACCAGCCAAGCCCATTCCAGTCACCGTCCTGACGGGATATCTAGGCGCCGGCAAGACGACGCTTCTCAACCGTATCCTGTCCGAGAACCACGGCAAGAAATACGCTGTCATCGTCAACGAATTCGGCGAGATCGGCATCGACAACGATCTGATCGTCGAATCCGACGAAGAAATCTACGAAATGAACAATGGCTGCGTCTGCTGCACGGTGCGCGGCGACCTCATCCGCGTGGTCGAAGGCCTGATGCGCCGGCCCGGCCGATTCGACGGTATCATTGTCGAGACCACCGGTCTTGCCGATCCCGTTCCGGTCGCCCAGACCTTCTTCATGGATGACGACGTGCGCGCCAAGACCGAGCTTGACGCCGTGGTCGCACTGGTCGATGCCAAGCACCTGCCGCTGCGCCTGAAGGACAGCCGCGAAGCCGAAGACCAGATCGCCTTTGCCGATGTCGTCATCGTCAACAAGACCGATCTCGTTTCGCCGGAAGAAGTCGCCCGCATCGAGGATATCGTGCGCGCCATCAACCCTTCTGCGCGCATCTACAAGACCACCCGTTCCGGCGTCGATCTCGCCCGCGTTCTCGACCAGGGCGCCTTCAATCTGGAACGTGCGCTCGAAAACGATCCGCACTTCCTCGAGCACGGCCACGAGGATCACGCATGCGGTCCTGATTGCGACCACCACCACCATGATCATGGGCACGATCACGGACATGACCACCATCATCACGACCATGATCACGCGCACCACGATCATGACCACGGCCACGATCACCACCACCATGGCGCGGCCTCCCCGATCCATGACGTGACGGTGCAGTCGGTGTCGCTGCGCGGCGGCGAGATGAACCCGGAGCGCTTCTTCCCGTGGATCCAGAAGGTCACCCAGACAGACGGCCCGAACATCCTGCGCCTCAAGGGCATCATCGCATTCAAGGGCGATGCGGAACGTTACGTGGTGCAGGGCGTGCACATGATCATCGAGGGCGATCACCAGCGCCCGTGGAAGGAAGGCGAAAAGCGCGAAAGCCGCCTTGTCTTCATCGGCCGCGAACTCGACCGCGAAAAGCTGGAAAAGAGCTTCAACGCCTGCCTTGCCACGGCTTGACATCCTTGACGGGGCACCGTGCCACCCTTGGCGTTTTCGGTGCCCTTCCTCACTTTCGACGTCATCCTCGGGCTTGACCCGAGGAGCCATTGCGGCCAGCATATGGATGGTCGGATCATTCACGGGCCTGCCCCCTATGATCCACCTGACGCCACGGGTTGAAACCGCACCAACGGGTCTTCCCGACCTGGTCTGCGACCGAAATCCATCAATGACAAACACATAGACGAAAGACCGATGCCCCATGCCGACTGTTGCCCCGCTTGATATCGAAGGCCACGTGGTCTCGACCCATTTTCTCGGCGACATTCCGCTGTTTGCCACCGCCGCCGGCACCATTCACCGGCTGGATGGCGGCGAGAAGGTCACTGAGGCGCATGAGGGTCTGCTGACCTGCATCCGCGATCCCTACAGCGCCACGCTGCTGTCGGGCGGCGAGGACGGGCGCGTGCTGCGCATTGGTCACGATGGCAGCCTCAGCGAGCTGGCCAATGTGCCGCGTAAATGGGTGGGCGTTGTTGCCGGCGGTCCGCAGAAGGCGGTCGCTTATGGCGTCGGCAAGTCCAGCTTCGTGCGCCTGTCGGACGGCACGGTCAAGGAGTTCAAGGAAGAGCGCACGGTGGAGGCAATAGCCTTCGCGCCCAAGGGCCTGCGCATTGCTGTTGCACGCTATAACGGCGTGACGCTGCATTGGGTGGCGAGTGCAGGCGATCCGGTCGATCTGGAATGGAAAGGTGCCCATACCGGCGTCACCTTCTCGCCTGACGGTAAGTTCCTCGTCACCACCATGCAGGAAAACGCCCTGCATGGCTGGAAGATGGAAGCGACAAAAGGCGGCATGGAAGCCCGCCATATGCGCATGACGGGTTATCCCGCCAAGGTGAAATCCGTTTCGTGGTCGGCAAAGGGCAAGTGGCTCGCCTCATCAGGTGCCCCGGCCGCGATCGTCTGGCCGTTTTCCGGCAAGGACGGCCCGATGGGCAAGGCACCCGAAGAACTCGGCAGCCGCGCCAACATCATGGCTACCAATGTCGCCTTTCACCCGCTGGAAGATGTGCTGGCCATCGGCTTCATTGACGGCATGATCCTTGGCGTGCGGCTTGCGGACGGCAAGGAAGCCCTGCTTCGCCGCCCCGGCAAGGGCGCCATTACCGGCATGGACTGGAGCGCCACCGGCAAACTGCTCGCATTTGCCTCCGAGGCAGGCGACTGCGGCATCGTCGATATTTCAGCGTAAGGGCAGCAATGGGGCGCACAATGCGCTGGCCGATCTCCCACTACCCTCATGCCTGTGCTTGTCACGGGAATTCAGTCAGCCCAAGTACTTGGGCTGAAGGGGCTCTCTCGCCACGCAGACGCGTATCGGCTGGATTCCTGTGACAAGCACAGGCATGAGGGCTGGTGGGTGTCAGCGCCAGAAAACCTCGGCGTTGTCTCCCTATTCGCTCACCTGACGCCGCGTCAGGAACAGCAGCAGCAGGGCTGCCCCTGCACCAACCGAAGCAAGTCTGATCGACGTACCGAAGCTTGCATATTGCGATACAAACCCCATAAGCGGCACGGCAAACAACCCGGCAAGGAAGATGGAATTCATGTAGAGCGCGGTCGCCCGCGCCGTTCGGCCGCGCGCAAAGCCCTGCACGAAGGTGAGGCACGTGCCGGCGCAAAGCCCGTAATAGGCCCCTTCAAGTGCTGCTCCGAACAACATGGCCGGAAGGGTCTGGACCGAGGCTATGACGTTGAAGGCGACGATTGCCATCACCGCAGAGATGCAAAGAAGGATGCGGGCGCTGACCCGGCGCATGATCCTTGGCGCAAGCAGGATCAGCAGAACCTCCATCGCGCATTTGACGCTGAGCGACAGGCCCGGCACGTAATCCGGCAGGCCCACCTCGCGCACCAGAAATACCGGCAGGGCCGAGGCGCACAGGGCGTGGGCGAAAGACATGCAGAAGCTGGCCGCCGCCGCCATCAACAGCGGCAGGTTGCGCCGCTTATCGTTGTCGCCCTCTTCCCGTCGTTCCATCGGGCATGTCTGGCCGCGCGGCACGAAGGCAAGGGCAAGCCCGCCCCAAATGGCCGCCATCAGCATGGCATTCATGAACACGGCCTGCGCACCGGCAAGATCGAGGATCAGATAGGCGGCGGCCGGAAGCAGCATCCATGCCAGCGACACCATTGTCCGCAGAAAGGCGTTATAGGCAGGTGCATCCAGTGCTTTTACCCGGCCATAGTAGCGACCATAACTGAAAATCAGGGTACTGGCGGCGTTGGAAAGCCCCATTCCCGTTGCCGTCACCGCCACGAGCAATGCCAGGTGCCCGGAGGTCGCCGCCGCCGCTGCAATAAAAGCACCAAACACAGATAGCAGTAGCAATGGCCGCACCCGCACACCAGCATCAACACGTTCGCCATAAGTGCGGCTGGCGATGATCGAAGCAACCATTGCCGTCACGCTGTAGAGACCAAGCGTGGCCGGCGGGTGACCAAGGACCTGTATGATGTAAAAACCGATAAACGGCACAACAGCCGCATTGGTGCCGCCGGCGATAAAGACCAGCACGGCGATCATATAGGCCTGACGATCAAAAACGCCCGGCGAGGTGTTTTTCTGTAGCATGGGGGAATCGACTGAAGATCGGCAGCGGGAAGTGGATTGAGGCCACCATCACACCAAAAGGGTATGCTGTTCAAGCCCGAGCGGAAGGCGATGTGTGTTTTCGTTCCTCACGAAGCACGCCACCCCTGGTTCCCTGAGCACCAGGGCGTCGCAGCGCTTGCGCCGCCCCTTGTCGAAGACGGAAAAACCGTCAGAACTTCACGCCAAGGCCAACCTTGACGACATGTTCGCTGACATCGCCGGTCGAAGTGATCGGACCGGTATGGTAGGTTGCCTTGCCGAAGTCGTTGTAACGATATTCGACGCGTCCAAACAGGTTGTTGGTGAAGGCATAGTCTACGCCCGCGCCGACCGTCCAGCCGTGCAGCACCTTGCTGTCCTCACCGAAGGGCGCCTTCACTTCGCTGTCCGTCGCGGTGTAGCCGGCAGCGGTGTAGATCAGCGCCCGGTCGATCGCATAACCGGCGCGCAGACGCGCGGAGCCGTTCAGGCCTGCGGAAACCTCGCTGGTGACGATGGTCTTGTCGCCCCAGGCATAACCGAGATCGCCCTCGACACCCAGAATGACGGAGGGGGCCACTTCAGCGTTATAACCAGCGAAACCGGAAAAACGGCCGCCGTCAAATTCATGCTTCGTGGTGACACCGAAAGTGGTCGACTTCACGCGGTTCCAGCCATAACCGGCGGAGGCACCG
Organism: Rhizobium sp. AN6A; assembly: GCF_900215635.1. Taxonomy (NCBI): domain Bacteria; kingdom Pseudomonadati; phylum Pseudomonadota; class Alphaproteobacteria; order Hyphomicrobiales; family Rhizobiaceae; genus Rhizobium; species Rhizobium sp. AN6A. The sequence continues at coordinate 324,401 of NZ_OCNC01000003.1, forward strand.
ACATAAACACCGTCCCAGGAAAAGGCAGGCGCAACATCGTTGACGACCGGTGCCGCTGGAATATCGCCGACGGCGTCGGCGGCAACGGATGCGCCAGAAAGAATGCCGAGCAGGCCGAGGGCGAGAAGAGATTGTTTCAACATGCGATAGCTCCTTGAAAATACCATCCCGGCACCTGCGTGATGCGAGTTTTCGCGACCAGAAACGCAGCGTAATGACGGGGTTGACGCACCCCTAGATTGAAGAACATCGTGGTTAAAATCGCGTAAACGGCACCGACAAAAAGGCCCTTGCAGAACGTATTCCCGTTAATATTGCCAAATTTATCAAATATAAATCAGAACTCACGCGGATGATGCCGAACCGTGCGCTCCGACATATGACGGCAGCCATCGCGTCACAAAAACCATCATGAGTAGTGGCCATCCCACAGTTTTGTGTGTGCAGTCATTGGCGGCCACAAACAAAAAAAGGGAGCCCGAAGGCCCCCTTGCAGTCATGCGATGCGCCGTTTGTTATTTCCGGAAGCACCGTGTGTCATACACACGTAGCTGGAGGACTGCTTGCGGCTTATATCCTGCGCACATCGTTTACGCCGAAAATCCCTGTCGATTTTCGATCTGCACCATTAGTGGCGACGCTTTTTGCCGCCATCGTTCTTGTTGTCGATGACATCGACGGAAGTCTTGTTGCCGTTGAGAAGGCCATTCAGGATACCGGTCTTGTTGCCGTTCAGAATCCCGTTATTGGACAGGATTCCGCTGACACCCAGATCGATGCTTGGCGACACGACGACGAGTGCGCCGCCCTTGTTGCTGTTTCCGGACAGGATGCCGCCCAGCAGACCACCGGCATTGGCCTGACCAACGGAAGCGACAGTAAGAACAGCGGCTATGCAAGCAAATTTGGCAATCATTTCTCTCTCCTCTTATGTTTGATCACGCCCCATGGCGTAGTCGAACTGTATATTTAGAGGATTCTAATTCAAGCAAATCCTAATATTACAATAAACAATTAACTTTAATACTGGTGATTTTAATCAAGTTTTACGCGATTGGCGCCGGTCTATTCTTCTGGAATTTCCGTGGGATACACCATGACTTCCGGCCTCGACAATATATCGCCCCTGAAACTTTATTAACCATCCAACTATAAGATATTGCTTAATTAGAGACCGGAGATGCAAATGCGGCTGGGGGGATACATCGCGCTTGTTCTTGGGCTTGCCTGCACCTGCGGTGCGCAGGCGGGGGAAAACGCCGATGAACACAATATCACCTATAAAACCGGCATCGGCTACGACACCAATTATTTCGGCGATACCAACCGGCTGAAGGCGATTTCGCTGCGCGCCGGCTTCGGGCTTAACGGAAAGTTCGTGCTTGATGGCACGGAACTGCGTTATTCGCTCGAGCATGAGGAGGTTCGCCTCCCCCGTTACCGTTTTGCCAATGAACACAACACCATTGCCAGCCTGGGGCTGACCAGGCGTCTGTCGGAGCGGCTGGAATGGGCCGTGGAACTGCGTGGCACACGCAGCGATGCCGGCGATATCTTCCTGCATCTGCCGGCAGAAGACATCGGTTACCGGCGACTGGACCACAAGCTGGAGGCATCGACACAGCTCGGCATCCTTGCTCTTGGCGGAAAGAACACGCTGACGGCGGGTTTTGCCAGCCTGATGAAAGGCAAGGCGCGTTTTCGTCCGGCCTATTTCGTACCCACCCGCCTGGAGGCCAATGAAGCGCTCTTGTCGCTCAAGGCCGAACATGTGCGCCCCCTGGCCGGCGGCGAGGCCGGACTGACAATTGCTTATGACCGCATTGCCGTGCCGGAAAGCCAGCAGGAGAAATACGAGCGTTTTCCGGCCAGCACGTTGCGGGGATCACTTGCCTACGGTTACAAGTTCTCCGAACGCTTCGCCGTTCTGGCCGAAGGGGGCCTGACGACCATTTCCGGCGACGATATCAGCGACAAGGTGAAGCGCACCCGGCCCTATCTCAGGGCCGAAGCCGAGGTGAAGGCTACCGACCGCATCGCCTTCGGTGCTGGCTTCTCCCAGGACTATGCGCTTTTCGACCCTGATGATCCCATTGCCGAGTTCCACCGCCGCTGGCAGTTCGTGGTTAAAAGCAAGCTCACCGACAAGGTGGGGCTGGACCTGGCGCTGCTGCGTGTCCACAAGGACTGGATCTATTACAATTATGACACCAGCGAACGAAGGCTTGTGGCCACACTGTCCTTCGATACCGGCAAGAACAGCAAGCTGGAGGTGGAATTCAACCGCCTTCTGCATGGCGAGCGCGACACCGACCTGTCCTATAGCGGCTCCAGCGTGACCTCGCGTTTCACCGGCACCTTCTGAAACATAAGGCAGCCACATCACCAAAGCGCATATCAAGTCGAAATTCGGTCCCAATTTCTGCTAGAATCCAGCTCCGAGATTCGAAGGCAGGACAGACCGGATAATGAACAGACGATTTTTGCTCCTTGCGGCTGGCCTGACCTCCATTCCCGTTGCTGCCGCGGCACATCCGCATATATTCGCCGAAGCGCGCATGGAAATCGTCGAGGGGCCGAACGGTACCATCGAAGAGGTGCGCAACATCTGGCGTTTCGACGAGATGTTTTCGGCAAGCGTGGTGATGGATTACGACAAGAACGGCGACCTGAAGCTGGACAAGAACGAGCTGGCCGAAATCGGCAACACCGTGCGTGAATCGCTTGGCGAATTTTCCTACTACACCTTCATCACCGCCAACGGAAAACAGGTGGATTTCGCAAAGCCCGACACCATTCACGTGGACTACAAGGACAAGCAGATCCTGATGTTCTTTTCCGTCAAGCCAAACACGCCGCTTTCCATCAAGGGCAAGCTCAGCTTCGGCGCGTGGGACCCGACCATGTATACGGCGATCGATTTTGCAAAAGACGGTGATCTGGCGACCGTCGGCAAGGATCTCGCCGCCTGCAAGCACCATGTCGTGCGCCCCGACCCGGACGAGGTGATCTCACAAAACCAGAGTTCGCTCACCGACGCCTTCTTCAACGACCCGACCGGCACCGACATGACCAAGCTCTTCGCCACCCGGCTGGAGGTGACATGCTGAGCCGAAACGGGCGCCTTTGCGGACACCTGACCATCGCCGCGATCTGCGTTCTGGCTGTGGCAGGTGCTGCCCACGCGCAATCGCCGCTCGGCATAGGTTCGGCCGAGCCGTCCTTTGCCCTTGGCGGGCCGTTCGCGCCGCTGATGCAATGGATCAACGTGCACCAGCAGATGTTCTACCGGGCGCTGACCGGTGCCCTGAAAGCCATGCGCGAAGACAATTGGGCGATGGCATCGCTGGTTGGCCTCTCCTTTGCATACGGGGTCTTTCATGCCGCCGGTCCTGGCCACGGCAAGGCTGTCATCTCTTCCTATATGATCGCCAATGAAACGCAGCTGAAACGCGGCATTCTCATTTCCTTCATTTCAGCACTCATTCAGGGCGCAATGGCCATTGGCCTCGTTGTCGCAGCCTGGCTCGTGCTGCGCGGCACCTCCATCACCATGACGAAAGCCACGCAGGCAATGGAGATCGCCAGCTTTGCCATGGTGGCGCTGTTCGGCGCCTGGCTTCTGCTGCGCAAGCTCTGGTCGCTGCGCATCCGGCGCGTACCGGTTGCCGCCTTCGCCGTTGCGGGGGAAGCAACAGCGGTCAGAACCACGGGCATGGGCACGGGCCTCAGGTTTCAGGGCAAGCCGGTTTTCGCGGACCACGCCCATAGCGGCACAGGTGATCTTTGCGTCTCCTGCGGAAAATCGCACGCGCCCGATCCGCTGCTTCTCAAAGGCAAGAATTTCAGCCTGCACGAAGCATGGTCGGCCATCATCGCTGTTGGCCTGCGGCCATGCTCCGGCGCCATCATCGTCATGAGCTTTGCGCTCTTGAACGGGATTTTTCTCGGCGGCGTGCTTTCCGTGCTTGCCATGTCGCTGGGTACCGCCATCACCGTATCGCTGCTTGCCATCATGGCCGTCTCGGCCAAGGGGCTTGCCGTGCGCTTCGCCGGCCCCGGAAGCCGCAGGGCAGCGGGCATCAGCCACGCGATCGAGATTGCCGGTGCGCTGTTCGTGCTTTTGATGGGCCTTATGCTGCTTGGCGCGTCGCTTCAGTTCTAACTGTCGCGGCGGCGCTGGTAGCGGGCGCGCAGCCAGAACAGCAGGAAAAAGCACAGCACCACCACCGAGCCAAACGCCGCGGCAAGAAAGGGCGAATAATCCCCCAGCCACAGCATGATTTTCGGCATCACGTAAAACACCAGCCCAAAACCGAGGATGATGCCAGCGGCGGCAAGGCCCGGCGACCAGTCTTTACGGCCAGAGCCAGGCTTCTTTTCAGGCGTGGCCATGGGCGAGCTCCGCGCGGATATCCTCAAGCTTGCGCTTCTGCGCGCCATCGGCCGTAAAATTCTCCGGCGAAAGCCAGATTTCAAACGCCTTGCCGATCAACGGCCATTCGCCGTCGATCATTGAAAACCACGCCGTATCGCGGTTCGCACCCTTGGAGATCATGTGCTGGCGGAACACTCCCTCGAAGGTGAAGCCGTAACGCTTCGCGGTGATCTTGGAGGGTTCGTTTTGATTGTGGCATTTCCACTCGTAGCGGCGGTAACCCAGATCTTCGAAAACGTGTTTCGCCATCAGATAATGCGCTTCGGTCGAAAGGGGCGAGCGCTTCATCCTGGCGCCATGGGCAACGGAACCGACCTCGACCACGCCATTGGCGGGATCGGGCCGCATGTAGCTTGCCATGCCAACGACGTCACCGGTGGCATTTTCAACGAAAACCAATGTCACCCAGTTGAGTTTCTCACCCGCGTTGACAAGCCAGTCACCAAAGGCTGCAGCGTCGGCAAAGCCGCTTTGCGGGAAATATTTGAGAAGCGCATTGACCCCCTCACCACCAAGCGCAGTCCAGAGCCTTGCAAGATGCCTGTCGCGATCAAACGGTTCCGCCGTCACATAACGGCCCTTCAGCGTCACCGGCTGCGGCGCCGGACATCCCTTAAAATCACTCAGATCGCGCATTCTCTTCCCCATTGTCTGGGAGAAGGATTAGGCCAAGCGGGGCTGGATGACAACAGTGGATGTGGGGGCGTTGCGGTGGTCTAGGGTGGGTGTGCTTACTACCCTTGGCGGGTGTGGCTCACCCCCCTCTGCCCTGCCGGGCATCTCCCCCACAAGGGGGGGGAGATCGACACGCGGCGGCCTCTCGGCCGTCTCCAACGTTTTAAGTGAGCGGGCGTTGCCTTCTGGCTGATCTCCCTCCTTGTGGGGGAGATGCCCGGCAGGGCAGAGGGGGGGGGTAACCACGCCCGCCGAGGCTAAACAGCTAACCGCCTACCTCAAACCTTCGCCGCCACCACCGTCGACTCGATATGATCGACCAGCGCATCGGGCAACCCCAACCGCCCGGCAAGCAGATCGAGATAACCGCGCTCAGCCCGCGTATCGGCCTCTATGGCAAGACGCGAGGCGGTGTAGATTTCCACCTTCTGCTCCTCTGTGCGGGCAGCAGCCACCAGCGCGTCGATATCCAGCGGATCGGCCAGTTCCTTTTCGAGGAACCGCTCGGCTTCCGTGTCGAGGCCGGACACCTGCACCTTATCCATGATGTTGGCGCGCTCGTTTTCGTCGATATGGCCGTCTGCCTTGGCAGCGGCAATCATCGCCTGGATGAGTTTCAGCGCAAAATCGTTGGAAAGGGCTGGAGATTGCGGATGGAAGGCGGAATCGGCGGGCGGGGCGAGAAGCTCCGGCTCGGGTTTTGGTGCTGCTTCAGGCGCCTGCCCGGATTTGTAATTCTTGTAGGCAAGATAACCGAGACCGGCGATGGCCGCGACGCCGCCGATGGTGGCGACATTGCCGGCGAGCTTGCGGCCGGTCTTGGTGCCCAGAATGGCGGCGGCGAGCGCACCGGCCTTCATCGGATTGTTCTTGGCGATATCGGCGGCCTGCCCGGCTCTGTCACGGACGCTTCCCGAAAGGCCCGGCACCTGTGAGCCGAGGAATTGTTCAAGAAGCTTCTTGGCGTCGAACATCAAAATCTCCTGTGAGGGTAAAGTCTACACGGGAAGATAGGGAGCCATGGCACGAATACAAATGACAAACCCGCTCACGCCTTCGTGAACGGGTTTGAAGAAGCGGCAGATCAGCCGCGCAGTGCTGCGGCTTCGGCGGCGAGCCTGGTGATGCCGGCCCAGTCAGCCGTTGCCACCAGCTCGCGCGGAGCAACCCAGGAGCCGCCGACACAGACGACGTTCGGCAGGGAAAGATAGTCATTGGCATTCTTCAGCGAGACGCTGCCGGTCGGGCAGAACACCGTACCGGCGAGCGGCGAGGACAGTGCCTTGAGGTATGGCGCGCCACCGGCCTGTTCCGCCGGGAAGAACTTCAGCACCTTGTAGCCTTCGTCGCGCAGAGTCATGACTTCGCTTGCCGTGGCGGCCCCCGGAAGCAGCGGCACCTTGGAGGCGCGCGCAGCTTCCAGCACGCTTTTGTTGATGCCGGGGCTGACGATGAAGGTGGAACCGGCTTCGGCGGCCGCCTCGAAATCTTTGGCGTTGAGAATGGTGCCGGCGCCGACATGGGCGCCCTCCACTTCCGCCGCAACCGCACGGATGGCATCGAGTGCCGCCGGCGTGCGCATGGTGATCTCGATTGCCTTCAGGCCACCTGCGACCAGCGCGCGCGCGAGCGGCACGGCGGAAGCGGCATCATCCACGATCAGCACCGGCACGACCGGCTGCAGCTTAAGGATGGAGAGCAGTTTTTCGGAGTCCTGGGCCAAGATAAGCCTCCCTTGCGCGATTGAAACGATTGAAATCCGGTTTATCGATTAGCCTGCCCCGGCCTTGATGTCGAGGCATGGCAAGACCATTTTTATCCAGATACTTCAATCTATTCGCTTCTTTATGACGTCTTCATGCGATAATCTGGCGCACCGGTTTACGGAGACAGCATGGCCAAGGAAATCGAGCGGAAGTTTCTGGTTGCAGGCGATGAATGGCGTAATGAAGTGACGCATAGCATGGCTTTCCGGCAGGCATATGTCGCCTCGCTGGAAAATCGTTCGGTCCGGGTCAGGATCGTCAACAGGCTTGACGCGACACTGACCATCAAGATCGGCGCGAGTTCGCTCGTCCGCGATGAATATGAATATTCCATTCCACTGAATGACGCGGAAGAATTGATGGCCAGCGCCCCCGGCGTGGTGATCGAGAAGATGCGCCACACGGTTGATCACGGTGGATTCACCTGGGAAGTCGATGTTTTCGAGGGTAAATACAAGGGGCTGATCGTGGCGGAGGTAGAGATGGACGACGAGAACGCCAACCCCGATCTGCCCTCCTGGCTTGGCAAGGAGGTAACGGGCGACCGTCGCTTCTCCAACCAGTCGCTCGCCATGAACTGTCCCCACGGAGACTTGGCGGATGCCCTTCAGGATTGACCCGAACAAACCTTTCGACGATGAAATCCGCCGCGCGGGACTGGAACTGATCGAAGAGGCGATAACCAGCCTTCGCGACCAGCCTTCCGGGCGCCATGAGGCCGTGCACGATGCCCGCAAGCGGTTCAAGCGGCTGCGCGCGCTCTACCGCCTCGTCGCCAGGGCAGCACCCGATTTCAGCAAAGAGGAAAACGCCCGCTTTCGCGATATCGCCCGCTCGCTTGCTTTTGCGCGCGAAGCAACGGCGCTGGTGGAGACGGTGGAGTATCTCGAGACTTTCGCGACCTCCACGACGCAAGGAAAGGCGCTGCGATCGATCACGACAGTCCTGCGCAAGCGCCGCGACCACGCCATCGAACACGAGGCAGGTCTCGACGACGCCATTGCGGCCGCCATCGCCGGCTGCGAGGAAGCACGCAAGAGGCTGAAGGCAGTGTCGCTGCCGGACGAGCTTAAAGATGTGACAAGGCTGGTGAAGACTGGCTGGGCGAAGCAGAGGAAGAGGGCGCGTAAAGCACTTGCCGACTGCCATGAGCAGGCCGACGTCGAACATTTCCACGAATTGCGCAAGGCGGGCCAGGCCTACTGGATGCATCTCGGCCTTCTGCGCCGCCTCTGGCCATCGGCGATGCGCGCCAAGCGGTCCGACACCAAGCGGCTGGTGGATATCCTCGGACACGAGCACGATCTCTCGGTCCTTTCAGCCTTTGCCGACCGGGAACCGGAGCGTTTCGGCAATGGCGAGCGACTGGCTCTGCTTCTCGATGCAATCATTCAGAGGCAGCAGGCGCTGCGCGGAGATGGCCTTGAGCTGGCAAACGAAGTCTTCTCCGAATCCGCCAGAACCGAAAGCCGCATCGTCGGCCTTTTATGGCGGCAGGCGGCGAAGTAGACCGGAAAGCCCGAAGAGACTGAGAATTTGACGATTTTCAAAATACCGGCAGCGGCGGATAAATATTGATTTGCGACCGCCGCCGCTGTATTTCAGCGCCCATGACCGACACCACCATTCTCCCCCGCCCGGAAGCCGCCCCTCACCCCACTGGCGATTTTCTCGTGGCTGCGCTTTATCATTTCGCCCGCCTGCCGCGGTTTGAAAGCCTGCGCGACGAGCTGTTTCAGCTTTGCCGGGAAAACGGCGTCAAGGGCACGCTGCTTCTGGCGGCGGAAGGTATCAATGGCACCATTGCCGGGCCGGATGCGGGTGTACGCACCATACTTGCCTTCCTGCGTGCACAGCCGGAATTTACGGCGCTGGAACACAAGGAAAGCCGGGCATCGAACATGCCCTTCGTGCGCATGAAGGTGAAGCTCAAGAAAGAGATCGTCACCATGGGCGTGCCGGATATCGATCCCAACCGCATCGTCGGCACCTATGTCGATCCGCGCGACTGGAACTCGCTGATCTCCGACCCGGACACCATCGTCATCGACACCCGCAACGACTACGAGACCGCGATCGGTCTCTTCAAGGGCGCGGTGGACCCAAAGACCAAGACCTTCCGCGAGTTTCCCGACTGGGTAAAGAACAATCCCGGCCTGCACAACAAGCCGAAGATCGCCATGTATTGTACCGGCGGCATCCGCTGCGAAAAGGCGACCGCCTTCATGAAGGAACAGGGGTTCGATGAGGTCTATCACCTCAAGGGCGGCATCCTGAAATATCTGGAAGAGGTGCCGGAAGAAGAGAGCCTGTGGGAAGGCGCCTGCTTCGTGTTCGACGAGCGCGTCTCCGTCGTCCACGGTCTTGCCGAAGGCGATCACAAGCTCTGCCACGCCTGCCGCAACCCGATCACATCAGAGGTGCGCCAATCCCCGTTGTTCGAGGAAGGTGTGTCCTGCCCGAGCTGTTACGACGACCGGACAGAAGAAGACCGCCAGCGGTTCCGCGACCGGCAGCAGCAGATCGAACTGGCAAAGAAGCGCGGCGAGCGCCATCTGGGGCGGTAAAGCCGATCGGCGGCCAGAGGACTGCAAAGTCCTGACGCGATGTAGGAGAGGTCAGCTGTCCGCCGTCATGCGGGGCCTGATACGGCATCCAGCCACGGCACGTCTTCACGGTAAGAAAGCTCTTACGCGATTAACGACTTGATCGCTCTGGGCCCCGGATGAGGTCCGGGGTGACGGAGTATGGATCACCCTTTTGCCCCTGCCCGAAGCGCAAACAGCGGCGCCGTCTGCTCCTCCAGCATGGCGGTAATCTCTTCAGCGGCGACGGGTTTTGAGAACAGGTAGCCCTGCAATTCGTCACAGCCACACAGATGCAGGATAGCCGCCTGTTCTTCTGTCTCGACGCCCTCCGCCGTGACCGGAATATCGAGAGATTTTGCAAGCGCCACGGTTGCCTGCAACATTTCCAGCGACCGCCCACCCTGCTCCAGCGCCATGACCAGCGACCGGTCGATCTTCATGCGGTCGAAACCGAAGCGGCGCAGATATCCGACGCTGGCGAAACCGGCTCCGAAATCGTCGAGCGCTATATGCAGGCCAAGCTGTTTCAGCTTGTCGATTGCCGCACTTGCCCGCTCCGGATTCTGGATGAAATAGCCCTCGGTCATTTCCAGCCGCAGCCTTGCGGTTGGCGTCTGCGTGGCAGCGAGAATATCCGCCACGTTGCCGGAAAAGGCCGGATTGCGGAACTGAACGGGTGAAATATTCACCGAAAGCTTGATGGAGGGCCATTGACCCGCCGTCTCGCAGGCCTTGCGCAGCACCAGCAGGCCGAGCCGCTCGATAAGGCCACTGGTTTCGGCAGCGGCGATGAAGATATCCGGCGGCACGAAGCCGTATCCCGGCCTTTGCCAGCGGGCAAGCGCCTCCACCCCGGTTATGCTGCGCGTGGCGGCATTGACGACCGGCTGGTAGACCACCGATATCTCGTCATTCAGGATGGCATAACGCAGATCGGCCTCAAGCTGCAGCTTCTCCTCGCGCAGAGCATCCATTTTCAGCTCGTAGGCGACATAACGCCCACGCCCGTTTTCCTTGGCCTGATACATGGCCATGTCGGCGCGGCGCAGCAGTTCCTCGCCGTTGATATCACCGGCTCTGGAGACGGAAGTGCCGATGCTGCAACCGATGCTCGCCACCCGCTCGCCGATGCTGAACGGCTCGGTGAACAGTTCGAGCAGCGCCTGGCAGAGCTTGCGGCCTTCCGACCACACGTCGTTGCCCTGAATGGCGATGGCGAATTCGTCGCCGCCGAGCCGCGCAAGCACGGCATCTTCCGGCACAAGCACCCTGAGCGCCGCCGCAACGCCCTTGATCAGCCGATCGCCGGCAGCGTGACCGTAGGAATCGTTGATCTCCTTGAAACCATCAAGATCGAGGTAAAGCAGCTTGATATCGGTCTTGTCGTGGCGGGCCTTGCCCACCATGCGGTTCAGCTTGGAAAACAGCCCGGCGCGGTTGCTGAGCCCGCTCAGTCGATCGCGCAGCGCCTCTTCCCTCGCCGCCGCCTCGTCGGCCTTCAGCCGGTCGAGCGTTGCCGAACCGATGATGAGAAGTACGAGAAAGAACGTTCCGGCAATGCCGAGTGCCGTGAAGACGACCGGCCGGGCCTCATGGAAGCTCACGTCCCCCGGCAGCTGCGAGCGCCAGACGAGCCGCGCCAGCACATCGCCAAGCGGATTGACGACATCCACATGGTTGGTCGCCGGTCCGTCGCCATATTGCAGTTGCAGACCATCGATGACGTAGTTGCGGGCCAGCTTGTCCACCGTCGCCTGTTTGAGATGGCGCGCGAAAATCAGATATCGCCGCTCGGATCCAACCGGCGGCAAGACCCCGGATTTGAGCCGCACCAACGCGACACCCGTAGCCGCGACGCCGTCGCGGGTTTTCACGAAACCGGTGACCTGCGACGCGATGCCGGGACGCATGGAGCGCACCCGTTCGATCATCTCCTTGAGGCCTTCCGCAAAATAGTCATGGGGCTTCCAGGCAACCGGCTTGCCGTTCTGGTAAGCCATGCGGACCTTGCCGTCTTCGTCGAGGACGACGGCGGTATCGAAAAGATCGCTGTTAACCGTCATCTCGCCATAATTGCTCGCCACCCAGTCGAACCTGTCGGGGGCGTAAACATAGTCGGCGGCATCGTCCCAGGCGGCGTAGTCGTTCAGCGTCGCGCCAAGCTGGTCGCGGAAGGTGACAAGGGCGCCCGCCGTCGTCTCGCGCGAGCGGGCATTGTCGAGCGAGTTCGCCCTTTCCCTGACCTGGCTCAGAGCAGACAAGACCAGCGCGGTGACGATGAGAAGCACCAGCGCAAAGGTGGACAATACGACGCCGACGGCGGTTCTACGACCGACCGGCAAATATTCCCCAATGTTTCGCGGCGCAATCCGCATAAAATCCCCTTCGAAAGCATCATCTTGCGAAGGAAACATTCAAAAGCCGTTAAGTTGGATTGTGGCGACGCCACAAAAAACAACGGGTATAAAACGACAGTATGGGTGAAAAAGAGAAAAATTCTCCCCACAATGGTGGGGGATTTTCATGAAAACCGCGGATGCGTCCGCCCCGCAAACAAAAAACCTCCCCCGCGAACGGGAGAGGCTGCAACTTCAATCGTGTCAGGCCGGATTACCAGGACGGAATGACCGTGCCGTTGAACTTCTCCAGAATGAAGGCCTTCACTTCCGGGCTGTGGTAGGATTCCACCAGCGTCTTCACCCACGGCTTGTCCTTGTCCTGCGCACGAACGGCGATGACGTTTGCGTAAGGGGACTTTTCGCTTTCGATGGCGATGGCGTCCTTCTTCGGGTTCAGGCCTGCTGCCGTGGCATAGTTGGTGTTGATGACCGAAGCGTCGGTGTCATCCAGCGAGCGCGGCAACTGGGCAGCGTCAAGTTCGACGATCTGGATGTTCTTCGGGTTTTCGGTGATGTCGGCAGGCGTTACCTTCAGACCGGCTTCTTCCTTGACCTTGAGCACACCCTTGGAAGCGAGAACGAGAAGCGCACGGCCGCCATTGGTCGGGTCGTTCGGAATACCAACCGTCGCGCCGTCCTTCAGCTCGTCAAGGTTCTTCACCTTCTTCGAATAAACGCCCATCGGGGTGGTGATGGTGGTGCCGACGCTGACGAGATCGAACTTGCGGTCAGCGATCTGATTGTCGAGGTAAGGCTGGTGCTGGAAGGAGTTGGCCTGAAGCTCACCGTCTGCCAGCGCCTGGTTCGGCACGACGTAGTCGGAGAACTCGACGATATCGATGTCCAGTCCCTTGGCGGCGGCGATCTTCTTGACCTGTTCCATGATCTGCGCGTGCTCGGCTGGTGTAACACCAATCTTGATGGTTTCGGCCAGCGCCTGACCGGCGGTAAAGAGAGCGGCGAGCGAAGCCGCGAGGATGATTTTCTTCATGGATGTCTCCTTGGGTTTGTTGTTCTTGGGATTGTTGTTCTTGAACGGTTTTATCAGTTCTTGCGGGTGCGCTTGTCGAAGCTGCGGGCAAGCCGGTCGCCGGCGCTCTGCACGAGCTGCACGAGCACGATCAGCACCAGCACCACGACCAGCATCACGTCAGGCATGAAGCGCTGGTAGCCGTAGCGAATGCCGAGATCACCCAGCCCGCCACCGCCGACAGCACCGACCATGGCCGAATAACCGATGAGGCTGACGAGTGTGAGCGTAAGCGCCAGCGTGATGCCCGGCTTTGCTTCCGCAAGCAGGACCTTGGTGACGATCTGCAACGGTGTTGCGCCCATGGCGCGGGCCCGCTTCGATCAGGCCCTTGTCGACCTCGCGGATCGCCGCTTCCACCAGCCGTGCGATGAAGGGCACGGTGGCAACCGTCAGCGGCACGATGGCCGCACTGGTGCCAATGGAAGTGCCAGCGACCAGCCGCGTGAAGGGAATGATTGCCACCACCAGAATGATGAAGGGCGTGGAGCGCGCCGCATTGACGACAAGGCCGAGGATGCGGTTCGTCATCGGCGCGGGGAAGAGTTCGCCTTTGCCGCTGGTGGCAAGGAAAACGCCCATCGGCACGCCGATGATGGAGCCGACGATGCCGGCGACCGCGACCATGTGCAGCGTTTGCAGAAGACCCTTCGACAGAAGGTTGAAAAGCATATCAGGCGACATAACCGAGCACCTCCGTGTGAAGACCGGTCTCAGTGTAAAAGCGGCCGGCGCGGGCGGTGATTTCCGCCGTGGCCGGATAGGACACAACCAGCGAGCCGAAGGGTTCGCCGGAAATTTCCTCGATGGTGCCGGCAAGGATGTTCACGTCAGGGCCGATTTCCGCAACAAGACGCGCGGTCAGCGGCTGGAATGCCGTTTCGCCGAAGAACACCAGCCGCACGAGAACGCGGTCACCCTCCGCGGCTTCCGGCTTCAACCCTGATGTAACCCAGTGCGGCAGCTTAACCCCGACCGAGGACGACAGCAGGCTGCGGGTCGTCTCGTGTTTCGGCGCGGTGAAAATATCGAAGGTGCGCCCCTCCTCCACGATCAGGCCCCTGTCGATAACGGCGACCTGCGAGGCGATGGTCTTCACCACCTCCATCTCGTGGGTGATGAGCAGCACTGTCAGCCCAAGTTCGGCATTGATGCGCTTCAAGAGTTCAAGGATGGACTGGGTCGTCTCCGGATCGAGTGCGGACGTCGCCTCGTCCGACAACAGCAGCTTGGGTTGCGTCGCAAGCGCGCGGGCGATGCCGACACGCTGCTTCTGCCCACCCGACAGTTCCGCCGGATAACGCTTCGCCTTGTCGGAAAGGCCGACGAGTTCGAGCAGCGGCGTTACCCGCGTTTCGATCTCTTTTTTACCCAGACCGGCAATTTCTAGCGGCAGCGCCACATTGTCGAAAGCGGTGCGCGACGACAGGAGATTGAAGTGCTGGAAGATCATGCCGACGGAACGGCGAAGGGTCCTCAGACTCTTCTCATCAAGGGCAGCAACATCGACACCGTCGACGACCACCCGGCCGGACGACGGTTTTTCAAGGCCGTTGGCGAGGCGGATGAGGGTGGATTTGCCGGCACCAGAGCGGCCGATGATGCCGGTGATGGAACCCTTCGGCACGACATAGTCAATGCCGGCAAGGGCTGCGAAGCCCGGCTTGCCATCGCTGCCGCCAAAGGTCTTGGTCACGCCTTCAAACGTGACCATCGCGTCCTTGGCAGTCTGCGGTGCGCGCGCGAGCGATGTCGCGTTGGATGAAAAACTCATTGGGAACTCTGCGAAAACTCTTGACGGATCGGGTCTCAAAAAATCCTGTTGCGGTGCTGAACCGCTCTCTTCATGCAGCCTTCTGGCACATTCGATGACAGCTGATTTTCCGGGTCATTTCGTCAGGCTTTCACTCAGAAATGCCGGGGATCGGCAATTCGATGGCGCATACTTGCCCGCAGGCGCCATCTTTTAACAGGGATGATTTTTCAATTATCTGAAATCAGAGAAAAAATCTACCGCAAAGCCGTCTGTGCGGCCCTGCGGCAGTCAAGACTTCGCGAGTGCGTGAAATCAGACGCGGCTGACGAATTCCTCAAGCGGGCGGCGGACCTTCTTCAGGTTCACCAGCCAGTCGCCTTCCGGCTCGCGGTATCCGAGCGGCAGGATGGTGACGGAGCGCAGGCCCTTTTCACGCAGGCCGAGGATTTCATCCAGCTTGACCGGATCGAAACCTTCCATCGGTGTGGAATCCACACCCTCGAAAGCAGCCTGCGCCACCGCCATGCCGAAACCAATATAGGCCTGACGGGCTGCGTGTTCGAAATTCTCCTGCTCATCACGCTGCGGATAGGAGGAGAGAAGCTTCTGACGATACGCTTCCCAGCCCTCGTTCTTGACGCCGCGCTCTTCGTTGACCAGATCGAACATATGGTTGATCCGCTCTTGCGTGTAGTTATCCCACGCCGCAAACACCAGAAGATGCGAACCTTCGGTGACCTGCGCCTGGTTCCAGGCGATCTCGCGGATCTTTGCGCGCACTTCCGGATCGGTAACGACGATGACTTCGAACGGCTGCAACCCGCTGGAAGTGGGCGCCAGCCGGGCGGCTTCGACGATGCGCTCGACCTTGTCTTCCGCAACAGTCTTGGAAGGATCCATTTTCTTGGTGGCATAACGCCAGTTGAGTTTTTCGATAAGCATGTTCGTTTTCCCTGGGAGGACCAGCCCGCACCGCTCCGGATGAGGCAGCAGCGGGCGCTACGTCTGCGTAGCCTGCCTGACATAGGAGACAGGATGGCAGGCGCAAGCAGGCACCGCCGGGTAACTGGCAAAAAAGTTTGGAAAACTGATAGTAAGGTGGAAGAACTTTATTGGGGAGAGCGATAGTGTACTCCTGGTGAGGAATACGGCAGGTAAAGTTCACACACGAGCCAGCCTCTCCACCCTCATTCCTGTGCTTGTCACAGGAATCGAGCCGACACGCGTCTGCGTGGCGGAAAGACTCCCCTCAGCCCAAGGACTTGGGCTGGCTGGATCCCTGTGACAAGCACAGGGATGAGGGAGAAAGCCTCACCCCTTCATCACACCGTGGTTCCCCTTCGGGAAACCCGATGCCAGCGCGCTGTACCATTTGCCGCTGTTCTTCAACGTACGAACCTGCGTTTCGTAATCCACGTGCACGAGGCCAAAGCGCATGCGGTAACCCTCCGCCCATTCGAAATTGTCCATCAGGCTCCAGGCGAAGTAACCCCGCATGGGGTAACCGTCCTTCACCAGATCGGCAACGATACCAAGATGTTCGGCGTAATAGTCAAGACGGGGCTGGTCGTCCACCTCGCCGTTTTCGACGCCCATATTGTAGCAGGCGCCATTTTCGGTGATGTAGCAATCAGGCAGCTCGTAGCGCTCGTAGAGCGTCTCCACCAGGGAATGCAGCGCCGGCGCATAGACTTCCCAGCCGATATCGGTCTTGACATCGCTGACGGCCGGGGCTGGTTTGGTGGCAGGGAATTCCGCACCTTCGGTGGCGTCGTCGGCAACGCGCATCGGTGTATAATAATTCAGGCCCCACCAGTCGAGCTTCTGGCTGATGATGGACAGGTCTTCCGCCTCCACCACCGGCATGCGGCTGCCCAGGGCTTCCATCATTTCGGCCGGATATTCGCCCTTGAAGACCGGATCGAAAAACGCGCCGTTGTGGAACTGGAATGCCCGTTCAGCTGCCTTCAGGTCGGCGTCGCTATTGGAGGCCGGGATGACGGAATGGGCGTTCAGCACCAGTCCGACCGGCACCTTGGGCGCAACATGGCGGGACGCCTCGACGCCGAAACCATGGGCAAGGTTGATGTGGTGCATGGCCGCAAGGGCTGCTTCCATGTTGCGCTCGCCCGGCGCATGAATGCCATAGAGATGGCTGAGCCAAACTGCACACCAGGGTTCATTGAAGGTCGCCACCGCATCCAGCCGGTCGCCCAGCCGTGCCATGACGGTCTTGGCGTAACGCTGGAAGGCATGGGCGGTGGAACGCGAGGCCCAGCCGCCGTCGCCCATCAGTGTCAGCGGCAGGTCCCAATGGTAAAGCGTCGCATAGGTTTTTATGCCGCGCGCCTTGCAGCCATCGACGAGGCGGTCGTAGAAATCCAGCCCCTTCTCGTTGATCGGGCCGAAGCCATCGGGAATGATGCGCGGCCAGGCAATGGAGAAACGATAGGCCTCGACACCCATTTCCTTGATGAGATCAAGATCATCCTCCCAGCGATTATAGTGATCGCAGGCAACGTCGCCATTGTGGCGCCCGAAGACATGGCCCGGCATGTTGCAGAAGGCATCCCAGATGGATGGCTTGCGGCCGTCAACCTTGGTGGCACCCTCGATCTGGAAGGAGGCGGTCGCCACGCCGAACAGGAAATCGCCGGGGAAACGGGCTGCAAGCGCTTTGTGATCGGTCATCGGATAGGCCCTTTCGTCATCCATCGAGCGTCAAAAGATGGAGAGCGGTTTAGACCAAGTCAGCAATGAGGTACAGCCGCAAGCACGCAAAATCTGCAACGTTTCAGCAGCGGGGTTAAGATATCCAAAGCGCTTTAGGTACACGAAAGTCGCCGCAACGGTTTCCCGGCGACGGGAGAAACGACAGCCCGGCAAATGCGGATGGGAGTTGAGGGTGGTGGAAAGTCTTGCATCTGCCGGGCCGCGTCCCGTTTGACCGGAATGCCGGTCCATCGGTGACAGCCTTTTCACGACACCTACCGGATCGGCCCTTCCCGCTGCTGGCAATTGCGGGACGCCTTTCCGGAACGTGGTTTGCCAGAACCACGCTTGTCGATGCCGGCAGCCGGTCCGCGAAAGGCACCGCGCGTATCGCCCTTCCGTCCGGTTGCAGGGGAATGATGCAGCGAAACAGACGGGTGGGGACATGCGGGGAAAGGTTTTGCGGTAAGTGACTGGAAAGAAAGGAGGGGTGGCGCGGAACTGTTCTCGCCTTTGGCAGCAGACGGCGAGCAGGCCCCGTCATCCGGCTATCGCGACCTTCTTAGCCTCACTTTATGGAATGTTATCTGCAGCATCAGACCCGGAGACCGCACGGCGTCGTACACCGCAGATACGACGTCATCCTCGGGCGTGTCACGAGGATGACGGAGAAGAGGTTTTGCGGCTTTAACCAACCTCTAGACGGGGGATGCTCCCCCGTCCTTTGTTTTTGAACGTACCAGCCCGTCAAACGTAACGATTGACCACGTTCTCCAGATATTCCTGACGACCGGACTTCGGCTCGGGGTTGATATCCTGGCGCTCGACCAGCGCTGCGATTTCTTCGAGCTTCAGCTCGCCGCGCAACATCTTCTGGGCTTCAGGTGCGTCCCATTTCGCGTAACGCTCCGAAAGCGGCTTCGACAGCGCGCCGTCCTCGATCATCTTCGCCGCCGCCTTCAGGCCGCGGGCGCAGCAATCCATGCCGCCGATATGGCCGATCAGCAGGTCCTGCGGATCGAGCGACTGGCGACGCAGCTTGGAATCGAAGTTGGTGCCGCCATTGGTGAAGCCGCCGCCGGCCAGCACGTGGTAATAGGCCAGCGCCATTTCAGGTACGTTGTTGGGGAACTGGTCGGTATCCCAGCCAGACTGGTAATCGTTGCGGTTCATGTCAATGGAGCCGAAAATGCCGAAGGCATTGGCCATGGCCAGTTCGTGTTCGAAGGAATGGCCGGCGAGGATGGCGTGGCCCTGCTCGATATTGACCTTCACTTCCTTTTCGAGACCGTTCTTCTGCAGGAACGCGTAAACGGTTGCGACGTCGTAGTCGTACTGGTGCTTGGTCGGCTCCTGCGGCTTCGGCTCGATCAGGATCGTGCCTTCGAAACCGATCTTGTATTTGTATTCCACAACCAGATTGAGGAAGCGGCCGAGCTGGTCCAGCTCGCGCGAAAGATCGGTGTTGAGCAGCGTTTCGTAACCTTCACGACCGCCCCACAGCACGTAATTGGCGCCGCCGAGCTTCTTGGTGGCATCCATGCAGGTCTTCACCGTCGCAGCCGAGAATGCGAAGACATCCGGGTCCGGATTGGTCGCGGCACCCGACATGAAGCGGCGGTTGGAGAACAGGTTCGCCGTACCCCACAGAAGCTTTACGCCGGTATCAGCCTGCTTCTGAGCGAAGAAATCGACGATCTCGTTGAGGTTCCTGGTGTTTTCGGCAAAGTTCCTGCCTTCCGGGCGCACGTCAGCGTCGTGGAAGCAATAGAACGGCGAACCGAGCAGCGAGAAGAATTCAAAGGCGACATCGGCCTTCAGCTTGGCGGCCTGCATGGTGTCTTCAAACCACGGACGCTGGAACGTCTGCCCACCGAATGGGTCGCCGCCCGGCCAGGTGAAGGTGTGCCAGTAAGCCACGGCAAAACGCAGGTGATCTTCCATACGCTTTCCGGCAACGATCTCGTCGGGGTTGTAATGGCGGAAGGCGAGCGGGTTGGTGCTGTCGGGGCCTTCATATTTGATCTTGGCGATATCGCCGAAGAAGCCTGTGGTCATTGGGTGGTTCCTCCTTGGTGGGTTGGGTTTAATTGATGGAGGGTGTGGCTACCCCCCCCCTCTGTCCTGCCGGACATCTCCCCCACAAGGAGGGAGATCGGCAAGACGATAACTTCAGCGCATCCTCCGCAGCGTTAGAGATGGCCGGGACGGTGCAGCGATTCGATCTCCCTCCTTGTGGGGGAGATGCCCGGCAGGGCAGAGGGGGGTAAGCGGCGAGTGCGGAGCCTCACCGCGAAAGCCCCCTGATCGCCGGATAAAGCGCGTGATACCGCTGGTAGGCCTCCTCATAAGCATCGCCAAGCGCCACCACCGGCTCGATCGTCCGCGCCGTTTCAGGCTGCGTGCAGACTGCAACCGGATCTGCACCTGTTGCAGCGATGAGACCGAGGCGGGCGGCGCCGAAAGCGGCGCCGAAATCGCCCTCCGCGGGAATATCCACGGGCACACCGAGCGAAGTCGCGATCGAGGCCAGCCAATAGGCCGAGCGCGAACCGCCGCCGATGGCGGTGACGCGGGAAATGGAGGTACCGGCCGACTTCAGCGCTTCGAGATTGTCACGGATAGCGAAAGTCACGCCTTCCAGCACGGCCTGCGTCAGCGCCTTGCGGTCACTTTCATGCGAAAGACCAATGAAAGAGCCGCGAATGGCGGCATCGTTATGCGGCGTGCGCTCGCCGGAAAGATAGGGTGCGAAAGTGACGCCGCTCGGCGCCAGAAGCTCGTCGCCCAGTTCACCCGTCAGTTCGGCTGCGGACTTGCCGGTGAGGCGCGAATACCAGTTGAGTGCATCGGTAGCGGACAGGATGACGCCCATCTGGTGCCATGTGTTGGGAAGCGCGTGGCAGAACGCGTGTACGGCGCTTTCCGGCTTCGGCAGATAGGAGGCGTTGGCGGCAAACAACACGCCGGAAGTGCCGAGCGAAACGAAGGCGTGGCCCTCTTTCACCGTGCCCATGCCGCAGGCGGAAGCGGCATTGTCACCCGCACCGCCGGCCACCACGGCCTTGCCCGCAATGCCCCATTGCGAGGCGAGCTCGGCACGCAGCACACCTGCCTCCTCGGTGCCTTCGACCAGCGACGGCATGTGTTTTTCCTCAAGGCCGGTCGCCGCCAGAAGATCGGTAGACCATTTGCGCGCACCGGTATCGAGCCAGGAGGTGCCGGCGGAATCCGACATTTCGGAGATATATTCACCCGTCAGCCACAGTCGCAGGTAATCCTTCGGCAGCAGTACCTTGGCCACCTTCGCGAAGATTTCAGGTTCGTTCGTCGCCACCCAGGCCAGTTTCGGTGCGGTAAAACCGGGGAATACGATGTTGCCGGTGATCTTGCGGAAGCGCGGATCGGCATCGAGTTCGCCAGCCTCGGCATAGGAGCGCGTGTCGTTCCACAGAATGCACGGCCGCAGCACATTGCCGCTGGCGTCTATCAGCGTCGCTCCATGCATCTGGCCGGAAAGACCGATACCTTTCACGGCAGCGAGTTCCTTCGCAAACTTCTGCTTCAGACCTTCGACTGCGGTTTTCGTCGCGGCAATCCAGTCTGCCGGGTCCTGTTCCGACCAGCCGTGATGCGGACGCGAGACCTCCAGCGAGCCGTTGGCCGAGCCGACGATCTTCTGATCGCCGTCCATCAGCAGGGCTTTGACACCGGATGTTCCAAGATCGAGACCGAGATACATGTAATTCTCCATTCCGGCGCTCCTTGCGCCACTTCAGCGGTTTTAAGGGTCACCGCATTTCCGGACGGAAAACCGGCGGCCACTTTTCCTGGAAATGCTCTCCTCAGGGCAGATTGTCCCTGAGGAATATGTCGATGCGGATACGCTCCTGCGCGGCGATGACAGCCAGACCATCGGCGCGCGCTTTCAACACGCGAATGGCGCTGCGCACCTCATGCCCTGCATCCTGGTTGAGTACCGCATCGAGCACTCCTTCCCGCAGCGCATTGGCCGTGTTTTCGGTAAGCTCATGGGCGATGACGGATGGCGATCTTTCTCCCGATGATGCTCTGAGCGCCCGGATGAGGCCGCGATTACCGGCGCCGAGACTGTAGATGCCGGACAGCGCGTCGCTCGCAAGCGCCTTGGTGACCAGTGCCTCGACGGTGACGGGATCGTCCCGGCCTTCGAGGACCGGCAATAGTCGCAGGTCCGGAAATTCGCTTTCGATGACGGAGCGGAAGCCGTCGAGGCGTTCGCGATGGTCGCGCACCAGCATCGAGCCGGCAACGACAGCAATATCGCCGCCGCGCCCGGACAGGAAGCGCCCCATGAGGCTTGCCGCCGTGCGCCCGGCCGCAACGTTGTCGACACCGGCATAATGGTCTCGGCGCGAACCGGACAGATCGGAGACCAGCGTGACGGTGGCGATGCCATCTTCGGCCAGCCGGTCTGCGGCTTCGGCAACATCCTCAGAATCGGTCGCGACGAAGGCGACGCCGGACGGCTTTTCCCGCCGCGCGACTTCCAGCGCCTCCGTCAGTGCCGCGGCATTGAAGGGCGGCACCTCGATAACGCGGATCGCCGTGCGCTCCAGATGGGCACGGGCGGCTGCAGCACGAACTTCGGCTCTCAGCGTCGCCATGAAGGAATTGTCGTTGCCGGGAAGGATGAAGACCAGTGAATAATTGCGACCCTTGGCCAAATTGGCGGCAGCGATATCGCGCACATAACCAAGCTCGGCAATCGCCGCCTCTACCCGCGCTCGAGTAGCGGCGTGAACGCCGGGGCGCGTGTTCAGCACCCGGTCGATGGTGGCAAGGCTGACACCCGCCCGCTCGGCGATATCGTGAACTGTCGGCTTCATGTTTCCTCCCGTGCCATTTGAATATCCACCTTTGCTGCCGTCGTAAACCGAAAAATGATGTACGTACCTCACATTTTCAGCAAGACAATGATTTCACTCTATTTCCATCTTTGAACTGCGGGTGTGCGCCTTTGCCCGTCGTCATCCTCGGGCTTTTCCCAAGGATTTAGACAAGTCAATAAAATCAACAGGCTGCAGATTATCGGGGCTGACCAACAACTTCCGTCATTTTAGCCTTGGGCCAAGGATTTGGGCTGGCTGGATATCGGCTCAAGGACGGCATGACGGAAAAGTATCGCGAACCAAACAAAAAAGGGGCCGTCATTTCCGACGGCCCCAGCTCTGCGGTGGATGGGAGGGGATTTTGTTCAGTGCGCCGCGTCTGGTGGCGGCGCTGCCTTCGGTTTCTGGATCAGTACGGTCATGAAGATCAGGCTGCCGAACAGCAGCGTCAGCGCGAAGAACACATCCGCAAAGGCGAGTATCCACGCCTGCTGCGAGACCATGCCGACCAGCTTCTTGATCGCGACGGAAGCACCGTCCAGCCCGTAGGAATCGTAGTTTGCGCCGACATTGTTCAGCCACTCCAGCGCCTGTGGATTGGAATAGCTGACATGTTCCGCCAGCCGCACATAATGATCGTCGGTGCGCTGCGACAGCAGCGTGTTGATGACGGCAAGGCCAACCGCGCCGCCGAGGTTGCGGGTGAGATTGAACAGGCCCGAGGCATTGCGGATGCGCGCGGGCGGAAGCGTTCCGAGCGCGATGTTGTTGATCGGCACCATGCACATCATCAGTCCGAAACCGCGCAGGATCTGCGGGATCAGCAGCTCGTAGAAATCCCAGTCGGTCGTCACGGAGGTCATGATCCACGTGCCGCAACCGAAGCTGATGAAGCCGATGGCCATCATGATGCGCGGATCGAGCTTGGTGGACACCTTGCCGGCAATCGGCGCGGTGAAGAACATGGCAAGACCCGACACAAACATGGTCTCGCCGATCATCAGCGCATCGTAACCGCGTACCCGGCCGAGATAGAGCGGGTAGAGATAGGTCAGCCCGTAAAGCCCTATGCCCATCACGAAGGAAAACAGCGAGCCGATGGAGAAATTTCGGTCCGCAAAGGCGCGAATGTCCACAACGGGGAAGTCCACCTTGAAGGCACGCCAGAAGAACACCACCGCACCGATGACCATGGCCACCGAGCCGATGACGATATGCTCGTCGTTGAACCAGTCCTTGTTGTTGCCCTCTTCCAGCACGTATTCCAGAGAGCCGAGGAAGACGGCCATGGAGATCAGCCCCCACCAGTCGAACTTCTTCCACAGCGAGGTTTCAGGCTTGTCGAAATCGATCAGGCTCCATGTCAGGATGGTGACGATGATGCCGGGAATGATGTTGACGAGGAACAGCCAGTGCCAGGAGAAGGCATTGGAAAGATAACCGCCGACCGTGGGACCGATGGTGGGCGCAAGCGTGGCGACGAGACCGATGATAGGCGAGACGACCGAACGCTTGGAGGGCGGGAAAATGGTGAAGGCGGCCGCAAAGACCGACGGGATCATGCCGCCGCCGATAAAGCCCTGGATCGCCCGGTAGACGATCATCTGGTCGATATTGGTCGCGGTGGCGCAGAGCGCGCTCGACAGGGTGAAGCCGGCGGCACAGGTGGCAAACAGCACGCGCGTGGACAGGATGCGCGCCAGCGTGCCCGACAGCGGAATCATGATGACTTCTGCGATCAGATAGGATGTCTGCACCCAGGCGATCTCGTCGGAGCCCGCCCCGAGACCTGCCTGGATTTCCGCAAGCGAGGCGGAGACGATCTGAATATCGAGAATGGACATGAACATGCCGAAGACCATCGCGAAGAACGCGATGAGCCTGCGCTTGTCCATGGGTGGATCGACGGGGACAGATGCCCCGCCTGTGCCGACAACCGTAGCCGCCATGATCTTGCCCTCAACGACGCCCTGGTTGGCCTATGGGTTAACGTGCGCCGTTTTCGTGTTTTCCGGCGCCGTGCGGGTATCCACATCGACGACGACGCTCAGGCCCGCACGCAGATTGTGCTTGGCGAGATCTTCCTTGGAGAAGACGATACGCACCGGCACGCGCTGGATGACCTTGGTGAAGTTACCCGTTGCGTTTTCCGGCGGCAGCATCGAGAAGACCGAACCGGAACCGGGCGAGATCGACTGCACCGTGCCTTCAATGGTCTCGTCGTCGAAAGCATCCACATGGACGCGGACCTTCGAACCGGGCACCACACGGGCCAGCTGCGTTTCCTTGAAATTGGCGTCGATATAAAGCTCGTTCAACGGCACCAGCGAAGCAAGGCGCTTGCCGACCGAAACGAGATCGCCCGTCTGCACCGCCAGATTGCCGATAACGCCGTCATAGGGCGCTTTCAGCACGGTGAAGGCCAGATCGCGGGCCGCCTTGTCCTTGGAAAGCTGCAGCGAACGGATGGTGCTTTCGGCTTCCTCGCGCTGGGCGCGAAGAAGCTCGACATTGGCTTTCGCGGACGAGATCGCCGCCTCGCCGGCCACGACATTCGCCCTGGCCTGATCGAGCGCGACCTGCGCGCTGTCGGAAGCGGCAACGGTTCCGACATCCTTCGCCTGCAATTCGGTGGCGCGCTTCTGGGTGATTTCCGCGCCGCGAAGGGCCGCATCCAGAGCGCCCTTCTGGGCAACGGCCTGTTCCTGCGCTGCCTCGCCGCCGATGATCTGCGCATCGATGCGCTTCAGCGACAGTTCCTCGGTGCGGATCTGCGCGTCGGCCTGTTCAAGCGCGATGCGATAGTCGCCGTCATCCAGAGTAACCAGCGGATCACCCGCCTTGACTTCCTGGTTTTCGACAACGTTCACCTTGGCGATGTAACCCGAAACCTTGGGCGCGATGACCGCGATATCACCCTGTATATAGGCGTCATCCGTCGAAACCATGAAGCGACCGTCGATCCACCAGTTATAACCGTACCAGCCGGCGCCGGCGAGAAGGGCGATCGCAAAGATCGGCAGAAGCGGCGAACGCTTCTTCTTCTTCGGTGCGGCAATTGTCTGTGGCGGCTGTTGCGGCGGGGCCTCCACCGGCTTTGCCGGAGAGGTCTCGGCCTTGGCGGAAACGTCCGCCTCTTCCGCATCGTTGACGGCGCGAACCGCGCTATTCTTCTGGGCCGACATGAGATTGTACCGTGATAAATTGAAGAAAGTTTTTCGAACTGAACCGTTCGGTTCGATTGACATAATCCCTTTCCTGACACATATCAAGTGTAATCGAACTGATTGGTTCGACGTTCGGTTAATTTTTTTTACGCCATTGCAGTGCTAGGAACCGGTAACGATGGCAGGTGAAGACATGGATATGGAGACGGAAACCGAAACGGGCTGTCCGGGAAACCCCGCCGGGCGTTTTGCTGCGGGCGAAGACCCGGCCAAGCGTGAGCAGATTGTTGCCGGCGCCTGGCGCGTGTTCAAGCGCAAGGGCTTCGATGCCGCCAGCATGAACGACATCACGCGGGAAGCGGGCGTTTCCAAGGGAACGATCTATGTCTATTTCTCCAACAAGGAAGACCTGTTCGCCGCCCTTGTCGATCATCACCGGCAGGAATTCGCGACCTCCATGCGCAACATTCTGGCCGGCACCGAAGAGGTGCGTGACGGCCTGAAACAGTTCGGCAAGGCTTTCGCCAACAAGATGATCTGCTCGGAAATGATACCGGCCATGCGCTCGGTGATCGGCGTCATCGACCGCATGCCGAAGCTGGCGCAGCGTTTCTTCATCGCAGCACCCAATAACGTCCGCACCGTTCTTCAGGATTTCATCGAGCATCAGGTCTCGCTCGGCCATCTCAAGGTCGATGATGTCGAACTTGCCGCTCGGCAATATATCGAGCTTTCCACGGGCACTTTCTTCAAGCTGCGCCTGTTCGGAGAACTCGAAGGCCCGGTTCCCGAAGAGGAGCTGGACCGGGTGATCGACAGCGCTATCATGGTGTTCATGGCTGCTTACGGAACCGACAAGGCCTGAAATCATTCAGCAACGGGCGACCGGACCGGCAACGGCATGGGGCCTGATACGCGGTTTGCGCGAAATTTCGATGAAATCTTGCCAATCACAGGCGCGGTCTCCTTGTTTCTCGCGTATTGCGCTATAAATTCCACGAACCGAATGTTTCGGGTGGCCTTGTTGCTGAAAGGAAAAATTCCCTGATGGAGTCCGTTCTCCCTCTTCTGTCCGACCCCGCTGCCTGGGTGGCGCTGGTCACCCTGATCGTCATGGAGGTCGTGCTTGGCATCGACAACCTGATCTTCATCTCGATCCTCACCAACAAGCTTCCGCCTGAACAGCGCGAAAAAGCCCGCAAGATCGGCATCGGGCTTGCCTTGATCATGCGTCTCGGCCTTCTCGGCACTGTGGCCTGGATCGTGCAGCTCACCACGCCGGTCTTCGAAATCTTCGGCCACGCCTTCTCGTGGAAGGACATGATCCTCATCGCCGGCGGTCTCTTCCTGATGTGGAAGGCCACCAAGGAAATCCACCACAATGTCGATCCTGAAGATCACAAGGAAGACATGGTAGGCGGCCCGGTTGCGATGAATTTCGGCGCCGCCATCGGCCAGATCCTGCTGCTCGACCTCGTGTTCTCTGTGGACAGCATCATCACCGCGGTTGGCATGACACCGCATCTGCCGATCATGATCGTGGCCGTGATCTTTGCCGTTGCCGTGATGCTGCTCGCCGCAACGCCGCTCGCCAACTTCATCGAGCGCAACCCCACCATCGTCATGCTGGCACTCGCCTTCCTGATGATGATCGGCACGACCCTGATCGCCGAAGGCATGGGCTTCCATGTTCCCAAGGGCTACGTCTATGCCGCCATGGCGTTTTCGGCGCTGGTGGAACTGCTCAACATGCTGGCGCGTAACGCCAGACAGCGCAAGAAAGCACAGGCGGCCAAACCGCACTGATTGCCCTCACCCGTCATGCCGGACCTGATCCGGCAACCCTTCCGCCCAAGCCCTTGGGCTGAAGGGACACTTCCCGCCGCGCCGACGCGCGGCGGCTGGATACCGGCTCAAGGCCGGTATGACGCGAACGTGCGGAAAGCGCCGGCCAGTCGGAACCGCATGCCCCGCCTCGCGTTCTTCGACATCCCTACCGGAAGAGTCCGTCCCGCCGTCTCTCCTTCGAAAGCATAAGCAAGCATGACGACCGACCAGATCCTCGCCTTTACCGTGATCGCCGGCATGATGGTCGCGTTCATATGGGACAGGTTCCGCTATGATGTGGTCGCGTGCAGCGCGTTGCTGGTGGCGGTGGCGGTTGGGGTTGTGCCTTTCGACAGGGCGTTCTCCGGTTTCTCGGACGATATCGTCATCATCGTCGGCAGTGCGCTGATCGTCAGTTCGGCCGTGGCGCGTTCAGGGGTGGTCGATATGACGATCAAGAAATATTTCCCGGAGATGCACTCCAAAACCCTGCAATTGGCCTTTCTGATGATCGTCGTCGCCATCATGTCGGCCTTCATCAAGAACATCGGCGCGCTTGCCATCATGATGCCGGTTGCTTTTCAGTTCGCCCGCAAATCCGGCAGCCCTGTTTCCTATTATCTGATGCCCATGGCCTTCGCCGCCCTTCTGGGCGGGCTCATGACGCAGATCGGCACCTCGCCCAACATCGTCGTTTCCAGGCTGCGTGAGGAAATGACCGGACAGAGCTTCTCGATGTTCGATTTCACCCCGGTGGGTGCCGGGCTGACCGTGATCGGCATCATCTTCCTGACCTTCGGTTACCGGCTGCTGCCGGTGCGCAACCGCCAGCAGGCATCGGTGGAGGATATTCTGGACCAGTCGGCCTATACCGCCGAAGCGACGCTTCCCGCCGACAGCACCTACGCCGACAAGCCGCTGCGGGAGCTGTTGAAACAGGCGGATGGCGACGTAATCGCCAGCACTATCCTGCGCGGACCCCGGCGTATCTCCCCCTTCCCCGATGTCAATCTGAAGCCGGGCGACACCATTCTTCTGGAAGGCAACCCGGAGGGCCTCGACCGTATCGTCTCGCAGGCCAAGCTGCTGCTGTCAGGCAAGCCGCTCACCGAGAACGGCCAGAAGACCGCTGACCTTATTTCCATGGAAGCGGTTATCAGCAACGAATCCGTTCTCAACGGGATTTCCGCGCGAGAACTGGCGCTGTCCTACACCCGCGGCGTCAATCTGATTGCAGTCAGCCGTCGCGGCCAGCGCGTCAGCCAGCGGCTCTCCGACCTGACCTTGCAGGCGGGCGACGTCATTCTCCTGCAGGGCAGCCGCAAGAACCTGCCACAGGTATTGCAGGAATTTTCGCTGCTGCCCCTGGCGCAGCGGGAAATCCTGCTTGGAGTGCAGCGCCGCGCGCTGTTGCCCGTCATCGTGCTTGCCGCGGCCATGATTGCCGCCGGCAGCGGGCTGGTGCCGGTATCCGTCGCCTTTTTCGCCGCCGCCTTCCTGATGATCGTCGTCGGCGCGATACCGCTCACCGAAGTCTATAAATCGATCGACGGGCCGATCCTCGTCATGCTCGCCGCCCTCATTCCCGTCAGCGACAGTCTGCGCACCAGCGGCGCCAGCGAGCTGATCGCCGCCTGGCTCGGCCATGCCGCACAAGGACTGCCGCCCTTCGCAGCACTCGGCATGATCCTCTTGACCGCCATGGCGGTAACGCCCTTCCTCAACAATGCTGCAACCGTGCTGGTCATGGCGCCCATCGCCGCCGGTTTCGCCACCACGCTCGGCTTTCGGCCGGAGGCCTTTCTGATGGCGGTGGCGATCGGCGCCGGCTGCGATTTTCTCACGCCCATCGGCCACCAGTGCAACACGCTGGTCATGGGTCCGGGCGGTTATCGTTTCAGCGATTATCCGCGCCTTGGACTGCCGCTGTCGATCATGATCGTCATTGCCAGCATTCCGATGCTGCTTTATGTCTGGCCGGTGAATTAGGGGCGGTTTACGTCCGGGCGAAGACAGCGCAAGCGCCATATTTCCTTGACGCCTGCGGCATAATATGGCCTAAGCCGATGCCGAACGGAAATATGCAAAAGTGCGTTCAACACGCCTTTCCGCACCCTTTCCCGCCGCATTCAAACGAAAACTTCGTGATAGAAGGGTGAAGCCGCCCCGATGTCACCACCCCGTCACGACGAGTGAATTTCATGACCACTTCCGGCGTTCGCGTCCGCATCGCACCTTCCCCCACCGGCGAGCCGCATGTCGGCACCGCTTACATCGCGCTGTTCAACTATCTCTTCGCCAAGAAACACGGCGGCGAGTTCATCCTGCGCATCGAGGATACCGACGCCACCCGCTCGACGCTGGAATATGAGCAGAAGGTTTTGGAGGCGCTGCGCTGGACCGGCCTCACCTGGTCGGAAGGCCCTGACGTCGGTGGCCCCTACGGTCCCTACCGTCAGTCCGAGCGCAAGCCTATGTACTGGCCATATGCCGAAGAATTGCTGGAAAAAGGCCATGCCTTCCGTTGTTTCTGCACGCCCGAGCGGCTTGAGCAGATGCGCGAAGCGCAGCGCGCCGCTGGCAAGCCGCCGAAATATGACGGGCTCTGCCTCCACCTGAAGGCTGAAGAAGTGACCACCCGCGTCGCCGCCGGCGAAGCCAACGTCGTGCGCATGAAAATCCCGACCGAAGGTTCGTGCGATTTCCATGACGGCGTTTACGGCGATGTCTCGATCCCCTGGGATTCGGTTGACATGCAGGTGCTGATCAAGGCCGACGGCATGCCGACCTATCACATGGCAAACGTCATCGACGACCATCTGATGAAGATCACCCATGTGGCGCGCGGCGAAGAGTGGCTGGCTTCAGTGCCCAAGCACATCCTGCTTTACCGTTATTTCGGCTGGGACCAGCCGACATTCATGCATCTGTCGCTGATGCGCAACGCCGACAAATCGAAGCTTTCCAAGCGCAAGAACCCGACGTCGATCTCCTATTATTCCGCGCTCGGCTACCTGCCGGAAGCGCTGATGAACTTCCTCGGCCTGTTCTTCATCCAGATCGCCGAAGGCGAAGAGCTGCTGACCATGGAAGAGCTGGCCGCGAAGTTTGATCCGGAAGCACTTTCCAAGGCCGGCGCCATCTTCGATATCCAGAAGCTGGACTGGCTGAACGGCCGCTGGCTGCGCGAAAAGCTCACGCCTGAGGACTTCATTGCCCGCACGCTGGAATGGGCGATGGAAAATTCACGCCTGACCGAAGGCCTGAAGCTTGCCCAGAGCCGCATTTCCAAGCTCGGCGAATTGCCAAACCTTGCCGGCTTCCTGCTTGCGAGCGACGTTGGCCTGACGCCCGCCTCCTTTGCCGGTCTCAAAAGCAAGCCCGAGGAAATCCACGAAATCCTCACCACGGTTGCCACCGATCTGGAAAAAATGCCTGATTGGAACGTTGAAGCCATCGAGGCCGAGCTGCGCGACATTGCCGAACGCACGGGCAAGAAACTGCGCGTCGTCACCCCGCCGCTCTTCGTCGCCGTCTCCGGTTCCTCGCGCTCGCTGCCGCTGTTTGACTCGATGGCGCTACTCGGCCGCTCCGTGGTGCGCCAGCGCCTGAAGGTCGCTATTGCCGTTGTGGCCACGATGGTTGGCAGCGGAAGCTGATAATTTAATGCTGACCGCTACGGCAGCATCCTAGAATACCCCCCTCTGCCCTGCCGGGCATCTCCCCCACAAGGGGGGAGATCAGATGCTGAACCCGCTCGTTCCATGGGCAAGGTGCCAGCCGCTTGTCGATTCCCCCCCTTGTGGGGGAGATGCCCGGCAGGGCAGAGGGGGGTAACCGCAACGAACAAGCCCGCTAAAGGCAAAAAACATGACCGACACCAAGACCGAAACCACCGCCCTTTCCTCCGACGCCACCGAAGTGCGCCGCCAGAAACTTGCGCTGCTGCGCGAGCAGATCGGCGATGTCTATCCGGCGCATTTCCATCGCACGCTGACCAATGCGGAGCTGGCGGAAAAATATGCCGATATCGAACCGGACACGGAAACCGGCGACACGGTAACGGTGGCGGGCCGCGTTTATTCGTCGCGCAATTCCGGCATGTTCATGGATATCCATGACGCTTCGGGCAAGGTGCAGATCTTCAGCCACAAAGATACGACGCCGGAAACGGCGCGCAATCTTCTGCCGATGATCGACATTGGCGACATCATCGGCGTAACCGGCAAGGTGCGCCGCACCAAGCGCGGCGAGCTGACGATCAACGCTGAAGAAATCACCATGCTCACCAAGTCGCTGCTGCCGATGCCGGAAAAATGGCACGGTGTCTCCGATATCGAGCTGCGTTACCGCAAGCGCCATCTCGATATTCTCGCGAACGAGGACTCCAAGCTGCGCTTCCTGCAGCGCTCCAAGATCCTGTCCGGCATCCGTCGCTTCATGGAGGCCGAAGGCTTCCTCGAAGTGGAAACGCCGATGCTGCAGACCGTCTATGGCGGCGCGACGGCCGATCCGTTCAAGACCTTCCACAATACGTTGAAGATGGACATGTATCTGCGCATCGCGCCGGAACTGTTCCTGAAGCGCACGCTGGTATCAGGCCTTTCCGACAAGGTGTTCGAAATCAACCGCAACTTCCGCAACGAAGGCGTCTCCACCCGGCACAATCCTGAATTCACCATGATGGAGTGCTATTGGGCCTATGCCGACTACGAAGACATCATGGGTCTGGTGGAACGGCTGTTCGAGACGCTGGCGATTGCCCTCCACGGCACGACCGAGGTGGAATTCCAGGGCCAGACAATTTCCTTCAAGGGTCCATTCAAGCGCGTGCCCATGCCTGATGCGGTGAAGGAAGCGACCGGCATCGACTTCCTTGCAATCAAGACTGACGAGGAAGCCCGCGCCGCTGCCAAGGCTGCCGGTTTCGCCGTCGAGAAGGACTGGACCTGGGGCGAATGCCTTGCCTTCATCTTCGAAGAGAAGGTTGAAGGTACGCTTATCCAGCCGAGCCACGTCACGCATTTCCCGAAGGATATCTCGCCCTTCGCCAAGGAGGTGCCGGGCGAACCGCGCCTCGTTGAGCGTTTTGAGAGCTATTGCAACGCCTGGGAAGTGGGCAACGCCTTCTCCGAACTCAACGATCCCGAAGAGCAGCGCCGCCGCATGGTGGAGCAGCTTGAGCAGGCCCATGCCCGCGGTGAAAAGGACAAGCAGCTGGACGACGAATTCCTCGACGCCATCGACCAGGGCATGCCACCCGCCGGCGGCCTCGGCATCGGTGTCGATCGCCTGATCATGCTCCTGACCAACGCCCCCTCGATCCGAGACGTCATCCTCTTCCCGGCCCGCCGCAACAAGGCGGACTAAGGACACTCAAGCGAAGGCGGCCGCATGGCCGCCCTTGCCCTCATGCGCTCGGTCTCTACCGAGCATTGTGGTCCCTGTGGCAAAATTTCCTGTTAGATCGTCTCATTGCGCAGACGCGCAAAGGCTGGATGCCGGATCAGGTCCGGCATCACGAAAGAAGGCGCTGCGACGATATTTTACAAACGTCGGCACAGCCGTATCAATTTTCCAGATGGTTTTAATTCCGAGGTGTCAGCAAGAGCTCAAACGCTCCTAATGCCCCGCCTTCGCCTTTGCCGCGCCCGGCTCTTCCGCAGGCGGAACCTCACCCTCAGCCAGCTTCTCTTCCGCCGCCTGCGCGGTCGTTGTGCCTTTTCCGAAGATCAGTGATTTCAGATAGCTGATGCTGAAGATGCTGCCGCCATCGGCTTCCGGGGTCGAGGTCAGAAGTTCCTCGTCAGCTACGGGTTCGCCGTGGGCTTCCGCACCGGGTCCGCCCTCATGCGTTTGCGCCGGCGCAGCATCGTGGCCGCCGCCCTCGCCCTTGGTCTCGCCGTGGCCCGACGCGCCTTTCGCGGCCTTTCCGCCATGCCCTTCGGGCGCAGCGTCCAAAGCAGGTGTCGCGCAGTCGGTTGCATCACTCAGGCTTGCAGCCATTGCTTCGGCATCTTCCAGCGGCAGATCGATGCGCAGCCCGTAAAACTGGCCGCTGCCGTTTGATGCACCATCGTAGTAAAAGGCGGAATAACGCTGGGCATCGGCGCCTTCGGGAATTTTCGCCGGGTCGGCAATGAAGACCACCTGGGCCGCGATGGCGCGGCCGCGCATTTCCGAGCGCAATTGCGGGCCGTTTTTATCCAGCACGGAAACCTGGACCAGATCGGGCTTCTGTTTGTCGTAAACTGCCCTGGCGACGCGCAGCGCCGTTTTCAACCGGTCCGTGCCGTTGCCGCCGTCAGTACGAATGAATTTGCGGACCCACAGGGAACCGTTCTTGCGGATGTTGACTGTCTGGACTGCGTCGCAGGAAAGCCCGTTGGCGGAGGCATAGGTGGACCCGAGCAGCCGCTCGCTGCCGATAAACACGGCAGCAGAACCGGTCGCACCTGCCAAAAGCAGGATCCCGCCTCCGATCATAACGAGTTTGCGCGAAAACCGCATTCGTCCGAATACAGCCTTCACGCGCAAAATCCTGACATTCAGTACCCCGCCTATCGCCCTCACCCCGGAACGTGGCTCGAAGGATGAGGAACACACGCGGGATAAGCTCGGGACCTCGTTGTCCGAGCCTTGCGATAGTGCCGCTTTCTCATTGAAAAAAGTTTAATCCCCCCGGCGCCGTGCGGGCAAAAGCGCACCATTTTCAGACATTTTTGAAATCCGCTAAATTGCGAATGATTTGCAATAGCGTTGACAAGTGTGAATCCATGACAGATGGTGTTGCGAGTTGATCGCAACAAAAATCGGTGACAGACGTGAATCTCCATAAAATCCGCCATGCCCTTTTTGCTTTTTCGCTTTTCCTGCCTGCTGCGGCTATCGCGCAGGAGAAACCGAAGGTGGTCACCACCTTCACGATCATTGCCGATATGGCGCGCAATGTGGCGGGCGATGCGGCAGAGGTGGAGAGCATCACCAAGCCAGGCGCTGAAATTCACAACTACCAGCCGACGCCGCGCGACATTCTCAAGGCCCGCAAGGCGGATCTGGTGCTGCGCAACGGCCTCAATCTGGAATTGTGGTTCGAGAAGTTTCTGGCCAATCTTTCAGGCGTACCTGATGTGACTGTCAGCGACGGCATCGAACCGATGGCGATTAATGGCGGGGCGTATCAGGGGAAACCCAACCCACATGCCTGGATGTCACCCGATAACGCCTTGATCTATGTGGAAAATATTCGCAAGGGACTCGCTGGAATAGATCCCGCCCACGCCGAGATTTACGCCGCCAATGCCAAGGCCTATTCCGACAAGATCCGTGCCACCGTGCAGCCCATCCGCGATGAGCTTTCCGCCCTTCCTGAGAACAAGCGGTGGTTGGTAACGAGCGAAGGGGCGTTCTCCTATCTCGCCCGGGATTTCGGGCTGAAGGAACTGTTCCTGTGGCCGGTCAATGCCGACAGCCAGGGTACGCCGCAACAGGTGCGCGGCGTGATCGACGCCATGCGCGAACATAATATTCAGGTCATCTTCAGCGAAAGCACGGTTTCCGCCGATCCCGCCCGGCAGGTGGCCAAGGAAACCGGAGCGGCCTATGGCGGCATACTCTACGTGGATTCGCTGAGCGAGTCCGACGGCCCTGTTCCGACCTATCTCGACCTGCTGCGCGTAACGAGCAGCACGATTGCCAAAGGACTGTCTTCATGAGAATGGGCAGCAAAAAAAGCGGCGGCGGCCTGACGGTTCAAAATGCGACAGTGACCTATCGCAACGGCCACACCGCATTAAGAAATGCCAGCTTTTCCATTCCACGCGGTACGATCACTGCACTTGTCGGCGTCAACGGCGCCGGCAAGTCCACGATTTTCAAGGCAATCATGGGTTTCGTGCCGCTGGCCGCCGGTTCCGTCTCTATTTTCGACCTACCCGTGAAGGATGCACTCAGAAAAAACCTCGTCGCCTATGTGCCGCAAGCCGAAGAGGTGGACTGGAGTTTTCCCGTACTGGTTGAGGACGTGGTGATGATGGGCCGTTACGGCCATATGAACTTCTTCCGTATTCCGTCGAAACACGATCACGAGATGGTCGAGAGAGCGCTGACGCGCGTCAATATGCTTGATTATCGCAAGCGGCAGATCGGCGAGCTTTCCGGCGGGCAGAAGAAGCGGGTGTTTCTGGCCCGCGCGCTGGCGCAGGAAGGTCAGGTTATCTTGCTGGATGAACCCTTCACCGGCGTCGACGTGACGACGGAAGAACAGATCGTCGCGCTGTTGAAGGCACTGCGTGACGAGGGCCGCGTCATGCTGGTTTCCACCCATAATCTCGGCAGCGTACCGGAATTCTGCGATCGCGCCGTCTTCGTCAAGGGCACGGTTCTGGCGTCGGGCAAAACAGCGGACACCTTTAACGAAGAGAACCTGCAAAAAGCCTTTGGCGGCAGCCTGCGCCACTTCGTTCTCGGTGGGGCCGAACTGCATGATGATGCCGATCCGCGCCGGGTGAAGGTGATTACCGACGATGAACGGCCTTTCGTGATCTACGGAAAGAACGGCCAGAACGGACACGATCCGCAGGCTCCGAAGGAAAAAGCCGATGATAAACAGCCTTCTTGAGCCATTCACCTATGGCTACATGCTGAACGCCATCTGGGTCAGCGCACTTGTGGGCGGCGTCTGCGGCTTTCTTTCCGCTTATCTTATGCTAAAGGGCTGGTCGCTGATCGGCGACGCGCTCTCGCACGCCATCGTTCCCGGCGTTGCGGGCGCTTATATGCTGGGGCTGCCCTTTTCGCTCGGCGCCTTTCTTTCCGGCGGGCTCGCGGCTGGCTCCATGCTGTTCCTCAATCAGAAAACCCGGCTCAAGGAAGACGCGATCATCGGCCTGATCTTCACCTCGTTCTTCGGGCTGGGGCTGTTCATGGTGTCGCTGTCGCCCACCTCGATCAATATCCAGACCATCGTACTTGGCAATATTCTGGCAATTACCACCGAGGACACGATCCAGCTTGCCCTGATCGGCGGCATCAGCCTCCTCGTACTGGCGCTGAAATGGCGCGACTTCATGGTGGTCTTCTTCGATGAGAACCATGCCCGCACAGTGGGGCTGAAACCGGAAGTGCTGAAAGTGATCTTCTTCACCCTGCTTGCCGCCTCCACGGTTGCAGCCCTTCAAACCGTCGGTGCCTTCCTTGTCGTTGCCATGGTGGTGACACCAGGCGCGACCGCCTATCTTCTGACCGACCGTTTCGAGCGGCTGATCCTGATGAGCCTCGTGATCGGCGCGACCACCAGCTTCGTCGGCGCTTATCTCAGCTACTTCCTCGACGGCGCCACCGGCGGCGTTATCGTCGTGCTGCAAACAGCGATCTTCCTTTCCGCTTTCGTGTTTGCACCCAAACACGGGCTGCTCGCTTCGCGCGCCAAAGCCCGCAAGGCACTGGGAGAAGCGCAATGAGCGAATATCTCGAACTCGCCATCCTGCCGTTTCAGCTGCCCTTCATGCAATATGCCTTCATCATCACCCTGATGATTGCCGTGCCGATGGCCATGCTCTCGTGTTTTCTGGTGCTGAAGGGCTGGTCGCTGATGGGGGACGCGGTTTCGCACGCCGTGCTGCCCGGCGTGGTGATTGCCTACATTGCCGGAATTCCGCTTTCCATCGGCGCTTTCACCGCCGGTATGATCTGCGCTCTCGGCACCGGTTTCATCAAGGAAAACAGCCGCATCAAGGAAGACACGGTGCTCGGCATCGTCTTTTCCGGCATGTTCGGGCTGGGGCTTGTGCTTTACGTGAAGGTGCAAAGCGACATGCATCTGGATCACATCCTCTTCGGCGACATGCTGGGCATTGCGCCTTCAGACATGCTGGAGACCGGGCTGATCGCGCTTTTCGCCACCCTATTTCTCGGGGTGCTGCGCAAGGACCTGCTGGTCAATGCCTTCGATCCGCAGCATGCCAAGGCAATCGGCCTGCCCGTTCGCATTCTGCATTACGGTCTGCTGATGGTTTTGTCGCTTGCCGTGGTCGGCGCGCTGAAGGCTGTGGGCATCATCCTCTCCGTCGCAATGCTGGTCACCCCCGGCGCCATCGCCTTTCTGCTGGCGCGGCGCTTTTCCGCCATGCTCCTGGTCGCCATCTCGGTTGCAGTTCTCTCTTCGCTTGCAGGAATATGGCTAAGCTTCCTGATCGACAGCGCGCCAGCCCCGACCATTGTACTGTTCATGAGCCTCGCGTTCGTCGCAACATTCATTCGCACCAGCCTCAAGGCCCGCCGGATCGACGCCGCCAATGAAACGGTGGTGTAAAAGAACGATTTTTGCGGGCGCGTGGAACATTTTCGCCTTTTGCGCGTCATTTTCATGAGCTTGCCCTCAAGCGGCAAACTCATGAAAATTAAGCGAAAGGGGAAGCTCCATGCTGAAATGGGCTCTTATTTTCTTTGTTATTTCGTTGATCGCGGGCGTATTCGGCTTTACCGGCATTTCGGCAGCGGCGTCGGGCATTGCCCGTATCCTGTTCTTCATCGCCGTCGTGATCTTCCTGGTCTTCCTCGTGCTTGCACTGATCGCTGGAAGCGTGGTGGCGTAATAAAAAAGGCGACCGGCTTTTGGGCCGGTCGCCTTCTCCTCTCTCCCGTATAGAATTATCAGCCTGTCCAGCCACCGTCGATCACATGGATCTGGCCAGTGGTGAAACCTGCCTCATCCGAAGCGAGATAGGTGACGAGTGCGGCGATTTCTTCAGGCGTGGCAATGCGGCCCATAGGCTGGCGGGCAATGAAGTCGGCCAGGGCCTGTTCGTAATTGCCGGTGGCGCGCAGGCGGTCATGCAAGGACGGGCTGTCCACCGTGCCCGGGCAAATGGCATTGCAGCGAATACCCTTGGTGACAAAATCAGCAGCAATTGCCTTGGTCAAACCGACAACGGCAGCCTTGGAGGCGGTATAGGCGAAACGGTTCGGCACGCCCTTCACGCTGGATGCGACGGAGGACATGTTGACGATTGCGCCCTTACCCTTTTCCAGCATGCCTGGCAGGAAGGCGCGGCAGGTGCGGTACATGGCCTTGGCATTGAGATCGAAGGAGAAATCCCAGTCCTTTTCCTCGCAATCGAGAATGGTGCCGGAATGAACGAAACCGGCACAGTTGAACAGAACATCCGCATGGCCGATATCGGCAGCAAAAGCCTTCACACCATCGCCATCCAGCACGTTCAGAACCCGCGTTTCCGCACCTTTCAGGGTCGAAAGCGCCTGCTCGTTGATATCAGTGGCGATGACGCGCGCGCCGAGCGATATGAATCGCTCCGCCGTCGCACGGCCGATACCCTGGCCGGCTGCGGTGATCACCACTGTCCGCCCGTTAAAATCCTGCACCATGAATAGCCTCCCGCTACGGCGCACCCGCCCGCTGGGGCCGAGCCGCTGAATTTCGCCAGTGAATTTCATTGATCTCAAATATGGATCGACAATTCATATGTAAACGCGGTATTCATGTAACGTCAAGCAGGCTTGCGCAAAAGGGCAGCGTGCGGCAACGGTATTTCCAAAGTGCATTTCCCGCCAGCCAATCCTTGCAAAACGCCACCGAGGCAAGATGACCGAAGACGACAGCGAAAGATATCGCGCCCCCGCCCTCGACAAGGGTCTGGACATTCTCGAGCTTCTCGCCCGCACGGATGGCGGGCTGACGCAGATCGAGATTGCCAAAGCCATAGGCAAAACCCCGAACGAGCTTTACCGCATGCTGGACCGGCTGGTGCGCCGTGGTTACGTACAGCGGCTGGAGGGTGACCGGTTTTCGCTGACGCTGAAAATGTTCGGGCTCGCACATTTCCACGCGCCGGTGCGCCGGCTGGTCTCTTTCGCAGCCCCGGTGATGCGCGATTTTTCCGCAAGCGCCGAGCAGGCCTGTCATCTCGCCGTTTACGACCGCGGCAGTGTTGTCGTCATCGCCCAACAGGAGTCCTCCACCTATTGGGCCATGTCCATGCGGGTGGGCGCGCAGATGAGCCTCTTCCAGACCGGTTCCGGCCATGTGCTGCTGGCCTTCCAGAACGAGGTACAGCGCAAGATCATGATCACCGAGCAGGTGCGCGGTGGCGGGGAAATCGAGCCTTCAGACCTTGAGGAGCGGCTGGCGGAAGTTC
This sequence comes from Rhizobium sp. AN6A, assembly GCF_900215635.1. Lineage (NCBI taxonomy): Bacteria > Pseudomonadati > Pseudomonadota > Alphaproteobacteria > Hyphomicrobiales > Rhizobiaceae > Rhizobium > Rhizobium sp. AN6A. Next base: position 363,785 of record NZ_OCNC01000003.1, read on the forward strand.
GCAGGAATGGCTTCGAATCCATGGACAGCATGCAGACCGCAGGCGTGCGCAATATTTCCGCCCCGGTGCTGACACTTGATGGTACGGCACTTGCCGTCATCACCTGCCCCTATATCACCCCGCTTGGCGGCAAGGCCCCGACGCGCGAGGCCTGCGAGGTACTGATCCGCGATGCCGCAAGGCGCATTTCCGAAGTGGCGACGGGTCAGGGAACCCTCTGAGACGCACAAAAAAACGCGACCGGCAGGGACCGATCGCGTTTAAAGTGACTGGAGATTTCTGTATCTTAAACGCAAAGGGGACCCGGATGGTTCCCCTTTTTGTTATCAGGCGGCAGCCAGCGTCAGTTCCTTGCGGACCATTTCGCGCAGCGTTACCAGATCCTTGGCGAACAGGCGGATGCCTTCCGAGAGCTTCTCGGTTGCCATCGCGTCTTCGTTCATTGCCCAGCGGAACGCCTTTTCATCGAGCGACTGCAGCGGCTCGGCCTTCACATTGTCGGGCGAAAGCTTGCGCTCAAGCGTGCCGGTGTCCTTGTCCAGCTCTTCCAGCAGCGCCGGGCTGATCGTCAGGCGGTCGCAACCGGCAAGCGCTTCGATCTCGCCGACATTACGGAACGATGCGCCCATGACGACGGTGCCAATGCCATTGGCCTTGTAATAATTGTAGATGCTGCGCACCGAAACGACGCCCGGATCGGTCTCGGCAGTGTAGGTCTCGCCGGTCGACTTCTTGTACCAGTCGAGGATACGGCCGACGAAGGGCGAGATGAGGAAAGCCTTGGCTTCCGCGCAGGCGATGGCCTGTGCCTGCGAGAACAGCAGCGTCAGGTTGCAGTCGATGCCCTCGGATTGCAGAACTTCCGCAGCCTTGATGCCTTCCCATGTGGAAGCCAGCTTGATGAGGATGCGTTCACGCTCGATGCCGCGCTCCTTGTAGGAGGCGATGATGTGGCGTGCCTTGGTGATGGAGGCCTGCGTGTCGAAGGACAGGTCGGCATCGACTTCGGTCGATACGCGGCCGGGAACCAGACCTGCAAGGGCCGCACCGACGGAAATGGCAAGACGGTCGGCAACGGCAGCAACGACAGCGTCGGACTGGCCGCCCTGCTTCTTGCCCCAGGCAACGGCTTCCTTCACCGCATCCGCAAAAGCGGGGGTGCCGAGCGCCTTCAGAACGATGGTGGGGTTGGTGGTGCAATCCACCGGCTTCAGGCGCGCAACCGCCTCGATGTCGCCGGTATCGGCAACGACCGTGGTGATAGCGCGAAGTTGTTCGAGTTTGGACGTCATGGCGAATGATCCTTCATGATCTCTTGTAAACTTGCACAGCCGTCTTTTCGTTCCCGCACCATGGTGCGCCCAAGGCCGAAATCACGGTTTTGTCCGGCTCCGACTATCGCAAGCGGCAAGGTCGAAAGTCAAGACATTTGCGCATCGCAATTGACATAAGTTTCACGCCTGCGATACTCCGCCCCATAAAGAGAGTGACAAAAACCGTGGCGAAACTGAGAAGAGAAACCCATACGGCCTATTCGGAAGCGGCTTCGCTGAGGTTGCGTGCCGCATGGCTCTACTATAATCAGGGTTTGACGCAGAAAGATGTCGCCGAGAAGCTGGGCATCAGCCGCTCCACTGTCATACGCCTTCTGGACGAGGCGATGAAACGCTCCGAAGTACAGATCTGGATCAACGAGGGCATCGAGGATTTCGTCGAACTGGCCGGTAGGCTGGAGGCAGCTTATGGGCTGGATGAGGCGGTGATCATTCCCTCCCCCGGCCAATTCCCCGGCAAGGCGAATGCCGAAGGCACGGCCAAGGCCGTTGGCCTGGCGCTCGGGCAATTCCTCTCCGAAGCGGTGCCGAACGACGCCACCATCGGCGTCGGCTGGGGCCGCACCATGACCGCCTCGCTATCCAGCTTCCGCCCGCCGCGCCGGGAAAACTGCAAGGTCGTCTCGCTGCTCGGCGGTATCGTCGCCGTGCACCAGACAAACCCGCTTGATTACACCTGGCGGCTGGCAAGCGCGCTTGGGGCGGAATGTTACATGTTCCTTGCACCGCTGCTGGTGGACTCCGTCGAGACCAAACGGGCGCTGATTGAAAAATGCGGACTCGCCACGCTTTATGATCTGGCCGAAACGCTCGACCTCGCCATCGTATCCTGCGGCGATATCGGCCCGCATTCCACTTCGCTGTCGGAAGGTTTCATTTCGAAGGAAACGCTTCAGGAACTCATCGATGCCGGCTGCGTCTGCGACACCATGTTCAACTTCATCGACGCGGAAGGCCGCTCCGTCGATCACCCGATCAACGAGCGCGCCATGGCGATCGATCTAGACACGCTGCGCAAGGCCAAACACATCGTGCTCGCCTCCGGCGGCGCCCACCGCGCCATCGCCATCCGCGCCACCATCAAGCGCATCGGGTGCAATACGCTGATTACAGACGAGGCGGCGGCAAGGGCGTTGATGGAACTGGTTTAGATTTTCTCGGGCCATTCCCGGGCAGCGTGCTGAACGAATAGGACCTCGATCTGCCTGTCCGTCACGCGATAAGCCACGATGTAGGGCAGACCGGAAATAACCAGCTCCCTCGTCCCTTCGATTTCACCGTAACGACCGAGATAAGGATTGGCGGACAGAAGGCGTGCCGTTGTCTGGTGGATTGCCCGAACGACCTTTGCCGCCGCACGCGGATTACGCCCCGCAATGTAGTCGCCGATACCGCCAAGTTCTTTAAGATAACGCGGCGTCCAGACCAACCGCACGCGTTTCAGGCCTTGGCATATTTGTTCAAAACAGCGTCAATCTCTTCCTCGGAAACGAACTCTCCGGCTTCTGCCTCAGCCAGCCCAGCCCTGACACCGCTTGTCCACTTCTCCTGCCATGCCAAGGAACGGCCATGCGACAGCGCATCTTCTATGATGCGACTGGGGCTCAAATTCGAGCGCTCGGCCAGAAGGTCTATCCGGCGCTTTAGATCATCGGGAAGTTCGATCGTGCTCTTCATGGACAAAGAATAGCCGATCCTCGACGGATCGGCAAAGACAATCAAAACCCCGTCACACCTTCCCCGTTTCCCATCCCAACATCGCCCGCTTGCGGGTAAGGCCCCAGTGATAACCCGTCAGCGCCCCGCTTTTTCCAACGGCGCGATGGCAGGGCACGACGAAGGAGACGGGGTTGGCGCCGACTGCTGCACCGACCGCACGGGAGGCGGTTGGCTGGCCGATATCGCACGCGATGTGCGAATAGGTGACGGCGCGGCCCATGGGAATTTTCAGAAGGCTTTCCCACACCCGCACCTGAAAATCCGTGCCGAGCAGTACGACCCGCAATGGCCGGTCCGCCGACCACAGCGTCGGTTCGAAAATACGTGCGGCATACGGCGCGGTGGCTTCACGATCCTCGACATAGTCCGCATTCGGCCAGCGACCGGCCATGTCCTCGAAACAGGCTCTTTCCTCGCCGGGATCGGCGAAAGCGCAGCCGGCAAGGCCGCGATCGGTCACCATGACCAATGCAAGACCGAAGGGTGAAACATGGAAACCGTACCGGATCGTCAACCCACCGCCCTTGGCCTTCCATTCGCCTGGAGACATGGCCTCGTGGGTGACGAACAGATCGTGCAGGCGGCCGGGCCCAGACATGCCGACCTCGATCGAGGTTTCCAGCAGCGGCAGATCCTCTTCGCGCAACAACCTTTTGGCATGATCGAGCGTTACGGCCTGCAAAAACGCCTTGGGGGAAAGACCGGCCCAGCGGGTGAAGGTCTTCTGCAATTGCGTTGGCGACTGGCCGAGCCTTGCGGCAATGGCTTCAAGGGAGGGCTGGTCGCGATAATCCAGCGTCAAAAGCTCGATAACCCCGCGCACCGTATCGTAATCCGAACCGATGGGGGTGATGTCTTCATTCAGCATGATATTGGCGTTCATCGCATGTCTCCTAACGCTTCACAGAAAACCATCAAAGCGCGTCGGTCTCCACCCGTTTCTTGCGCCGTACTCAGTTTCTGCCGAGACACCGGCCTCGAGCCGATATGACGGGTTGTAAGCGGAATTATCCGCTCACATCCGCCGCACCGTCGCCAACGCACCGCCGAAAGCCTTGGCGAAGCTTTCCCGGTCATCCGGATTGAGAAACGAGCCGATATCCGTTGCCTTGCCTTCACCCGTTACATGCATGGAGACGATGCCGATTTCCTCGTGCCGCTGAACCCTGAAGCGGGCCCAGAAGGGGTTGAAACGATGCTCGACCACGCGGCCAGTCGGGGAAAATTTGCGGATAGACAGGCTGGTGCGCGAGACGCTCACCTCTTCCCGCGCCTTCGCTGCCCGGTAATTGGCGCGGAAGGCGACATAAAGCAGCAGAAAATCCAGCCCGAAGAACAGGCCGACTGGCCATGCGCCGGTGGTGAGGAAAAAGCCGCCATGGAGGAGGCAGGCAAGCCCGGACAAGGCGAGAAGCAGCCGGAAACCCCTTCTTCCGAGCGAACGGTGCGGAACGAGTTCCGCCGCAAAAATCGGCTGATCGTTGAGCGTATCCACGTTGATTTCCTCAGGGCGGGCTGGCTATAGATAGGTCATGACAGTCGCCAAAAAACGATCCAGCACCCAAACATTGAAAAAGTCAAATGCGACATCCGCCCGCAGACCGGCGCGTGTGAAGACGATCTATTCGAAGGACGAGTTGAAAGAAATCTTCCGCCGTTTCTCCATTCAGCGGCCGGAGCCGAAAGGCGAGCTGGAACATACCAACCCCTTTACCCTGCTGGTGGCCGTGGCGCTTTCGGCGCAGGCGACCGATGTGGGCGTGAACCGGGCGACGCGGGCGTTGTTCAAGGTGGCCGATACGCCGGAGAAAATGCTGGCGCTTGGCGAGGAGGAGCTGATCGGCCATATCAAGACCATCGGGCTTTACCGCAACAAGGCCAAGAACGTTATCGCTTTGTCACAGATGCTGATCGACAATTTCGGCGGTGAGGTACCGAGGACGCGCGAGGAGCTGGTGACCCTGCCCGGCGTCGGCCGCAAGACGGCCAATGTGGTGATGTCGATGGCCTTCGGTGTGCCCACACTCGCCGTGGACACCCATGTTTTTCGTATTGCCAACCGGCTCTGTCTTGCGCCGGGGAAAACCCCGGATGAAGTGGAAGACCGGCTCGTCCGCATCATTCCCGAAGAATATCTGTTCCATGCCCATCACTGGCTGATCCTGCACGGGCGTTATTGCTGCAAGGCGCGCAAACCGGAATGCGAGCGCTGCGTGATTGCCGATATCTGCAAATCACCGGAAAAGACCTTCGATATTCCAGCTCCGCTGGTGGAACTACCCGCGCAATTGTTCGGTGCGGCCAGCGGCGAATGACGGATCGCGCCGGCTGACGGCCTTGTGCAGATGCACCATCATCGAAGCCGCAAAAAGCGGCGTCAGAAGGTTGAGGAAGGGGATTGCAAGGAACGCTGCAATCACCAGCCCGGCCATGAACACGGTTGTGCGGTGTTTCAGCCGGAAAAGCCGCGCGTCAGCAGGCGAGCGGAAACGCATGGCCGCAAATTCGAAGAACTCCCGGCCCAGCAGATAACCGTTCACCAGAAAAAAGGCGATGAGGTTGACGCCCGGCACCAGCAGCAACAAAAGAGCTATCAGGTTGCCGGCAATGACGACGCCAAAGAACTTGATCGATGACACCATGGCCTCACCGATGGGCATCGCCTTGCCCGGCGGATCATCGGGATAGGTCTTTTTCTCCACGACTTCGGCGACATCGTCGAGAAACAGTCCGGCAATAACGGCAGTGACCGGCGAGATCAGCAGGGCCAACGCCAAAGCCAGCCCGATTCCGGCGAAAATGGCGAAAACGAAAGTCAGCCATCCCGCCCAGTCCGGCACGCTGGGGATCAGCGTATCCACCCACGGCAAGGCGAAATAGATGAAGACAGAGCGGATGGCGAACCACAGCGCTGCCAGCACCAGAAGCGTCAGCCCCAGAACCTTCCAGAACACCGACCGGGTCTCGGTGGCAAAAAGATTGCTGAAGGCAAGCCTCGCCGCATTAAAAATCATTCGGAACTCCTATGCCGCCTCTCGCGTTTAAAACTCGCGTTCAGGAGAGATAGGCGCCGCCCATCCGCTCCGCAAGACAGGAATGAAGACGTCGCTGTTGGGAATTAAACCGCAGATGGAATTTCCCTTGAATAAAAGACTTCTCTAAAATATAATAATCTATCTATTAGAATTCGCATTCCGGTCCGGTGGAGGACAAGGCCGGAAAAGCTCGCCCCCACCGACAAGTCGCGGTTCGCACGCTCGCCCGGGCGTGCGGATGCATCATCGTTCATAAATATAAAAGAATGAGGCGTTGGTGGAACAGCTACTGTTGAATCTGACCCGTGCCATGAAGGCCGGTACGCCTTCAGAGCGCAAGATCGCCAAATATCTGATCGAGCATTTGGACGAATTGCCGTTTGAGACGGCGCAGACGCTGGCTGCCAAGCTCAGTCTCAGTCCTATGACGGTTGGCCGTTTTCTGCGCTCGCTCGGATACCGGCAATTCAGCGATATTCGCATCGATCTGCGCCACGCCGAGGAATCCGCAAGCGTGGACCAGCCCGCTATCGTTGAAAGCGGCGATCAGAAGTCCAATCCGTTTTCGCAACTCCTTTCCCAACAGATCCAGGCCATTCAGGCTGCTTTCGAAATGACGGACCAGCCGATATGGCGCGTCGCCATGAGCGAGATCGCTTCGGCGGCAGATGTTTTTCTGGCAACGTCACCGGAAGGCCTTGGCACTGGAAGGCACTTTCACGGGCGGTTGCTGGAATATCGCAGACGCGTGCACTACCTCGGCAGCGACAGCGCCGCCTATATCGCCCTTTGGGACTTCGATCCCGCAGAAGCGCTTCTCATCCTCATGGATTGCGGCGGCAGCATCACGCCCTTGCAGAGCCTTTCTGCGACGGCACGAAAGAGCGGCTACAGAACCCTGTTGATCACCACCCGGTTCTATGAATGGGGACCGGAAAGCGCCGATATCTGTCTTGCCATGCCGCACACCCAGACCGGCGGACAAGGCCTGCTGCAGCTCGTTGCACTGATGGAATTCACCCTCTGCAGCCTGATTGCCGGAGCCGACGAGCAGCGCACGGCACGCATGAAAAACCTCAACGGCCTGAAACGCTCGCTTGGCATCTGACCCTCTGTGGGAGGAAACAGGCCGCGCCCGTCCGCCACGACCTTACCTGCCGTTGTCGGCGAAGATCAGAGGCTTTCCAGCTCCTGGCGATGGCGGTGCATGGCGAGAAAACGGCGATAATCCCGCTCGTAAAGCGGTGTGAGCGCCGGATTGCCTGAGATTTCCGTATTGCCCGGATACATGGCGGCACCCGCCGCTGCAAGGCCCGCATGCACACCGCCGGCGGCTGCCGCTGTCATCGCCGTGCCGAGAAGAACGGCGTCGGCTGTGGCGGGCACGACGATGCGCTTACCGGTCACATCAGCGTAAAGCTCCATCAACAGCGGGTTCTTCACATGGCCGCCGGTAACATGCAGGCTTTCGACGGCATAACCGAAACGCTCCATCGCATCGAGCACATGGCGCGCGCCAAGCGCAATCGCCACGGCGGTGCGCCAGTAGAGGCGGCAGAGACTGTCGAAGGATGTATCCAGCGTCAGCCCGCTGATGACGCCCACCGCATGCGGATCGGCGAGCGGTGAGCGGTTGCCGTGGAAATCCGGCAGTACATGCAGCCGTTCGGCAAAGGCCGCGCCCTCGAGCGCGCGCAATTCGGTAACCCGCGCAACGATGCGGGCGTGCAGCGCCGTATCCGGCTCGCCGCCCGCCGCGTGCATGCGCACGATATGATCGAGCAGCGCGCCGGTGGCAGATTGCCCGCCCTCCACCAGCCAGTGGCCGGGCAGCACCGCCTGCCAATAGGGACCCCACAGGCTGTGGCCTGGCATCTGCCGCTCGGACATGGCGACAAGGCAGCTGGAGGTGCCGGCGATCAGCGCCACATGTTTACCCACATCATCAGAAAGGCATCCGCCAAGCGCACCCAGCGTGCCGGCGTAAGCATCGATCATGCCCGCCGCCACCTGGCAGCCGGTGTCGAGGCCGAGTTCGGCCGCAGCCTCGGGCGAAAGCGGGCCGATGGCTGTCCCCGGCATCACGGTTGTTTCGGGCAGGCCTGCCCGCTGTTTCAGATCGCCAAGCCCGGCAAGATTGAGATAATCCGCCTGCCAGCCGGGATTTTCCTGCGCCAGAAAATTCCACTTCGCCGTCTGCGTGCAATTTGAACGCTTGGTGGAACCGGTTGCCTTCCAAGTCAAGAAATCCGCCAGATCGAAGGCGAAAGACATGCGCCCCCAGCTTGCCGGCAAATTCGCCTTCAGCCACATCAGCTTCGGCATCTGCATTTCCGGTGACACGCTTTTACCAGCGAAATCCAGCACGCGGTGGCCGGATACCGTCAGCCGGTCGGCCTCGCCGATTGCCCGATGGTCCAGCCAGACGATGGTGTCGAACCGGTCTTTGGCCGTGACGGAGACAGAAACCGGTTCGCCACGCTCATCACGGATAACGAGCGAGCAGGTGGCATCAAAACCAATGGCGGCTATGCTGTCGGGTAACACACCCGCATCGGCAAGCGCTGCTCTCACCGCAAGGCAGACGGCGTTCCATATATCGGTGGAATCGTGTTCGGCGTGGTTTTCCTGCGGCCTTTGCATCAGGATGGGATGGGTTGAGCGGGCGAGAAGCCTGCCGGTCGGGTCGAAAATCCCGGCGCGGGCGCTCGCCGTTCCTACATCGACAGCGACGAGATTTTGACGCATCAAGACTTCAGTTCCATCCCTTGCGTAACGACCTCCGGGCGGTGGCAGGCATGGTTTCCTTCAGCCTGCGTCACGTTCCACCTGGCTGTCAAAACCGCCCTTCCCCATATAATCGCCGACAAGTTGAACCAAATCTTCCATGGCGTCAAACGTGGCATCGGCACCTAGCTCCGCGATCTTTTCGCGGAATGCCGGAAACCGCGCATGCGAGCCGCCGGTAAAGGCGAAAACCGCCATGCCTGCTGCCTTCGCCGCCGCAATGCCCGCCGGGCTGTCCTCGATCACGATACACTGACGCGGGTCAGTGCCCATCTGTCGCGCCGCATGCAGGAAAAGGTCGGGTGCCGGCTTGCCGTTCTTCACCATGGTGGCGCTGAAAACATGCGGCTCAAATTTATCGATCAGGCCGGTCAGCCCCAGCGAATAACGGATGCGTTCCGGTTGACTTGAGGAGGCAACGCAGCGTTTTAAGGCCACCAGCCTGTCCAGCGTTTCGGCAATGCCGTCGATGGGACGCAACTCGGTGCGGAAACGCTCGAACAACGTCGCGCGCATATGCTCGAGAAAATCGATGTCGGTCTCGATACCGTATTCTTCAAACAAAGTCGTCGTCATGCTGGCAACGCTGCGACCGAGAAAGCGGTTGTAGGCCTCTTCCTCCCCCATCTCCACGCCAAGATGGGAAAGCATGTCTAGAAGAACCGAGATGGAGACCGGCTCGCTGTCGACCAGAACGCCGTCGCAGTCGAAAATCAGAAGAGGCCCGGTCCCGTCTCGCATCTCACGTCACTTTTCAGCCAGCTTGTCATCCAGATAAAGCTGCAAGGTCTTCGCCGTGCCTTCGTGCCACAGTGTCGTCAATGCATGAGAGAAGCGTTTACGGAAAAGCTCCGATTCGGCAACCTCCCCGAAGATATCGTCAAGTGAAAGGAAGGCCATTGGATCGTCCTTGGCCTTTGTGGCTGCCGCCTGTAGCCGCTCGGCGCTGGCGTCGTTGAAGGTGATTTGCCTGCCGCTGTCGGAGGTGCCGTAGAAATAACGGCACCACAGTGCCGAAACCAGCGACAGACCGACAATATCTTCACCGCGCGCCAGACGGTCGGCGGTGGAGGGCAGAATGAATTTCGGCTGGCGGTTGGAGCCATCCTGCGCGAGGCGCGGAATGGTATCGCCGATTTTCGGGTTGAGGAAACGCCGTTCGATCAGGCCGAAATATTCGCCAAGATCAGTATCGGGCACGGGCGGAATGACCGGGATGATCTCTTCCTTTTCGAGCTTTGCCAGAAACGCCCGGATCAGCGGATGCTCCATCGCCTCATGCACGAAATGAATGTCGAGCAGCGCTGCCGGATAGGCGATCGCCGCATGGCCGCCATTGAGGATGCGGATCTTCATGTGCTCGTAAGGCGCAACATCCTTGACGAACTGAACGCCCGCCTTTTCCAGCGCCGGTCGGCCCGCCGGGAAATTATCCTCCATCACCCATTGCTTGAACTCCTCGCAGAAGACCGGCCAATTGTCCTCAATGCCGAAATCGTCACGGGCGATATTGCGTTCGCGCTCACCGGTGGCGGGGGTGATGCGGTCGACCATCGAATTGGGGAAAGCGACGTTATCGCCGATCCAGTTGGCGAAGGCCGGATCGGACAAGGCGGCGAGACCGACCACCGCGTTTTTGGTCACCTTGCCATTATGGGGAATGTTGTCGCAGGACATGACGGTGAAGGGTGAAAGCCCCTTGTCGCGCCGCGCCTTCAGCCCGGCAACGATAAGTCCGAACACGGTTTTCGGGGAAGACGGGTTCCTGCCATCCTCGGCAATCGCGGGATGCTGCGGATTGAAGGAGCCGGAGGCATCGATGAAATAACCGCCTTCGGTAATCGTCATCGAAACAATACGGATTTTCGGATCGGCGAGGGTGTCGATGATGCCTCGGGTATCGCCAACCTTCAGAATGTCGATCATTGGCCCGGTGACGCGCGCACCGGTGCGATTATTGTCCTGCTCCACCACCGTGGTCAGGAAATCCTGCGCGGCAAGTTTTTCGCGCATTACCGCGTCCGATGGCAGTACACCCGCACCAATGATGGCGAAGTCGTGGTCCGCGCCGGTGTTGAACAGGTCGTCCAGATAGACCGCCTGATGGGCGCGGTGGAAATTGCCGACGCCGAAATGCACGATTCCGGCGGAAAGATCGGCCCGGGAATAGGCCGGAATCGCCGCCGTTTTTTTGGCTTCATCAAGCGTGGCGAGGGAGAGTTTGCATGTCATGTCACGATCCTCGAAGGGGAAACGTTGTTTGTGCCAGGACCGGATGACAGGTACCCGGCACGCAGCGCGGATTTGCCTTCCTGTCTTCGCGTCATATAGCGATGCCCTTGTCATCGAACCTGTGGATTTTGGCATCATCTGGTGTGATGAAGACGGTATCGCCGTGTTTGCATTCGAATTCACCGTCGGTTCTGGCGGTGATGGGGCCGATGCCGGGGACGTCGAGGTGGAGGAAGGTGTCGGAGCCGAGATGTTCGGCAACCGTGACCTTGCCCTGCCACAGGCCGGTTTCTTTCGACAGCGTCAGGTGCTCGGGCCGCACGCCGGCGGTGGTCGCACCCTTTTGCCGGGCGTAATCGCCGGTCACCAGGTTCATGCGCGGCGAGCCGATGAAGCCGGCGACGAAGAGGTTGGCGGGCGAGCGGTAAAGCTCCATCGGTGAGCCGACCTGCTCGATATTGCCGCGGTTGAGGACCACGATCTTGTCGGCCATGGTCATGGCCTCCACCTGGTCGTGGGTGACGTAGATCATCGTCGTCTTCAGCGTGTTGTGCAGCTCGGAGATTTCCAGCCGCATGGTGCCGCGCAGCGCCGCATCGAGGTTGGAGAGCGGTTCGTCGAACAGGAACGCCTTCGGTTCGCGCACGATGGCGCGGCCGATGGCGACGCGCTGGCGCTGGCCGCCGGACAGTTGCGAGGGCCGGCGCTCGAGATAATCGGTAAGGTTGAGGATGCGGGCGGCATCGTCGACCTTCTTGTCGATGACGGCCTTGTCGAGCTTGGCCATCTTCAGCGGGAAGGCGATGTTGTTGCGCACACTCATATGCGGATAGAGCGCATAGGACTGGAACACCATGGCAAGGCCGCGCTCGGCCGGGGCCTTTTCGGTGGCGTCGTTGCCGTCGATGACTATTCTGCCGCCGGAGACGTCTTCCAGCCCGGCAATCAGGCGCAGCAGCGTTGACTTGCCGCAGCCTGACGGGCCGACGAAGACGACGAACTCGCCGTCATGGATATCGAGATCGATCGACGGGATGACTTTTGCCTCGCCGAAGAGCTTGGACACGTTCTGAAGGGAAATGCTGCCCATTATTGTCGTTCCTTATTTCACGGCGCCAAAGGTGAGGCCACGCACGAGTTGTTTCTGCGAGAACCAGCCGATGACGAGAATGGGGGCGATCGCCATCATCGAGGCGGCCGAGAGCTTTGCCCAGAACAGCCCCTGCGGTGAGGAGAAGGAGGCGATGAAGGCCGTCAGCGGTGCCGCATTGGTGGTCGTCAGCCGGATGGTCCAGAAGGATTCGTTCCAGGCGAGAATGACGTTCAGGAGCAGCGTCGAGGCAATGCCCGGAACCGCCATTGGGGTCAGTACATGCACGATCTCGTTCCAGAGCGAGGCACCATCCATGCGGGCGGCCTCGAGGATCTCGCCGGGGATTTCGCGGAAGTAGGTATAAAGCATCCACACCACGATCGGCAGGTTGATGAAGGTGAGCATGACGGTCAGCCCAATGCGGGTATCGAGCAGGCCGGCATTGCGGAAGATCAGGTAGATCGGTACCAGCACCGCCACCCCCGGCATCATCTTGGTGGAGAGCATCCACATCAAAATGTCCTTGGTGCGTTTGGTCGGCGAGAATGCCATGGCCCAGGCGGCGGGAATGGCGATCATGAGCGCGATGATCGTCGAGCCGAGCGACAGCACGACCGAGTTCATGAACGGCTTGAAGTAATCGCGCTGGGTCTGCACGGTGATGTAGTTTTCGAGCGTGCCCGAGGGAATGAGGCTGAAGCCTGCGATCGCCTCCGGCTCGGTCTTGATCGAGGTGAGGAAGGCGTAAAGGATCGGGAAGAACAGCAGCAACGCCACGGCCCATGCCGCGATGGTGAAGCCGATCTTTGCGCGTGTCGTTGTCTTGCGGGCCATGATCGCTTCTCCTTAACGGTCGAGGTTCTTGCCGACGGCGCGCATCAGGAAGATGGCGACGATATTGGCGAGCACGACGGCGATGATGCCACCGGCCGATGCGCCGCCGACGTCGTAGCCCAGAAGCGCCGTGCGATAGATGAGGAAGGCAAGGTTGGTCGAGGCATAGCCGGGCCCGCCATTGGTGGTGACGAGGATTTCCGCGTAAACGCCGAGCAGGAAGATCGTCTGGATGAGGATGACGACGGTGATGGCGCGGGCAAGATGTGGCAGCGTCAGGTAGATGAAGCGGTTGATGAAGTTGGCGCCATCCATCTCGGCCGCTTCCTTCTGCTCGCCATCGAGCGACTGCAGGGCGGTGAGCAGGATCAGCGTGGCAAACGGCAGCCATTGCCAGGCGACGATGATGATGATGGAGAGCAGCGGAAACTGCGCGAACCAGTCGACCGGCTGCAGGCCGAAGAAGCGCGACAGATCGGCAAGCACGCCGTAACCGGGATGCATGATCATGTTCTTCCACACCAGCGCCGCGACAGGCGGCATGACGAAGAAGGGCGAGATGATCATGATGCGCACGATGCCCTGACCGAAGATGTCCTGGTCAAGCAGAAGCGCAATCGCAATACCGCCGATGACGGTGATCAAAAGCACGCCGCCGACGATGGCAAGTGTGTTGAAGATCGACTGGAAGAAGGCCGGATCGGTATAGAAATACTGGTAATTGAACAGGCCTGCAAAGCTGACATTGGCAGGGTTGAGCAGATTGTAGTTCTGGAACGAGAACCACAGCGTCATCGCCAGGGGCACGATCATCCACACCAGCAAAAGCAGCACCGAAGGCGCAAGCATAACCCGCGCCAGACCGCTCGTGTTTCGTGTTGCCATTGCACTAACCTCCCCATGGGCTCGGGCATCACGATATGCGCCCGGCATATCCGGAAGAACCGGCTCATTCCAGTTTTGATTTGAAAGGCTTAAAGGCCGCCGCGCAGCTCGCGGCTTGCGCCCCCAAGGTTCGCTGCCCGGCATTGGCGCCGGACAGCGATCTTCAGGAGGATTACTTGATGTAACCGGCGCGGGTCATTTCACGCGTCGCTGTCGACTGGGCGCTGGCAAGCGCATCGTCGACACTGGACTGGCCGGCAACAACCGCCGAGAACAGCTGACCGACCGTGGTGCCGAGCGCCTGGAATTCAGGGATCGCCACGAACTGACCGCCGGTGTAAGGCACGGGCTTTACGGTCGGTTTGGTGATGTCGGCGGCATCCATCGCAGCAAGCGTCGGCTTGGCGAAGGCGGCGGCTTTTTCATAGTCAGCATTCTTGTAAAGCGAGGTGCGGGTACCCGGAGGCACGTTTGCCCAGCCTTCCTTGGCAGCGACGAGTTGGGTATATTCCTTGCTGGTTGCCCAGGAGATGAACTTCTCGGCGGCATCCGCCTTCTGCGAGCTCTTCGGGATAGCAAGGTTCCATGACCACAACCAGTTGCCGTGGTTCTTCAGCTCGCCATGCGTCGGGAAGAGCGCATAACCGACCTTGTCGGCAACGGTCGAATCCTTCGGGTTTGAAACGAAGGAAGCAGCCACCGTGGCATCGATCCACATGCCGCATTTGCCCTGCTGGAACAGCGTCAGGTTTTCGTTGAAGCCGTTGGAGGAAGCACCCGACGGACCGGCATCCTTCATCAGATCGACGTAGAACTGAAGAGCACTCTTCCATTCCGGCTGATCGAACTGCGGCTTCCAGTTCTCATCGAACCAGCGGCCGCCAAAGGAGTTGGTGAGCGCGCTGATGAAGGCCATGTTCTCGCCCCAGCCAGCCTTGCCGCGCAGGCACATGCCGTTGATATCCGTCTTGCGATCGGTAATCTTGCGGGCAGCGTCACCGATGAATTCCCAGGTCGGGTTTTCAGGCATCTTCAGGCCGGCTTTTTCAAACAGGTCCTTGCGATACATGATCATGGCGGATTCGCCGTAGAAGGGCGCCGCATAAAGCTTGCCTTCGCTGGAAAGACCACCACGGATCGCCGGCAGAATATCATCCACGTCGTATTTGTCGCCAAGCTTTTCGAGCGGCAGCAGCCAGCCCTGCTTGGCCCAGATCGGCACTTCATAGTTGCCGATGGTCATGATGTCGTACTGGCCGCCATTGGTGGCGATATCGGTCGTCACGCGCTCGCGCAGGACGTTTTCTTCAAGCGTGACCCATTCCACCTTGATGTCGGGGTTCTTGGTGGTGAAGTCGGAGGTCAGACCCTGCATGCGGATCATGTCACCGTTGTTGACGGTGGCGATGGTCAGCGTTTCGGCGGAAGCAAGGGTCGAAAAGGCGAGTGCCGAGCATGCGCCCAGCAAAATGGTCTTCAATGTCATATCTTCCTCCCAGAAGAAATTTATGAGCATTCGCTTTGCTCTGGGGCATTTACTCACCCGCAGCCGAAAAAAGTCAAGCAACATCCTGTGCTGCGGCGCACATGGAAAAATCAAGTCATTGATTTTGATGGATTAATTTTTGCTCAATGCGTGAGCAAATATTCACTTGTCGCTTCGTCGGTGATGAGGCCGTTCAAAAGACCACCCCGCAGTGCCGCGAGAATCGAGGCATTCTTGCGCGCGCCCTGCGCCATGCCGATGACCGTGCAGGTCTCTCTGGACGGGATGGGAACAGAGGCGACGCGCTCGTTGACGGAATGGTCGAGAATGTGGCCGTTGGCATCATACATCCAGCCGCAGATTTCGCCGATCGCACCGCTTGCCATCAGGGCCTTCATCTCGTCGACACCGAGAAAACCATCAACGCAGAGCGGTGCGTTTTCTCCGAGTTCGCCGACGCCGACGAAGGTGACATTGGCGGCGGCACCCAGCGCCAGCGTGGAGCGCACCATGGACTGGTCGTGCAGCAATTCCCGCTCTTCCGCAGACGAGCAGAGAACCGGCAGCGGCATCGGAAAATGCCGCGCCTTGATGGCATCGGCCATACTGAAGATGACGTTGTAATAGGCCGCCGATCCATCCGGCCCGATATTGCCTGTCAGTGACACGATGCGGTGCTGCGGACATTCCATCGGCGGCAGTTGGTCCACAGCCGCCTTCAGCGTACGGCCGGTGCCGATGGCAAGCACGATGGGATCGGCATTTTTCAGCCAGCGCTCGATCTCCGCCGCGCCGGCCTCGGCGATGCCGACCGTGGAGGAAACGCCAGCGGGATCGCTCGGCACCACCTCGATATATCTAAGGTCGAACTTCTGCTTCAGCCGCTCCGCCTTTTCAAGACAGGCGGCAATGGGGTGATCGAGCCGGACCTTGATCAGACGCTCGGCGACGGCCAGCGACACCAGCCGCTGCGCCGATTGCCGGGATATGCCCATGGCAGCGGCGATCTCGTCCTGCGTGCGACCCGCGACATAATAAAGCCAGCCCGCGCGCGCCGCATCATCCAGCCGTCCATGTGCGTCGTTCCGTCTGGCCATGCCGCCGCCCTCTAAGAATTATGTTCGAGCATTTGCTGGCATTTTTTCAGGCCGCCTGTCAAACGGCGCAGCGACTGAGCGAAGCGTTTGGCGGCACCGGGCACCTCTAAAGAGGATGTAAAACATTGCCACCGTCATGCTCGGGCCTGTCCCGAGCATCTGCAACGCACCTATTTACGAGACATTGGCAGATACTCCGCACAAGACCGAAGATGACGTCGCGAACACAGAGGCACCTATCCCAGCGCAGTTGCCACTATATCAAGCCGCTTCCTGCACCAGATGCCCCGCCGAAACCTCGCGGTAATGGCGTTGCGGCGGAACATAGTCCACCGGACGGATCGGGCTTTTTATCTCGTCCGTCGCCATGTTGCGCCTGATCTGGCGCCGGGCCGGATCCGGCACCGGAACGGCGGACATGAGCTTTTTCGTATAGGGGTGCTGCGGATTATCGAAGACGGCGGCGCGTGGGCCAATTTCGACGATCTCGCCGAGATACATCACCGCGACACGATGGCTGACACGCTCAACCACAGCCATATCGTGGGAAATGAACAGGAAGGCGAGGTTGAGGCTCTGTTGCAGATCGAGCAGCAGGTTACAGACCTGCGCCTTGATGGAGACATCGAGCGCCGACACCGCTTCATCGGCAACGATGACCTTGGGGTCAAGCATCAGCGAACGGGCAATGGCGATGCGCTGGCGCTGGCCGCCGGAAAACTCATGCGGGAAGCGCCGCATCATATCCGGGCTGAGGCCAACCTTCTCCATCAGGTCCGCCGCCTTTTCACGCGCCTGCGCCTTCGGTCCAAGCCGGTGTTCGATGAAGGGCTCCATGATCGCCGTGCCGATGCTCATGCGCGGATCGAGACTGGCGAAGGGGTCCTGAAAGATCATCTGCACGCTGCGGCGCATGGTGCGCAACGTCGTCTTGTCGAGTTTCATCACCTCGTAACCGTCGAGCGTCACGTTACCGGAGGTCGGCTCGATCAGCCGGGTGATCGATCGCCCGGTGGTGGACTTGCCGCAGCCGGATTCACCGACCAGCGATAGTGTCTCGCCCTCAGCCAGATCGAAGGAGACCTTCTCCACCGCATGCACGGCACCGGACTTGCGGCCGAGAAGACCGGAGCGGATATCGAAGCGGGTCGTCAGGTCCCGGACCGAAAGAATGGGCGTGCGACCACCGGAAACCGTGTTCCTGACCTCTTCGACCGGTTGGCTTTCGCCGGTCTTGATATCGATGATCGGAAAACGGGCGGGCAGCACCCGCTCTTTCATCGAACCGAGCTTCGGCACCGCCGAAAGCAGGGCGCGCGTATAGGGATGGTTCCCGCGATGGAAGATATCGTCCGTCGTGCCGGTTTCCACCACGTCGCCGCGGAACATGACGATGGTGCGGTCAGCCACTTCCGCCACCACGCCCATGTCATGGGTGATGAACAGGACCGACATGCCCTCCTCTTCCTGCAATTGCTTGATAAGGTCGAGAATCTGGCCCTGAATGGTCACGTCGAGCGCCGTCGTCGGCTCATCCGCGATCAGGAGCTTCGGCTTCGACGCAAGCGCCATGGCGATCATCACGCGCTGGCGCATCCCGCCGGAAAACTGGTGCGGATAGTCGTCGAAACGGTTCTTCGCATTGGGAATGCGGACTTTTTCCAGAAGCCTGACAACCTCGGCCTTGGCAGCAGATGAGGAAATATCCTGGTGCACGGTCAGCGCTTCGGCGATCTGCTTGCCGATCGGGAAGATCGGATTGAGGCTGGTCATCGGCTCCTGGAAGATCATCGAAATGTCCTTGCCGCGAACCTTGCGCATCTCCTCTTCCGGAAGTGCCAGCAAATCGCGCCCACCGAGCATGACCTTACCCTCGATGCGGCTCGTTTTCTTATCGAGAAGCCGCATGATCGACAGCGACGTCACGCTTTTGCCCGAGCCGCTTTCGCCAACGATCGCCACCGTCTCGCGGGGCGCAATGTCGAAACTCATATTGCGGACCACCGATTTCCAGCCGCCATCAACGCGGAAGGACGTGGTCAGATTTTGAACCGAAAGTACCGGGCTTACCGAACCGCCGGTCTGTTCCATGGATGTTGCCGCCAAAAGCATGCCGATCTCCTGAAAAGCGAAAGGCGGCCATGAAGGCCGCCGGATGTCTTACGCAGCAAGCGCGGTTTCGGCCATCGAGACCCAGTAGCTGATGCCGTAAGGCAGGGCCTCGTCGTTGAAGTCATAGGCGGCATTGTGCAGCCCGGCCGTGTCGCCGTTACCGATGAAGATGAAGGCGCCGGGGCGTGCTTCCAGCATGTAGGAAAAATCTTCCGCGCCCATATGCGGGTTGGGATTGGTGTTGACGGCGTTTGCGCCTGCCACACCTGCCGCCACGCTGGTTGCGAATTCGGTTTCGTCATTGTGGTTGAAGGTGACGGGATAACCGCGATCGTATCTCACCTCCGCCGTCGCGCCATGCGCCATGGCGGTGGCTGTCGCCACTTCCTTCAACCGTTTTTCGGCGAAATCGCGGGTTTCCGGCAGCAGGGTGCGCACCGTGCCGGTCAGCGTCACCGAACCGGGAATGACATTGCCCGCCGTGCCGCCGTGGGTGGTGGCGACGGTGACGACCAGCGATTTCAACGGGTCCGTTTCCCGCGAGACGATGGATTGCAGGGCGATGATGATATAGGCCGAGGTCAGCACCGGATCGACGGAAAGATGGGGGGCCGCCGCATGGCTGCCCTTGCCGGTAATGACGATCTCGAAACTATCCGCCGCCGCCATGGTCGAACCCTTGCGGATGGCGAAATTGCCGACCGGAATGCCCGGCTCGTTATGCATGCCATAGACCTGCGAAATGCCGAATTTCTCCATCATGCCGTCGTTCAGCATGGCAAGTGCCCCTGCGCCACCCTCTTCAGCCGGCTGGAAGATGACGGCCACGGACCCTTTGAAATTACGGGTCTCGGCCAGATATTGCGCCGCGCCTAAAAGCATCGCCGTGTGCCCGTCATGGCCGCAGGAATGGGCCTTGCCCGGAACCTTGGAAGCCCAGGGCTTGCCGCTGGTTTCGAGGATCGGCAGCGCATCCATGTCGGAGCGGAAACCGATGGTCGGGCCGTCCCCGTGCCGCCCCTTGATGATGCCTACCACGCCGGTCTTGCCAATGCCGGTTTCGACGATATCGCATCCGAAGGATTTGAGTTTCTCCGCCACGAATTTCGAGGTTTCGAAGACGTCGTAGAGCAGCTCCGGCGTCTCGTGCAGGTGGCGCCTCCAACCGGCTACTTCTTCCTGCATCTCGGCCACACGGTTCAATATCGGCATTCCCATTTTTCCTTTTTTTGTTCCCCGCCGGGTTGTCGGGAACCATATTGCGTTTGGAATTTCTGCTTTTGCAAGTATGAATTTCGCTAGATGAATGAAAAATAGGCCCGAAGCCAATCGGCTCAAATTTTGTTCATCAATCAGAGTTTGGGGCTTGCATTTCAAAAAAACTGACAATAGCATCATTGGGAACGGAGGAATATTCGTTAGCAAAGTCAAACACTTAAAATAAAAGACTTGCAAATGACGTTGAGGAAAAGCGTCAAACATTCAAACAGATAAAATCTTAAAAGGGGAAAATCACAATGAAGAAGCGCAGCGTTCTCTTTGCCAGCACGGTGGCGGCCTTGGCCATGGCAGGCTCTGCCGCCCATGCCGAGCGTGGCAGTGACGGCGAACTGAAAATCCTTTTCTGGCAGGCTGTATCGACACTCAACCCATATCTTTCCGCTGGCACGAAGGAAGTCTACAGCTCGTCCATGGTGATCGAGCCTCTGGCGCGCTACGACGAAAAAGGCGAGCTGGTGCCGATGCTGGTGAGCGAAATTCCGACGGTCGACAATGGCGGCATCGCGAAGGATCTGCTCAGCATGACGTGGAAGCTGAAGAGCGACGTCAAATGGTCTGATGGCACGCCCTTTACCGCTGACGACGTCATCTTCACCTGGAAATATTGCATCGCACCGGACGGCGGCTGCGCGCAGGCGGCACAATATGAAGGCGTGAAGAACGTCGAGGCGATCGACGCCCACACCATCAAGATCAGCTTCAACGAACCGAAGCCCTACCCCTACTCCGCATTCGTCGGCGCACAATCGCCTGTCATCCAGAAGAAGCAGTTTGAAAAATGCGTCGGCGCTGCGGCACCCGGCTGCACATCCGCCAATTTCGGCCCCATCGGCACCGGCCCCTTCGTGGTCAAGGATTTCAAGCCGAACGACGTCATCAGCTTCGTGGCCAACCCCAATTATCGCGATCCGGCCAAGCCCGCCTTCGCCACGGCTACCCTGAAGGGCGGCGGTGATGCAGCTTCCGCCGCACGCGCCGTTCTTGAAACCGGCGAATTCGACTACGCCTGGAACATGCAGGTGGAGCCGGAAATTCTGGCCACCATGGTAGCGGCCGGCAAGGGCAAGCTGGAAACTGCCTTCGGCACGCAGGTCGAGCGTATCAATCTCAACTGGTACAACGCCGATCCTGCGCTGGGTGACAAGCGCTCCACCAAGGAAGGCGGCCCGCATCCGGCCCTTTCCGACCCGGCCGTGCGCCGCGCGCTCTCACTTGCCATCGACCGCGATATCATCGATGAGGCAGGTTATGGCGAGGCGGGCAAGCCGACCTGCAATATCGTGCCGGCCCCGGAAGCCGTCGCTTCGACGAAGAATGACAGCTGGTGCCTGAAACAGGATCTGGAAGGCGCAAACAAGCTGCTGGACGATGCGGGCTGGGTAAAGGGCGCCGATGGCATCCGCGCCAAGAACGGTGTGAAGCTGTCCTTCCTCTACCAGACCTCCACAAACTCCGTTCGCCAGGCCACGCAGGAACTGGTGAAGGACATGTGGTCGCAGATTGGCGTTGCTTCCGAACTGCGCAATGTCAGCGCCTCCGTCTTCTTCGGCGGCGATCCGGCAAGCCCCGACACCTTCCAGAAATTTTTCGCCGACGTTGAAATGTACACCAACAATTTCGACGGTACCGACCCGGAAAAATATCTGGCGGAATGGCTATGCGACAAGATCCCGGCTCCGGCTAACGGCTGGCAGGGACAGAACATTCCGCGTTATTGCAACCCGGAATTCGACAAGCTGGTGGGCGAACTCTCCAAAACCGCAGACCTTGCCAAGCGCGGTGAGATTTCCAAGCAGCTGAACGATATGCTGACCGAAGAAGGCGCGCATATTCCGCTGATCCATCGCGGCAGCGTCTCCTCGCATTCGTTGACACTCGAAGGCGTTCGCATGAACGCCTGGGATTCGGAACTCTGGAACGTCGCGGACTGGTCCCGCAAGAAGTAACCCGCAAATGCGCGGTCGCCCCTGACGGGGGGACCGCGCTCATTTTGCGAGACCCTGACGGTCTGGAGACTTTTCGATGTTTACCTTTACGCTCCGGCGGCTTGCCTTTGCCGTACCGACGCTGCTCGTCATCAGCTTCGTCATATTCGCCCTGCTCGATCTGGCGCCGAATGATCCGACCGGCGACCTGCCGCTGACCATTCCACCCGAAGTGCGCGAGCAGATCCGCGCTTCGCTCGGTCTCGACCAGCCCTTCTTCATCCGTTACATGCTGTGGCTGCAGCAATTCTTCATCAATGAACCGCTGAACCTGTTCGAAAAGCTGACAGGCTGGCAGATCGGCGACGGTAGCCGCATGCGTGTGCTGTCCTGGGCAACGCGCAGCCCGGTGGTCGATCTCGTCATCCAGCGCATGCCGCAAACGCTTTGGGTGGTCGGCCTTGCCTATCTCTTCGGCGCGCTTCTGGCGATCCCGATCGGCGTCATTTCGGCCTACAAGCAATATTCGA
Organism: Rhizobium sp. AN6A; assembly: GCF_900215635.1. Lineage (NCBI taxonomy): Bacteria > Pseudomonadati > Pseudomonadota > Alphaproteobacteria > Hyphomicrobiales > Rhizobiaceae > Rhizobium > Rhizobium sp. AN6A. Next base: position 386,135 of record NZ_OCNC01000003.1, read on the forward strand.
TCTTCGACCAGATCGGCACCTTCGTCTCGATGGTGGGTTATTCGGTTCCCACCTTCTTCACCGGCGTGCTGCTGGTCGTCATCTTCAGCTCCTATCTGCAATGGTTCCCTTCCGTCTACGATACCAATCTGCAGGTGACGGACTGGGGAAGCCTCGTGGCACAGATCAAACAGATGTTCATGCCGGTTCTGGTGCTAACCCTCTACAACGTCTCGCAGATCAGCCGTTTCGTGCGCGCCTCGATGCTGGACAATCTGCATCAGGACTATGTGCGCACCGCGCGTGCCAAGGGCGTGAAGGAAAAATCCGTTCTGCTCGTTCACGTCCTGCGCAACAGCCTTATACCCGTCGTCACCGTCATCGCACTCGGCGTGCCGACGATCTTTTCCGGCGCCATTATTACCGAACAGATTTTCCGCGTGAACGGGCTTGGCCAATTGCTGATCACCGCCGTTCAGGGCGCGGATATTCCGCTGGTGCAGACGCTGACCTTCATTTTCGCGGTGCTTATCGTGCTCTTCAACCTTATTGCCGACGTGCTTTACGGCATTCTCGACCCGAGGATCCGCTATGACTGACGCCACCCTCGCAGCACCAGCCGTTGCCGCCACGCCTGTGCAATCGGCACTTGCCGATATCTGGAAACAGTTCCGCGTCCACAAGGGCGGCGTGGCAGGCCTGTTCGTTTTCATCTTCATTTTGCTTGCGGTCTATGTCGGGCCCTATATCCACACCGTCGCGCCCAATGCCATCAATGTGAAGGAACGCAACCAGTGGCCGTCGCTGGCGCATCCCTTCGGCACCGACAATCTGGGCAAGGACATGCTGGCGCAGGTGCTGGCGGGCGGGCGCATCTCGCTTGCCGTCGGCATCACCGCCATGCTCCTGGCGCTGTTTCTCGGCACGCTGGTGGGGGTGCTGTCAGGCTATTTCCGAAGACTTGACGGGCCACTGATGCGGCTGACGGACCTGTTTCTGGCCCTGCCGCTGCTGCCGCTGCTGCTCGTCATTCTCATGCTGTTCCGTGACACGCTGCGTGCCGCTTTCGGGCCGGAAACCGGTATCTTCATCCTCATCGTCTTCGTGATCGGGGTAACCAGCTGGATGCATACCGCACGCATCGTGCGCGGCGACGTGCTGACGATCAAAAGCCAGGAATTCATCATGGCGGCGAAATCGAGCGGCATGCGCGAATACCGCATTATCCTGCGCCATATCCTGCCGAATGTGTTGAGTTCGATCATGGTCTCAGCCACGCTCGGCATCGCCTCGGCCATCATCACGGAATCGGCGCTGTCCTTCCTCGGCCTCGGTTTTCCGTCAGACTTTCCGACCTGGGGACGGCTGTTGTTCGATGGCGCCAACTTCCTGCAGCTGACGCCCTCGCGCGTGCTGTGGCCTGGACTGGCAATCTCGCTGACGGTTCTGAGCGTCAACTATATCGGCGATGCCGTGCGCGATGCGCTTGATCCAAGGGCGCTTAAGAGCTGAGGCGAAGGGCGCTGTGGCTGCGCCCTTCCCTTTATCTCAGTGATAATTCATCTTTTCCGCGTCGAGAATGCTGTCTGCATCCAGCGCAGCAATCGGAATGTCGCTGCGCGCCGGAATATCGCCGGAAAGCTGCAAGGCCAGATAACGCCCGCAGCAGACTCGTAGAAACGAGGTGAAGTTGCCGAGATCATGCCCGGCATCGATCGATTCATTATAAAGCTTGGCGATGAGCTGCGCGCTGTTCATGCCATCGCGGCGTGAAATCTCGTCCAGAGTCGTCCAGAAGAAGTTTTCAAGTCTGACGCTGGTGACCATGCCATCGATCCGCAAAGACCGGGTATGGCTTTCCCAAAGCGTCGGGTCTGCCTTGATGAAAAGCTTGCACATGGTGTCCTCCCTCAGCAAGCTGCAGAAGATAGACGGGAAACGGGACCGGTAAAAGCCCCATTCCGCCGGCCTTATCTGCCGAGCACCGCCATGAATTGCGAAAGCCATGCCGGATGCGCCGGCCATGCGGGCGCCGTCACCAGCTTGCCGTCGGTAACCGCCGCGTCGATGGCGATATCGGCATAGGTGCCGCCCGCCAGTTCCACCTCGGGGCGGCAGGCCGGATAGGCCGAGCAGGTGCGGCCCTTGAGGACACCCGCAGCCGCCAGCAATTGGGCACCGTGGCAGACGGCCGCGACCGGCTTGTCAGCCTCGAAGAAATGCTTCACGGCGGCAAGCACATCCCCATTCAGCCGCAGATATTCCGGCGCGCGACCACCGGGAATGACCAGCGCGTCGTAGTCCGCGACCTTGATATCGGCAAAAGTAGCGTTGAGCGCGAAATTGTGGCCGCGTTTTTCTGAGTAGGTCTGGTCGCCCTCGAAATCATGGATCGCGGTCGCGATCGTCTGGCCAGCCTTCTTGCCGGGGCAGACGGCATGCACCGTGTGACCAACCGCAAGCAGCGTCTGGAACGGCACCATGGTCTCGTAGTCCTCGGCGAAATCGCCGGTGATCATCAAAATCTTCTTCGGCATGCTTGCTCCTCCCATTTTGAATGCCCGAGGCACCGTAACAGGAGGGGTGGAGAAGCGGGTATTATGGCTATACTACAGGGCCGATAAAGGCGGGATCAGCGCGCTTTGGGCGGCTCCGGCCAGCGCCGAACACCGCCGCCCCAATCCTCGAAGGCCTTGGAAAGCTTGAGAACGAGCAGATCCGCGTAACGCGGGCCGACGATCTGCAAGCCGATGGGCATCCCGGATTTCGAGAAGCCGCAATTGATCGAGGATGCCGGCTGCTCCGACATGTTCCAAGGGACGGTGAAGGCGATATGTTCGAAGGGTCGCTCGGGATCGTTGGTGGGCGACGCCCAGTCGGCCGGATAGGAGACGATGGGATTGACGGGTGAAATCACCACATCAACCGACTGCATCAACCGCCCGCAGGCTTTGCGCATTTCCATGGTCTGGTTGAAACCGAAAACGGCACGCGCGCCGGAAACATCAGCGCCCTTCAGCGCCCATTCGTGAATATAGGGAAGGATCGCCGCGCGTCGTTCGTCACTCAGCGCCGCCATATCGCCCCAGAATTTCGCCCGCCAGAAATCATCCAGCCCATCAAGCATGTCCCGAGACAGAACCGGCTCGACCGGGACGACGATGGCGCCAGCATCTTCGAACAGCTTTGCGGCCGCGCCAACAGCATCCCGCACCTCATCGTCCAGGGCCAAGCCGCAGCCGGCATCCAGCATAAGGCCGATCCTCAGGCCCTTTACGTCGATATCGAGGTCCATCCAGTTGATATCGTTGGGCGGCAGCGCGGTGCCGTCACGCCAGTCCGGGCGGGAAAGCGTGGCCATGGCATAGGCGGCGTCAACGACGGTGCGGGTCATCGGCCCGGCGCAGCGGCCTGTATAATAGGGATCGACGGGTATGCGGCCCTGGCTTGGCTTGAAGCCGAACAGCCCCGTCCACCCCGCCGGTAGCCGCACCGAGCCGCCAATATCCGTACCGATATGCAGGGTGCCGTAACCCGCAGCACCGGCAGAAGCCGCACCGGCACTGGAGCCGCCGGGGTTCTGTGTCGGGTCCCACGGGTTGCGGCTGAGCTTGTGAAAACTGGAAAGGCCTGATGACAACATGCCGTAATCCGGGCAGGTGGTCTTGGCGTAAAGGATGGCGCCGTCCTCGCGGCAGCGGGCCGCAACCGGCGCGTCTTCCAGAGCCGGCACCAGTTCCACCGCTTTGGTACCAAGCGGAACCGGCTGGCCTTTGGTGGCGATCAGTTCCTTCAGCGATACCGGAATCCCATCGAGGGGCCCGAGCGTTTCACCTTTTTGCCACCGCATCGTCGAGGCCAGCGCCTGCTTGCGGGCATCCTCGGGATCATAGGCGTAAAGCGCGTTCACCGTGGGCTCGAATGCGTCGATACGGGCCTCTACCACCTGCCAATATTCCGATGGTGACAGCTTCTTTTGCCCGTAAAGCGCCAGGATTTCGAGCGTGTTGAGGTGTATGAGATCGGTCATAAGCTTCGTCTCGTCAGAAAACAGATAATATGGGCGATATCGGCTTGAAGCGGTCAGCTGGTATCGCGTGGGTCCAGCAGGTCGCGCAGGCCATCGCCAAGCAGATTGAGGCCGAAGACCGCGAGCGCAATGGCAAGGCCGGGCATGATGGCAAGCCAGGGTGCTGCGCCAAGATAGGTCTGCGCATCGGCGAGCATCCGCCCCCAGGTGGCGGCCGGCGGCGGCATGCCGAGACCGAGGAATGAGAGTCCCGCTTCGGTGAGGATGGCAAGGCCGAGCTGGATGGTCACCTGCACGATGATCTGGTTGGAAATATTCGGCACGATATGAAACAGCGTGATCTTGGCGCGGTTCTGGCCGATGCTGGTGGCGGCGGTGACATATTCCCGCGACCATATCTGCAAGGCCGCACCCAGCGTCAGCCGCGCAAAGACCGGCACCATGAAGGTGGCAATGGCGATGATGGCGGTGAACCGCCCCGTACCGATGAACGCACCGAGCATCATGGCCGACAGAATCGGCGGTACGGCGAAGATGATATCGCAGGCACGCATCACCAGGGTTTCGGTGAAACCGCGCAGTGCCGCGACCGATACGCCAAGCGCCGTGCCAATGAGCGCGCCGATGGCAACGGCGGCGATGGAGGTGGAGAGCGAATTCCATGCCCCCGCCATCAGCATGGACAGCACATCGCGGCCAAAATGGTCGGTGCCAAGCCCGCCGTAGGCAAAGGGCGATTTCAGCTTCTGGGCAATCTGTATCTTCGTCGGAGAAACCGGCGTCCAGACCAGCGAAAGCAGGGCGACCGCGACAAGAAAGAGAGTGACGGCGATGCCAAGGACGAAAGCGGGGCGGCGGCGAATCAGTCGCATCATCGTGCACCTGTCCGCAGTCTTGGATCGATAAAGAGATAGGCGATATCGACCAGAAAATTCATGACGATGACGAGCGCCGAGAAGAACAGCACGACGGACTGCATGACGACGATATCCCGCTGGGTCAACGCCTGATAGGCAAGCCGCCCGAGGCCCGGCAGGTTGAAGACATTCTCCACCAGCACTGCCCCGGCAATCAGGAAGGTGAATTGCAGGCCGATCATGGTGACAACGGGGATCATGGCGTTCGGCACCGCATGCCGCCACAGCGCTACCCGCTCGCTCAGCCCCTTGGCGCGGGCGGTGCGCACGAAATCCTCGTTCATTACCTCAAGTACTGCCGAGCGGCAGACGCGGGTGAGGACGCCTGCCTGCGACAGCGCAAGGGCAATGGCTGGAAGCACAAGCGCGATAAATCCAGCAGAAAAACTCGGACGCCAGCCGGGAAAACCGCCTGATGGCATCCAGCCGAGCGTGGTGGAAAAGACGATGATGAGCAGCAGCCCGACCCAGAAACCGGGAACGGCAATGCCGACATGGGAAAACAGCCCGGCTGCGAAATCCACCGGCCCGTTTCGGCTTCTCGCTGCCGCCACGCCAAGCGGAATGGCGATGGCGACCGACAGGCAGACTGCGAGCAGCGCAAGCGGCAGGGTGACGGCAAGCCGCTCGACAATAAGCCCCGCTACCGGCACGCCATAGGTATAGGATTGTCCGAGATCACCCCGGAATACGCCTGCAAGCCAGTGGATGTAACGCAATGGCAAGGGCTGATCGAGACCCATCTGCTTTTGCAGCGCGAAAAGCGTATCCGGGCTCGCCGACGTGCCGAGCATGATGGCCGCCGGATCACCCGGCAACAGCCCCATGATGATGTAGATGATGAGCGACACCGCAAACAGCGTGACGATGAGGCTTGCAAGGCGCCGGACGAGAACGGCTAACATCTGGCATTCTTTCCTTGCGTTGTTTCGTTTCGGGATGTGGCGGATGGATTTATTGTCATCCCCGCACACTCTTCCCTCATCCCTGTGCTTGTCACAGGGATCCAGCCGACGCGCGCCTGCGCAGCGGAAATATCCCTCTCAGCCCAAGGACTTGGGCTGGCTGGATTCCTGTGACAGGCACAGGAATGAGGTGGTGGGTAGGAATGCGCCTCGCCGTTCACAACGAACGTCACTCTTCCCAATGCACATCCGTCAGGACATTGGAGGGAATGGGTTCGTTTTCCCACAACCCCTTCAACTTCTTGTCCCAGACGCCGAGCTTCGGCATCACGAACAAGAACAGCGCCGGCACATCTTCGGCGAGGATTTTCTGGGCTTCGCCGTAGAGCTTTTCCTGCTCGGCCGCATCCGCCGTCTTTTCGACATTGGCGATGACTTCGTTGAAGGCAGGGTTCTTATAGTTGAAATAATAGGGATCACGGGAGTAGATATCGATATCCATCGGCTCAGCGTGGGCGACGATGGTCATGTCGTAATCCGCGCCCTTCAAAACATCCGCCACCCATTTGGCCGGAAATTCCGTGGTCTCGATGGTCATGGTGACACCGATTTCGGCCAACATCGCCTGCAGGATTTGCGAGGTCCGCTGGGCATAGGCCATTTGCGGGGCCTTGATCGTGAAGCTGAAACCGTCGGGGTAACCTGATTCGGCAAGAAGCGCCTTTGCCTTGTCGATATCGTAAGAATGAACACCGGTCGTATCGATGTAACCGCGATCGTTCGGCGTGTAGTGGCTGCCGATGGCCGTGCCGTAACCCGACCATGCGCCTTCAATCACCGTCCCGCGATCCACCGCCATCATCAGCGCCTGGCGCACGCGCTTGTCGTTGAAGGGTTTGCGGGCATTGTTCATGCCGGCCACGACCTTGAGTTCCGTATTGCCAACGAAGGTACCGAGACGCGCATCGCCGTCGAAGGACGTCATCAGTTCCGGCGCGCCGAATTCCGGGAAGGCATCGATATCGCCGGATTTCAGTGCCGCTGCCTGCGCCTGCGGATCGGAAACGAAGCGGAAGGTGGCCTTTTCAAGCTTCACCGCCACCGCCTTGTCCCAATAGGCCGCGTTTTTCTCCAATTCCACCTTGTCGCCCTTGGCCCAGTTCACGAACTTGAACGGGCCGGTGCCGATGGGCGTGGTACGGTTATTGTCAGCGCTCTTCGGCGCGACCATGACGGAGGCCGGCCAGCCGAGCCAGTAGATCAGGCTGCCCGCCGGCTGCTTCAGCTTCAGTATCAGCGTCGCGGCATTCGGCGTTTCTATGCTCTCTATGGCGGTGAAGAAGCGTTTTTGTGGGTTTACCGACGTTTCACCTCGCGCCCGGTCGAGCGAAAATTTCGCAACGGAGGAATCGAAAACCTCGCCGTCGTGGAAGGTAACACCCTGGCGCAGCTTGAACGTATAGGTCTTGCCATCGGCTGAAATTTCCCAGCTTTCGGCAAGCTGCGGTTTCACCTTGCCGTCATGGTCGATGGTGACGAGACCTTCGAATATGTTCTGCCAGCTGACCTGACCGATGGCGACGGGTGCCGCAATTGTCGGGTCGAGACCCGTCGGCTCCACTGTCATGCCCAACGTCAAGGCGGTCTTCGGCGCGGCCGCGGCGTCCGTCATTGAAAGCGGCATCCAGAGCGCCGTTCCCAGTGCAAGCGCAAGCGCGGCGCGCCGCGTAACTTTCAACGGCTGCGAAAAATAAGTGCGTGGCATCATTGTCCCCTGTCTGGCGGCCGAGGCATTTTTGCCCTTCGAAGACCACCCGTTGCAAAAAGAGTGTCATGTTGCAGGCGCACACACAATCGTGATTTTTGTGTGCTCCGTGTAGCTGAAATGGCTACACGGAAATACGGATGGAAATCAACCGGGATGGACAATTCTCCAGGCTGGCGAATTCCCCTACCCCGCTGTCGCCTCGCGCATGAAACGCTCGATGAAATCGGCAAGCTTGGAGGCGGCGAAGGACAGTTGCCGGTCGGGCGCCACGCAGAGATCGATCTGGGTGTGGATGCCCTTCTTGCCGGAAAGCGGAACAGCAACCATCTGGCCGCTGCGGATTTCACGCGCCACCGACAAGGCCGGCAACAGCGTGGCCGCGGCATGGCCCAGAACCAGTTCCTTCAGCATTTCCAGCGAACTGGTGATAAAGACGGGATCAAGCTCGATACCGGCATCGGCAAACAGCGTATCGAAGGCCTGACGCGCCGCGAAACTCTTGTCCGGCAGGGCAAGCGGCAGGCTGGCCAGTTCCTTCAGCGAGACTTCCGCCTGCGCGGCAAGCGCATGGCCGGTCGGAAAGATCGCATCGTAACTGATACGGGTGCGCGAACGCACTTTCACGCCGGAGACCTTGGGCGCAAAAAGGCTGACGACCAGATCCGCTTCGGCTGCACCAAGTGCTTCCATCGCCTGGCGCGCGCTGGTGATGTGCACCTCGAAGCGCAACTGCGGATATTTGAGGCTGAACTGCGCCAGCACAGGCGCCAGAAGGTTCGCCACCGTCGCGCCATTGGCATAAACGGTGACCCGGCCGCGCTGAAGCCCCTTCAGGTCATCGATCAGCTGGTGCACATGGTCGAGTTCGCGCAGCGTCTTGCCGGCGCGGGCAGCCAGCAATTCCCCCGCCGCCGTCAGCTTCACGCCCCGGCTGGAACGCTCCACCAAAGGCGAGCCGAAATAATATTCGAGGTTCTCGATCTGGCGACTGACTGCCGTCGGCGCGACATTCAGGCTTTCGGCAGCGGCGCGCATGGAATTGGTGCGGACAAGTTCGTCGAAATACATCAATGCGCGCAATTGCATGGTCTGGATACCCTGTTTTGGCCGGCACTGTCCGTCATGCCGGGCTTGACCCGACTATAGCGGCAGCTCAAGCGCGCTTGAAGCCCTCGCTCGCCACCAGCAGCTGCCTTGTATAATCCGCAGTAAACTCGCGGCTTTCCAGCGCTTCCGCCTCCAGCATTTCCACCACCTTGCCGCTTTTCATCACCGCAAGGCGATCGCACATGTGGCTGATGACGCCGAGATCGTGGCTGACCATAACGAAGGTGAGGTTGCGGTCCTTGCGGGCCTGTTCCAGCAGATTGAGGATTTCCGCCTGAATGGAGGCGTCGAGCGCCGAGGTCGGCTCATCCAGTAGCAGGATCTTCGGCTCCACGATCAGCGCGCGGGCAATGGCAATACGCTGCCGCTGGCCGCCGGAAAGCTGGTGCGAATAGCGGAAACGGAAACCGGTGCCGAGACCCACCTCGTCCAGCGCGCGGGCAATACGCTCTTCGCGATTGTCGAGACCGTGGATGACCAGCGGTTCGAGCAGCAGCGCATCCACTGTCTGGCGGGGGTGCAGGGAACCGTAAGGGTCCTGAAACACCATCTGCACATCGCTATAGAAGCTCTTGTCACGGTGTTTGCCCGAATAGGAGCGACCGGCCACCATCAACGAGCCTTCGTCGAAATGGTTGAGGCCGGCAATCGCCCGAAGCAGCGTCGACTTGCCGGAACCGGACTCGCCAACGATACCGAAGGACTCACCCTCGGCCACATCGATGCTAACGCTGTCGAGCGCGATGTAACCGTCGAAATCGACCACCATGTCTCTGATAGAAAGAACCGTGCTCATGCGCGCCACTCCGCCTTGCGTTCCAGAACCGGCAGCGGATGCCGGTGGCCGCCAATTTCCGGCAGGCAGTTCAACAGACCCTGCGTATAGGGATGCTTCGCCTCTTTAAGATTGGCAGAAGACAGCTCCTCAACGACCTTGCCCGCATACATGACCAGAACGCGGTCGCAGAAAGACGACACCAGCCGCAGGTCGTGGCTGACGAAAATCAGCCCCATGCCGCGATCGCGCACCAGCTTGTCGAGAATATCGAGCACTTCGAGCTGAACCGTAACGTCGAGCGCCGAAGTCGGCTCATCGGCGATCAGAAGTTCCGGGCCGCAGACCAGCATCATGGCAATCATGACGCGTTGGCCCATTCCGCCGGAAACCTCGTGCGGGTAAAGATCGAACACGCGCTCGGGATCGCGGATCTGCACCGCCTCCAGCATGGCGAGCGTGCGTTGGCGCGCCTCGCCGGAACCGATGCTTTCATGGGTGCGCAGCGTTTCCATAATCTGGCGGCCGATGGGCATGACCGGATTCAACGAATATTTCGGGTCCTGCAGGATCATGGCCAGGCGCTTGCCGCGCATGAGCCGCCGTTCCTTTGCCGAAGCACCGAGAAGATCGACATCGCCGAAGCGCAACACATCGGCCTCGATGCGCGCACTTTTCGGGGTCAGCCCCATAATGGCGCGGCCGGTCTGCGATTTGCCGGAGCCGGACTCGCCGACGATGCCAAGGCGTTCGCGTCCCAGCGTGAACGAGACGCCACGCACCGCCTCCACCAGCCCGGTGCGGGTGGGGAAGGAAACGCGCAGGTTCTCGACGGTCAGAAGCGGCGCGCTCATTGGTTCGCCTCCTTGGGGTCCAGCGCATCGCGCAGGCCATCGCCCAGAAGGTTGAAACCGAGGCTGACGATCAGGATCGCAATGCCCGGCATGGCGGCAACCCACCATTGGTCGAGAATGAAACGGCGTCCGGAAGCAATCATCGCGCCCCATTCCGGCAGCGGCGGCTGTGCACCGAGGCCAAGGAAGCCGAGACCGGCTGCTGTGAGGATGATGCCCGCCATATCGAGCGTGACACGCACGATGAGCGACGACATGCAAAGCGGCATGACGTGTTTCAGGACGATGCGAAACGGCGACGCTCCCATGAGTTTGACCGCCGCGATGAAATCGGAATTGCGGAAGGTCATGGTTTCGGCGCGCGCGATGCGCGCATAGGGCGGCCATGAGGTGACCGCGATGGCGAGCACCGCGTTTTCAATGCCCGGCCCAAGTGCGGCCACCAGCGCAAGCGCCAGAACCAGCTTCGGAAAGGCCAGAAAAATATCGGTGATGCGCATCAGAACTGCATCCACCCAGCCGCCGGCATAACCCGAGACGGTGCCGACGATGAGTCCGATGGGTGCGGCGATGATGGCCACCAGCAGCACGACGAACAGGGTCAGCCGCGAACCGTGGATAAGGCGCGAGAGAATATCACGCCCCTGATCGTCAGTGCCGAGCAGGTAACCTTCTGTCCCCGGAGGCAGAAGCCGGGCATTGCGCAGATCGCCCTGCACCGGATCGTGTGGCGCCAGCACATTGGCAAACAGCGCGACAAACAGCAGCGCAATTATGATGCCGAGGCCAAGCAGCGCCAGCCGGTTTTCCGAAAACCGCCGCCAGATGACATAGGCACGGCCAAGCCGCGCCTGCCTGCGCGAGGCAGGCCGGTCGGAGAGCAGCCATTCGCGGCTGTAGGGTTTGAGTGTATCGGTCGAAATCGTCATCGGCTGCGCGTCCTTGGATCGAGCGTCCGGTAAAGCAGATCGGAGAAGAGATTGATGCCGACGAAGATGGCGCCGATCACGATCGTGCCGCCAAGAACGGCATTCATATCCGCATTCTGCAGGGAATTGGTGATGTAGAGGCCGAGCCCCGGCCACGCGAAGATGGTTTCGGTCAGTACCGAACCTTCCAGCAAACCGGCGTAAGATAGCGCAATAACGGTCACCAGCGGCACGGCGGCGTTGCGCAGAGCGTGGAACCAGATGATGCGCGTTTCCGAAAGCCCCTTCGCGCGCGCCGCAACGATATATTCCTGGGCGAGCTCGTTCAGCATGAACGAACGTGTCATGCGGCTGATATAGGCCAGCGAAAAATAGCCGAGCAGCGAGGCAGGCAGGATGATGTGGCGGAACAGATCCCACAACACGTCCCATTGCCGTTGCCAGATCGCGTCGATCAGGAAGAAACCCGTGACCGGCGTGAAGGTGAATTCGTAGACGATATCCATCCGGCCGGGATAGGCGACCCACTGCAACCGGGCGTAAAACACCAGCAGCGCCAGGAGGCCAAGCCAGAAAATCGGCACGGAATAGCCGATAAGGCCGATGACGCGCACGACCTGGTCCGCAAAGCTGCCGCGCTTGACCGCGGCGAGCACGCCGAGCGGAATGCCAAAAACGGCGCCGATGATGGTGCCGAGCGTGGCAAGCTCTATGGTTGCCGGGAAAACCCGCTTGATATCCTCCATCACCGGGTTGGTGGTGAGGACTGAGATGCCGAAATCACCCGACAGCGCCTGCTTCAGATAGATGAAGAACTGCTGCCAGAGCGGCAGGTTGAGGCCGAGCTGCTCACGCACGCGCTCGACCACATGCGCAGGCGCGCGGTCGCCGACAATCGCCAGTGCGGGATCGATCGGCACAACGCGGCCAATGAAAAATGTGACCGCCATCAGCCCCAGAAAGGTGGTGATGACGGTGACGGCGAAGCCGAGAATGGCCTTCGCGCGGGCGTTGGCACGGCGTTTGCCCTGCCTCGCCCGGCTGTTTGCTTCAACGATGCTCAAGAGACCGATCCTTCCGGATCATTCCTTGGAGATCGTATAGACATAGTTGGTGTCGAAGCTCGGTCCGAGCTTCAGGCCCTTGAGCTTCGCGGAGTATCCCGCCACTTCCGTCTGCTGGAAGATGATGACGAACGGGCCTTTTTCGAGAACTTCCTTCTGGAGGTTCTGATAGATGGCGGCGCGCTTGGCATTATCCTTTTCCAGAAGTGCCGACTGCGTTTCCTTCGTCAGCTCCGGAACGTCCCAGGCGTTGCGCCAGGCAAGCGTCTTGTTCTTGCCTTCTTCGGAGTTGTCGTAGTTGATGGTGAAGGTTTCGGCATTCGAGTTCGGGTCGAAATAGTCCGAACCCCACTGGCCAATGTAGATATCGTGCGTGCGGGCGCGGTACTTGGTCAGCGTCTGCTTGCCGTCGCCCGGAATGATTTCCAGCTTGATGCCAGCCTGCGCCAGCGTCTGCTGTACGCTTTCGGCAATGCCGGTTACCGGCTGCGTGTTGCGCACATCCATGGTCACGGTGAAGCCGTCCTTCAGGCCGGCCTTCGCCAGCAGTTCCTTGGCCTTGGCGACGTCGAGCTTGTATGGGTTCTCGTCAAGCGCGCCGAGCTGGCCCTTTGGCAGGAAGGTCTGGTGGATTTCGCCGATGCCCTTGATGATCGTCGCGCCGATCGCGTCGTAGTCGACGAGATATTTGAAGGCCTCGACGACCTCAGGCTTCTTCAGGTTCTCGTTCTTCTGGTTGAGGCTGAAGTAATAAACGGTGCCCTTGGGCGCGGAGGTGACGGCAAGGCCTTCCTTCTTGGAAACGGCTTCCATATCACCCGGCTCGAGGTTGCGGGCAACGTCGATATCACCGTTTTCAAGCGCCAGGCGCTGGCCGGAGCTTTCCTTCATGTGACGATAGACCACGCGCTTCAGCTTTGGCTTTTCGCCGTAGTAGTTCGGGTTCACTTCCAGAACGACGGATTCGTTGGCCTTCCAGCCAAGGATCTTGTAGGGGCCGGAACCGGCATAACCTGTCTTCAGGAACGCATTGCCGAAATCGGTGTCGTATTTGTAGTCGGCACTCGGCGTGACGGGCTTGGCCTTTTCGGTCACCAGCTTCTTGTCGACAACTGCGGCAACCGTCGCGGTGAGAACGTTCAGCACGAAGCTCGGTGCATAGGGCTTGTCGACTGTCAGTACGAAGGTGTTGGCGTCCGTCGCTTTCGCCTTCTCAGTGACGTTGTCGCCCTTGAGACCGAACTGCGTCAGAAGGAATGCTGGCGACTTGTCGAGCTTGATGGCACGTTCAAAGGAAAAGGCAACATCATCTGCCGTCACCGGATTGCCGGAGGCGAATTTCAGGCCGGTCTTCAGCTTGAAGGTATAGGTGAGACCGTCTTCAGAGGTCGTCCAGCTCTCGGCCAGATCGCCGATCACCTTGGAGGTGTCGTTGAGATCGATGGAAACCAGCTTGCTGTAGGTGTTGCCAGTAACTTCAGCTGCCGAAAGCTCGAATGCCTCACCCGGATCGAGCGTGATGATGTCGTCGATGGCGAAACCTTCAACCAGCGTATCGGCCGGCGTGGCAGCAAAAGCGTGCGGCGCAGACAGCATCATCAGCGACAGAGCAGCGCTGGTGCTGAGAATACGCATGGACTTGTTGAGCGATTTGATCATAGGATCTCCCCTTTTGTTATGAGATTGATTTAGTTCGCTTTTATTTGCCTTCAGGCCGGCTCGTGCCAGGCCTGGGATAGGACGCGCAGCCAGTTTTCCCGGCATATTTTAGCAAGTTCTCCATCACCGTAGCCCGCCGATTTCAGCGCCGCAACCAGATTGTGGTTGCCGCTGGCATCGGCAACGCCAACGGGTACCGTCGCACCATCGAAATCCGATCCGAGCGCCACGCAATCGATGCCCATGCGCTCCACCATGTAGTCGATGTGGCGCACCATGTCGGAAAGCGGCGTGTCGGCAATGTCGCGCGCATCCGCCCGCAGCATGGTGACCGCGTAGTTGAGACCCACCAGACCGCCGCTCTCCTTGATGGCATCCATCTGCCGGTCAGTAAGATTGCGGGCGACGGGGGTGAGCGCATGTGCGTTGGAATGGCTGGCGATCAAAGGCTGGTTCGTGGTCTTCGCCACATCCCAGAAGCCCTTTTCGGTGATGTGGGCGAGATCGATGAGAATGCCGAGCCGGTTGCACTCCTTGACCAGCGCAAAACCGGCATCGGTAAGGCCGGGCGCGGTATCGGGCGACATTGGATAGGAGAAGGGAACGCCGTGACCGAAAATATTGTGCCGGCTCCAGACCGGACCGAGCGAACGCAGGCCGGCGGCATAAAAAACCTCAAGCGCATCGAGATCGGCACCGATCGCCTCACAGCCTTCCATGTGCAGCACGGCCGCGAAAATATCCTCGGCAAAGGCCTTGCGGATATCGGCCGTCGAGCGGCAAAGGCGCCAGGCGCCGGCACGGTCAAGCCTGAGCGCGATCGCAGCCTTTTCCATCGCGATATCGAGCGAGGGCTGGCGTTCGAGCGGCGCCGCAAGCGGTGTATCGTAATGACCCTGCGCGTCCGGCTCCTGCAGGACCAGATCGCCGGAGGGAATGTAGATGGCGCAGATGCCGCCGCCGAGACCGCCTGCACGTGCACGCGGACCATCGATATGGCCTTCGCGCGTGCCGTTCTTGAATTCAGCCACCGGATCGCCACCGGCCTTGCTGTTGCGCCACAACCGAAGCAGCACATCATTATGACCGTCGAACACTGCATGCATGTCAAGAAATTCCAGTAAGCGGCAAAACCAAAGGGGGCGGGCAGACGCCGGAATAACACCGCGCGAGAGCAAACCGGCGCGTTTTTCGCCGACTGCTATAGTCTGTCAGAAACGATCTTAGGACGATCTCTCACGGCTCCGCAAGACGCAAATTAGGCAACGATGAAATTATCACCACTTGCGTTTTGCCGGGAATTGCGCAACGTCAAGCCCGCCAGCCGCCTTCGGCTTTTTTCAGCAGCGGCGTCGCGAAAACACCCCTCACCCGCTCCGGCCATTCCGGCCCGAAAGCAGCAATTTTTTCCACCCAGCGATCCGATTGCAGCATGGCAGCCCCGATTGCCACCGGCTTGATGCCGGATGAGGCGAGAAGCGAAAGACCTGAAATGATGGAACTGCCGCTGGAGATGACATCGTCCACCAGCGCCACCCGCCTGCCCTCGATGAGGGGCAACATGCGCGGATCGATGTAAAGCCGTTTTTCCTGCTTGGTGGTGATTGAGGACATCGGCACCGACAGTTCCTCCAGATACCAGAATTTGCGCGAGGTGCCGAGCGGCACATATCGCGAATGGCCGAGGTGACGGGCAACGGCTGCGGCAAGCGTGAGCCCCAGAGTCGGCAGGCCGATCACGACATCTGGCTTGAGGGGGCGAAGCTTTTCGGCAAGGTCGGCGGCCAGCACTTCCAGCACGTCAAAAGAGGCCTGATTGACGATGAGCGAGGCGAGCGCATGTTCGCCATCCGCCAAGGGCCGGATCGGCAGGCAGATCTGCCGCCCGTCATCGAGCTCCGCCGGAAAGAAGGCCGAATGCGGGCCTGCCGTATCGAATGAACGGGGCGGCAGAACATCCTGCCAGAACTCATGCGGCGCGGCGGGCGATGCGGATTGCGGCATCGTTTTTCCTTTCAGAAGCGGGACGGCAAAAGCGGAAGTGATTTTCATCCGCGCCATCCCCGTTCGGCATATCAGGCATTTCGACAACCGCAGCATGCGGCGGGTTCATTTCATTGGGTTTTTCAGCTAGAAGGAAACAAAGCAACAGGCATTCGGACAAGCCCACCTATGGCGTGGGTTTTCCCCATATTCAAGGACAAGCTACCCATGAGACTGCTGGACCGCATCGGCGAGGACCTGCCATTCCTGACGGAGCTTCGCCACGATCTCCACGCCCATCCGGAACTGGGCTTTGAAGAGGAGAGAACCAGCGCCATCGTTGCCGATCTTCTCGAAAGGGCGGGAGTGAAGGTGCATCGCGGCCTTGGCGGTACCGGCGTGGTCGGTACTTTGCAGGTGGGCAACGGCACCCGCAGCATCGGTCTTCGCGCCGACATGGATGCGCTCGCCATGCCGGAAATTCCAGACCGGCCCTATAAATCGAAGTTCGCCGGCAAGATGCATGCCTGCGGCCATGACGGCCACACCGCTATGCTGCTGGGCGCTGCGCGATACCTCGCCAGTACCCGCGATTTTTCCGGCACCGTCCATTTCATCTTCCAGCCGGCCGAAGAAGGCCGTGGCGGCGCCAAAAAAATGGTTGAGGACGGGCTTTTCGACCTGTTTCCCTGCGATGCAGTTTATGGCCTGCACAACATGCCGGGGCTTGGCGTTGACGAGATGGCCGTGGTGGAAGGACCGCAGCTTGCCTCTTCCGATAGCTGGCGCGTCACCTTCAGGGGCATTGGCACCCACGGCGCCAAGCCGCATCTCGGCCGCGATCCGGTGACGGCAGCGGGCACCTTCCTCGCTTCGCTGCAAACCATCGTCGGCCGCGTCGTCGATCCGCTGCAACCTGCCGTCGTCAGCGCCTGCTCGGTGCAGGCGGGTGACCCGAAGGCGCTCAACGTCATTCCCGATCTCGTCGAAATCGGCGGCACGGCGCGGGCCTATGCGTCGGATGTGCGCAGCCAACTTGAAACGGAAATCGGCAGGCTCGCCAAGGGTACGGCCGCGATGTTCGGCATCGAGGCCAGCTATGAATTCATCCGCCGCATTCCGCCCGTCATAAACGATGCCGATGCGACGAAACGGGCGCTCCGAGCCGCCAAGACCGTCTTCGGCAACAAATCCCGCACCGCCTTCCCACCCTCGACCGCTGGCGACGACTTCGCCTTTTTCGCGGGCGAGGCCCCCGGCTGCTACGTCTGGCTCGGCAACGGCCCCGGCGGTGGATGGCGCGCTGCACCACAACACCTCCTACGACTTCAATGACGCCGCAATCGTTCCAGGGGTCGCCTTCTGGGCGACGCTGGTGGAGCAGGAACTGGCGGCGGAATAAGGCCGCAAGCCACTTTTTGCATTTCCAAAGCCTAAAAGCCGGGCAACAACAATCGTGCTGCCCGGCATTCTGTCTCAGATATTCCGGCGGTTCAGCAAATACAGCGCCGTCAGGACAAGGCAGGCCATGATCGATGAATAAGCGACCACGGGCCATGCCGTATCACCCGGCAGGATGACGACAGCCAGGGTGCCCGCTATTCCCACAAACAGACTTTGAATGCAGAAATAGAAGGCGACGGCTGTTCCAGCCATGTGCCCGAACTCCTCCAGCGCGCCATTGGCGGTGACCGAAACCGTAAAAACGATTCCGACCGCTATGACCCACATCGGTACGATAAACGTCAAAAATGACGGAACCGCCGCGACTTCACCTGTGGTGAACAGAGACGCCCCCACCAACAACACGGCCATGCCCCTCACGAGACTACCCTGCACACCCCATCTGGCAACGAAAAACTTCGCAAAACGGGTGGTAACGATCATTGCGATTGCCACCGTTGCAAAAGCCAGGCTGAACTCCAACTCGGAGAGACCTGCCCTGCCGATCATGACGAGCGGAGCGGTGGAGAAGAATACGAAAAACGTACCCATGGCAGTGCTGAACCCAAGTGTATAGGTCCAGAAGCGACCACTGCCCAACATGCGCAGAGGCGATGGGCGTGACATCGCTGCCGTCGCCGGTCGGGTTTCGCTCCAGTTCATCACGGCGGCAACCGTCGCAATGAAAGCTACCGCGCCCAGGGTGACGAAGATGGCACGCCAGCCGAATTCATTGGCGATGATCGCCCCGACAATCGGACCGAGTGCCGGGACGAATGCGAGAATGGAGCTGAACGTTCCGTATATCGTCGTTGCTTCCGCGCTGTCCGCATAGACGTCGCGAACGGTGGCGAAAGTGGCGACCAATGCCGCCGCCGCTCCAGCCGACTGAAGGAACCGGAAAACGATAAAGGCGCTCGCGGTTGTCACAGCTGCGAGGCAGAACGAGGCCACGACAAACAGTAGGGCGCCGCCGATCAAGACGGGCCGGCGGCCAATGCGGTCGGAGATAGGCCCAAACACGATTTGCCCAAGGCCGAGCATCACCATGTAAACGGTGAGCGTGAGTTGAACCACCATCGGTGTCGTGCCGAGGGCTTCCGGCATGATGGGAACGACCGGCAGGTAAATATCCATGGCCAGCGAGGCGAGAATATCAAAGGGAGCCATGAGCAGCATTGCTGCCAACAGCGATCTCCCCCAAACGGGAGTTGGAATAGACATGAGAATTGATCCGCTCAAATGAGGACATTTGGCGGCGTCTGCCCGATGAAACAGGGATCGCTCGACAGAACGCCGCAACAACGAAATATCGTCGTTGCGGCTTACTTATCTGATGACTTCGAGGCACCCATGTTCAACATCCATATAGAGCGACAGGTAAACAGGGGTTGGATTTAGCAATATGCCGGCTTTTTGGCAACGCTCGACCCTGGTTTACCCCATCACCGCAAGCACCGGGCTTTCCATCACCCGTCCCGTTAACACATCGGCAATGCCCATATCGGTCTGGTGCGGGCCGATGTTGCAGGCGAGCGTGGCGCCGAAGCAGGCTTTGAAAACGAGATAGGGCGGTTGCCATTCCACCACCCTGCCAACGGCGGCGCGCAATTCCTCGAAAGCCTTTGCCACGTCTTCAAGCGGCGCATCGGAAACGAGGCCGGAGAGCGGCAGGGAAAGCAGTGCGGTGACCCTGCCTTCAGAGGCGACAGCCATACCGCCGCCTGCCGCAATCACCGCATTGGCGGCCAGCGCCATGTCTTCGGCATTACCGCCGAAGACAGTGAGGTTGTGGCTGTCGTGCGAGACGGTGGTGGCGAAGGCGCCGTTCCAGCGTCCCCAGCCGGTAAGGAAGCCGGTCCTGGTAACTGGCTCGGCCTTGCCGTGGCGGTGGGTAACGGAAATCATCGCCGCGCCTTCGGGCGGAACGACGAAACCATCCTTCACCTCGGCTTCCGCCTCGCCCCATTGCGTGAAGCGTGGGCGGTCGATGGTGGCAAGGCGCACCCTCGCGCCCTCGCAGGCAACCCGGAAATCATCGGCATTACGCCGCGGCAGCTTCATCGAGCCTTCGAGCACCGCCGCATCACAGGCCGGAACATCGATGAGCATGCGCCCGCCTTCCGCAACCGCCCTGCCCCCTGCCAGAACGTGGCGGGCGGCAAAACCACTCAAATCCTCGAAAACGACGATGTCAGCGCGACGGCCGGCAGCGATGAGGCCGAGATCGGCACGGCCAAGCCTTTGCGCAGCATTCAGTGTTGCGGCGCGCAGCGCCCATTCGGGCCTCAGCCCGTAACCGACGAGCCGGCGCACCACGTCATCCAGCCCACCGCCCCGCAACAGATCGTCCGGGAAAACATCGTCAGTGCAGAGCGTCAGTGTCTGCGGCAGGTGGCCGAGCGTATTCAGCGCCTCCACAAATTCCGGCAGCAGATGATCGTGCGAGCCGCGCAGCTCGATGGTCAATCCCGCCCGAAGCTTCGCCATCAGGTCTTCAGCCGAGACCAGCTCGTGATCGGAAGAAACACCGGCCGCCATGAAGGCGTTGAGATCGGCGTCCTTCAGGCCGCGCGCATGGCCACAGATCAGCTTTTCCGAGACAAGACCGGCCTGTACGATGCCGCTCATGCGCGGATCGCGGTCGATGACGCCGCGCATGTTCATGATTTCCGCAACGCCGCCAATCTGCGGCCATGACAGGATATCAGCGAGAATTCCGGCATCGAAATCAGCGCCGCCGCGCTCCAGACCCGGTGCTGACGGCACTGAGGAGGGTGCAAGCAGAATGGCGCGCAGCGGCAGGTTTTCAATGGATTTCGCCGCCCAGCGCACCCCTTCGACACCATGGACATTGCCGAATTCATGCGGGTCCCAGACGATAGTCGTAACGCCGCGGGCAACCACTGCCGCCGCATAGGCAGCAGGCGTTATCATCGAGCTTTCGATGTGCATATGCGTGTCGATCAGGCCGGGCGAGACAAAGGCGCCCGACGCATCGACGACCTGCGCAGCATCGCTGCGGCTTACCGGTTCGTGAACGCTGGCAATTAGCGGACCGACAATGCCGATATCGGCGGCGCGAAGCTCTCCCGTCACCACATCCACCAGCGTTCCGCCGGTAATGAGAACATCGAAAGCCGCATCGCCGCGCGCAGCGGCAACCGCGCGGGCGCGCAGCGCATCGTCGTTGAGATCGGCCGGCTCGCGTATCGGGAATTGTGCACTCATCGGGCAGCCTCGCGGCGCAACGCCTCGAGAACCGCAGCCTTTGCCGCTTCGGCATTCACGGTGTCGGCGAAATGCGCGTTGAAAGCGGCAACCTTGTCGGCACGCGGCTCAACCACCGTTCGCCCGCGCGTCAGCGCTGCGTGAAGCTCGACATCGATCCGCGTATGGCGCCAGCCAAGCAGGTCGGAGGTGAAGCCGACAGCGGCAACGGGATCGTAAAGCGCCATGGCCGATCTGCCGCGTCTCGTGGCGATGCCGATGAAACCTTCCAGCAGGTCGGCAATCAGGCCGGCGTTTTTGCCGCCGGCATTTCGGATCGGCAGCACGTCGGCTGGCGAGGCGGTGACCTTGCGGCAGACGTCCAGATCGACCATGCGCAGCGGCAGGCCGTGGGAAAGCACGATGGCCAGCGCTTCCGGATCGGCAAAGGCGTTGAATTCGGCAGATGCGGTGTGGTTGCCGCTCGTCACGCCGCCGCCCATCCAGGTCAGGTCGGAAATTCTGGCAACAAGATCGGGCCGGGCAAGGCAAAGTGCTGCGATATTGGTAAGCGGGCCGAGCGCGAGGATACGCTTTTCGCCTGCCCCCTCCAGCCAGCCGCACAGCGCAGTGAAAGCGTCGCTTTGCGGCAGAGCGGGCGCTTCCGGCAGGCTGCGGCCGACGGTCGGAATGCCGCTGTCACCCAGAATGCATTGTGCGGTTTCGAGCGCGCCAAGGACGGGTTTGGCACGGCCCTGATGGATCGGCATGGACCAGCCGAACGCGGCGACCGCGCCTGCGGCGTTGCTGCAGACAGCATCCAGCGTCGCATTGCCGAAGACCAGCGAAATGCCGTCTATGGCAAGGCCTGCCGATTGCACCACCATGATGGCGGCGATATCGTCAAAGCCCATATCGGTATCGATCCACACACCCATGATCAGCCAAACACCTTGAGGCTTGCCGCCTTTTCGACCGGAAGGTCGAAGGCGAGCGTATCACCGATCGTATGGGCGGTCAGCGCAGCATCGGTCTCCGCCTTGATGGGACCAAGCGGCGTATCCAGCAGGTACTCACGGGAATTTCCGGCAAAGGATGTGCCGCGCACGGTTCCCTGGAAAGGACCTGAACCAAGGGTGACCATGCGCGGCCGCCAGGCCAGTCCAGATGCTGAAGGGACTGGTCCGGTAAGCGGTGTTGTGCCGTTTTCGGTTTTCAACGCGCCGCCTTCCAGCGCGAAGATGTTTTCAAAGCCGACGAAATCCGCCACGAAGGCGGAAACCGGCGCATTGTAGATCTCTTCCGGTGTACCGATCTGCTCAATCTTGCCGCCCTTCATGACGACAATACGGTCGGCCAGCGCGAGCGCCTCGATCTGGTCATGGGTGACGAAGATCATCGTCACACCGGTTTCCTTCTGCACGCGCTGCAATTCGGTGCGCATTTCAAGCCTGAGGCGCGCATCGAGGTTGGAGAGCGGCTCATCGAGCAGCAGCACCTTCGGCTCCATGACCATGGAGCGCGCCAGCGCCACGCGCTGCTGCTGGCCGCCGGAAAGCTCGGCGGGCTTGCGCGATGCGAAGTTCGACAATCCCACGGACTTCAGGCCGGAGGCGACCTTGTCATCAAGCGCCTTGCCGTTCATGCCCTTGAGTTTCAGGCCGAAGGCGACGTTTTCGTAAACCGTCAGGTGCGGAAACAGCGCATAGGACTGAAACACCAGCCCGACGGCGCGCTTGTTGGCGGCGACGCGGGTGATATCGGCGCCGTCGAGATCGATGCGTCCGCCCGCCACCGGCATCAGCCCGGCAATGGCGCGCATCGTGGTGGTCTTGCCACAGCCGGAAGGACCGAGCAGTGCGAGAAGTTCACCCTTGCGGATATCGAGGTCGAGATCCTTGACGGCGATGCTGTTGCCGTAGGCGAGCGAGACTTTTTGGAGCGAAAGGTAATTTACGTCAGACATAACGGGAGAACCCCAGAAAACGTTCGGCCAGGAAGACGATGCCGATGGAAAGGAAGGCGAGCAGCGATGAGAGTGCGGCGACAGAAGGATCGAAGACGATCTCCATGTAGCCCAGCATATCGATGGGGAGCGTGCGCACGCCCGGACCCGACAGGAACAGCGACACGGGCACCTGATTGAAACTCGTCACGAAACCGAGGATGAAGGCCGACAGGATGCCGCCGCGAATATTGGGCAGCACCACACGGAAAAATGCGCCAAACCGCGACGAGCCGAGCAGCACCGCCGCCTCCTCGATATCCGAACGCAGATTGTTGAGGCTGGCCGAAACCACCCGTACCGCATAGGGCAGGATGAGCGCCGTGTGCGCGAGAAACAGGGCAAGCGTGATGCCGATGCCGAAGGGCACGACAAAATAGCGCAGCAGCGCCAGACCGACGATGATACCCGGCACGATGATCGGCGCCGAAACAATCGTGCGCACGGTTTCCGCAAAGGGCAGCTTGTAGCGCGACATGGCGTAGGAAGCGGGAATACCGAGGACGAGCGCCGTAAATGTGCCGCCGATGGCGAGGAACATCGACATCGCGAAGCTTTCACGGAAACTTTCGACGGTGAAGACCTTCGCGATCCATTTCAGTGAAAAGCCCTGCGGCGGAAAGGCGAGCGTGTCGCCGGCCGAAAATGAGGCCGCAACGATGATGAGGAACGGCCCGATGAGGAAGCCGACAACGAGCAGGAGCGTGAGCGGAATGAAGAGCTGCCGGGTCATTTCTTGTTCCTTGCGGTGGCGATGCGCTTCAGCAGGATATTGGCGGCAAAGCTCATGACGATCAGGATGAAGGCGATGACGCTGGCGGCGACAAAATTGTTGGAGACTGTCACCTGCTGGTAGAGCAGGGTTTCCAGCATCAGCACCTTGGAGCCGCCGAGAATGGCCGGCGTGATATAGGCCGTGAGCGAACCGGTGAAGACCAGCGTGCCGCCGACAACAAGCCCCTCCTTGGTGAGCGGCAGGATGACCTTCCAGAACACCTGAAGCCAGTTTGCGCCGAGAACGCGGGCGGCTGCGATCGTATCCTTGGGCATATTCTCCAGCGCGCTGATGAGGGAAATGATCATCAATGGCAGGAACAATTGCAGAAGGCCGATGAAAACAGCCGTTTCGGAAAACAGGATGCGGATCGGCGCATCGCTCAGTCCTACCGCCTGAAGCGCCTGGTTGACGATGCCGGTTCTGCCGAGAATGACGATCCAGGCATAGGTGCGGGCAACCGGCGAGATCATCAGCGGCAAGACGACCAGATTGACGACATGGCCTTTCGCGCCCTGCGACAGATTGACGATGGCGAAAGCCGCCGCATAACCCACCACCGCAGATACGATGGTGACGAGCGCGCCAAGCTTCAGGGTGCGCAGGAAAACCGCCCTGTTCAGCGGATCGGAGAAGAAATCGGCGTAAGCGGACAATGTCCAGCCGTCAGCGGTGTGAAAGCCCTCCGACAGGAGCATGAAGACCGGCACAAGAAAGACCGCCGCCGCGAAAATAGCGGCGGGCAAGGCAAGCGCCAGCGCTTCGGCCCGGTTCTGAAACATCGCTTTATTCCCTGAACGGCCCGCGGCCGATTGTTACTGCAACCGGCCAGAGCCAGCTTGCGGAATTGAGAGGTGGAAAAGCGGTCAGGGGACGACCAAACCGCTTTTCCGGGAATGGAGCCGCCCTTTCGGACGTTTTAAATGCCCCATTCCAAACCTTGATAAGGACTTACTGGCCGACCTTGGCGTTCCACTCCGACAGCCACTTGTCGCGGTTGTCGAGCGTCACGTCGGAAGGAATGAGCTGCAGGCTTTTTGCGGTTTCGTCGCCATAGGTGATGTTGTTCGCCACCTCGTCGGACACCTTGACTTCCCTGTTGGTCGGGCTGTCCACCAGCTTTTCGGCCAGCGCCTTCTGAACTTCGGTCGAGAGCCAGAAATCCATGAACTGCAGCGCCAGCTCTTCGTTCTTCGTGCCCTTCGGCACCACGAGCACGTTCATGCCGCCGGTCTGGCCTTCCTTGGGGGTTGCCCAGGCAAGCGGCAGATCGAGCTTGGTGAAGGGCGCCCAGGAGAAGCGGCCGATGGGGGCGGCCCAGATTTCTTCCTGCTGCATCAGCTGCACCAGCTGCGACGATTTCACGTAGAACGTGACGATATCGTCCTTCTTTTCGCCCACGGCTTCGATAGCGCCGGAAAGATCAGGCGTGTCCTTGCCGATGGCCTTGCCCAGCATGTAAAGCGCCGGCGGGCCCTGATTGGTGGTGACATTCGGGAAAGCGACGTGGTCGACGATACCGTCCTTCAAAAGATCGGCCCAGCTATCGATCTTCATCTTGTCTGTGCGGTAAACGATTGACGTGGCGTAGAAATTGACGCCGACGCTCATGCCGTCGCCATTCGGATCCTTGGCGATGTCATAGAGCTTGCCGATATTCGGCACCTTGGCGGCATCGATCTTCTGGATCAGGTCCTTGCGGGTGGCGGAAAGCGCATCCGCCATGGAAACGATGGCGAGATCGACCACCGGATTGGCCTTGTTGGCCTCCATCTTGGCCAGACGCTCAACGCTGTTGCCGGTCTCGACGACCAGCTTGCAGCCGCATTGTTTCTCGAACGGTGTATAGACCAGTTCCTTGAATTCGTCCTGCGCGAAGGCGTAGACCGAGATCGTCAGCGTCTTGTCCTGCGCCTGCGCGGCACCCATCGTCAGCATCAGGGCGGCGCCCGATGCAAGAATGATTTTTTTCATGGTGTGAGTTCTCCTGCTGTCGTGTTTTTGGCTTCAATCGCATCATGCTTTTTTTCGCCGGTGGAGCCGCGCATGATCAGCGCCATCGGTACTTTCGAGATTTCTGCCGTAACCTCGGCAGCAATGCCGTTTTCGAAACCCGCCTCGCCATCGATCGCGCGCAACAGTGCGTCCACGGCCAGATCGGCGATGCGGCGCATATCCATGCGCATCGTCGTCAGCGGCGGCGTCACAACGGCGGAAAAAATCAGATCGTCGAAGCCGGTTACACTCGCCTCTTCCGGCACCTCGATGCCCTCGCGCTGCAATTCGGTGAGCGCGCGCAACGCATGCAGGTCGGATACGGCAGCAAAGGCAGTGAAACCATCCCTCACCTTTTCGGCAAGGCCGAGACGGCAGCCCGCACCATCAGCCTTTTCAATGGCGTCCACCCACAGCGTCTCCGTGACGCAGGCTTTGCCCAGACCATCGCGAATGCCGCCGAGGCGGTCGTTCTGCACATTGGAGTCGCGGTTTTTGCCGACCAGCACCACCTTGTCGTGTCCAAGGGCTGTCAGGTATTCGCCGATCTGCCGGCCGCCATCCCAGTGGTCAGCGGCTACCGTGTTTCCGGGCGTCGAGGGGCTATCGATCACCGCCACCGGGCAATCGACATCCGCGATACGCGTGCCGCGGCGGGGAACGACGACCATGCCATCCACTCCACGCTCGATCAGCCGGTTGATGGCATCCGTCTGCATGGCGATCTCGCCGCGCGAGTCGGCGATCAGAACACCGTAACCGGCATTGACGGCTGCCTTTTCGATGGCCTGCGCGATCTGTGGGAAGAGTGGATTGGCGATATCCGGCAGCACCAGCCCGAGAACTCCTGACCTGCCGGTGCGCAACGCCCTGCCCGCCGAACTCGGCACATAACCAAGTTCGCTTGCGGTCCTGCGGATGCGCTCCACCAGTTCCGGCGAAACACGGCCCTTGCCCGACAGCGCATTGGACACGGTTGCAACCGACACGCCGAGTGCCGCTGCTATCGCGCTCAGATTGGTGGCAGGCCGTGAAGACGCCATGATGGTCCGAAAGGGCTGATTAAACGTTTAATCACGATAGTCGACCAAAACCGTCCTGTCGAGTCCGGCCACAGACAAAACCGGGCAAAAATCGAGGCACGAACTCTAAATGCCCGAAAAAAGTGCGCTTATTTTTACAGTGGCAGATTGCCCGCCGCACGATAGGCCTCGACCTGCCGTACCAGCCAGTCCCGAAACAGCACGACTGGAACGTGGTTGGCACGGGATAGCGGCGCCACCGCATAATAGGAACTCGGGCTTTTGGCCTGATGATCGTAGGCTTTCACCAGTTGCCGCGATTTCAATTCGTTATCAATCAGGAAAAGCGGCATCAAAGCCACGCCAAGCCCGGCGATACAGGCCTGTGCCACGCTGGAAAACTGCTCAAACCGCATGCCCTGCGGCAAGGCGAGCGAATGGCCGAGACTCTCGAACCAGTGGCTCCAGGCACCCGGCCGCGAGGCCATGTGCAGCAGTGGCAGGCCGGCAATATCCTCACCCTTTTCGACCGGATGCGCCTTCAGGAATTCGGGGCTGCACACCGGCGCAACCATCTCATGCATCAGAAAGGTGCTTTCCGCCCCCGGCCAATCCGCCTGCCCGATGTGGATCGCCATATCCAGTTGCTCACGCTCGAAGTCGAACTGGCCGATGCGGGTGGCGAAATTGATGGTGATTTCCGGATGACTGGAGACGAAATCAGGAATGCGCGGCAGAAGCCAACGGGTGCCGAATGTCGGCAGCATCGCCAGATTGAGCGTATTGCCATGCGTTTTGGTCATGATCTGCAGCGAGGCGGCGCGTATCTCGCCAAGGGCTGCGGCAATCGATTTCGCGTAAGCACCACCCTCGGTCGTCAGTGACACTCCACGCGCGCCGCGCTCGAACAGGCGCACGCCAAGCTGTTCTTCCAGTGACATAACCTGACGGCTGATCGCCCCTTGCGTCAAGGCAAGTTCATCGGCAGCGGCTGAAAAGCTGCCAAGCCGAGCAACGGAATCAAAGGCGGCAAGCGCACTGGTGGAAGGCAGGAGTTTGCGGCTGAGAGACGTCATGAGCCATTACTATATGTAATGCAAAAATGAGTAAACATGGCTTGTGCCATCAGGGGCTAACACGAATAATCCGGCCAGCAAATCCGGAGGCATAACGTGAGCGAACGCGCAGCATTCAATTGGCAGGACCCTTTTCTGCTGGAAGACCAACTGACCGACGACGAGCGGATGATCCGCGACGCCGCCGCAGCCTTCGGCAAATCGGAACTTATGCCGCGTGTGTCCGAGGCCTATCTTTCCGAGACCACCGAACCGGAACTGTTCCGCCTGATGGGCCGTACCGGCCTGCTCGGCATCACCCTGCCGGAAGAATATGGCGCCGCAAATGCCAGCTATGTGGCCTATGGCCTTGTAGCGCGTGAGGTGGAGCGCATCGACAGCGGTTATCGCTCGATGATGAGCGTGCAGTCCTCGCTCGTCATCCATCCGATCTTCGCTTATGGCTCGGACGAACAGAAGAAGAAATACCTGCCCGGTCTCGTCTCCGGCG
This sequence comes from Rhizobium sp. AN6A, assembly GCF_900215635.1. Classification (NCBI taxonomy): domain Bacteria; kingdom Pseudomonadati; phylum Pseudomonadota; class Alphaproteobacteria; order Hyphomicrobiales; family Rhizobiaceae; genus Rhizobium; species Rhizobium sp. AN6A. Next base: position 414,121 of record NZ_OCNC01000003.1, read on the forward strand.
AGCTGATCGGCTGTTTCGGCCTGACCGAACCGGATGCCGGCTCCGATCCGGGCGGAATGAAGACCCGTGCCGAAAAGATCGCCGGCGGATATCGCCTGCGCGGTTCGAAAATGTGGATTTCCAATGCGCCCATCGCCGATGTCTTCGTCGTCTGGGCGAAATCCGAAGCCCACGACAACCAGATTCGCGGCTTCGTGCTGGAAAAGGGCATGAAGGGTCTGTCTGCTCCGAAGATCGGCGGCAAGCTTTCGCTGCGCGCCTCCATAACAGGCGAGATCGTCATGGATGGCGTGGAAGTGGGCGAAGATGCGCTGCTTCCGAATGTTTCCGGCCTGAAAGGCCCGTTCGGCTGCCTCAACCGCGCCCGCTACGGCATTTCCTGGGGCGTGTTGGGCGCTGCGGAAGATTGCTGGTTCCGCGCCCTGCAATATGGTCTCGACCGCAAGCAGTTCGGCAAGCCGCTGGCCGGCATGCAGCTTTACCAGAAAAAGCTGGCCGACATGCAGACCGAGATCGCTCTCGGCCTCCAAGCATCGCTGCGCGTCGGCCGCCTGATGGACGAGCACAAAATGGCGCCGGAAATGATCTCCATCATCAAGCGCAACAATTGCGGCAAGGCGCTGGATATCGCCCGCCAGGCCCGCGACATGCACGGCGGCAACGGCATCCAGATCGAGTACCACGTGATGCGCCACGCCCAGAACCTCGAAACGGTCAACACCTATGAGGGCACGCACGATGTTCACGCGCTGATCCTCGGCCGGGCACAGACGGGCATTCAGGCGTTTTTCTGAGACCTTCTCCGCATCATTTCCTTCTTGAAAAAAAGGCCTTCGAAAATCACTTCGAAGGCCTTTTTAGTTTTCCGGTTCAGGCAATCGCTTAGAACGTGCCTCTGACACCTATGCCAAACATGCGCGGTTCGGTCATGCTGGCCTCGATGCCGCCAATGCCGCGGTTCTGCTGCATATAGGTCGGCGCACGCTCGTCGAAGACGTTTTTCACGTAAGCGTAGACCTCCATCTCCTCCTGGAACTTGTAGCTCGCGCGTACATCGGCGATGGTGTAGGGGTCGATCGCATAGGCAGCCGTGTTGGCCGTATCGGAATAATAACCATCGATATGACGCACCTGACCCGAGACGGTGAACTTGTCGGTCACATCCCAGCTTGCCCCGATGCTGAACATGTAACCAGGCGATTTCGCGAATTCATTGCCTGCATAGCTGACATTGCTGGAAATCTGGTCGATTTCGGTCTTCAGCACGCCGGCACTTGCCTTCAGCGTCAGATTGTCGAGAACCTGATAATCGGCGCCGACTTCCAGACCATAGGCATGCGCCTTCTGCGCATTGATGGTGTAGGATTGAGTAATGCCTGACGAGATAACGACCGGAATATTGTACTGGGCGTTCTTGTAATCCATGTAGAACAGGTTGCTGTTGAGCGTCAGCCTGTCATCCAGCAACTTCGCGCGCGTGTAGAGTTCGTAGTTCCAGATGGTTTCCTTCTCAAAGGGCAACCATTGGCCCGACGAGATGTTCAGCGATATGCCGCCGGGATTGTAACCACGGCTGATCATGCCGCCAACGGTCCAGTCATCATTGATCGCGTAAGCGAGCGAGGCCTTGGGAAGCAGTTCGGAGAATGTCTCGTCAAAATCCACCGCCCTGGCCGAATAGACGGATCGGCCCGCCCGCTGGATACGGTCGGTCTGGTAACGCAGGCCGCCGGTAAGCGTCCACTGGTCCGTCAAACGATAGCTCAGCTCGCTGAAGATACCCAGATTGTCCTTGGTATCATCGAATGTCGAAACGCTGTTGTTGTAGGTACCCCGCAGATAAAGAACTTCATCGGCCTGCGTGTGGGCGTAAAATATGCCCGCGACGCCGCTCAGCACATCTTCCTGATCACCGAAGGTCACACGGGTCTCGTGGGACGTGTTCGTCTGATCGATATTGGCATCGCCATTATTGACCACACCCACCCTGCGGCGCGCATCGGAAGCGGAAAATTGCGTCTGGTTGAAGAGTTTTACGCCGTTTTCAAAGTCGTAATTGATGTCGAGAATGCCGGTGTGGGTATTCTGGCTCCAGCTCGGCATGGTGGTGGTGATGTGGTTGAGATCCTCGAAAGGACGCGACGCCGCTTCCTGGCTCGGCCGATTGGCGGCGTTATAGGAATAGGTCAGCTTGGTCGTCAGGCCCGGAATTTCCGGCGGTTCCCACAGAAGCTTGAAACGCGCGTTGAATTCCTTGAAATCCTGGTTGGTGCCTGCGTGGGCAAAACCGGAATTGATGTAATCGATAAAGGTATCGCGACCCGAATAATCGATTGCCAGACGCGCCGCCAGCTCGTCTTCGATCAACGGGCCTGAGACCGCAAAGGACGCCCGCTTCTGGTGATAGTTCCCGATTTCGGCCTGATAGCTTGCTTCCGGCGTAAACGTCGGGTCCTTGGTATTGACGAGAATGGCGCCGGCAATGGCGTTGGCGCCCTGCGATGTGGTCTGCGGCCCACGGAAGACCTCGATGCTTTCGACATCCCAGATGGAGGTCGCGCCATAGATGAACTCGTTATAACCGAGATAGTGACCATCGACGTTGATGGTGGCGCGCGGCACGGTGCCGGCGAAGAACGCCGTTGCTCCGGTGTTCGGTCCCTGCGTGTCGAGACCGCGAATGATCGGGGCGCTGACATTGTCGGTATAAACAACGTTTGGAATGTCCTTGATCGCATCTGAGACCGTTGGGTCGCCGGTCTTTTCCTTTTTCAGTTCATCGCTGGATTTGACCGAGACGGAAGACGCCGTGTTCTTCATGTCGCGCGCGACTTTTTCGCCGGTCACCACAATCGGCTTGAGAACGGTCGTTCCCGAGGCCTCGGCCTGTTGCTCCTGACCGAAAACCGGCGTCACAAACAGGGCGGCCAGCGTCAAAACGCTGACCCCGCCCATCAAACGGCCGCTAGTACGAAACCCCATAACACACCCCTAAAACATGAGTATTAAAGTCATATTCAAGTAACGGAAGCGTTATCCGTTTCGCAATAGAGAATGCGTTCCGTATTGTGGACGGACAGGGTTCCGTAACGGGATGTGCCATATTTACAACAAAGTTTATCGACTGGCCGTTGTCATGCAGTTCCCGCCTCAAGGGGAAGGCGTTGAAATGGCTCAGAAATCGATTTCGATTTCCGGTCGGATGCGCTAGGCATGTTCACGACATAAATCGGGGAGCGGACTTGGACGCCATGGATGACGAGCGGGACAATCTGCCTGAAAACGACGGAGAGAAGCGCTCTGCCCTCATTCAATCGGTCTCTATTGCTGCACGCTTTCTCGACCTTCTGGCAAAATCGGACGGGGCGCTAGCACTCGGCGAACTCGCCAAACGCGCCGGCACAGGCCGCTCCACAGCTCATCGTTACCTGCAAAGCCTCGTGCGGGAAGGACTGGTGGGGCAGGATCCTGCAACCGGCAGCTACGACCTCGGCCCAACCGCGCTCTCGATAGGCGTCAGCGCGCTCAGACGAATCAATCCGGTCGAAACCGCCGGTCGACAGATGAAAGCACTGGCCTCGAAGATCGGCGCCAGTTGCGGTGTGGCGATCTGGACGGATCGCGGCCCGACCGTGGTGCAGTGGCACAGGAGTGCCAGCTTCTCCATCAGCACCGTGGCGCTGGGGGATGTTCTACCGCTGGATAACAGCGCCTGCGGGCTGGTTTTTCAGGCTTATTTGCCACCGGATAGGACAGCGTCGGTGCGCAAGCTGCAGCCGCCCGCCTTTCGCGGGTCCTGTCCAGACGCTAAAGTCCTGCACGCCATTCGTGAGACAGGCGGCGCGGAACTCAACGAACACCTGTTCTCCGCCCTGACCGGCAAGGCCGCCCCGGTTTTCGACGCGCAGGGCGAAATCTGTTGCGTCGTCACCACCGTTTCTTTCCTCGCGACCGCCGAGACGGAGCGGCACTTTCCGCAGCTTCTTGAAGCGGCCGGAAAGGCGACGGCAGAATCCGGCGGCTCGTAAACCTATCCGGCCAGGTGGTCGGCGAAGGTGCGGCCGGAATAGGCGGTGCGGAAGAGCCTGGCATCACCAAGCCTTGGAAGCAGCCGCTCCAGCACCAGCCGCATCGATGCGACCGAACCGCCGGGCACCGCGACGAAACCATCTATCGCGCTGGCCGCCACCCATTCGCGGATGCTTTCAAAAGCATCCTCGACCGTGCCGATGATCTGCCAGTGGCCCGATCCCATCACTTCCGGTCGCCGCAACAATTCGGCAACGCTCAGCGTTTCCCGTTCGATCAGCCGGCGGAGCAGATTGGCATGGGTGCGGCTTCTCGGTGTCTCGGGCGGCGGCGGCAAGTCAGACGGGGTGACGATCCGCGTGAGCGACCAGTCGGAAAGGTCAAGACCCGTCAGATTTTGAATGGATGCAAATACGCGGCCACGGTTGGCCCTTGCATGGGTCTCCGCAAACAGCTCCAGCGCCTCGTTCCTGGTGTCCGCCAGATAAAGACTGAGACCCGGCATCAACTTCACCACATCTGGTGAGCGTCCATGCCGCTCAGCCCTCTGCCGCAAATCCGCCCGAAGTTCGATTGCAGCCTGCATATCCGGCGTCGAGGCAAAGACCGCGTCCGCAACGGAGGCTGCGAAATCGCGGCCTTCGGGGGAAGCTCCAGCCTGCACCAGTGGAATACGGCTGGAATGGGCCGGCAGGTTGAGCGGGCCTTTGACGCTGAAGTGCTTTCCTTCATGTGCGATTGGCTGGACCATCGACGAATCGGCAAAACGCCCGCTCTCTTTGTCCAGCTTCAGCGCCTCGTTGGGAAAGCTCGACCAGAGCTGCTGTACTACCTGCGTGAACTCGGCGGCGCGTTCATAACGCTCCTGCGGCGACGGCATTTCTTTCAAGCCGAAATTTTCGTGGCCGTCCAGCGCCGTGACGATGTTCCATCCCGCCCGGCCGTTGCTCAGCCAGTTCAGCGATTGCAGTTGGCGGGCAACCACATAAGGCGGCAGGAATGTCGTCGAAACCGTGGATAACAGGCCGACATGGCTGGTCTCCCGTGCGATGGCGGCCAGAAGCATGGTCGGATCCATGCTCGCAAATCCGCCGCCGGTCTCCAGCCCCTCGGTGCGCAGAAACAGCGTGTCGGGCCGGAAGACAAAATCCACATGCGCAGCCTCGGCGCGCTTTGCAAGATCGACGAAATAATCGCTGGAGAAAACCCCGTCTATACCGCTGTCTTGACGCCGCCATGCCTCGCCGCTGAGCCAGGTTGGCGCCAGCGACATGCCGACGTGAAGCTTGAGCGCGACTGACATGAAATACCTCGAATGAAAAAATCATCACGAAATCCGCGATGTGAATCGGCAAATTTCGATTTGTGGAGAATTTTACTATAGTTTAGTGTCGCTTCAAGACCAGCCTGTCGCGCTTGCCGGTACGGAACCCGATTTCCGCAAGTTCTATATGTGAATTCAACAGCTTAGATAAGACGTGCGTCGTGTCGACGCATGGCCCTATGAATAACAGGAGTTGTAATCCGGTGCTTGATGCCACGGACCTTCATGCGAGTTACGGACACATCCCCGTATTGCAGGGCCTGTCTGCCCGCTTTCAAACCGGCCGCGTCACAGCGCTGGTCGGACCCAACGGCTGTGGCAAGTCGACGCTGTTGAAGACCATCATGGGTTTCGTGCCTTTATCATCAGGCAGGGTAAGCCTCGGTGACCGCCTGATCGGCGAGATCGGACGCCGCGAACTCGCCCGCCGCATCTCCTACCTGCCGCAGGAATGCCATTGCCCTGACTATATGACGCTTGGCGAATTGATCGAGCTTGCGGGTTATGCCCGCTACGGGCTTGGCGGCGGTCCATCCGAACGCGACCGGGCGCTTTTTGCCGAAGCGCTGAAGACCGTCGGGCTGGAAGACAAGGCCAGGGCGCAGGTCAACACGCTGTCCGGCGGTCAGCGCCAGCGCGCCTTCATCGCCATGGTGCTCGCTCAGGACACGGAGGTGATCCTGATGGACGAGCCGGTCAACCATCTCGACATGAAATATCAATATGCCGTTCTCAGCCTCGTGCGCGAACTGACGGACAGGCACGGCAAAACTGTTATCGTCGTGCTGCACGATCTCAACCTCGCCTCCACCTTCGCCGATGACGTCATCATGCTGAAAGCCGGACGGGTTCTCGCCTCCGGGCCTGTCGCGAATACGGTCACATCAGCCAATGTTGCCGACGTCTTTGATCTCGAGGCCGACATATTTTCCCGGGAGGGGCGGCTCATCTGCGTACCGCGGCTGGAGCGGCAGGAACAGGCCATTCCGGCATGACATCTAAAATAATGCTGATCTTTGCCGCCGCGATCTTGCTGGCCGTTGTTCTCGTCATCAACCTCGTGCTGATGACTGGCGACCTGCCTCTTGCCGAAATCGCGACGACGCTCCTGCATGGCGAGGCCGAAACCTATGAACAGTCGGTTCTCCTCTATCAGCAAATCCCGCGCTCACTGATTGCGATCTATGTCGGCGCCACCACGGCCGTCAGTGGCTGCGTGCTGCAGGGGCTTGCCCGCAATCCTCTCGCCTCGCCCTCCACCCTGGGCCTGAATGCCGGTGCGACGCTTTTTGTGGTCGCCGGTGCGCTGGTGTTCGATTTCTCGCCCGAAATACAGGGGCTCGTCGCGCTTATCGGCGCCGGCTTCGGCTTTGGCGCCTGCTTCCTCGTTGCCCGGCTGGCCGGGCGGTCAAACGATCCGCGCGGCCTGTCGCTCATCCTGTCCGGTGCGCTTGTCTCCATGCTGCTGATCGGGGTCACCAATGCCCTCCTTTTGTCAAACCCCACACGTCGCGCCGAATTCCTGAGTTGGGTCGGCGGCAATATCAACCACGTCTATGCCGAGCGCCTCACCGATTTCTGGTGGATTGGCGCCATTGCGATGGTGATGCTGTGGTCGGTCGCCCGCCCGCTGACGCTGGTTCTGCTGGGTGCGGAAAAAGCCGCTTCCGCCGGCGTCAACGTCACGCGCGTATCCCGGATCGCACTTTTCGCCACCATGCTGGCCTCCGCCTCGGCCGTGGCCATCTGCGGCCCCATCGGCTTCGTCGGCCTCATCGTTCCACATATGGTCCGGCCGCTGGTCGGGGTGAATTTCACCCTCGCTTTACCCGCTTCCGCCCTTGTCGGGGCGAGTCTCTGCGTGCTGGCCGATCTCGGCGCGCAAACCCTGTTCAGGCCGTATGTGGTCAATACCGGACTGTTCATGGACCTGCTCGGCGGTCTCGTCTTCATCGTCATCGTCAAGCGCTTCTATCTTTCGCCTTTGGCCAATAGACTGTCATGAAGAGGGATGTCATGAAAAGGCAATTGGCCACCGATGGCAAAGCGGTCCTGCGGCTGCCGAGCGGTCTGCAGATCGGCATCGGCAACCTGAAGGCCGGCCTTGCACTGATCCTGCTGGCGTTGGTGCTGGCCGCCATTTCCATTAGTCTCGGAAATACACAGACCGGTCTCATTGACCTCCTGCACGGCCTTGCCGGTGGGCAATTGAGCGACGATCAGGCCTATGCGCTGTGGACGGTGCGGCTGCCGCGCATCCTGCTTGGTTTCATGGCCGGATGGAGCGTTGCGCTGGCCGGGGCCATGCTGCAATCGGTCGCGCGCAATCCGCTTGCCGATCCCGGCTTGTTCGGTCTGAGCCAGGGGTCGATGACCACCATCATGCTGCTTCTGGTGCTGGTGCCGGCGGCGCCCAAGACCATGGTGGCGCTTGCGGCCGTCGGCGGTGGCCTTGCGGTGGCCTTCCTACTCATAGCGCTTGTCGGACGCGAACGTTCCAGCGGGCTCGCCATCCTGCTGATGGGCATCGCGATCGAATCCGCCCTTTCATCAGTCTCATCAGTGCTTTTGCTCTACACGCCAACGGAAACATCGCTGTCGCTTGCCGACTGGATGGCGGGTTCGCTGTTTCAGGCGAGCTGGCCGATCATCCTCGTATTCGCGCCCCTTTTCGCGGCCAGCCTTGTGGGCATTTTTCTCATCGGCCGGGCGCTTGCGATTTTTGATCTCGGTAACGAGATGGCCATGGCGCTCGGCGAAACGGTCAAACGGTCGCGCCCGCTCGTCATCGTTTTTGCGGTCATCCTCAGCTCCGCTTCCGTCACCGCTGTCGGCCCCTTGACCTTTCTCGGCGTCATCGCCCCGCATCTCGCCACCTTCGTGTCGCCCGCCGTCGGCCGCGCCAGGCTTTTCCTGTCGGGGCTGACGGGCGGCATTCTGGTGGTGACCGCCGATACGCTTTCGCGTGGGCTGGTGGCCGATACGCCGATGCCGATAGGCCTTGCGCTGACGCTGATCGGCGTGCCGCTTTTCATCCTCACGCTGCGCCTGCAGGCGCTGCGCAGAACCAACAGCCACTGAAAAAATTCAACAAAGGGTATGCCATGCGATTTGCCATCCTCGTTGCAGCACTTATGACCGCCGGAAGCAGCCTTGCCGCTGAGCGAACCGTCACCGATGCCTCCGGCCGCACGGTCTCCGTCCCCGAGCAGCCGCAGCGCATCGTCGTCATGCACGAACCGCTGCTGGGCGTGCCGCTGATGGATCTTGGCGCCAATGTGGTAGGCGCCTATGGCCGTAACAGCGACGGCAAATTCGCAACCGCCGTTGATTTCATCGACACCGTTCTCGGTGAAGGCCGCACCAAACCAAAAGGTTTCGGCGCGGTGGGTCAGATCGATCTCGAAAAGCTGCGGGCGCTGCAACCCGACCTGATCGTCGCCACGGAAATGGACAGCGGCAAGGCCGAGCAACTTTCCACCGTCGCGCCCGTCTATCTGCAAAAGGTAAGCACTGGCCACACCTATGGCTTCAGCGTCGAGGAGAATCTTTCGGGTCTCGTTGGCAGAAGTGACGCTTTTGCCGAGCGCCGGAAGACCTATGATGAGAAACTCGCGACCGTCAAAAAAGCACTCGGCGAAGACGCGAAAGGCAAGACCTATCTCGCAATTCTGCTGACCGACCAGATCAACGCGGTCGGCGACATGTCCGGTGCGGTGCAGGCGCTCGAGGATCTGGGTTATGCACGGCTGAAAATCGACAATGCCACCTCGTCGGGCGGGCTGGGCTCCACCCTGACGATGCCGCTCAGTGCCGAGGCTTTTGGCAAGCTCAACCCGGATCTGCTGGTCGTGATGAACAGCTATAACAGCCCCGCCCGAGGCGAAGCCGGAACGCGCGCCGCACTTGAAAAGATCATTCCCGGCTGGGAACGCTTCGTCAAACCGGCGCGTGACGGCCGGATCGTCTTCCTCGATTCCAGCCGGGTCACGACGCCGTCCATCCCCAGCGCGCTGCATACGCTGGACGCGGTGGAAAGCTGGGCAGGCCGCCGTTAAACGCCCCTTCGACGAGCGCAATTCCGGCGCAAACCATGCGCCGGACATAAACTTGAGTTTTTGACGAAACTTATATTGCGACGGCTGGAACCGCCTGTTATGGTTTGGGCATCTTGACACAACGACGTCGGATCTCCCGCCGGAAAACTCCGGTGCGCGATTGTCCGGCATGCCGATCCGGGAAAGCGAAACTGCCGATCCCCATCGGCGATATCCCAGGGAAGACAGCAACATGAGCATTGCACAAAGCATCGAAACCGGCGTTCCGGACCGGACCCCCAAACGCCATCGTTACGCCGTCAAGCTACGCTGCCTTGACGTGGCCCGCGTGGAAAAACTCAGCCGGTCCATGGTGCGCATCGTATTGACCGGGCCTGAGCTGGAGGGCTTTGCCAGTCTCGGTTTTGACGACCACGTTAAGATGTTCTTCCCGCTTCCCGGCGAAACCGAACCTAACCTGCCGGTGATCGGCCCGAACGGCCTCGAATTTCCCGAAGGCGCACCGCGCCCGCTCGCGCGCGATTACACGCCGCGCAGCTTCGATGCCGAGAAGGGTGAACTCGCCATCGATTTCGCCACACACCATGATGGCCCCGCCAGCAACTGGGCAAAATCCGCCAGGGTGGGTGACAAGGCATGGATTGCAGGCCCGCGCGGCTCGTTCACCATTCCCTTCACCTTCGACTGGCATCTGCTGATTGCCGACGATACCGGCCTTCCCGCCCTTGCACGGCGACTGGAAGAAATGCCCGAGGGCACCCGTGTCGTAGCGCTGATCGAAGTCGAGACGGAGGCTGATCGCCTGGACCTCGCCACGAAAGCTGACGCGTCGATCATCTGGGTAACGCAGAAGGCCGCGGGCGGCGGCGATCACGACGCCCTGACGGAGGCGCTGCGTACGCTTGAACTGCCTGAGGGCGATTTCTTCAGCTGGGTCGCCTGCGAATCGAAAGCGGCGAAAGACCTGCGCGCCATCCTGATCGGCGAGTACGGCGCGAACCCCAAATGGACGCGCGCTTCCGGCTACTGGCGGCGCGGGGCAAGCGGCGTCCACGATCATTTCGATGAATGAACCGGCAATCGCGGCGGCTGGCAAGCTGGAGGCGGACATGATGACGACGGAACTCAAAGCCCATCTCGCCAAGGTTCTGGACGATGAGGTGGGACATATCGGCCCGAACGCCAACCTGTTCGGTTGCGGACTTCATTCCCTCGCTCTCATGCGCCTCATCCCGCCGCTTTCGCAGCTCGCCGGCACGCGACTTTACTATGACGATCTCGCCCGTCAGCCCACGCTTGCCGCCTGGCAGGCGCTGATCGAGCAGTCGCGCGCGGGCTGCTGATCCCCGTAAGAGGGGACTTTTCCCGCCAGGCGCGACGTACCTCAACATTAGATTTCCAAGGAGAGGACCATGGCAGCAGATAATTCGCGCATGCTTGCGCGCCGCATCGAACAAACCTTCGACAATGCGGACGAAGCCCCACGGAGCGGATCGCAGCCAAGCCAATATGAGGAGCGGGTCTGGTTCCAGCAGTTTCAGGACCCCGATCAGGTCTTCCGGCATATTCTCACCTACCGCATCGGCGGCGAGAGCGACCTTCTGCGCCTGACATCGGCACTGGAGACGGTTTGCGAGGCATGGCCCGAACTGCGCGTGCGGTTTTCCTTTGGAGAAGACGGCACCCTTGCCAAGAGCATAGAGGCCCCTTCGGCATCTCTCGTGCAACTGTTTCAGACGGCATCGAAAGACGAAGCGGTGGCCCTTCTGCACGACCTTCAGGCAAGCCCGTTCGACGCGGAAATCGATCCGCCGTTTCAGGCCATCGTGCTCTTGAGCGAAGGAGAGGTACTGCTGGCGCTTCTGGTGCATGGCCTGCTTGGTGAATCCCTCTCGCCGCAGATTTTGCTGGGCGCTATTGCCGCAGCCTATGCTGGCGAGGCGCCGAAGCCGCTTTCGCCACGCATCACCGAAAACGCCATCGTCAATCCAGTTCCGCTCCCCTGGCTGCAAGGACAGGCCTCCGGCACGCCCGTCGTCTCTCTGCGTGATAGCGGGACCAAGCCGGCGAGCCACTGCCACGGCGTCGATCTTCCGGCTGCCCTTCTCGACCCAAACGGCTCGGCCGCAACGGACGCGCTTCTGGCACGCACCGGTGCCCGTTTCGCGCTTTTTCTGGCGACCAGTGGCGCTCTCGACACTGTTACCTTGCGCCTGCCCCTGCAACCCGGGAACGAGGCCGGCTTGCCGCTTCCGGCAGATGCGGTCGCCCGCGTCTCGATCTCGCGTGGCCAGTCGCCGCAGGAGGCCGAAAGAGCCGTGCTGGCTGGGTTGGCCCGACATGGCGAACACAACGACGAGGTTGCCACCTTCACGCTTCAGACGCTGCCAACATCGGCTGAAACCTCATCCGTCGAGCGGCTCCGGTTCGAGCGCCTGCCGCTCCCCTCTCTCCAGTCGGGCCTTGGCCTGACGCTCGCTGCCGGCAGCACGGTTGATGGCCACATCCGTCTGGAACTGACCGGCGGCAAGGAGGCCTCGCCGCATGCGACGGCATTCCTGCTGGAGCGTTTCATCGCCCATCTCGAAGGCGGTGCGGATTTTTCCGGCATTACGCATCAAACCTCGTCCGCAGGGCCGGAGGCTGCAGCATCCCTGCCCGCAGCGTCCCGCTCAAGCGACGACGAGACTGCCGCGACAATTCTTGCCGAATTCCGCGAAGCGCTTGCGTCGCCAGACATGGGACCGGATGACGATTTCTTCGATTTTGGCGGCCATTCGCTGATCGCGACCCGCATCATCGGACGCCTTTTGAGCAATCACGGCATCGAGCTGCGTTTCAACGACCTGTTCAGCTATCCCACCGCCGCATCGCTCGCAAAACAGGCGACGCGTCTCGAAACCGCCGCCCCTGCACAGGCGGAAGCAACCGCGACCGGGTCGCTGACGGCACCGCTTTCGCTTGCGCAGATGTCGCTCTGGAAAGCCTATGCCGCCTTTGGTTTCGGCGAGATTTTCAACATCCCCTTCGCGCTCGATTTCCTCGATCCGGTGGATGAGAGCGCTTTCGAATGCGCATTCCTCGATATTATCGAGCGTCATCCCGGCCTGCGAACCCATTTCTACGTCGAGGATGGCACGGTTCTGCAGAAGATCGTGCCAATGCACGACCTGCCCGGCTACAAGTGGTTCTGGACGAGCGAGAAAAGCGAAGGCGTGGACCGGCACACGGAAGCGTCCTGGCGGTTCGACCTTGCCCGCGAATTGCCGATGCGGCTGCGTTTCCTGCGCAATCCCCAAACCGGCGGCCAGGTGCTCTCTTTCCTCTTCCACCATATCGTGCTGGACGAATGGTCGGTAAACCTGATGATGGACGAGTTGACCGAGGCCTATAGGGCAAGAGCCACGGGCAAGGCTCCCGTCTTTGCGAGCAAGCCCGCTCCCTTCCATGAATTCGCCAGAAAACAGGTGGCATCCGGCGTCAACGGCGACCACCTTGCCTACTGGACCGATATGCTGCGGGACGCGCCGAAGGGCCTGGTTCTCACCGCACAGAACAGCACGCCGACAGATGCTGCACACGACGAGGCGCCGGCGGGCGGCTGGATCGAGTTCAAACTGGAAAAACACGTCAGCGACGGACTTTACGCCATCGCCAAGCAGAACAGCGCTTCCCTGTTCAACGTCGTTTATGCCGCCATCGCCGCGTCGCTGCGCCATCTGGGCGGGCTGACCGATCTCGTGGTCGGCACGTCGGCGTCCGGCCGCACCGACAGCGGTTACTTCGATACGATCGGTTATTTCACCACGGTCGTTGCCCATCGTGTGCGTTTCCGCGAGGAGATGACTGTCGGCGAACTGATCTCCTCGGTGAAGAACACGGTCAACGGCTCTCTGGAACACAGCGAAATCCCGATCGATCTCGTCGAAGAGGCGCTTGGCATGACACCGGGTCGAGATCATCTGTTCGAGGTATTCATCCAGATCCACGCCAAGAACAAGCTGAACGGCACTCTTACAGGACCGGACGGCAAAACTGTCGAGTTCCGCCAGATCGATCCCGACAAGCACGAATCCATGCTGGGGCTGCAATTCGAGGTGATGGAAGAAACGATTGGCGGCGAACGCTCCATCCGCGTGTTGATGAGCTACCGCTCCGACCGTTACGGCCCCGAGGATGTCGACCGGCTGCGTACGACCACCAGCGGCGTCTTCAGCCGTTTCGCCGAAGCGGGCGCTTCGGGCCGGGTGCTGACAACGCTGGCCTGAGTGCTGGCGAGGCTGCCCAATAAACCCGGCTCCGCGTGGCGGCGCCGGGTTTTGCTTTTTGACAAATGTCCTGAAAGCTCTCTTCCGTCATGCTCGGGCCTGTCCCGAGCATCTGCGACGTCTGGATTTAATTGGACGTGATTGGATCCTTGGGACAAACCCAAGGATGACGTTGTGTGGGAGGACAGCGTGTCACCCCATCAGGCCAGGTTTTGCATAACGGAGCTGGGTTTACCCCATCCGCACCCAGTCACTCCCGACCAAATGCAGAGTGACGGCAGAGAGATTTCCGTCCCCTTTTTGCAGAGTACCCGGCTTCTCAAACCGCCAGACGGAACGCCGCGGAAACCTCTTCGGCCGGAACCGCCAGCGCCTCGTCGCGCAGCATGGCATCCAGAAACAGCGGCAACTCCTCGCGGTAACGCGCGAAATCGTCGGCTTCGGTCAGTGCGGAATCCGCGTCGATATGCAGGTTCAGATCACTGCCGTCATCCTCGCCACGGAAGGTCAGGTTGAACCCGTCGCCCGGACCATTGGCGAGAATGTGCCTGATAACGGTAAGCCCTGCAAATACCGGCGCGCTGAAGGGCAGGACGTTGATAAGCGGTGAGAAGAAAAACCGCCGGCCCTTTGATATGTTGCGATCGGCGGCGATCTGTTCGATGCGGTAGCGGCCATGCAGGCGTTGCCGGCGCAGATTGGCGGCATTGCGCGCAAGGAAGCTCCCGAGGCTCTCCTGCGGTTCTATCGTCAGATGGAAAGGCAGGATATTGACGAGCATGGCGGGCATATGCGCGCCGACGCTGCCCCAGCGGCTCATGAATGGCAACCACAGCGTCAGCACATCGCGATCCGGGCGCGGCAATACACGGTGAAGATAAAGGCCTGAAAGCAGCACCAGCAGGTCCGGCCAGCCTATCTCCAGTGCGCCGGATATCTGTTGCAGTCTTGTGCTGAAACCTTCCGGCAATCCCGCATCGGCATGCAGGCCGCCGCCGCCGTAATCCTCGCAATCCTTGTCCAGCACGGGCAAATCCACCGGCGGCGCGAGATAGGCCGTCCAGAACTCGCGGTCCTTTTCGAAACGGCGGCTTTGCCGGTAGGCGTCCTCTTCGGCAAGAAAACTGGGGAAAGGATGGAAATCCGGACCCGCCTCGCCCTTGCCGCAATAGTGCCCGTAAAGCTGCCCGCAGCGCTGCTCCACCAGCGTAAGACCATAACCGTCGACGACGATATGATGGGCACGGATATACCAGAGGTAGCGATCGTCGGCGATGCGGTAAAGCACCTGGGCGGACAGCTTGTCGGTTCGAAGATCAAGCCTTGCCTCGACATCCGCGTTCATGCGCCCCAGCGCTTCTTCGAAGGGCGCTGTATGGGCACGGAGATCGACAAGCTCGACCATCGGAGCGTGGAGCGGATCGCAACGTTGCTGCGGCGTCTCGCCATCCTCACCGATGCGAAAACGGATCAACAGCACTTCCGATTCGCGCACGGTGCGCCTGATTGCCTCAAGCAGGGCGCCTTCGTTCACGACACCGGAAAGCTCGATGTAATGGGCGACGGTGGAGACCGGCTCGTCGGGATGGAAGGAAAACTCCTCCCAGAAATCGAGTTGCGGCTGGGTCAGGGGAAGCCAGCCGCCGGCAGGATCGATATGCGCCATCTGTTTTTCCTTGAATTATTTCCGTGATTTTGGCCGCAATGACGCGGCTCATGCCGCAGAAGCGGGTAAAAGCGAACTGACCTGTTTGGCGTTTCGGCACCGTAAAAGCTGTTGCGGCGTCAATTCCACGCCAAAGGCAGTGCGTATCTCGGCCGAGACGGTTTTCAGATGCGAAGGCAAAAGGCCAAGCGCCAGCAGATCGCTGCTCGTGTCCACATTCGCCGGTTTTTTGCCCAGCACGCCGAGATAGATATCCAGCACCCGGCGATCGCCCTGATCGGCGGCTTTGACTGTTACAGCCGCGGGTGCCTTTACCGGTTCCGCTGCCATCAGCAATTCGCGGGCGCGGCGGCGATCCGGCTTGCCATTGGCCGAGAGCGGCAGATCGGCCACATTGAGAAAGCGGCCGGGCACATGCGATTCCGGCAGATGCCTGCGGGCGAAATTGCGCAGATCGGCGGTGGAAAGCTCAAGACCGGGCATCGGAACATAAAGCACGCCGATAGCGGCCTCACCCTTTTGCTCGGCACCGTAATCCACCACCAATACACGCTGGATGGAGGGGTGGCGGATAAGTTCATTTTCCACATCCGGCAGCGAGACCCGCACCCCGCGAACCTTGACGTAACCGTTGACCCGGCTTGCGAACATGATCTTGCCATCCGGCCGGTAACGGCCCCGGTCTCCGGTGCGGAAAGCGCGCACCGCATATCCATCCGTATCGCTGACCGTTACGAAATCCGTCTGGGTAATGGCACCATTTTCCAGATAGCCGATCGCCACATTCACGCCCACTGTGTGGATGCGTCCGACAACGCCCTCCGGGCAATGGCCGCCCCGATCGTTGAGGATGAAGTAGCGATTGCCGGGCAAGGGATGCCCGTAGGGTATCGCCGTGGTATCGGCTGCCACGATCTCGTGCCAGATGCTCCAGATGGTCGTTTCCGTCGGCCCGCCCAGCGATATCAGCCGAAGCTCAGGTTTCAGCCGGCGCAACTCCTCGACAACCACGGGCTTGATGTAATCACCGCCCTGCGCGACGAGCCGGAGCGAGCCGAGCTGGTCGCCACGACGGCAGGACAAGAGCATCTCAAGGATCGCCGGCACCGAGCACCACAGCGTAACGCCGTGTTCGGCCACCAACTCGTTCCAGCGGACCGCATCCTTTTCCTCGCCGGGTTCCGGCAGCACCAGCGTCGCACCGGCGGCAAGTGCACCGAAAACATCGAAAACCGACATGTCGTGGTGCAAGGGCGTGACCGAGATGAAGACGTCGTTTTCCGTCACCGCCCATTCCGAAAGCGTGCTGCCGATGACATTGGCCGTGGCCCTGTTAGAGAGCACGACGCATTTCGGTTTGCCAGTGGTGCCGGAGGTGTAGAGGTAATAGGCGGGCGCTTCGCTTGCCGAAAGTGCCGCCAGTTCCGCCGCGTTAACGGGCAAGCTGGAGGCGGCTGGCGCGGAGAGAAGTTCATCGGGATTGATGGCGTCGAAGCCTTCAGGAACACTACGGGCAACGATCATGGCCGGGCGGCAATTGGTCAGCAAATACCGCAGGCGGTCTTCCGGCGAGCTCGCATCGATCGGCACCCAGATGGCGCCGATAAGTGCAGCGGCCAGCGTGACGGCCGTGTGCTCCGGGCTGCGCGGCAGGCACACCGCTACGACATCGCCCCGGCCAATGCCGCGCGTCTTAAGGCCCGCCATCGCCCGCGCCACCGCGTCGCCAAGTTCGTGATAGGAGATGCGCCGTTTGCCGTTGATGAGGGCCGTGCGCGATCCGTCTCCTTCGAAAAGATGCGAGGCGATCCGTTCCAGGAATGGCGGGCAGACGAAGTTCCGCTCGTCGCCATTCAGCCGATAGTGAGACAGGTCGACGATCTCGCGGAAATTCATCGAAAACGTCCCGCTGGCGGTGATCGCGGTAATCGCACGCTCTATGGCACCGAGAATGCCAGCTACCATTCCGGCATCGATCGCCTGCTCCGCATAGTCGATAGCAAGGACGAGATCGCCATTCGGATCTTGCGAAAAACGGAAATCCAACGCGACTTGGGGCGTCTGGGTAAGCCCGTCCGTCCACCGAAGCGTCGAAGCTTGCGAAAGCGTGGGCCATGAAAGACCGTTGGTGATGACGACAGGCAGGGCGAGCCCACCCGGATTGGCGTTGAGAAGGATGCGATTGAGATCGATCCCTGAAAAAGCCAGATGATTGAGGCCCTCAAGCACATCGGTTTGCAAAGCTGCGGCCCGCTCCGCAAAATCGCCCTTGCCCGCATCCCATTTGACCGCGATGAAGCTCGAGCGATTGGCAAACGCGCCTTCCACCTGCGGGGCGACGGGAATGCCGACGACGAGGGCACCTTCGTTCAGCCAAAGCGACAGCACATCGAGGATTACCGCCGTCAGCGCCGAATTCTTGAACAGCCGCTCTTTCGCGCCGATCCGTGAAAAGGCGGTAAAGCATTGTTTTTCCACGGTCAGGCTCTGGCGGCTGTAACGCGAAACGGCAATGGTTTCGAGCGGGGCTTTCCACGGCAGTTGCGAGGGCACTTCCGCACCCTCAAGTTTCTCAGCCCAGTATGCGGCATCCTCGGCACGGGCCGCTGCTACATCTTGCTGCGCGGCGGTGGCTGCGACGGCTAATGCGGGCGGCACAACATCATCGAAGAGGTCCGCCGCAAGGCTGGCTATTCCCCGTCCGTCGAGAATGAGGGCGTCGAAACGCAGGAAGACCGCCACGCTGTCCCCCACCGCAACCTCCGGCAGACGAAACACCGTGACCTGCCAGGGAGAGGCGGCAAGATCGAAATGGGAATGGGAGAAATCCTGCCGCACGGTGCCGATCCGCTGTTCGGCTTCGGCAGCGGACAGGTCCGAAAGATCAACAATATCAAGGTTTAGCTTCGGCTCCTCCGAGACCACCTGCACCAGACGCCGCTCATCGATGTGGGTGCGCAGGCTTTCATGCCGCTCGACCATTGCGGTGAGGCGCGAGCGAAACAATGCCGGATCGATATTGCCGCGATATTCGCGGAACTCCTGCATCGCCACGCCGCTCAGCGGCAGATGGGTGCCGCGACCGAGCAGATAGGCCTTTTGCAAGGCTGAGAGTGGCCGTTCCATGGATTTTCCTTTTGTCTGCGCTGTCGCTTCCGGCGCTTGCAAGCCTAATCGCGCCACGGTCTCGGAAACGAGATCGGGACTGGCGGCGAGGTGGCGAAGAAGGGCGGTATAGGCGTCGAACAGGGCTCGCAGCCAGCTTTCCGGCAGCGCATCGAGCCGCACATCCCAGTTGATCAAAAGCCCGCCATCGAGTGCTGCGACCTGCGCATCCAGCGCAACTCCAGGCCCCTGCGAGACGGTGTGGATCATCGGGCCGAACACGCGCCCCACATTTTCAGAAAACAACTCGCCCCCGGGCAAATCGACACCCGCGGTAAAGACAACCGGTGAGGTCTGCAAACCGCCGCGCAGGCGGGACAGGTCGCGCATGACGCTGACCCCGGGATAGGACTGGTGCGCCAGGAGCCCGTTCATCTCTCCGAACAGCCGTCCAAGCAGTCGCTCAAGGCTCTCCTCAGGCCGGATATCAACGCCAAGCATGAGCACATTGGAGAATTCGCCGACGATGCCATCGACCCCTTCCACCAGCGGCGCACGCCAGAAAGCCGGCACGGAAAGCCGGAACTTTTCCGCATTCGTCGCCTGCGAAAGCACCACTGCAAAGACACCAAGCAACAGGGTCGACGTGGTCACACCGCAGCGCCGCGCCACCCGTTCCAGACTGCTGCGTTCAGCCGGAGAAAGTCTTGCTGCAAGGCGATCGGTGTGAACGGCGCGTGACGGGTCGTCGGGCAAAAACGGCAGTGGTGGTGCCTCCGGAATATCGGCAACATGTTGCCGCCACCACAGCCGGTCCCGCTCACGCCGGGCTTTGAGTTCCGGATCGGATGCAAGACGTTCCGCCCAGCTGAAAAACGATGGTGGTGTATCCCCCAATGGCTCGAGTTCGTTCGCGTCGGCGTCATAAAAGCGGGCGAGATCTTCCAGCACGATACGCATACTGGCGGGATCGATGGCCAGCATGTCGGTATCCACATGCAGCCTGGCGCGACCTGCGGGCAGCAGGCTGAGCGACACTGCCGCCGGCGGGGCAACGTGCAGATCGATCTGGCGATGGCTCCACGCCTCACGTTTGGCGGCAAGACGGTGCGCAAGCGCCTCCTCATTGAGAGCCGCCATGTCCTCCACGTCGAGGCGGAGCGGCCGGCCGGCGGGGTCCACCGTCTGTCGCCCTTCCACATCGATCCTGAGGCTGAGCATGGGGTGACGCCGGCAAAGCCTTTCGACCGCGACGGCCAGTCTTTCCGCCTCCAGCCCCCTGCCTTCGAACTCGAGATAAAGATGCGGCGTAACTTTTCCGAGTATCCCGTCCGCCTCTCGGCCGACCCAGTAGGCAACCTGCATGGGGGTTAAATTTAGCATGTGAATTTGCACCGATTGACAAAACATGATTATCATAATCAAGTATAAGCCACCGTCAACCACTCGCACAGGAGGCATCCCATGAAAACGGGAGCACTCAGGACGAATGACGTCGATTCCGACGAAATTACTGATTTTGATAGAGAATTTCTGTTCACTTCTGGCTCGGGCGAACTGCGTGCCAGAGGCATTCGCGAAAGGATAACGATTCCTGCCCATGGCGCCGAAGACGCGGGAAGCCCTTTGCAGAAGGCGATAAGGGCCGCTTTTGAGAGGGCGCGCAGGGCCGGACAGGACAATCCCATCGCCATTGGCGCCATCCCCTTCGATGTCAACGAGCCATCCTGCTTATATATCCCCAACAACCATGAGTGGAATCCAAAGGGTACCGCTTCGATCTCGACTGATTCGGCCATGCCAGCGCTTCTCGGCCAGAACAGCCTGCCCGATGAAAATGGTTTCAAGCGCGCCGTCGAGCATGCCATCGTCAATTTCCGCCATTCCGATGTCCGCAAGGCAGTGCTTTCGGTAGTGCGCGAACTGACCTTCGCCTCCGAGGTCAATGTCGAAAGATTGCTGGCCAGCCTCGCCAAACAGAACCGCGAGGGTTACCAGTTTCGCATTCCGCTGCCCGATGGCGGCGATCTGATTGGCGTGAGCCCCGAACTCCTCATCCGCAAGCAGGGTGAAAAAGTCATCTCGAACCCGCTCGCGGGCTCGGCAAAACGCATGGCTGACCCGGTGGCGGACAAGGCCAATGCAGACCGGCTTTCGGCTTCGGAAAAAGACCATTACGAGCATAGCCTCGTGATCGAGGATATCCGCTCGCTGCTTACACCTTGCTGCACTGAAATCGACGTTCCCGAAAAACCCTCCCTCATCAACACGGCCGCTCTCTGGCATCTTTCGACGCGCATCGAGGGCCGCCTTGCTGATCCCGACACCAATGCGCTGCAACTCGCGTGCCTGCTGCATCCCACACCTGCTGTTTGCGGTTTCCCCACCGAGCGCGCCCGCCGGCTTATTCGCTTCGTCGAGCCTTTCGAGCGTGGGCTGTTCACCGGCATGGTCGGCTGGACGGATGCCGAGGGTAACGGCGAATGGGTGGTGACAATCCGTTGCGGCACTGTGCAACAGCAAACTGTGCGGCTGTTCGCAGGCGCCGGCATCGTTGAAGCCTCGGAACCTGAATCCGAATGGGCCGAGGTGCAGACCAAGCTCAAGACCATGCTGAACGCCTGCGGTCTTTCTGCCTAATTTTCCCAGGGACACACCATGACAATCGAATTTGAACGCTGGCCCGAAGATCTGGCGCGCCGATACCGCGACCGCGGCTACTGGATCGACAGACCGCTCAGCGACATCCTCACCCAGCAGGTGGAACTTCGGCCGGACGCGACCGCGCTGATCTGCGGCGACCGCCGCTTCACCTATGCCGATCTCGACCGGCAATCTTCCAATCTTGCCGGGCATCTGGCTGCCGCCGGTATCGGCACGGGCGATACGGCACTGGTGCAATTGCCTAATATCGCGGAGTTCTATCTCGTCTTTTTCGCTCTGATGAAAATCGGCGCTGCACCCGTCAATGCGCTTTTCAGCCATCGCCGGCTGGAGATGACCTCCTATGCGGAACAGATTGCGCCAAAGCTGGTGATCGGCTCGCGTTCCCACGAGCTTTTTGCCAATGACACGTTTCTGGAGGCGCTGAAGCTTACCTCTCCGCAGCTTGCCGTAACGCTGCTGCTTGGTGAGACGGAACCGCAGCGCAGCCTCGAACAATGGCTCTCATCACCCGCCGAAAATGCGCCGCATTACGGCCCTTCGGCAGCCGATGAGGTAGCGTTGTTCCAGCTTTCCGGCGGCAGCACCGGAACACCGAAACTGATCCCCCGCACGCATAACGACTATGACTACAGCGCCCGGGCCAGTGCGGAAATCTGCGAGCTGACGCCGCAGACCCGTTTCCTCTGCGCCATTCCGGTGGCGCATAATTACCCCATGAGTTCGCCGGGTGCGCTTGGCGTGTTCCACGCTGGCGGCACCGTGGTAATGGCGGCCAATCCCGAGCCGCTTGCCTGCTTTGACCTCATCGAAAAACATGGCATCGACATTGTGCCTCTGGTGCCGCCGGCCGTGGCGCTGTGGTTGCAGGTGGCGCCCGCCCATCGCGAACGGCTGAAATCCCTCAAGCTGCTGCAGGTCGGCGGCGCAAGCTTTGCTGAAGCTTTAGCCCGTCAGGTGCCGCAGGTGCTGGGTTGCGCCCTCCAGCAGGTCTTCGGCATGGCGGAAGGTCTGGTGAACTATACCCGCGCCGGTGATCCCGACCATATTGTCTTCACCACGCAAGGGCGGCCGATCAGCCCGGATGACGAGATCCGCATCGTTGACGAGGACGGCAACGACGTTCCAGAAGGCGAAGCCGGCATGCTGGCGACGCGCGGCCCCTATACGTTCCGCGGATATTACCGCGCCGCCGAGCACAGCGCCCGCGTCTTCGACAACCAGGGTTTTTATTATTCCGGCGATGTCGTTCAGCGCACGCCCGAAGGTTACCTGCGGGTGGTTGGCCGGGTGAAGGACCAGATCAATCGCGGCGGCGAGAAGGTCGCATCGGAAGAGGTGGAAAACCTGATCCTGCGGCATCCGGATGTGACGCATGCCGCACTGGTGGCGATGCAGGACGAACTCCTCGGTGAAAAAAGCTGCGTCTTCGTCGTTTCCCGCAATCCCGCTCTGAAGGCACCGGCCATCCGCCAGCATCTCTCCGGTCTGGGTGTTGCGGATTACAAGCTGCCGGACCGGGTGCGTTTCATCGACACCATGCCGCTCACTGCCGTCGGCAAGATCGACAAGAAACGTCTGCGCGACATGCTCGCAGCGCCCGTCCCGGCGTAACGGAGCGTGCACGCCTCAACCATTTGAAAACTGCGTGTCGCCCATGCCGATGCGCCAAACCCTCGAGGTCAATATGACGATCCCCACCATTTCTGATTATCCGATGCCGGTCGCAGCAAGCTTTCCGGCCAACAAGACCAAATGGCAGCCGGACGCCAAGCGCGCCGTGCTGCTCATCCACGACATGCAGCGTTATTTCCTGCGGTTCTACGAGGCCGACGGCAAGTTGATGACAACCCTCATCGACAATCTTGCAAAGGTAAAG
The DNA here is from genome assembly GCF_900215635.1 of Rhizobium sp. AN6A. Taxonomy (NCBI): domain Bacteria; kingdom Pseudomonadati; phylum Pseudomonadota; class Alphaproteobacteria; order Hyphomicrobiales; family Rhizobiaceae; genus Rhizobium; species Rhizobium sp. AN6A. The sequence continues at coordinate 437,114 of NZ_OCNC01000003.1, forward strand.
GCATGGGCAGTTCAGAACGGCGTGCCGGTCATCTACACCGCCCAGCCGCACGACCAGCCTGCCGCCGACCGCGCGCTTCTGAACGACATGTGGGGACCGGGCCTGACCGTGGTCGACCCGGAGTTGCAGAAGGTCGTGGACAAGCTTGCGCCGACGCCCGACGATGTGGTGCTGACCAAATGGCGCTACAGCGCCTTCCAGCGTTCAGACCTTGCCGAGCGCATGAAGGGGTGGGGCCGCGACCAGATCATCATCGGCGGCGTCTATGCCCATATCGGCTGCATGATGACGGCTGTTGAAGCCTTCATGAAGGATATTCAGCCCTTCATGCTGGGTGATGCCGTCGCCGATTTTTCCGAAGCCGAACACCGCATGGCGCTGCAATATGTGGCAACACGCTGCGGCGTGGTGATCGACACCGCAAGCCTTGCCGGCGCGGGAGAGACCACCGATATCAGCGAATGGCTGAAGGCCCGCGTCCTGCAAATGGTGGAGGACGAGAGCGACATCGACCCGGATGAGAACCTCATCTTCTATGGGCTGGATTCGCTGCAGGTGATGAAGCTTGCCGGCGAACTGAAGGAACGTGGCGTCATCGTGGGCTTCGAAGAGCTTGCCCGCGTACCGACGCTATCTGCCTGGTGGGCGCTGATCGAAGAAAAGCGGCTCGCGGCCTGAGCGGACGGACAAGATGATGCAGAACAGATTTAACGGGCGGCGCGTGCTGGTGACGGGTGCCGCGCAGGGCATCGGTCGCCGCATCGCCGAGCGTTTCACCGAGGAAGGGGCCGAGGTCATCGGCCTTGACCTCATTGCCGATGCAACCGATGCAACCTTCCGCCAGATCACGCTCGACATCACGGACGCGGCGGCAGTGGCGGCGGCGAGCAAGGCGATCGAGAAGGAATGGGGCGGGCTAGACATTCTCGTCAACGCCGCCGGCATCCTACGGCTCGGCGACAGCGAAAGCCTGACACCGCAGGACTGGAACGCCTGCATGGATGTCAATGCTGCGGGGCCGTTCTACCTGCTGCGGCAATGGAGCGGCGTCTTCAAGCGGCAGCGGCGTGGGGCAATCGTCAACATTGCCTCCAACGCCGCCGTTGTGCCGCGCATCGGCATGCTCGCCTATTGTGCTTCCAAGGCCGCACTTGTCAGCCTCAGCCATTGTGCAGCACTTGAACTCGCGCCCTATGGCGTGCGCTGCAATGTGGTGTCGCCCGGCTCCACCGATACGCCGATGCTGGCCGGCATGCTGAACGATCCTAGCGGCAAACAGCGACTGGTCGCCGGTCTTCCCGAGCAGTTCAAGCTCGGTATTCCGCTGGGCAAGATCGCGCGGCCGGACGACATCGCCGATACGGTGCTGTACCTCGCCTCCGATCAGGCAGGCCATGTGACGATGCAACAGATCGTGGTCGATGGCGGCGCCACGCTTGCCGCCTGAGCATCGGTCCGCGTGATGAGGATGACAGACATGGCCAACGCGCCGGCGTTTCACGGCGAAGCTGTTTCCGGCGATCCACCCCAGGCCATCTGGCCTTGGCCGGACGACAGATGCGATTGTCATTGCGTCAGCCTTCATTACAGCGCCGAAGAAGGGCGCGGCGGCAGGGTCCCTCCCTTGCCGCCGCAGCTTTTGCGCGCTGCGCCCAGACGCAAGGCGGAATTTATCGCCGGGCGCAGATGTGCTGCAGAAGCCATACGCCGTCTCACCGGCCGCGCCGCCTTTCCCGGCATGGGAGAGGATCGCGCCCCTATCTGGCCCGAAGGCGTGGTCGGCGCGATTTCCCACAGCCACGAGCGGGCAATTGCGCTTGCAGGCTCTTCCGAGCGGTTCTGCGGCATTGGCATCGATATCGAAAGGCTTCTGAACGAGGAGGAAGCTTGCGATATTGCCCCGCAGGTACTGACCGCGAACGAACGCCTCAGTCTTGGAAACGACATCGATCCCTTCATGACCGGGCTGATCTTTTCGGCCAAGGAAAGCCTGTTCAAAGCGCTTTATCCGACCGTCAGACGTTTGTTCTTTTTCGAGGCGGCGGAGTTATGCGGCTATGAAGAGTGCGGTTCAGCATCCCTTCGGCTGACGACCGACATCAGCGGCGAGTGGCGCAAGGGAAAGGACATTCCTTTCCGCTTCTGCCGCTTCGAAGGCTTCCTGCTCACCCGTATCCTTCTCCCGCACTAAGGGAAAAATACAGAATTCTCTCCTGTGAAGATCATATTTAAAGCCGTTCTTCCCGTCATTTGTGTGAAACACTGAAACGGTACGCACCGTGTTGGAATGATTCCAAACATGCAACGGTGGAGATACGATATGACCGACATCGATACGAGCAAGCTTTCCTGGGATGCGTGGGACGAGCTGCAAAACCCGCCGCCGGCCGAAACCGATTTCGACCGCGTGGTCGAAACCGCGATTTCCCGCCGCGGCTTTCTCGGTGGCGTGCTTGCCTTCGGTTCGGCCGCAGCAGCCATGGGCACGCTCGGCAACCTGATGACCAGCACCTCGGCGGAAGCGCAAGAAGCCACAGCCGGCCGTTTCCCCTTCAAGCCGGTGGCTGCCGCGACCGACCACACCATTCACGTGCCGGAAGGCTACAGCTGGAAGCCGGTCGCCAAGTGGGGCCAGCCGCTGTTCTCCAACGTGCCCGACCTCGACCCTGCCAAGGGTGTCAGCGTTGAAAACTCCGACAAGGTCTTCGGCGAAAACACTGACGGCATGGAACTGTTCATGGTCGGCAATCACCAGCTGATCGCCGTCAACCATGAATATGTGAACCCCGAAACCAACCTGCCGCATGCCGAAAAGGGCAACCCGAAAACGGCCGACGACGTCAAGATCCTGCAGAACATGCAGGGCGTCACCGTCATGGAAGTTGCGGAAGGCACCGAAGGCTGGGAAATCGTTCTCGACAGCCCGTTCAACCGCCGTATTCACCACAACACCCCGATGAAGCTTTCCGGCCCGGCCGCAGGCTCGGACCTCGTCAAGACCGCCGCCGATCCGAAGGGTATCGACTGTCTGGGGACCTTCAACAATTGCGGCGCCGGCCGCACGCCCTGGGGCACCTACCTCACCTGCGAGGAAAACTTCAACGGCTATTTCGGCACCGCTGATGCCGCCTTCAAGCTGCCGGATGACTACAAGCGCTACGGCATCGTCGCCGAGACCCGTTACGCCTATGAGAAGTTCGATGCGCGTTTCGATGTCGCCAAGAACCCCAACGAGCCGCGCCGCGCCGGTTACGTGGTCGAGATCGATCCTTCGGACGCCTCCTCCACCCCGATCAAGCGCACCGCACTCGGCCGTATCAAGCACGAAAACGCCGCTGTGGTGATCGCCCGTGACGGCCGCGTGGTGGTTTACATGGGCGATGACGAGCGTGGCGAATTCCTCTACAAATTCGTCTCCAACGGCATTTACGTGCCCGGTGGCGACACCTCGAAACTGCTAGACGAAGGCACGCTCTACGTCGCCAAGTTCTCGGACGACGGCGCTGGTGAATGGCTGGCTCTCACGCCTGAGACGACAGGCATGAAGATCGATGAAATCTGCGTCTTCACCCGTCAGGCCGCTTCCAAGGTGGGCGCGACAACGATGGACCGCCCGGAATGGGTCGCCATCAACCCGGTCGCCATCGAAGCCTATTGCGCCCTTACCAACAACAGCCGTCGCGGCGAAATGAAAGACGGCAAGTTGCGCGCCAATGCTGGCGGCGACGCCATGGCGATCAATGCCGCCAACCCGCGCGAGAAGAACGAATACGGCCAGATCGTGCGCTGGTACCCGGAAAACGACGACCACGCGGACGGCAAATTCAAGTGGGACCTGTTCTGCATGGCCGGCAACCCCACCGTTCACAAGGATGCCTATGCCGGCTCTTCGAACATCAACGAAGGCAACATGTTCAACTCGCCCGATGGCATGATGTTCGACTCGACCGGTCTCCTTTGGATCCAGACCGACGGAGAGGACAGCAACGAGGGCAACTTCGCCGGCCAGGGCAATAACCAGATGCTGGCAGGCGATCCGGCCACCGGCCGTATCGAGCGTTTCCTGACCGCGCCGAAGGGTTCCGAAGTCACCGGCCAGACATGGTCCGGCGACAAGCGCACCCACTTCGTCGGCATCCAGCACCCCGACGCCCCCTTCCCGGATGGCGAAGGCAAGCTGCCGCGCTCCACCGTTATCGCCATCAAGCGTGACGACAACGCGCAGATCGGCTGACGCTTTGGCTTAGGCGGAACCGGGTCTCGGCATAGCGGAGATCCGGTTCCTGTCACCGTGACCAAGGGTCGATCCGGCCTGACTGAATTTTCACTCGCCAGTGGACAAGAGAGGCATTCCCGCTTCAAATCCCCCCACACGATACCAGTCAGGAGAATGACCATGGAAATATTGCGCGCGGGAACACGGGCCTCAACCAAAGGCCCCGAGGCATGGTTTACCGGCACGGTCCGTATCGATCCTCTGTTCAACCCGTTCGATGCAGAGCGGGTGCAGGGCGCTCAGGTCACCTTCGAACCAGGCGCGCGAACCGCATGGCACACGCACCCGCTCGGACAGACCCTGATCGTGGTTTCAGGGTTTGGAAGGGTGCAGCGCGAGGGTGGCCCCGTGGAAGAAATCCGCCCCGGCGATACCGTGTGGTTCGCACCGGGCGAAAGGCACTGGCACGGGGCGGCACCCGATGTCGCCATGACGCATATCGCGCTTCAGGAAGTGAAAGACGGCAAGGTCGTGGACTGGATGGAGCACGTCACGGACGATCAGTATGGTGGCTGAAGCGGCCTGGCCGAAATGGCGCTCGTCCTGCCTGCCGGACGATCTCTAGCGTTAAGCAACATCCGTAAGGGCCGAAATATTTCGGGGGCGCGATTTAAACTTTGACTCGTATGTGCATTGGGTGAACCTTCATCGCGTCGCGGGAACATGGTGGAGAATCGTGATCTTAACCGGTAGAATTGTCCTTGCCCTTATTGCCGCCAATGCGGTTGCAATTCCATGCCCATGACACTCAACCGGCGCGATGTGGTGGCGGGGTTGTCGATTGCCGGCCTGATGTTACCGGAAGCGATCGCCTATTCGGGGATTGCCGGCGTTCCAGCCCAGCACGCCATCCTTGCCGCCATCATGGGCTGCATCGTCTATGCCATTTTTGGCCAGAGCCGTTTTGCGGTCGTCTCGCCCACATCCTCCTCCGCCGCAATCCTGGCGGCAATGCTTGCGACGCTCTCGGTCACACCAGCGCAAAAGATGCTGCTCGTTGCCATTACGGTCATTCTGGTGGGCCTGCTGTTTCTGCTTGCGGCTGCCACGCGGCTCGGCGCCCTGTCGAGTGTGATCTCGCGCCCGGTGCTGCGCGGTTTTGCCTTCGGCCTCGCCATTCTGATCACCATAAAGCAATTGCCGAGCCTCTTCGGGATAAAGGCGCAGTCGGGCGAGCCGCTTTCCATTCTCCTGCAAATCCTCTCCCGCCCGCAGGACTGGAGCCTTGAAAGCATCGCCGTCGGCGTTGCGGCACTTGCCGTGCTGCTTCTCCTGCGCAGGCGTCCCGCCATTCCCGGCAGCCTCGTCGTCATCGTGGCAGGCATTGCCATCTCGATCCTGCTCAACCTTCAAAGTCGGGGCGTCGCCGTCGTCGGCCAGATCGATCTTGCCGGCATATGGGCCGGCCCGTTTTCGGTGTCGCTCGATGATGTCGCGCATGTTGCCCGCTTCGCGCCGCCACTCGTCCTCATTCTCTTTGCGGAATCATGGGGCACCATCCGAAGCTTTTCGCTTCGCCATGGCGAGATTGTCGATTCCAATCGCGAACTCAGAGCATTCGGGCTTGCCAATATCGCCAGCGCGGCCATGCAGGGCATGCCGGTTGGTGCGGGTTTTTCCGCAGGCGCAGCAAGCGAGGCGGTTGGGCCGCAAAGCCGGCTTGCCTCTGCCATCGCCGCAATCGGCCTTGCGGTCTTCAGCCTGCTCGCCGCCAGCTGGTTCGCTTTCATCCCGGAAGCGGTCCTTGCCGCCGTGATTGCCGTGGCGCTGCTGCATGCGCTCGACCCCGCGCCGATCATCCGTTTATGGCGGCTCGGCAACGACGCCTATCTGGCACTTGCCGCTGCAGCCGGCGTACTTGCCTTCGGTGTGCTGAACGGCATGCTTGTCGCAGTCGCCCTTTCCTTCGCCGTCTTCGTTCGCCGGCTTTCCCTGCCGCATGTCATGCATCTTGGCCGGCTGGGCGATAGCCATGACTTTGTCGACATGGAACGCCACACGGATGCGAAGGATGTGTCAGGCATGATTATTCTCCGGCCCGCACAGCCGCTTTTCTTCGGCAATGCGGAACCGATCCTTGCCGCCGTTACCAAATACATCGTTGCGCGGGCGGAACTGCACATCGCGATTGTCAGCCTTGAGGAAACATTCGAACTGGATTCCACCGCGCTTGATGCGTTGCTGGAGTTCGATGCAGCGATGCAGCGCAGCAGCATCGTCGTCTATTATGCGCGCATGCACGACCATGTGCAGGATCTGCTGCTTGCCGGCGGCGGATCCGACATGGTGGCGCGCAGCAATTTCAGTGTCGATGATGCCGTGACGGCGGCCATGCATCGGGAGGACAGCCGTGCCACACAATCTTGAACCGCATCTCACCCCGGTTGAAATCACCTCACTCAAACCAACGCAGATGACAGTCGGTCTGCGCGAGGTGAAGGACAAGCGCCGGCAATGGGCCGCCATCCGTGAGGAAAAGGGAGCCGACTTCCTCGGACACCACATGGTACCCGTCGTCCTTGGTCACAAACAACGTCTTTATCTGGTGGACCACCACCACCTCGCTTTGGCTTTGCATGAGGAAGGCGTGAAACATGTCCTGACCAGCATCGTAGCCGATCTTTCCCATCTCGGCCGACAGGAATTCTGGTCGGTGATGGACCATCGCAACTTCGTCTATCCTTTCGACGTGGATGGCGTGCGCCATCCCATCGAAAACCTTCCCAAACGGATCGTCGATCTCGAGGACGATCCGTTCCGCGCGCTGGCCGGCGCGGTTCGCGACGCTGGCAGTTTTGCCAAAATAGACGCTCCCTTCAGTGAATTCCTCTGGGCGGATTTCCTGCGCCGCCGGGTGGGTGGCAAGAAGGTGCGACATTCCTTCGAGGACGCTGTGGAGGAAGCGATGCAACTGGCACGCTCGCGCGATGCGCGGCATCTGCCTGGATGGTGTGGAGCGGACCGATGACCACCCTTCCCTCCCTTTTCCGATTGATGGCGGCTGCCATCGCAGTTTTCGTGCTGGGCGCGGCGAGCCTGCCTGCGCAGGAACTGCCGCCGCCAGCGAAACCGGCCCCTACGGAACAGACGACAGAGCAGAAAGTCGACCAGTTGCTACAGCTTCTGGGACAGGACGATGTTCGTGCCCTTCTCACACAGAAGCTTGCAGCAGCCGGCACAGAGCAGCCGCCAGAACTGACGCCGCAGAGCCAGTTGAGCGATCTCGACCAATGGGCAAGCAAGCGGCGCGAACACCTAGGCCGCCTCGCAAGGGACCTGCCCGGCATGTCCACGCAGATCATCGCGGCGCTGGGAAGGCTTTGCGACGAGATCAGCAACTACGGTGCAGCCGTCTTTTTACTGCATGTATCCATCCTGTTCGGTGCGGGCCTTGCCGGCGGCATTGCCACGAACCGGATCATAGCGATGCAGGCCTCCCGCAGGAACGGAGCGGATATCGGCAAGGAGGCCTCGGCTGTCGTATCGCGGAGGCTTTTGCCTGTCTTGGGCTACGGCATTGCTGCCACCGCCATGTTCCTTGCCATCCAGTGGTCACCTTTGCTGAGCGCCGTTCTCCTGCCCTGGCTTGCAACCAGCATCGTGCTGCCGCTGCTTTTTGCCTTCACGGGCCTGCTGCGGAGGGTCGTTGGCCGCGAGGCCAATGCCCGGCGCGATTTCTGGATCGTCCGCTGGACATGGCTCCTGACGCTTGCCGGCATCTTCTGGGCATTGCTCAGGACGCTCGAGAATCTCGATGTCCCGCGTGACACGCTCGGGCTTCTGTCCTCCGCCATGGTCGGCCTACTGTTCCTGCTCGCATGCATCTGGATCTGGCGTCGGCCGGTCGGCGATCCCGGTTCGGAGCGGGCAAGGTCAATCGATATCGCGCTGATCTTCGGCCTCATCATCCTCTTCGGGTTGCGGCTCGCCGGCGCCGGGGTCCTGTTCTGGATCGGGCTTTATGCGTTGGTTCTACCCGGCCTTGCCTCGACGCTTGGCATCGCGGCGCGAAAGCTGGCAACCGACATCGGCACCTATGGGGAAAGCGATCTTCGCCCGGTACTGGTCGAGCGAGGCGTGCGGCTTGCAATCGTCGGGACTGCCATCCTGTGGCTGATCTTCCTCGTGCGCGCCCATCCGAATTCCCTGCCCGATGGCGCATTGCTGACGTCGATCGTCGTCGGCGTCCTGCACGGGGCGCTGATCCTGCTTCTTGCCGATCTCGTCTGGATCGCCATCAAGTCGATGATCGCACGGCGGCTGGAGTTGAGTACACCCGCCGGCAACCCGATGAGCGGCCAACCGGGCGGGGGCCAGCCGCAAGATGACCGGCTTTTGACCATTCTGCCGATCCTGCGCAACATGCTCGGCATCATCATCGCCGCGGTTGCAGTGATGACGGCGCTTTCGGAACTCGGCGTCAATATCGGGCCACTGCTGGCAAGCGCCGGCATCTTCGGCATCGCCATCGGTTTCGGTTCGCAGACGCTGGTCAAGGACATCATCAGCGGCGTGTTCTACATGATCGACGACGCCTTCCGCGTCGGCGAATACATCCAGAGCGGTTCCTACCGCGGCACGGTGGAATCCTTCAGCATCCGCTCTGTCAAACTGCGGCACCATCGCGGCCCGATTTTCACCGTTCCGTTCGGATCGCTCGGCGCCGTCGAAAATATGAGCCGCGACTGGTCGATCGACAAATTCCTCGTCACCGTCGCCTTCGATACTGACATTGCCAAGGTCCGGGCCATCGCCAAGGATATCGGCAAGGCGCTGAAGGAAGACCCGGAATTCGGACCGTTCCTGATCGAAACCGTCAAGCTGAAGGGCGTCGAGCAATTCGGCAAATATGGCATGACGCTTGGTTTCGGCATGATGCTGCGCGCCGGCGGGCAATCCTCGATGGTGCGCCGCAAGGCCTATTCGATGCTGAAGGATGCCTTTGCGCAAAACGACATCCAGTTCGCGAGCATGGCGGGCGCTTATCCCGCATCTACACGAAGCGCGCGGCCACAGGAGCCCGAAGCAGGCGACGGGACGGGGCCGGTGGAAGAATAGGCCACCGGCAGCCGCGCCCCAACCTTAGCCCATTCGTTCGGACATATATTCGCCCGGCGAAGCGGGAAAAACCACGGTCTTGTTGCCGTTGAGGAAGACACGGTGATGGATATGGGCATGAATGGCGCGCGCCAGAACCTGGCTTTCCACGTCCCTCCCGAGGCTCACATAATCCATGCCGCTCTGGGCATGGGTGACGCGGATCGTGTCCTGTTCGATGATCGGGCCTTCATCGAGATCAGCGGTGACGTAATGGGCCGTCGCGCCGATCAGTCGCACGCCGCGCTCATAGGCCTGCTTGTAAGGGTTTGCGCCCTTGAAGGAAGGCAGGAATGAATGGTGGATGTTGATGATGCGGCCAGACATTTCCTGGCACAGCCGTTCTGACAGAACCTGCATGTAACGCGCCAGCACGACGAGTTCCGCGCCTGCATCGCGCACCACCTGCAGTATGGCCGCCTCGGCTTCCGGTTTCGTCTCCGGCGTGACGCGAATGTGGTGAAAGGGAATATCCTCGTTCACCACCTGCTTTTGGTATTCGAGGTGATTGGAGATGACAGCGACAATCTCCACAGGCAATGCACCAATGTGGGAACGATAGAGCAGATCGTTCAGGCAATGGCCGAAGCGTGAAACCATGATCACGACTTTCGTTTTCCGCGAGAGATCATGGATATCGTATTCCATGTCGAAATCGGCGGCGACGGAAGCGAACCCTGCGACGAGAGCAGCGGGTTCCATCCCTTCTTCAGAAACGAAGCTCAGCCGCATGAAGAAGCGGCCCGTTTCCAGGTCGGTGAATTGCGAACTGTCGTTGATGTTGCAGCCGGACCGCGCGAGATATCCGGACACGGCGGCAACGATGCCGCTGCGTGCCGGGCACGAAACTTTCATGACATAGCTGGTCAAATCCTGCTCCCCTTGATGGATCAGCGATCGGGCACATTGGCGGTGATGCCGCCCAGCCCGATCATGGCTAACGAGACCGATAATAGCGTGTTACGCGCCGTAGATCGGGAAGTCCTCACACAGCGCTGCAACCTCGGCCCGCACGTTCGCCTCAATCTCAGCATTGCCTTCGGCACTGACAGCCAGCGCGTCGATGACGCGCAGGATCAGCACGCCGATCCGCTCGAATTCGGCCACGCCGAAACCGCGCGTGGTGCCGGCCGAACTGCCGAGCCGGATACCCGAGGTGACGAAGGGCTTTTCCGGGTCGTTGGGAATTGAGTTTTTGTTGCAGGTGAGGCCTGCCCGCTCAAGAGCGATTTCGGCAACCTTGCCGGTGACGCCCTTCGGACGCAGGTCGACCAGAACCATGTGGCTGTCGGTTCCACCAGAAACGATCCCCAGACCGCCATCCGTCAGCACTCGCGCCAGAGCCTGTGCATTGGCGATGACCTGACCGGCGTAGTCGGCAAAGTCCGGCCTCAGCGCCTCGCCGAAGGCCACGGCCTTGGCGGCGATGACATGCATCAGCGGGCCGCCCTGATTGCCGGGGAAGACGGCCGAATTCAGCTTCTTCGCCAGATCGGCGTCGTTGGTCAGGATGAAGCCGCCGCGTGGGCCGCGCAGGGTCTTGTGGGTCGTGGAGGTGACGACATGAGCGTGCGGCACCGGATTTGGATATTTGCCGCCAGCGATCAGGCCGGCATAATGGGCCATATCGACCATCAGATAGGCCCCTACCTCGTCGGCGATCTTGCGGAAGCCTTCGAAATCAATCTGACGCGGATAGGCCGAGGCGCCTGCGACGATCAGCTTCGGTTTCGTCTCCAGCGCCTTTGCCCGCACCTTTTCCATATCGATCAGATGCGTCTCGGCATCCACCTCATAGGAGACGACATCGAACCACTTGCCCGACATGGTGACCGGCGAACCGTGGGTCAGGTGGCCGCCATGGGCCAGCGAAAGCCCCATGATCCGGTCGCCCGGCTGAAGAAGCGCCAGAAACACCGCCTGATTGGCCTGCGCGCCGGAATGCGGCTGAACGTTCGCGAACTCCGCGCCGAAAAGTTGCTTCAGCCGGTCGATGGCGACCTGCTCGACCTTGTCGACGAATTCGCAGCCGCCATAATAGCGTTTGCCGGGATAACCTTCGGCATATTTGTTGGTCAGCACCGAGCCTTGCGCCGCTAGAACGTCGGCGGACACGATGTTTTCCGAAGCGATCAGCTCGATCTGGGTTTTCTGGCGATCGAGTTCCTCGGCGATGGCGTCGGCGATCACCGTATCCGAAACGGCATTATGGGACAGACGGTTGAGCATTGTTTCCTCCTCAAGGATCAGGCGATTTCGGCGGCAAGTTCCTTGCAGCCGGTTTCAAGCAAATGGCCGAGATGCGGCGCGAAACTGTTCCAGATATCCATACGGAAACCATCCGGCGCATCGCGCCACAGCACCACGGTCACGCCATCGAAAATCGTTCTGCGGGCCTCGCCAACCGGAATGGTGTCGAGGTCACGGGCGCAGCCGAGTGTCAAAAGCTCGGCGGCGAGCGGCCCCTTGATCGAGAGCGTCACTTCCCGCCCGGAAATATCGACGAGACTATGCGGATGGCCGGCATAAACGCCTGCACAGGCCGCAATCACCCCGTCGACCGCGCCAACGGGAGCAAGGATCGTCCATTCGTCGGGGCCAAGGCGCACGGCCTCGATTTCGCCTGCAGCAGTGCGAGCGCCGATCCGGTCGGGCAAGGTCAGGCCAAGGGCGGTATTGAGCGGTACCAGATCGCCGCGCGCACGCAGCGACAGCCGCCCTTGCGCGGCCAATATGCTGACCCGGGCTGCTTTGCTCTCGGCCAGCGTGCCGGGAACGGGGGAGGAAACGCGCATGTTCATTGTCATCTCCGGGTCAGATCTTCAGGCGGGTGTTTTCGGGATCGACAAAGACCATCCCGGTGATTTTTGCGGCAATCGTGCGTTCGGGCATCGGAATATAGACGGTCTCGCCCATCCGCTCATGGCCGCCCTCGACCAGCGCCAGCGCAATCGGCTGGCCAACAGCATCCGAATGATAGGATGAGGTGACATGACCGACCATTTTCATCGGGATCGGCTGTTTTGGATCGAAGACGATCTGCGCGCCCTCTTCCAGCTTCGAGCGGTCTTCGGTCAGAAGACCGACGAGGTGACCGCGGCCCTTGGCCACGAGATCGGGGCGAGCGAGACCGCGCTTGCCGACGAAATCCGGTTTGGTCTTGCCCACCGCCCAGCCCATCGCGGCATCATAGGGCGTGACCGTGCCGTCGGTATCCTGGCCGACGATGATGTAACCCTTTTCGGCACGCAGCACATGCATGGTTTCCGTGCCATAGGCGGTGATGCCGTATTGCTGACCCGCCTCCCACAGGATTTCCCAGAGCTTGCGGCCAAGCCGCGCGGGCACGTTGACTTCGAAGCCGATCTCGCCGGTGAACGACACCCGGAACAGCCGCGTCGGCATGCCGGCCACCGTGCATTCCGCGCAGGACATATGCGGGAAAGCCTCTTCCGTCAGCTCGACGCCTTCGACCAGCGGAGCGAGCAGCTTTGCCGCGTTCGGGCCGTTCAGCGCAATGGTAGACCATTGCTCGGTGGTGGAGGTGAGCCAGACGTTTAGATCCGGCCATTCGGTCTGGAGGTAATCCTCCATCATGTTCATCACCCTTGCCGCACCGCCGGTGGTGGTGGTGACGTGGAAGCGATCCTCGGTCATGCGGCCGATGACGCCGTCGTCGCGAATGAAGCCGTCATCACCCAGAAGCAGGCCGTAACGGCAGCGGCCGGGCGCGAGCTTCGACCACGGGTTGGTGTACATGCGGTTCATGAACTCTACCGCATCCGGCCCGACGACCTCGATCTTGCCGAGCGTCGAGGCGTCGAACATGCCGAGGCTTTGCCGCACCGCCCGGCATTCGCGGCCGACTGCCGCATCCATGTCCTCACCTGGTTTGGGGAAGTACCAGGCGCGCCGCCATTGGCCGACCGGTTCGTAAACCGCGCCATGCTCCTCAGCCCAGCCGTCGATCTGCGTCTTGCGCGTAACCTCGAAATGCTGGCCGCGATGATAACCGGCGAAAGCGCCGAAGGTCGTCGGCGTATAGGGTGGGCGGAAGGTCGTCAGGCCGACTTCCGGCTGGCGTTTGCCGAGCGCTTCGGCAGCGATGTTGAGGCCGTTGATATTGGACATTTTGCCCTGATCGGTCGCCATGCCGTTGGTGGTGTAGCGCTTGACGTGCTCGATGGAGCGCATGCCCTCGCGCACGGCCAGCCGCAGATCCTTGGCGGTCACGTCGTTCTGGTAATCGACGAAGGCCTTGGCCTTGCCGGCATCGCGATCGCTCGGCAATTCCGTCAGCGATACGCCGCTGCCGGTGCGGTCGTGCTCCACCGCATAGTCGCGGGTATCGCCCGTCTTGCCCAGGGCTGCAGCGATCTTCCGGCCCTGCTCGGCGCCATCCTTCAGCGCCGCTTCAATGCCCCAAAGCCCGCGCCCGGCGCCGGCAATTGCGCAATCCTCATTGGTCATGGCAGGCAGGAAGGTGGTCCGCTGGTCGTCCCAGGCAAGCTTGCCCTGCGTATGGGAAAACAGATGCAGCGACGGCGTCCAACCGCCAGACATCAGCAACGCATCACAGGCGATTTCCTGCCCCGCGCCGACTGTGGGGCCATTCACCGGATTGACGCGGACCGATTTGACACGCAGCCGGCCCGAAGTCGCCGTCACGGTATGCGACAGCCGCACCGGAATGCCGAGCGCGCGCGCCTCGTTCACCAGTTCCTCGCGCACCTTCGCACGGGTATCGACGATGGCCTGCACCCGCGCGCCTGCGCCATGAAGATCGAAGGCGGCATACCAGGCGCTGTCATGGCTCGTCACCACTACCGGCCTGTTGCCGACCTTGACGCCGTAGCGGTTCAGATAGGTCTGGGCGGAGCCCGCCAGCATCACGCCCGGCCGGTCGTTGCCATGGAAGACCAGCGGTTTTTCGAGAGCCCCCTGCGCCAGCACCACATGGCGCGCCCGCACCCGCCACAGGCGTTCACGCGGCATGTCCTTGGGCACGGTTTCGAGATGGTCGGTCAGCTTTTCGCAAAGGCCGATCATGTTCTGGTGGTAATAGGCAATCGCCGTCGTGCGGGTCATGACCCTGACACCGCGCTCCTTCAGCGCCTTCAACTCGTCCGCCAGCCAGTTCCATGCTGGCTGGCCGTCGATCTGCGTCTGCGGCTCGGACAGCAATGTGCCGCCGGCTTCGGCATTTTCGTCCACCAGCACGACCTTCAGGCCTTCCACCGCAGCTGCGCGCGCCGCAGCAAGACCCGCAGGACCGGCGCCGACGATCAGCACGTCGCAATGCAGGTTGCGCGAGGCATAGGTATCTGGGTCTTCTTCCGTGGGCGAGACACCGAGACCGGCCGCCGCGCGGATGAAGGGCTCATAGACCTTGTTCCAGAAGCTCTTCGGCCACATGAAGGTCTTGTAGTAAAAGCCCGCAGAAAACAGCATATAGGCCATATCGTTGACTGCGCCGATATCGAATTTCAGGCTCGGATATTTGTTCTGCGAGGTGGTTTCCAGCCCGCTCCAGATTTCCTGCACCGTGGCGCGCGTGTTCGGCTCGAACCGGCCGGAGCCGCGGCGGGTGCCGATCAGCGCATTCGGCTCCTCGGAACCCGCCGCAACAGGGCCGCGCGGGCGGTGGTATTTGAACGAGCGGCCCATGAGATGTACGCCATTGGCGAGAAGCGCGGAGGCGACCGTATCCCCCTTTACACCGCGATAGGTCTTCCCATCGAAGGTAAAGCTTACCGAGCGGGCGGCATCCACCCGGCCATGGCCGGAAACGCGATAGGAACTCATTTCGACACCTCAGAGCTGGCTGGTGCGCTGGATAGGGAGGAGAGATCAGGACGCGGCTCGCCTGCGCTATAGGTCGTCAGGAAACGGTCGCTCACCGTGTCGCGCACCGCATTGAAGAAGCGGCCGCAGCCATGCAGGTGCCGCCAGCGCTCGAAATGCGGACCCCTAGCGTTTTCGCGGATGAACAGGAATTCTTCCCACTGTTCATCACTCTGAGATGAGGGGTCGGCCGCGCGCACGACATGGGCCTGCCCGGCATAGGTGAATTCGGCTTCGGGCAGCGTTTCATGGCAATAGGGGCAACGGATCAGCAGCATGGGTTAGCTCCTCAGTGCGCCACGGCAGCGGCAGCGGCCTCGTCGATCAGGCGGCCGGAGCGGAAACGCTCCAGCGTGAAAGGCGCGTTGATCGGGTGCGGTTCGTTTTTCGCAATGGTCCAGGCGAAGGTGTGGGCAGCGCCCGGCGTGGCCTTGAAACCGCCCGTGCCCCAGCCGCAATTGACATAAAGCCCGTCGACCGGCGTCTTGCCGAGAATGGCCGAGCGATCCGGCGTGACATCGACGATACCGCCCCATTTGCGCAGCATCCGCATGCGGTTGAAGATCGGGAAGATTTCGACGATGGCGGCGATCGTATGTTCGATCAGCGGCAGGCCGCCGCGCTGCGAATAGGAGGTATACTGGTCCGTACCCGAACCGATCACCAGTTCGCCCTTGTCGGACTGGCTGATATAGGCGTGAACCGCATTCGACATGACCACGCAGGGGAAGATCGGCTTGATCGGCTCGGATACCAAAGCCTGCAGCGGATAGCTTTCGAGCGGCAAGCGCACGCCTGCGGTATCCATGACCACCGAGGTGTGACCGGCAGCGGAAACCGCCACCTTCTTCGCCTTGATGAAACCCCGTGCCGTTTCGACACCCGCGACGGACCCGTCGGCATTGCGGCGAATGGCGGTGACCGGGCAATTCTGGATGATATCGACGCCACGGGCAGCAGCACCGCGGGCATAACCCCAGGCAACCGCATCGTGGCGCGCCGTTCCCGCCCGCTCTTGCAACGCACCGCCCATCACCGGGTAACGGGCGTTTGGCGATATGCTCAAGGGCGGGCAATATTCCTTGCACTCCTCGACGCTCAGCCAGCGATTGTCGACACCGTTCAGACGGTTGGAATGGATGTGGCGCTTGAAGCTCTGCACGTCGTGGACATTATGGGCGAGCATCAGCACGCCGCGCCGGGAATACATGACGTTGTAATTCAGCTCCTGGCTCAAGTTCTCCCACAGATCGACGGCGTGATCGTAAAGACGCGCGCTTTCGTCGTAGAGATAGTTGGAGCGGATGATGGTCGTGTTGCGGCCGGTATTACCGCCGCCGAGCCAGCCCTTGTCGATGACGGCGACATTGGTGATACCGTGCTGGCTGGCCAGATAATAGGCCGCACCCAGACCGTGCCCACCGGCGCCGACGATGACCACGTCATATTCGGCTTTTGGCTGGCTGTCGGGCCATTGCTCGTCCCAGTTCTTGTGGCCGGTCAGGGCATTCCGCAAGAGATTGAAGGCATTAAAACGCGTCATGAGCGGGCCTGCTGGTTGGAACTCTCGGTATTCAAAAGCCTACGGAGATTTATAGCGGCCGGGCTGGACAATAGCGTCTGTTTGCATGAATATTTGCGCCATGAGCTCTCATCGCGCCAAGAAACGCCTCAGCGTCGCCTTCCTGCTCGCCGACCGGTTCACGCTGTCGGCCTTCGCCAATTTCGTCGATGTGCTGCGTCTTGCTGCCGACGAGGCTGACCGTTCCCGGCCGATCCTGTGCGAATGGTCCGTGCTGTCGGCGACCCTCGGCAATGTGCAATCCAGCTGTGGTGTGAAGGTGCAACCGGATACGCGGCTCATCGACGCCGTGCATTACGACTATATCGTCGTTGTCGGCGGATTGATTAGCGACCACAGCGCCCTGCCGCCGGAGGCATTACGGTTCCTGAAAGACCGTGCGGCAGCGGGCACTCCCCTTGTCGGGCTCTGCACCGGCGTTTTTATTCTACATGAAGCCGGCCTGCTGGATGGTTATCGCTGCTGCGTGAGCTGGTTCCACCATCAGGATTTTCTCGACCGCTTCGACGCCGAGCAGATGGTCTCCGACCAGCTCTTCGTCATAGATCGCAACCGCCTGACCTGTTCGGGCGGCCATGGTGCTGCGCATCTGGCGGCGTTCCTTGTGGAGCGCCATGTCGGTCAGTCGGCCGCCATCAAGAGCCTCAATATCATGATGATCGACAGTGCGCTCAGCGGCGAAAAACCCCAGCCCGGCCAGCAGAGCGCCAGAACGGCAACCGATCCCCTGGTCAGAAAGGCGATCCTGCGCATGCAGCAGAACATCGAGGTTCCGAGAACCGTGCTGGAACTTGCGCGCGATCTCGGCCTTGGCCGACGCAGTCTCGAACGGCGTTTCCTTGGAGACCTGAAGGCAACGCCCTCCAAAGTCTATCTCGAGCTGCGGCTCGACCGCGCCCTTTCCCTCCTGCGCACCACGCGGGACCCGATCACCCAGATTGCGCTCGCTACCGGATTTTGCGATGCCCCACACCTTTCCCGCACACTTCGTGCCGAGCGCGGCTTCAGCCCCAGCGAATATCGCAAGACGCAGATTGGCCACACGACAACGGACGAAGAATTCGCCGTCGGCGTGTTGTTGCCGCAACCCTGAGGCTTTGCTGTTCACCTGCGAAAAGCCGGGCCCTGCAAAAAATAGATCAATGTAATTGATATGGTCAGACTTGCCCGTACAGGTATAAAAGTCCTCGATCCTGTTTAGGGGAGCCGTGGGGGGTATGGGATGAATTCAGAGCGTCGTGGCGTTCTCGCGCTTTTAGGTGGCCTTGTGCTGGGAAGACCGTCTGTCGGCAAGGCCGCGAGCAACGTTCCGGCAGTTGCCAAATCCCGCTCCGAATACAAACCCCGCCATGTCCTTTGTTTTCTCGGCCCGGAAAATGGTCTGGCAGCGCTGCAGCAGAGCGCTCGCGCCGCTATCGATAAATTTGCCGGCGATTTCAGTCTCGATGAGGATTATTCGCAGGATGAACCGGACGACAGGATGGAACGCTCCTTCAATGTTTGCTGGGATCGTGTCGAGCCGGACGCCTATCGGGAGAGTGACGAGGAGGCAGTCGCAAGCCACGGCTCTGTTCTTTATGTGCTTGGCCCGTCAATGGCCGCGGAAACAGCCGTGGCGACCTGCGGTAAAGCCCTGATGTTCGTGCACCACATGCTCGATAGTGGCGCAGTTGCCGTAAAGGGTGAAAGCGCCGGCGTTGCCCATGGCGTGCAGCGGTGGAAGGAACTCTTCGAACAGTCGCGCCGTAACGCGGCCGCAAACGACGCCCTGGCATTCGCCAGAACCTGCCGTCTAGCCTTCGCGCGCCGGCCCATTGGCGGCGATGCCGACGGAATGGGGAGCGTCGGCTTTCATCTGGTCGGATTGCCTGACGTGGAGATACACTTCACCCGAAAAGACCAGCAGCAGCCCTCAACCAATAGCGAGCAGCTGAAGATCGCCGCGCTGATTGACGATATTGCCGATCAAATGACCCGCGACGGCGTTGAAGCGGCCGTGAAGGATCGTCGTACCGACCTGTCCGATGACACGCGGTATGAGGAGGACGAATATAAATTCAATCCGTTTGGTGTTGCGACCATTCGAGGCTACAAGCCTTGACGCCACGCTTATAAAGATGCGGGGCCTGGGTCGCTCTCTCCGGCGACAAGCTGCATCGGCCAGACGCAGTAACGCGCCTGATTTGGGTAAAACGGCGCATAGGCCGGCATGGTAGACAGAAGCGTCTGGGCGACCATTACGCCGAGATCGTGCAGGGACATGCGGAAACTGGTCAATCGCGGTTCGAGAAACTGGCCGCGTGGACCATCACGAAAACCGATGACCGCAAGATCCCGTCCCGGTTTCAGACCCACTTCCGCCAGACGGCGATAAAGGCCAAGGGCCATCAACTCATAGATCAGCACAAGCGCGGTTGGCCGCGGCCGCATCTGTAGCCACTCGCTGGCGGCGTGATATCCACCCTGCTCGCTCGATTTCGCCCGGATGACCAGAGAAGGATCGTAAGCAATGCCGTTCTCCTCCAGTCCGCGCCGGTACCCGTCCATGAAAACATAACCGAGATTGACGTCGCTATCGGGTGCGGCAACCGCAATGGTGCGATGGCCGGCAGCGGCGAGCCGGTTGACGGCACTGCGCGCAACCTCCTCGAAATCGAGATCGATCCATGCATGATCGGCGCTGGAAGAGGTGCGGCCGAGCGTTACGAAAGGCAAGCGGGTCTGCTTTAAAAAATCGACACGCTTGTCGACACGGCAGGTCGAGGAAATGATCATCGCATCCACCATACGGCGCGCCACCATGCGCTTGAGATATTCGTCCGGGTCTTCCTCTCCGGGACACGGCAGAACGATAAGATCGAGATTGTGAGCGGAAAACACGCTTTGCAGACCATCCGTCACTCCCATGAAGAAGTTGTCGGAGTTCTCCACCGTCTGCGCGTCGCTGCCGGTCATCAGGCCGATGACGTTAGTCGTCCCCTGCCTGAGGCTGCGGCCTGACTGGTTTGCGACATAGCCAAGCTTTTCCGCCGCCTCCAGAACACGCCGCCGCGTCTCCTCGTTAACGTCGGGCTTGCCGTTCAAGGCACGGGAAACGGTGCCTATCGATATCTCCAGATAATCGGCAAGCTGACGAATTCCTTTCATGCACTCCCCCTCCTGAGCCGGGTACGAAATATGCGTCCCCAATAACGGTATTGACATATCTAACATGATCATCCTAGTGTCGTAAACGTTTACGAAGCTCTGCGCAAAGAGGAGTTTGCCCAGAGACCGGGGAGAGAAGATGACATACAACGCCGTTTTATGCGGGTGCGGAGCAATGGCCAAAGGCTGGCTGCGCGCCATTCAATCGACGCCGGACATTCTCGGCGCGGTCAAGATCGTCGGTCTCGTCGATCTGAACGAAGATACGGCACGCGCGCTTGCCGAAGAATTCTCCCTCACCGGCGTCATCATCGGCACCGATCTCCGCGATGTTCTCGCACGGACCAAAGCCGACATCCTGTTCGATATCGTCATCCCGCAGGCACGGTATGCCGTGGTTGAAACCGGTCTTGCAGCCGGGTGCCATGTGCTCAGCGAAAAGCCGCTTGCGGCCTCGATGGAAGAAGCCGAAAAGCTGGTGGAACTGGCGAAAAAGGCCGGAAAAATTCATGCTGTGGTGCAAAACAGGCGCTTTATCTCCGGCATCCGAAGGCTGCGCCGGGCCGTGGAAGACCGCATTATCGGTGATTTGACGGCCATTCACTGCGACTTTTTCCTCGGGCCCCATTTCGGCGGTTTCCGCGAGGAGATGAAGAACGTTCTTCTTCTCGACATGGCGATCCACACTTTCGATGCGGCACGTTTCGTCGCCGATGAAAAGCCGCTCTCCGTGTTTTGCGTGGAGAAAAATCCGGCTGGCTCCTGGTATGCACATGGGGCAAGCGCCAATGCCATATTCGAATTCTCCAACGATGTGGTCTTCACCTATCGCGGCTCCTGGTGCGCGGAAGGCGAAAGAACCAGCTGGGAAGCCCGCTGGCGGCTGATTGGCTCCAAGGGCATGATCCTCTGGGACGGCGAAGACAATTTCTCCGCATCCGTCGCCGGCAAAGAGCCGGGTCTTCTACGCGGATTCAAGACCGTAAACGTTTCCGATAGTATTTCCGAGAGGGATACGCACGGCCACGCCAGCGTCATACTCTCGTTTCTTCAATCCATCCGTACCGGCCAGATGCCGGAAACGGCCTCCTTCGACAACATCAACAGCCTGGCAATGGTGATCGGCGCGATTGAAAGCGCCCGCATCGGCCAGCGCGTTTCCATCGCAGCATAAGGACCGACAGACGTGAGCAATCCGGCAAAATCCATCCGCATCGGCACCATGGTCAGCGCCACCAAGGGACAGGCGGCTGAACGCATCGGGCAGATAGCCGATCTTGGTTTCGAAAGCTTCGAACCGTTCTTCTGGCAGACGACCAACGGTCAAGACCTTGCCGATCTGGGCAAGCGCTGCCTTGATGCGATCGGTGACCGCGACATCACCATCGGCACGCTCGGCATGTTCGGCAACCCGCTGGAGGAAACGGAAATCGACCTTCAGACCTTGCAGGGCTGGAAAGACTGCATCGACAATGCCCATCACTTCGGTGCAACCTGCGTTGCCGGTTTCACCGGCCGCCTGCGCGGAAAGCCGCTGCCTGAGAGCCTGCCCCGTTACAAGGAAATCTGGAGCGAGCTTGCCAAACGCGCAGCGGACAAGGGCGTGAAGATCGCCTTTGAAAATTGCGCCATGGACGGCAACTGGCAGACCGGCGACTGGAACATCGCCCATAATCCGGATGCGTGGGAACTGATGTTCAACGAAACGCCGGACGACAATATCGGCATCGAGTGGGAACCCTGCCACCAGATGGTTTATCTCATCGATCCGCTGCCGCAGATCCACAAATGGGCGGACAAGATTTTCCACGTGCACGGCAAGGATGCGACCATTCGCTGGGATGTCATCCGCGAGCATGGGATTTTCGGCAAGGAAAAATTCGTCTTCATGCGCACGCCGGGCTTCGGCGACAGCAACTGGACGGACATTATTTCGGAACTGCGCCTGGCCGGCTGGTCCGGCTCGATCGACATCGAAGGCTGGCATGACCCCGTCTATCGCGACGCGCTGGAAATGACGGGACAGGTACATGGCCTGAACTATCTGAAACATTGCCGGGGCGGCGATTTTGTCGTCGATCCCACCTGAGGAATGGAAGCCTTTGGGAGAAGGCTTCCAGTAATTGCAGAGACGATAACCAAGAGGAGGAGATTATTATGGGTATCGCGAAATGCATGATCGCCGGTGCGCTTGTTCTGGCAGGCGTATCCGCCGGTGCGATGGTGGCGAATGCGGAAGATGTGACCTTGACCCTGTGGTCGCTGGACAGGGACATCCAGCCGGCACCCAACCTCGTGAACGAGTTTAACAAGCTCAATAACGGCATTAAGATCGAATACCGGCAATTGCAGTTCGATGATGTGGTGAGCGAATCCATGCGCGCCTACTCGACCGGCAACGCGCCCGATATCATCGCCATCGACAACCCAAACCACGCCATGTTCGCCGCACGTGGCGCGTTTCTTGACGTGACGGATATGATTGCGAAGTCGGACGTCATCAAGACGGCAAACTATTTTCCGGGTCCGCTGAAATCCGTAACCTGGGACGGCAAATATTTCGGCGTTCCGAAGGCGACGAATACGATTGCGCTCTATTACAACAAAGACCTGTTCAAGGCAGCCGGTCTCGATGCGGCAAAACCGCCGCAGACCTGGGACGAGCTTGTGGAAGCTGCCCGCAAGCTGACCAACCCCGCCAAGAATGTTTACGGCATCAGCTTCAGCGCCAAGGCCAACGAGGAAGGCACCTTCCAGTTTCTGCCATGGGCGCAGATGGCCGGCGCCACCTACAAAAACATCAATACCGATGGCGCGGTGAAGGCGCTTGAAACATGGAAGACCCTTCTCAGTGAAAAGCTGGCCTCGCCGGATACGCTGACGCGCAGCCAGTGGGATTCCACCGCCACCTTCAACGCCGGCAACGCGGCCATGGCGATCTCCGGCCCGTGGGAAATCGACCGCATGCTCAAGGACGCCAAGTTCGACTGGGGCGTGACGCTACTGCCGGTTCCGACGCCGGACGCGCCGCGGTCTTCGGCCATGGGCGACTATAACTGGGCGATCTTCTCCAAGAGCAAACATCCCGCCGAAGCCTTCAAGGCCATCGAATTTTTCGCCTCGCAGGACAAGGACATGTTCAAGAACTTCGGGCAATTGCCGGCGCGTTCCGATATTCCCGTTCCGCCCACCGGCAACGCGCTGAAGGACGAAGCGCTCAAGACCTTTATCGAGCAGCTCAAATATGCGCAGCCGCGCGGTCCCTCGCCTGAATGGCCGAAGATTTCCAAGGCGATCCAGGACGCTATCCAGGGTGCCCTGTCGGGTCAGATGACGCCGAAGGCCGCGCTCGATCAGGCCGCTGAAAAGATAAAGCTGATCGAAAGCTGATCTGTCTGGGCGGGCGGCCGGGTTCACCCGGCCCCATCCAAGGGGTTCCTCCCGGTGGGGCTGCCTGCTGCTTTATGCAGCGGCGGCCCCGATCGGAGCTTGTGAGGATGTTTCATGAAAAAACTGTTTTCCAGCGTCAGCGACGGTCGTGGTTTCGACCTCATCCTTGTCGCTTTTCCTTTGGGCTTCCTGTTCGTCATGGCGGGCCTGCCGCTCATCTACAACATCGTCATGAGCTTTCAGGAAGTCGACATGTTCAGCCTGGGCACCTTCGTGCGCCCATTTGTCGGTTTCCGCAATTATGTCGATCTCTTCCGGCAGCCTGAAACCCTGCCGATCCTTTTCAACACCGTCACCTTTGTCGTCACCTCGATTGCCGGGCAATTCGCCATCGGCTTCGGTCTGGCGCTGTTCTTCTGGGTGAACTTTCCCGGCGCCACCTGGCTGCGCGGGCTGTTTCTCGTTTCCTGGGTCATGCCCGGCCTCGTCGTCGGCGCGATCTGGAACTGGATATTATCGGGCGATTTCGGCGTGCTGAATTTCTTCCTGCGGGAAAGCGGCATGATCTCAGGCAATATCTTCTGGCGATCGGACGCGAATTTTTCGCTCTGGGCCGTTGTCATCGCCAATATCTGGCTCGGCACCTCGTTCAACATGATCCTTCTTTCTGTCGGCCTCGCCTCCATCCCCGGCGATCTCTACGAAGCGGCGGAGCTGGATGGCGCGAACGCCTGGCAGCGTTTCTACACCATCACCCTGCCGATGATGCGTTCCACCATCGGCGCGATCATCTCGCTCGGCCTGATCTTCACGCTCCAGCAGTTCGATCTTTTCGCCGCCATAACCGATGGCGGGCCCAACAACAGTTCCAACGTGGCGCAATATTGGGCCTGGGATCTGTCGTTCCGGCAATATGATTTCGGCAAGGGCGCGACGATCTCCGTCATCATGATCGTTTTCGTCATGCTGGCTTCCGTCGTTTATGTGCGCTCGACACGGCATGAGGTGCGCGGATGAGTATCACGACCCGCAACCGGTTGATGCTGGCAATCGCCATCGTGCTTGCTGTCATCTATCTCTTTCCGCTCTACTGGATGTATCTGACCTCGCTGAAAAGCGGCTCGGAGATGTTTGCCAACCCACCGGGCTTCTGGCCGGCCGATCCGCAATGGCAGACCTATGCCTATGTCTGGGAAAGCCGCAATATGGGCCGTTATCTGTGGAATTCGGTGCTCATTGCTTCAAGTGCCGTGGCGCTCATCACCGTGCTTGGCGTTGGCTGCGCCTATGTCCTGGCGCGCTATCGCAACGTCTGGGTTGATATCGGCCTCTTCCTCATCCTCATGCTGCAGGTTCTGCCGGCATCCCTGATGATTACGCCGATCTTCGTCGGCTTCTCGCAAGTGGGTCTGCTGGATTATCCCCGCCTGTCGGTCATTCTCGCCATTGCGGCGAAAAGCATGCCCTTCTTCGTGGTGCTGGTGCGCGCAACCTTCATGGCGGTGCCGCAGGAGCTGGAAGAGGCCGCGCTTGTGGACGGCAATTCCCGCGTCGGCGCCTTCTTCAACATCGTGCTGCCGCTTGCCAGAAACGGCATTCTCGTCAGCGCCATTCTCATTTTCATGCAGGCATTCGGGGAATTCGTCTATTCGAAATCGATGATCCAGGCGGCTGAATTGCAGCCTGCCAGTGTCGGCCTCAATTCCTTCATGGGCCCCAACACCAGCGAATGGAACAACATCATGGCCTATGCAACCATGTATGTGACGCCCATTCTTGCCCTGTTCATTCTCTTGCAGCGCCGCATCGTTTCCGGCCTGACATCGGGAGCGTTAAAATGACCCTTCAGATCGAACTTTCCGGCGTAAACAAATATTACGGTGCCTTTCACGCGCTGAAGAACATCCATCTTTCCATCAAGAAGGGCACCTTCGTCGCCCTCGTCGGCCCGTCCGGTTGCGGAAAGTCCACCTTGCTGCGTTCGCTGGCGGGGCTGGAAACCATATCGAGTGGCGACATGCGCATTGCAGGCACTTTGATGAACGGTGTGCCGCCGCGCAAGCGCGATGTGGCGATGGTGTTCCAGTCCTATGCGCTCTACCCGCATATGACGGTGGAGGAGAACCTGACCTATTCGTTGCGCATGCGCGGCGTGGCAAAGGCAGAAGCCCGCAAGGCGGCAGAGGAGGTTGCAGCCACCACAGGCCTGTCAAAGCTGATGAAGCGCTATCCGCGCGAACTTTCCGGCGGGCAGCGCCAGCGTGTGGCGATGAGCCGCGCGATCATCCGCAACCCGCAGGCATTCCTGTTCGACGAACCGCTCTCCAATCTAGACGCGGCCCTGCGTGTGCACATGCGCAAGGAAATCCGAGCGTTGCACGACCGCCTGCACGCCACCTCGGTCTATGTCACCCATGACCAGATAGAGGCGATGACGATGGCGGATCACGTCGTCGTCATGCGCGACGGCGTGATCGAACAGCAGGGCACGCCACTGGAATTATACGACCGCCCGGTCAATCGTTTTGTTGCCGGCTTCATCGGTTCACCGGCAATGAATTTCATTCCGGCAACGGTCAGCCCGGACGGCGCGGCGCTTCAGCTGCGTTTCAGTGAAGGCGAGCCGCAGCAGTCCATCAAAAACCCGGCTCCCTTATCGCCCGGCAAGCGCGTCATCGTCGGTATCAGGCCGGAACACATCCGGCCGCGAACCGCAACCGGCGCGGCGCTGACGTTACCTGTCTCAGCCGTGGAAACCACAGGTTCGGCCACCTTCCTCACCCTTGGCACATCGACCGAAGTGGTCATCGCGATACAGGGACGCAGTGAGGTCAGGAGCGGCGAAGTCGTCGGCCTCGACATCAACCCGACAGACCTGCATTTGTTTGATGAAGAAACCGGAGCCGGCCTCGGAGGCCGGTGAAACGAACCATGGGGCCTATCCGGACCGGACGGCCCTTCGGGCTTTCCGATCCGCAACGAGGCGAAAGCTTCAGCGCCCCATGATAATGTCGAGGATGTTGCGGCGCGCGGTTGCGGAGGTGGCGGTGGCCCGGCCAACCTCGCGGGCGGCGATGGCGGGCGAACCGGAGCCTTCAATATCCACCCACCGACCGGCATGTTCCGTGGATTGACGCTTGAGATAGGTATAGGGCGTTTCGTCCCAGCGAAAGATCTTCGATTTCATATTGTCGAGAATGAAATCTCCGCGGTCCGTTCTCACCGTGAGGATGGCATGGCCATCGCCTTTTTCGTCCCGGACAACGGTGATCAGCAGATCGGAAACCGGGAAACCGGCATCCATAAGCCGTTTCCGTTTCTCCAGCGCGAGGTCCTCGCAGTCTCCCGCGCCGTTATAGGGATACTCCCAATAGTCCTCGTAACCCCACACTTCCATGTCGGAACGCTGGTCGATTTCGACGTTGACTGCGCTGTTGATCGAAACAAGGGTAGCCCAGACATCAGGGGTAAGACTGAGCGGCGGCATTTCCTTGACCGGCTGACATTCATCCGTATGCCGCTTGCAGAAATCGTAATGCCCGATGGGCTGCGACGTGAACTTGCCCGTCTGCATCGAAGGAGACGCCTGCACCGGCGCAGCGAAACCCGCGACGGCCAGAATGAAACATGCTTGCAGCAATTTGATGAGATGGGTCATGTTCGTCTCCTGACGACAGGACCTACCGGTGGCGATTTGAGTTCACATGAAACAAAATGCTCGACTTTTAACGAACCCGATAATTCCGCTCCCGATGGTCCCGACAAGGAGCGGCGTTGCCTGGGATCACGCCCCGGGGAGCCACGGCATCTGAACGGTCAGCAACGGTAAAGTGAGCAGCGGGAACTTGCCACGCCTGGGCGTCCTGCCTATGAAGAGGCCGTCACGCAATAATAATCCACATATTAGAGAACGCTGCATGAGCCTGTTTGCGAAGACCACCCGCGCGGCCGCTGTCATTCTGGCGCTGGCCTGCCTGCCCTCAAATGCCGCAGCGCAGCAGATGGTGGTCGTACCTCCCGGAAACCGCTCCGCCCAACAGCCGGAAATACCTCAGGCTTCGGCGATCAGGACCAGGGCGTTCTCCACGACCTATGAGGAAAAATTCCGCAAGACGGTCGATCTTCTAAACAGCGAACCCGGTCTCCTCGGCAAGATCAGGAAGGCGGGATCGGCCTATGGCATCGACCCGATCCATATCGTCGGCGCCATCGTAGGCGAACACACTTTCAACGTCACCGCCGTG
The DNA here is from genome assembly GCF_900215635.1 of Rhizobium sp. AN6A. NCBI lineage: Bacteria > Pseudomonadati > Pseudomonadota > Alphaproteobacteria > Hyphomicrobiales > Rhizobiaceae > Rhizobium > Rhizobium sp. AN6A. The sequence goes on from NZ_OCNC01000003.1 coordinate 464,694, forward strand.
GACCGCCTGCAGACATATTACGTCAAGGCCATTTCCTATGCGGAACTCGATATAAAATTCAGCTATCAGGGCGTTGCCCTGAAGACGTTTCTCGAGCGTCCGGAATTCCGCTCCTGCGCGACGCTTGCCACGACATCCGAGCAATGGAGCTGCCGCGATATCGTTTGGGATGCAAGTTTCCGCGGCAAGGTCGTTGATGGCGTGAGCTATGAAGCGATTTCGTTCCAGCGGGCCTTCTTCCAGCCCTTCTATGCCGGACAGACCTTTGGTCTTGGCCAGATCAGCCCGTTGACGGCGCTGCAGGTCACCGATCTCGTAAACAGAACCAGTGGTCTGCCGAAACTCTCCGCCGACAGGCCGAAAGAGATCTACCGCGACGTCATGGATCCTGACCGGAGCATCATCTACATCGCCGCTATCCTTCGAGATTCCATCGATGCCTACAGGGAAAAAGGCTTCGACATTTCCGGCAATCCCGGCATCACCGCCACCCTCTACAATGTCGGCCAACCCCGGCGTCGCGCCGAACGCCTGCGGACGGCCGTGGATGCAGGCGCAAAGAACCTGCTGCCGGTTGAAAACTACTATGGATGGCTTATCAACGAGCGCCTCGACGTTCTGAGAGGCATCCTCGATGGCAAGGCCATCGACAAGCGAACCACCTCGGATATCGGCGAAAAAACGCGATAACGCACCTGCCGGGAGGATTGCAAATCCGCCTCGCAAAGGATGATGCACGCAAAACGCTTTCCCGACCGCCCGGAATCTGCTACTGCCACGTGCACAAGAATTGACTGATAGTGGGATAATTCCGCGATATGCCTGACGAAGGCGACAGTACCGACGATAGTCGACACCGAACGAGGCTGGCTTGCGTAAAGCGAAGCCAGCCTCGTCCTTTCTTGTTTTCTTCAACGAAACGGGTTTCAACCTCGGATGTTCAGTCCGGGGCTTTTTGCGTTCGCGCCCGTTCCCATAAAGGCCCCTGACCATGGAATTCCTCGCAGATCCAAATATCTGGATCGGCCTCGTTACCCTTATCGTCCTCGAAGTCGTACTCGGCATCGACAACCTCGTTTTCATCGCGATCCTCGCCGACAAGCTGCCGCCGCATCAACGCCACAAGGCGCGGATCGTTGGTCTGTCGCTGGCGCTTGTCATGCGCATCCTGCTGCTGTTTTCGATTTCATGGATCGTGACGTTGACGCGACCGCTATTTCAGGTCGCGGACTTCTCCTTCTCCGGGCGCGACCTCATCCTCATTCTCGGTGGTGCGTTCCTGCTCGCCAAGGGAACGATGGAACTGCACGAACGGCTGGAGGGCGCGCATAAGCCGAAACAGGGCAAGGTCGTCCATGCCGTCTTCTGGCAGGTGATCGTGCAGATCGTCGTGCTTGATGCCGTGTTCTCGCTCGACAGCGTCATCACCGCCGTCGGCATGGTCAACAATCTCTGGGTGATGATTACGGCCGTCTGTGTGGCCATGGCCGTGATGATGGCAGCATCGAAGCCGCTGATGAGCTTCGTGTCGAAACACCCGACCGTGGTCATTCTCTGCCTTGGCTTCTTGTTGATGATCGGTTTCAGCCTGATCGTCGAAGGCTTCGGCTTCCACCTTCCCAAGGGTTATCTCTATGCCGCAATCGGCTTTTCCGTGCTCATCGAGGCGGCAAACCAGATTGGCAGGCGCAATCGCGAAAGACTTATCACCGCCGGTGATATGCGCGAGCGGACGTCCGATGCCATTCTGCGGCTTCTGGGCGGCCGTGTCGGCGAAGAACAGTCCCTTGGCGAGACAGCCGACGTCATCGCGGCACAGGCGGCACGAAGCGACCTGTTCAAATCCGAGGAAAAGGACATGATCCGCGGTGTCCTTACGCTTGCCGAGCGCCCCGTTGTCTCAATCATGACGCCGCGGACGGAAATCGACTGGCTCGATGTCGACGCCGATCACGATACGCTGAGGAACCGCCTGCTGGAACTCGACCATTCCCGCCTGATGCTCGCGCAGGGCAAGCTGGATTCGTTCCTCGGTGTCGCCGCCACGAGGGACTTGCTGCGAGATCTTCTGCATGACGGCAAATTGAACCTAGAGCGCTCGCTGCGCCAACCCCTCGTCGTGCATGAAAGCGCCACCGCGTTGCAGGTCATGGAGCAGCTGCGCAAATCCCCGCTCCAGATGGCCGTCATCGTCGACGAATACGGCACGCTTCAGGGAATAACGACGCCTACCGACATTCTCGAGGCTATCGCCGGCGAATTTCCGGATGAGGGCGAGGAATTGCAGATTTCGGAGCGGGCAGAGGACGGTTCCTGGCTGCTAGACGGCGCCGTCGACGTCAGACGCGTATCCTATCTGCTGGATATCGATCTGGTGGACGAGGACGATCGTTATTCCACCGTCGCCGGCTACATCCTCTGGCGCCTCAATCGCCTTCCCGAGATCGGCGAACGTGTTTCCGGCGACGGGTTCGAGTTCGAGATCGTTTCCTGCTCGGACAGAAACATTGAAAAGGTCCGGGTCTGGAACACCACGCTTCCCGAGGCGTGAGTTGGAAAATCCCGAACCCGCTTCGAAATGGCGACGTGACGTGCAAACTACGGCACGTCTCCACATTTGCATCACCAAGGAAGCGGCCCGACCGGTGAAAACCGTCCTCCGCTCTAGTGAGCGGCATCAATCATGGTAATCCAGCCAGCGGCGCGGCGGGCGGCATCCGCAAGCACAGGTTTCGGCGCCTTGTACCATTCGTTTTCCGGTAGCTCGCGCTTCACGCGCACGAAGCTGATGGCATCGTCGAGCGTCGGGAATTCCACCGGCAATGTCAGATGCAGAAAGAGCGCAACAACGGCGACGGAACGCGAACGGCCGCCGCGGCAATTGATCAGCACGCTGCCGCGCTCGCGCCGGGGATAGGACGGCTTGTCGGGCAGGATCTGTTCGAGCGCCGCCCGCAGGATGTAATGGGCCGCAACCATCTGGGTATCGGGATTTCCATCGCCGTCGATCAGGCCGATCTTGTAATAACGTATTTCGCCGGGTCCATAGACGCTGCCTTCATGATCGGAAACGATCTGCGGCTGCTCCACGAAGTTGAAGTCGAGATTGACGGCGCAATTGACGACGGTGGTGATGCCGTTTTCACGCAAAAGCTTCAGATCGCTGGCGCCTTCCTTACCTGAAATGAAGAGATCGACCCCATAAAGCGGGTGCTGCTCATAGATGCGGCTGAGCTTCGGCAATTCGCCGGTTTCCTGTACGCGGGATAGGGTCTTTTCCGGTTGCGGCATGTCTTGTCTCCATCGGCGCCGATGTGGCGGCCGTCATGTCCTTGCTTGTTCAGGCGTTTGCAGCCGTCTGGCTTGGCGGGATCGCTGCCCTGGCTATGCGGCTTGCGGATATGGATCGCGCCACCCGCTGCAATGTCTGGTAATTCGCCCCCTCGCCCGTGGCGATATAGCCGGGGCAGAGAAAATCGGCCGACCCCTCCGCCACCTTCCCCAAGGTCAGCGGCTCATATGTTCCCCCGGCATTCCTAAGAATGAGGATGGCTGCTGCAACATCCCAGGCGTTGACGCCGAAGCCCGCGGCAGCATCCGTCCAGCCAGCCGCCACATGCGCGATGCTGAGGGCGGCGCTGCCAGGCCGGCGCAGCGTCGAGAAGGTCTCGACAAGCGCACCGAAATTGGAAAGCGCCGCATCCCGCCCATCCAGCCGGAAATCGCGCGAGACCGGATAGCCCGTGATAAGCGTCGCCCGGGTTTCATCTGCAACGCTGCGGGAGCGCAGCCTGTCGCCGTTGAGATAAGAAGCCTCGAGGTCGGCGGAAAACATCTGGTCAGTCACGGGATCGTACACCACGCCGGCAACGGCTTCCCCGCCGATCACGGCGGCGATCGATACGCACCAGAAGGCAAGGCCACGGGCAAAATTTGCCGTGCCGTCAATCGGATCGACATACCATTGCACCTCGCCGTTGCCGATCTGGCCACCCTCTTCGCCCATGATCGCCGAATTCGGCTCCCGTTCGAGAATGACGGCGCGGATCGCGGCTTCGGCGCGTTTGTCGTGAATGGTGACGATGTCGTGGAGATCGACCTTGTAGTCCACGGCCATATCAGAGCGGAATGCCGCCAGCAGCGGATCGCGCACGGCACGCGCCGCCGCTTCGGCGATTTTCATCAGCCGCACCGAGCGGGAAAGCGCCTCCTCATTTCCAGATTTGTTTTCAGTAGAAGAAGGGCTTTGCATCGGCATATCCAGTCTGTTTTTTTCGCAAAGGAGGGACCGGCGCGGCAGGACCGCGCCAGCCGGGATTATTTCCTGTAGTTGACGCGCCAGACATCCTGCCATTCCTCGCGACGATCGAAATCGTTGAGGCCGGTGGCGGACTCGTAACCCATCAGCCTGTCGGCAACCTTCATCAGCCCCGACGGCTCGTCGGCCGGCATCTTGATGTCGATATTGGTCGGCAGCTTGCCGTCCTTCATCTGCGGTGCGATGCCCTCTTCCGTCAGGATATAGTGGACGAAGAGTTTCGCCATGTTCGGGCTTTTGGTCTTGGAGGCGATGAGCCCAAGCTTGATGTAGGTCCAGCCGACCCAGGGATCGAGACCAGTGCAGAGGCCGAGCTTGTAGCCCTTGTCGGCATTGTCGCGGAACTTGGCAGAGCTGAGCAGGCCGAAGAAGGGCTGCTTCTGGCCGGGTGCGCCGACGGCCTCTGCCACCGGGTCATCGCCATCGGTGGCAAGCGGGCCGTTCTGCGCCAGCGCCTTGATCCAGGCTGCGGCCGCATCCTTTTCGATATCCTTGCCAAAATGGGCCTTGTAGGCGGCCGCCACCTTCTCGTTGCCGTGGGCTTCGAGCTGGTTGAACCAGTCCGTATAGGTGCTCTTGCTCAAGGGATCGACCATGGCGACCTTGCCTTTCCATTTCGGCTCGGTCAGTTCCCAGATGTTGGTCACCGGGCATTTATCATAGGCTTCCGTATTGTAAGCCCAGACATTGGCGTTGGTGGAGATTGCCAGCGGGTTCTGGAACTGCGCCGGGATTTTCGCAACCATGTCGCCCGGCAGGTAATTCTCGACAAAACCCGCCGGCAGAAGCTGCGCGAGCGCCGATGGCGCATCGGTGATCAGCACCACGTCGCCCTGCACATTGCCGGACTGGCTTTCGCGGATGATCATTTCCAGCTGGCTGTTGGCGGAAACCTTCACGCCTGTCGCCTTTAACCCGTATTTGGCGCTGAACTTGTCGGCCATCTCCACGATCTTGCCGGTGCTGTCGTAGATATTGATCGGCTTCTCCTGCTTCGCCGCCGCCAAGATCGCATCGAGATCGAAGGTTTCTTCGGCTGCAGCCCCCATTGCGGATATGCCTGCAACGGCGATGGCTATCGCCGTCATCGGTAAAAATCTGCTTCTTCTCATCGTTCCCCTCCCAAGGAAAAGGCAAGGCAGGCTTGCGCCCGCCATGCCGTTATTTTTTGTAGTTCACACGCCAGAAATCCTGCCAGCCTTCGCGCTTGTCGAGGTCGTCGGCCGCCGTTGCGGCATCAAAGGCCATCAACTCGTCGAGATGATCGGCTACCCGCGATGGTTCGTCCGCCGGCAGACCGATTTTCGTGTTGCCGGAGATTTTGCCATCGACCGTCTGCGGCGCGATGCCCTCTTCCGTCATCAGATAGTGAAGGAAGAGCTTTGCAGCATTCGGGCTTTTGGTCTGCCCGGCAATCAGGCCGAAGCCGGGATAGAGGAAACCGGAAAACGGTTTGACGCCGCTGCAAAGACCGAGCTTCAGCCCCTTGGCCTCGTTATCGCGGTATTTCGCCGCCGAGGTGATGACGAAAAAGGGATCGGTCTGCCCCGGAGCGCCCGCCGCATCGGCAACCGTGCTCGAGTCCGTCAGCAGGGGAGCGTTCTCGGCAAAGGCCTTCACCCAGGCAGCCGTCGCGCTTTTTTCGCCCGTTTCCAGCTTCTTGCCGTAAAGCACCTCATAGGCCTTGGCGACATCGGCATCATGATGGGTTTCGATCTGGTTGAACCAGTCGGCATAAAGCGGCTTCTCGAAGAGATCGAGCATGGCAAGCTTGCCCTTCCAACGCGGCTCCGTCAGTTGCCAGATGTTGGTGACCGGGCATTTGTCGTACTTCTCGGTATTGTAGGTCCACACATGCGGATCCGAAACGACCACGAGCGGATCGCGCAGCTTTTGCGGAATATCGCTTTCCATATCCGGTGGCGACCAGCTGGTGGCAATGCCTTCCGGCAGAAGTTCCCCCATGGCGGAGGCGACATCCGTTGCGACGCTGACATCGCCGACGACATTGCCGGCGCGATGTTCGCGGATCATCAACTCGACCTGGGTTGCCTCGTTCACTTTCTTGCCACTTGCCTGCACGCCATATTTGGCGGTGAAGGCCTGCGCGGTGTCGACGATCTTGCCGGTCACCGCATAAACGGTGATCGGTTTTTCCTTCTTCGCGGCGTCGATGAGCGCATCGAGATTAAAGGCGTCCTGCGCGTGGGCAGCACCGCCAAGCGCCAGCGAGAAGACGAGGGAAAGGGCTGAAGCCGCCATCCGCCGCCGCCGCTCGCCACCACATCGGTTCTTGGTCATGATATTCACTGTGTCGGTCCCCCTTTATTTCTTGTAATTCACGCGCCAGAAGTCCTGCCAGGTTTCGCGCGCATCCCAGTCTTCAAGGCTGGTGGCCATGCTGTAGGGCAGAACGCGGTCGAGCACGGCGCCGATACCCGAAGGTTCGTCGGCGGGCAGTTTCACGTCTTTGTTGGTGGACATCTTGCCGTCGATCGCCTGCGGCGCGATGCCTTCAGCAGTCATGACGTAGTGAATGAAGAGCTTTGCAGCATTGGGGCTGTCCGTGCCCTTGGTGATCAGGCCGACACCTGGATAAAGCCAGCCGATCCACGGCTTCAGCTCCTTGCAGAGGCCAAGTTTCATACCCTTGTCGGCATTATCGCGAAACTTCGCCGAGCTGATGAGGCCCATGAAGGGCTGCTTCTGGCCGGGCGTGCCAACGGCTTCCGCCGCCGCTGCATCGGCATCTGTCAGCAGCGGCGCGTTGGCGGCAAGTGCCTTGACCCAGGCCGCTGTCGCGCTTGACTCCGCGGTCTCGAGGTCCTTGCCGTAAAGCGCCTTATAGGCCGCCTTCACCTCGCCATCGCCATGCTTAGCCATCTGGTTGAACCAGTCGACATAGGATGCCTTGCCGAGCGGATCCTGCATCGCCACCTTGCCCTTCCACTTCGGGTCGGTGAGTTCCCAGATGTTGGAAACGGGGCATTTGTCGAAAAGCTCGGTATTGTAGGCCCAGACATTGGCGCTGGTGACGACGGTCAGCGGATCCTGATATTCCGGCGGAATATTGCCGGCGAGATCCGGCGGCAACCAGCTTTCGACAAAGCCCATTGGAATAAGCTGTGCCATCGCCGCCGGGGCATCGCTGATGATCGAGACGTCACCCTGAATATTGTTGGCCCGCGCCTCGCGGATAACCATCTCCAGCTGCGCTGTTGCCTTTACCTTCGCACCCTCCGCGCCCACGCCATACTTCTTGGCGAAATTCTTCGCCATTTCCACGATCTTGCCCGTGCTGTCATAGACGGTGATCGGCTTTTCCTTTTTGGCAGCCTCGATCAGGGCGTTGAGGTCAAAAGGCTCCCCCGCCTTCGCCACGCCGCCAAACGTCGCTAGAATTGCCGTTGCACACAGGAGACGGCTAAGGCCGCCCGTCATTTTCCGCTTCATACTGCTCCTCCTTCAGCAAGCGATTGTCAGTCTTTTCGTCGTTTTCAGTTGTAGCTACTGCTCCTCAGCACGGCGTCCGCTTCCGTAATCCGTTGCCCCTTGGCGTCGAACACATGCAGGGCGTCGGGAGGCACGTGGAAAAACACACGGTCGCCACTATCGACGCGCGGCAGGGCATGGGTGGTCAGGAACAGCGTGTGGTTCTCGCTCCTCAATTCGAGAATCCAGCTGCCGCCCGTCGGAAGCACGCCGGTCACCGTCATTTCACCGAAGAGGCTGCCCTGCGGCACATCCTCAGACTTTGCCGTGTAACCCATCGCCTCCGGTCGCATGCCGACAGAGGCGATGCCGCGCAACTGCGGATAACGCGTTGCAAAATAGGCCTCCGCATTATCGGCGATATCAGACACGCCGGGCTGGCCGAAGGTCAGGATATTGATCGGCGGGCTGCCGACGAATTCGGCGACGAAGCGGTTGGCCGGACGGTCGTAGATATCGTTCGGCGTTCCCATCTGCTGGAGCGTGCCCTCGTTCATGACGGCGATGGTCGTTGCAAGCGTCATGGCCTCCCACTGGTCATGCGTCACGAAGACGATGGTGGTCTTGAACTCCTTGTGCAGCCGCTTCAGCTCGGCGCGCATTTCCAGCCGCAGCCGGGCATCGAGGTTGGACAGCGGCTCATCCAGAAGCAGCACACCGGGATTGACGGCAAGCATGCGGGCCAGCGCCACACGTTGCTGCTGCCCACCGGAAAGCTGTGACGGATAACGGTCGCGGTACTTGGCAATGTCGAGCGCCTGCATGACGCGCTCGACGCGTGCCTCCCGCTCGGCTTTCGGCAGCTTGCGCAGGCGCAGGCCGAAATCAGTGTTGCGCTCGATGGTCAGATGCGGCCAGAGCGCGTAGCTCTGGAAGACAAGCCCCATTTCGCGCTTTTCCGGCGGCACGAATATGCCGTCATTGACGGAGTCTATCACCCTGTCGCCGACGCGGATTTCACCGCCGGAGAGGTTTTCAAGGCCCGCGATCATGCGCAGCGTTGTGGTCTTGCCGCAGCCGGAAGGGCCGAGCAGGCACATGAATTCGCCGTCGCGGATTTCGAGATCGAGATCGGAAACCGCATTTGCGGAATTCACGCCGTAGTTCTTCTGCGCCCCGCGCAGGTTGATGGTAGGCATCAGCTTCCAAGTCCTTCTGCAAGATTTGTGCGGGTCAGCTTCTGGGCCAACAGGGTACCGAAATAGGCAATGCCTGCGATGATCAGCACCACGGCGTTTGCGGCCTGCGTATAGTGGTAGTCGACCAGCCGCAGCGAATAGGTGGTCAGAACATCCGTGCTCGGCACCGCGAGGATCACGAAAAGGCTCAAACCCTTGATGCCCGAGATGAAGGGCAGGAGAACCCCCGTCACCAGCGATCCCTTCTGGATCGGGATGACGATCGAGACCATGCGGCGGAACCATCCGGCACCAGCGATCTGTGCTGCCTCTTCCGGGTCCTTGCCAAGCTGTGTCATGGCCGAGATACCGGCGCGCGAGGCATAGGGCATCTGGTCGGCGATCAGTGCCAGGATAAGGATCGTCACCGTGCCGTAGAGCGCCGGCATCGGCCCGCGCGGAACCGCAAACAGCGAGAGATAGGCGGCGGCAAAGGCGATGCCGGGCACGAGATAGGGCAGGAACGTGACCTGACGCAGATAGACCGAAAGGGCGCGCACCGGCGTGCGGATGACGACATACCCGACCAGAAGGCCGAGGACGCCAGATGTGAGCGAGGCAAGACCAACGATCATCATCGTGTTCTTCGCGGCCGCCCACAGATCGGGGCTTAAAAGAACGCCGGTCTGCAAGGCCACCGTGTTGAGATTGCTGCCGATCCAGTAATCGAGCGTGAAATTGTCGAACGTGAATTTGGCCGGCATCTTCATGACGGTCGAGAGAGCGAGGGTAAGCAAAGGCAGGCCGACGCTGAGAATGAAGACAGCGGCCGCAAAGCCCGTTGCAGGAAGACGCATTTTGCCGAGGCGGCTTTGCCGGTTCATCGACCCCTTCGAGCCGATCGTCACGAAACGGCGGGCTTCGCGAACCAGGCGGGCATCGATCATCAGCGTGATGATGCCGATGAGCATGATCGAGGCCGCTACGACACCCGCAACACCGGTCTGGCGCGAGGCGATGCTGCGGAACAGCGATGTCGAGAGGACCTCGAACTTCACGGGAAGCCCGAGAACATAGGGTACGCCGAATTCGCCGAGGCACTTTGCAAAGATCAGCACCATGGAAGAGAGCAGCGCCGGGCGCATCAAGGGCAGGATCACCTGCAAAGCCACCTGATAACGATGAGCGCCGAGAATGCGGGCCGAATCCTCCAGCTGCGAGTCGAAGCGGCGCAGGGCCGAGCCGAACAGCAGGATGACGAAGGGTGTGTAATGCAGGGCAAGGATGATGGTGATCGGGAAGCGCCCATAGGCCACCCAGTCCGGCGGTGTCAGGCCCATCGCCTCGAACCAGCCGGGTTGGCCGCCAACGGTGCGGTTCTTGAACAGCGTCGTCCAGGCGAGAGCGAAGGTCCATGCGGGCAGCATGTAGGGCACGATCAGCGCGGTCGCGAACCAGCGGCGACCGAACATGTCCGTGCGGCTGATAAGCCAGGCAAGCACCGTGCCGATAACAAGCGAAAGCGCAATCGCCCCCAAAGCGACGGTGAGCGTATTGAAGAGCGGATGCCAGAAAAGATCCGTTGCGACGGGCGAGAAGAACGCCCTGTCGAGATAATAAAGCGTGAGGTCACCGACATCCTTGCCAAGACGCCGTTCGTGGCCGAACTGGACACGGACGGCATCCAGAACGATAGAGATGATCGGAACGACGATCAGATAGGTGAAAAGTAACGCCGTCAGCACGCCGATGAGCGTCGTCGGCTCCCTGAGCGCGACCTTGAGGCGATATCGCCAGGCCTGCCATGCCGAGGGCGCGGTCGCCGGGGGACGCCCCAGTGCCTCCGCCTTCGTTGATTCGCTTAAAAGAGCCATTATTCCTCCCCATATGGCCGCAACATCGCTCCGACACGCCGGCAAGCATCTGCCTGCGCGCAACCTGTGGAACAGGCGGCGCGTGCGTCGAACATGAGCAATGCGTCAATACTTCAGCAGCGGGCACATCAGGCCCGCGAGCAACGATGATCCAGCTCCTCCCGGAAACATCGCCGGCAAGCAAAACGTGGAATAAATATTCCATATAGCGCTTAACCTTGGAATGCATGATCCATCCTAAACGGCATTTTGTCAACGAAAAAATGCACACGTGATCATTGCTATATACCATTGTTTTTAAACTGTTTTATTGAACGTGTTTTGCAAATTTTTATATCGACGTACGAGCAATCATTTTTTCCCACAGAATGAGAATGGAAAGGGCGATATATTTGCCGGCGAAAGCGAGAACCGCCTTCCCTCAGCAAGAGCGCTTCGCACCTGAAATATTTCGATTGGAATAGTCGGCCCTTATGGCCTGTGATATCAGACATGAGGTTTTGCAACGGGGAAGTTGAATGGCGAGAGGGTTCGTGACGGCCGAAGAGGTGGCGAAAAAGGCCGGTGTCTCGCGCTCCGCCGTCTCGCGCACATTCACCCCCGGCGGCAGCGTATCGAAGGCCGTCCGGCGCAAGGTGTTGAAAGCAGCGCATGAGCTTGGCTACCGCGTCAACCGTCTGGCCCAGGGCCTCAACAATGACCGATCCAATCTCATCGGGGTAGTCGGTGCCAATCTCAGCTCGCCGTTTATTTCAAAGCAGCTCGACCTCCTCAGCATCGGCCTTCTGCGTCGCGGCTTGCAATGCCTGCTGCTGAATGCGGCCGATGCACGCAAGGATATCGCGCCGCTGATCGAACTGCTTTTCGAGTTTCGCGCCCAGGCCATCGTCGTACTCTCCGGCGAGCCGCCAGCCTCTATCGTCGACGAATGCATTGCCAATGGCGTGCGCCTCATCCTCATCAACCAGCGCCTCGACCGGACCGATACGAACATGGTGCTGAGCGACGATTCCCACGGCGCCGATCTCGCCGCCATGCGGCTTGTGGCGGCTAAATGCCGGAAGGTCGCGGTCGTTTCCAGCGGCAGCCAGACACCGGCACAGCTGCGCCGCGCCGGCGCTTTCACCCAGCGCATGAGCATCGAGGGTATCGAGGTCGTTCCGTGGTCGGGCGGTCCGACGAGTTATGACAGCGGCTATCAGGCAGGCTGCGAGTTGCTGACGGACAAGACGATAGACGGCGCCTTCTGCGTGACCGATCTGCTGGCACTCGGCTTCATGGACGCAGCAAGGCTGGAGATGGGTCGCCGAATTCCGGAAGACCTGTCGATTGTCGGTTTCGACGATATTCCGCAGGCGGGTTGGAAAAGCTATCAGTTGACGACCGTTGCCCAATCCTTTGACGCGCTGACCGAGAAGGTCCTGACCGCCCTTGACAGCGACGAGCCCGAGACCCGGCTTCAGGTCGTGCCCGTTGAGATGGTCGAGCGGATCACCGCGCGCTAGAAGCGCACTCCCGGGCAAAACCACAGCGTCTTTGCTGGAATGGCTTCAACCCGCCTGCTTGATCCGGCTTTCGATCAGGAGACCGCTTTCATCGAGGATCGGATGGGCGACGGCGGCGATATGGGCGTTGATGCGCTTCAGATCGCGCAGCATGTCGAGATGCACGGAGCTTGTCTGGATGCTGTCGGTCAGGCCGTCGCGCAGGCGCTGGAGATGTCGCTCCGATGACTGTTTTTCCAGCCGGCGCACGTCTTCCTTCACCTCCACCAGCCGACGGGCAAGGTCGGCATTGCGGGTGGCGAAAACGGATTGCGCCATGCGGATATTGTCGAGCGTGACGGAGAAAAGACGTTCCAGCTCGCTTTTGCCATCATCGGAAAATCTGAGGCCGAGATTGATCTTCTTGGCGATTTCCGGGCGGATGCCTTTCTCGATTATATCGCCGATATGTTCGAGATTGATGGCATATTCAACGATATCCATCGCACGTCGCTGATCCTTCTGGCACAAACCATCCTGGCCATCCTGGCCCACCTTCGAGACATAGACCTTGATGGCATGCTGGATACTATCCACCCGACCTTCCAGCGTGCTGATATCATTGAGTTTGGAAAGATCGCTGTCGCGCATGGCGTCATTCGCCTGACGCAGCATGCGCTCGATCAGGTCGCCAACCAACATGACCTCGCGGCTTGCACCGGCAAGCGCCGCAACCGGTTGACCCAGATCATGACTGTCGAGATAGCTACGGCGGCTTTCGGCTCCCTCTTTTTCCGGCAACAGCGCGGTCGTCATCCGCAGCAACAACGGTGATAGCGGCCATGCGATCGCGGCAACAGCAAGATTGAAAAGGAGATGCGCATCGACCGCTAGATTGGCGTGCGAGAAAGGCGACATGTCGAGCAGTGCCGCACCGTATCCGGCAAGAGGCAGGGCTGCGACACAGCCGGTCGTCCGGACGATGAGGTTGCCAAGCGCAACCCGGCGTGCCGCAACCGGCGCCTTCAACGTCGCCAGCACCGGCGGAACGGCGCCGCCGAGATTGGCGCCGAGCACCAGCACGATAACGAGGCTTGTTTCGATGCCGCCGCTTGCCGCAAGCGAGAGTATGAGGACGACGATGGCAAGGCTCGATGATGCCAGCACGGCCAGCACCGCGGAAAAGATCAACGCGACCGGCCAGGCATTGCCGAGCATGGAAATGAAGAGGTTCAGCGCCGGCGACTGCCGGATCGGATCCGTCGCCGCAGAAAGAAGATGCAGGGAAAGCAGCATCAGGCCGACACCGGCAAGGGCAGCACCGGCACCCTGCCGCTGCACAGACTTTCCACGCAAAAGGATGACACCGGCAAGGATCAACATGGGCGACAGCCAGCCAAGACCGAGCGCGACAATCCACGCGGTCGTTGCGGTGCCGACATTGGCGCCGAGCAGTACGATCTGCGCCATCGCCGGTGCGATGAGATCTTTTTCAACGAAGGAGGCAACCATCAGCGCCGTGGCTGTCGAACTCTGCAGTGCAATCGTCGCCACGAGGCCAGCGATGAAGGAGCGAAACCCACCCCGTGTACCGGCGGCAAGCCCGATGCGAAGCTTGGCGCCGAAGGCACGCGACATTCCGTCCTTGATCTGCCCAAGGCCGAAAAGCAGCAGCGCCACCGCGCCGAACAGATTGATGCTGACAACGACCGATTCCACTAGATCACCTCGCCTGTCCTGCTTGCCGCCACTCTTCCCCGAGGGGACGTTGATTTGCCCCGTTCACATCGCGGATTGCGTCGAAAAAACCTACGGATCACACCGCAACGGATTGGAGTTGCGGTGTGAGACGGAGCTCCAGATGCCGCAAACCGCCTTCTGCACGATCGAGAAACAGCCCAAGGGCACCGAAGAAGATTTCGATAAAACTCTTAACCGAACCGTCGTGATGATCGGGCTTGCGGCCAAAACACTCCGCCAGCGCCCGATAGAGGGAAAGCCGTTGCGGCTCGATATGCGCAAGCGCCAGGCCCGCGCCCTGACGCAGGCAATACCAGTCAGCAATAAGCTCGAACATCGGCAGATCGGAGGACAGCTCGGCATCATGCGAGGCAAGGCTTTTTTCACCAAGCAGGCCGATAACCTCGGATATGGTTTTATCCGCAATCGCCGCCACGATCCCGGCTGGCCACTCCTTGGTGAAATAACGATGCCTGATAAGCGCGCGTTTGTGGCCAAGCAGGAAATCACCATAATTGCCGGCCGCAAATGCGCGGTCCTCATCCTCGCCCGCAAGTGCCGTTTCCTGCGCATACCCCCGGCAAATGCGGCTGTTTATCGGCAGCGCGGCCATTTCCACCGTCTCGACGGAAATCTCGTGCTGCTGGGGATGCACAATCTTGAAGGCGGGCGGAAAGGCAACCAGAGACGGCACGGCGATATTGGTGAGCGAGGTTTCCACCTCCCCGCGCCGGGTTACGCCTTCCACATGCAGATGTCCGCTGAAATGGACTTGGAGCCCGGCCTCAACCAGCGCATCCTCAACCGCCTTGCGCGGCGTACGGCGCACGACGTTGGTTTCGCCGAACAGCGCACTTTCGGCGCCGCTTGCGCCATCAAAGGGATCGAGCGCCGGATAGTGCGAAAAGCCGAGCAAAGTCTTGCCGAGCGCCTGCGCCCTTTCGCGCACATCGGCAATCCAGTCGATGATGAAGGGCTTGCAGCGCAAAAGCGCATTCCAGCCGCCAGAGGTACTGTCGGTGAAAGCCGCTTCCTCACCCGTCTCGAAAGTGCCGTCGAGCGGTTCGAAAATATTGGCGTCGATCATGAGCAGCCAGAGGCCCGGCTCCGGCTCAACCAGATAGGACGCGTCCATTAGCCGGTAGATATTGGTGCCATCGGGGGAACACACCTCGTAGAGACGGTCTTCCGCCGCATCGGAAAGCCCGAACGGTGTTTCCCAATGCAGATAGTCCGGCTGGCGGAAATAGCCAAAGGCCGCCATCGGGCCAAGGCCCATCGGATAGCCTTCGCAATACATCCGGTCGCTGATCACGACCCGATTACCGGCCCGCCGCGCATCGCTTGAAACGGAAAGGCATTTGCCGTTCTCCGTCAGAAACTCCTTGGTATGATGCCGGCCACGCGGGCCGAAAATATCGTGGTTGCCGGGCAGCGCATAAAAGGCGGTGCCATGGGTATCACGATGACGCTCCAGAATACCCTTCAGCGTTTCGGATGTCGCGCGCTGGCCGTCGTCGGTATAGTCGCCAAGCAGCACCACATGGCGAATGCCCCGCTGCCGCACTTCTTCGAGTGCAGCATGCAGCGCATCGGCGCTTTCGTTGAAAACACGGGTGGATTCGCGTGTATCCGACCAGCTACGCATGGTGATGCGTTCCCCATCGACCTCTATGCCGGGAAAACCGAAATCGGCCGCCGTGTCATGGAAATGGGCGTCGGCAATGACGGCGACGGAAGGAAGCGTGCGTTTCAGCATGGTTGGACAGTCTTTCTGCCGTCGACCATATCGATCCAGTCGGAAGCGCGGCGGGCAGCAGCATAAAGCATCGGCTTCGGTGTCTCGAACCATTCGTCCGGCCGCAATTCCCGCTTCGTGCGGATCACAGCCAGTGCATCGTCAAGGGTAGGGTAAAGATGCGGCTGCTGCTTATGCAGGAAAAGCGCGACCAGCGAGACCGAGCGGCTGCGACCGCTGCGGCAATTGACGAGCACATTGCCGCCATCGGGAAACGGATAGGTTTCGCGCTTCGGCATGGTCTGCCGCAACGCGCCGTCGAGAATATAATAGGCCCCCAACATCATCGTGTCCGGACTGCCTTCGCCGTCGATAAGACCGAGCTTATAATAACGGATATCGCCATACCCCACCGCGCACCTGTCGCCATCTTCCGCCGCCGCTGGCACGAGATTGATATCCAGATTGACGGCGCAGTTGACCACGGTGGTAATGCCGTGCCGGTGAAGGAGCCCAAGGTCGCTCGCACCATCGCTGCCGCCGATATAGAGCGCAACGTTACGCGGGCCGAGCCCTTCCGCAATCAGGCTGATCGCAGGCCGGGCATAAACGGGTCCATCCATCTCATTCCTCCACATGCACCAAGCACCCTTCACGGACGGGCGCTCGTCTAAATTCAAGCCGATACGGCCCGCTGCCGATCTGACGGCTGCCGCTCTGTCAAAGGTATCTTCGATGCCTGGCTGACGCCGCTTGCAACACCGCTGGCTGCGGCCAGCACCGGCCCACCATCTTCAAGACTACCGATCTCCAGGAAAGGGCAGACGTCGCCGCCAGCTTCGCTGACGAGTAGCAGTCCCGCAAGACAATCCCATGAATTCATGTGCAATTCGAGATAGGCATCGGAGCGACCATCGGCCACATAGGCAAGCGCGAGCGCACCGGAACCGGCGCGGCGGACATTGGTACCCATATCGAGCAGGTTCTTGACGACATCGAGATAGGTGGCATTCGCGATACGCGTCGACCAGCCCATTTCGATTGAGGCCGCATCGAAACGTTCCGTCTGCGCAACCTGGATCGGCTGCCCGTTACGCGTCGCCCCCTCACCACGTCGGGCGAAATAAAGTTCATTCAGAGCCGGATTATAGATAGCGCCGATTTCGGTTTGCCCGTTTTCGACATAGGCGATGGAGATGCAGAAATGCGGAATGCCGCGGGCGAAATTTGCGGTGCCGTCCACGGGATCAACGACCCAGACGCGATCACCGATCACACCGCCGCCCTCCTCGCCGAAAAAACTGTCCTCGGGAAAGCAGGCCGAGATCGCGCCGCGAATATGCGCTTCGGAGGCTGCATCCGTCACCGTCAGAAAGTCCTGCGGGCCCTTCATCGAGAAGCTGCGTGTCGCCTCGCCCTGAAAGCCTTTCAGCACCAGTTCCCCGGCGGAAAGAATAACGCTGCGGCACAGTTCGGCACGGGCTGCCAACGTATCCGGATAAGGCATCAGGTCCATGCGAAATAACCATCTCTCAAAAGATTGAACACGCGTTCATATTGCACACGTGTTCAGTCTTTTCAAGCGTGATTTTGCGGCGGGCGGTCCGCTGGAGTTCATACCAGTCCCTCAAACGTCCAGACAACCGGTTTAGCCCAAAATCCCCCAGACGCGATGGAACGGTTTTGCACTGCGGGAGTTTCCATATCGCAACCCAAGCAGGAGGAAGAAAAATGGATCACGCCAATCACGTACGCCTCGTTGAAACCGAACTGACACCGTCGGTTCTGGAAGGTGCAACAGTTTACGGCGCAGATGATCACAAGGTCGGCAAGGTCGATCATGTCCATGGCGTCGGCGCGGCCAGCACCGCAATCATCGACGTCGGCGGCTTTCTCGGCATCGGCGCAAAGCCTGTCGCAGTACCGCTCAGCGATCTCGATTTCATGCGCGATGAAGACGGCGATGTCCACGCGGTCACCTCGTGGACCAAGGATCAGCTCAAGGAAATGCCTGAGCACCGCCACTAATCTTTAAAAGAACGCCCGGCTACCAGCCGGGCGTTCTTTTTTCTCCTGTCGTGCGACCCCGCCCATACCCCCATAAGATCGGCTAAGGCCCGATTGTTCTGCCGACCGATGGAACGCTTAAGCGTATCGAGCATTTTCATGGCGCTCAAAAAATTCGGGCGCAATGCAGTTCAGGGGGACAGTGATTGAACAACCAGATACAGGCCACTCCGCTGAGCATCGACGACGTCACCGTCATCGATGACGAGAAGGTCAAAAAAGCAGTTACAGCAGCCGCTCTCGGTAACGCGATGGAGTGGTTCGACTTCGGCGTATACGGCTTCGTCGCCTATGCCGTCGGCAAGGTCTTCTTCCCTGACGCGTCAC
Organism: Rhizobium sp. AN6A; assembly: GCF_900215635.1. Classification (NCBI taxonomy): domain Bacteria; kingdom Pseudomonadati; phylum Pseudomonadota; class Alphaproteobacteria; order Hyphomicrobiales; family Rhizobiaceae; genus Rhizobium; species Rhizobium sp. AN6A. The sequence continues at coordinate 482,852 of NZ_OCNC01000003.1, forward strand.
CCGCCGTTCAAACGGTGGCGGCGCTCGCAACCTTCTCCGTCCCCTTCCTCATCCGCCCATTGGGGGGCGTATTTTTTGGCGCCATGGGCGACAAATTCGGGCGTCAAAAAGTCCTCTCCCTGACAATCATCATCATGGCCGCGAGCACCTTCTGTATCGGCCTCATCCCCGGTTATGCCACCATCGGCATATGGGCACCCATTCTGTTGCTGTTATGCAAGCTTGCCCAGGGGTTTTCCGTTGGCGGCGAATATACCGGTGCGGCCATTTTCGTGGCGGAATACGCGCCTGACCGGAAGCGCGGTTACCTTGGAAGCTGGCTCGACTTCGGCTCCATCGCCGGCTTCGTGCTTGGTGCGGGGCTTGTCGTGCTGCTCAGCACCGCGATGGGTGAAGCCAAGTTCCTCGACTGGGGCTGGCGCATTCCGTTCTTTCTGGCGGCACCCCTCGGGCTGATCGGACTTTATCTGCGCCACGCGGCAGAAGAAACACCAGCCTTCACCGAACGCCTGCAGCGCTCTGAAGAAGAAGACCGGCAGTCGTTGAAAGAGCGCCCCATGGTTCCCATCGCCGAGATTGTGAGCCAACATTCCCGCTCGCTGGCAATATGCATAGGCATGGTCCTCGTGACCAACGTGACCTATTACATGCTGCTCACTTACATGCCGACATATCTGTCGAAGACACTGAATTACAGCGAGGACCATGGCGTCCTCATCATCATCGCGGTGATGGTTGGCATGCTGTTCGTGCAGCCCGCAATCGGGCTTTTGAGCGACCGGATCGGACGCAGGCCGTTTCTGGCGGTTGGCAGCACGGCGATCCTGTTTCTTTCACTGCCGGCATTTCATCTCATCGCCAGCGGACAGGTTGTTCAGATTTTCTTCGGCCTGCTCATCCTGGCGGTCGCACTTAACTGCCTGATCGGGATCATGGCATCCACCCTGCCGGCCCTCTTCCCGGCCCGCATCCGCTACAGCGCGCTGGCTATCGCGTTTAATATCTCGATCATCGTTGCCGGGCTCACGCCGACACTCACCGCATGGTTGGTGGAGGTAACGGGAAATATCTATATGCCGGCCTACTATCTCATGGTCGCGGCCGTCTTCGGCATTGTGACGACATTTTTCCTCAAGGAAACCGCCAACCGGCCGCTTTATGGCGACACGCCGAATGCATCCAGCCGAAAGGAAGCGAAGTCGCTTCTTGCAGAGCAATATCTGCACATCGAGAAAAGCGTCGAGGAGATAGACGACGAACTGCTCAAACTTGAAGAACAGAAGGAAATTCTTCAGGCAAAACGCAACCAGCTGGTTGGCAGGCATCCGGATCTGACCTGAGCGGGATATCCAGTCCTGAGGCAGGATGCGCGGCGATGCATTTGCACCCCGCGCATCCCTCAAACGTCAGACGGCGAGGAACCCGCCATCGATGGGCAACACCGCGCCGGAAATCATGCTGCTATCATCTGACAGAAGCAGTGCGATGCTCTGTGCCACGTCTTCGGCCTCGGCAAAGCGCTGCAGCGGATGGCGAACCATCATTGGTGCGCTCTTGGCCGGATCGTTCCATGCTTCGGCAGCCAGTTCAGTGAGCGTGATTGTTGGTGCAACGGCGTTGACACGGATGCCGTGCGGCCCAAGTTCCTTGGCGAGAACGCGGGTTGCGCCCTCAAGCCCCGCTTTCGAGGCCGCGTAGCAGAGATGATCCTGAAAACCGCGATGACCGGCAATTGACGTGATGTTGACGATTGCGCCGCCGCCACCCTTTGCGACGCGAGCACGGGCGAATTCCTGGCAGGTGACGAGCGCGGCACGCAAATTGATGCCCAGCACAGCCTCATAACCTTCGTCGCTCATATCAAGCACGCTTTCGAGCACGTTGATGCCGGCGCTGTTGATGAGAAAATCGCAAGGACCCGCTTCGGCCATCGCGGCCCGCGTTGCAGCCACATCGGCGAGATCGACGCGGATTGAGCGGCCGCCGATTTCGCTTTTCAGGCTGTCCAGATCGGACTGGGTCCGGCTGATTGCCACGACCTCAGCACCGCGCGCGGCCATCAGGATAGCGCAGGCACGGCCGATGCCCTTGCCTGCGCCGGTGATGATGACGGATTTTCCGGAAAACTGCATGGAATCCTCTTTATTTTGCGGCCAGGACGGCCGGACGATGGAAGCGTGTGGCGCTTCAGGAATGGTTTGCGGAACGAATGGCGCGCGCCACATTCTGCAGTGCCAGAAACGCGTCGTAGCGTGACTGGTGCACTTGGCTGAATGCAGCGTCCGGTACCGAATATTTGGCAATACGCGACATGGCGGGCATTGCGGAAATCAGGTCGGGATAGGCCTTGGCGGCAACCGCGCCGAGCATCGCCGATCCGAGAAGCACCGGCTCCTCGCATTCAGTGAGTTCAACCGGAAGCCCCGTCGCATCCGCCAGCAATTGTCTGGCAAGCGGATGAGCGCCCGCGCCGCCGCTGACACTGATCGTTTCCACGGGAGCGCCATGACGCGCCTGCGTCTCGATGATCTGGCGAAGCCCGTAACCGAGGCCGAGAAGCCCCGCCACGTAAAGCGCGACAAGCGAATCCACCCCCGTCTCGGTGCCGTAACCGGCAATGACGGCACGGGCATGAGGATCGGCGAAGGGCGCACGGTTGCCGAGGAACTCCGGCACCACGTGAAAATTCTCGGCAAGCTTCACGGCAGCGGAAGCAGACGTGGCCAAAGCCAGTGCACGGTCGGCAAGCCATGCAGGTAGTGACTTGCCTTCTTTTTCGGAAAGCGCCTTTGCCTCTGAAAATGCCGGGTGCAATTGCACCAGATAATCAATGGCCGCACCGGCGGCGGATTGGCCGCCTTCATTGAGCCATGCGCCGGGAACCATGGCGGAATAATAGGGACCCCAAACACCCGGCACGAAAGCCGACTCCGAGGTGGTTGTCATGGTGCAGGAAGAGGTACCAAAGACGTAACCGAGGCACCGCGAAGCGTCGCCGCCCGCAGCCACCGTACCGACACCCCCGGCATGCGCATCGATCAGACCGGCGGCAACGGCGGTTCCAGCAACCAGCCCCATGGCTTTTGCGGCTTCATCGGTCAAACCAGTACCCAGCGCCGTGCCTGGATGAACCACGCTTTCACCGATACGGCGGAATCCCTGCTCCGCCAGATCGCCAAGCCCGATGCGGGTGAAATATTCCGCATCCCAACGTTCCTCATGGGCGAGATAAGTCCATTTGCAGGTAACCGTGCACGCGGAACGATCGAGCGCGCCTGAGGCTTTCCAGGTCAGGAAGTCCGTCAGGTCGAAGAAGTGCTCGGCGCGCGCATAGATATCCGGCCTGTTTTCGCGAAGCCAGAGCAGCTTGGGTGTCTGCATTTCCGGGGAAATCCGACCGCCGACATATTTCAGAACGGCATGTTCGCCCGCATTGATCCGCTCCGCCTGTTCGACGGCGCGGTGATCCATCCAGACGATGATATCGCGCTCGGGATGATCCGATGCACCGACCGGAAGGGTCTCATCCTCAGGCCCGCGCACCACGAGAGAGCAGGTGGCATCAAAACCGATGCCAACCACGGCTTCGGGATCTATGCCGGCGTGCGAGACACTTTCCCGCACGCTATCGCAAACGGCTTTCCAAACCTCACCACTCGATTGTTCGGCTATGCCGCCGTCTTCGCGATGCATCGTGATCGGGCGCTTGGCGGTAGCCAGAAGCCTGCCCGCCACATCAAAGACACCGGCACGGGCAGAGCCGGTACCGACATCGACGCCAATCAGGTAGGAAGCCATTTGCGATACTCCTTGGGAGTGTAGTTTAAACGCGGTCGAAGTTGGTGGGCAGCACCAGCATGTCGCGGATGGTAACGGTGCGCTTGCGGGTCAGCATGTAAACGACCGCATCGGCCACTTCACTCGCGTCGATGAGGCTACCCGATTCCTTGGCCTTGCGAAGATTTTCTTCCGGCCAGTCTGCCAGAAGGGCCGAGACGACCGGGCCGGGAGAGACCTGCGCGACGCGCACACCATGCGGGATCATCTGGCGACGCATGCCCTGCACGAAGCTGGTGATCGCCCATTTCGAACCCGAATAGACCGGCTCCCAATAGGTCGGGAAATGCCCGGCGATCGAGCAGGTGACGATGATGTCGCCGGTCTTGCGCTCCGACATGTGCGGCACGACGGCCTGTACATTCTTCATCACGGCATTGACGTTGAGGTTCAACATCTTGTCGATGGCTTCCGGCGTGGTTTCGGTGAGATCGCCACCGATATAGGTGCCTGCGTTGCAGTAGAGAATGTCGATGTGATCGACCTTCTCAAGGATTTCCGGGATCATGGCATTGCAGCTATCTGCATCCAGAAGGTTCGTGACCTGCGCGATGGCGCGCTTGCCGAGTTTGCCTACAAGTTCATTCAAGGCTTTCTCGTTCCAGTCGACCATGACGACGGTTGCACCGTTTTCCAGCAGCGCCTCGGTGGTGGCGAGGCCAATACCGGACGCGGCGCCGGTGATGACCGCGATCTTGCCTTGCAGCAATTCAGACATTTAATTCTCCTGCTTCTTTGAAGATATGACGTGTGGGCTCAACGCCAGTCGCGCCCGATATAGATGGCGAGCAGAATGATCGCGCCCTTGATGACATCCTGCAGATAAGGGTTGATACCCATGAGATTGAGGCCGTTATTCAGGATGCCGAGCAGCACCGCGCCGATAAGGGTACCAAGAATGAGCCCGCGTCCGCCGGCAATCGCCGTGCCGCCGAGAACCACGGCCGCAATGGCATCCAGCTCGAAACCGACACCCGCATTGGGCTGTCCGCTCATAAGCCGGCCGGTCAGAATGAGAGCTGCAAGCGCTGCCGTCACGCCTGAGATACCATAGACGGCAAGCTTGACGCGCCGGGTCTTGACGCCGGAGAGGCGCGCGGCCAACTCGTTGCCGCCGAGTGCATAGACGTGACGACCGAAAGCCGTACGCTGCAAAAGCACCCAGGCCACGGCGTAAATCACCACCATGATGATAACAGGCACCGGCACGACGCCAACGCGGCCGACGCCAAACCAGGAAATCCAGCTCGGAATGCCGCTGACGGGATAACCGCCGGAGTAAATGAGGCCGAGACCGCGCGCCATTCCCATCGTCGCAAGCGTGACGATGATGGCCGGCATCTTGCCCCAGGCGACAAGTGCTCCGTTGAAGATACCGATGCCAAGTCCGATGAACAGCCCGGCCGGCAAGGCGAGCGAGGCAGGCAGGCCGGTATTCACCATCAGGCCGGCAGACAGCGTGCCGACAAGCGCCATGACCGCGCCGACCGACAGGTCGATGCCGCCCGTGAGGATGACGAATGTCATGCCCACGGCCAGAATGCCGACGACTGAAACCTGTCGCAGCACGTTCATGATGTTGTTCACGCTGAAGAAATTGTCGCTCGCAAGACCCATCAGGATCGATACGACAATCAGGCCCGCCAGAGGCAGGGCGAGTGGCGAGCGCAGCATGCTGCCAAGGCCGAAACCGCTCGTCTTTTCGGCAATGCCGGTATTTGCATCAAGCGACATGTTCAACCCTCCCGGTGGTGGCGTTTGTCATTATTGTTTCTGAATTGATGTCTGCGCCCTCGACGGTGGCGACGATGCCCCCGGAGCGGAACACGCAGACGCGGTCCGACATGCCGATCACTTCCGGCAGCTCCGAAGAGATCATGATGATCGAATAGCCCTTGGCTGCGAATTCGCGCATCAGCGCATAGATTTCCGCCTTCGCGCCGACATCGATGCCGCGCGTCGGTTCGTCGAAGATCAGGACGCGCATGTCATGGTTCAGCCAGCGGGCGATAACGATCTTCTGCTGGTTTCCACCGGACAACGTGTCCACGCGGGCATAGGGTCCCTGTGCCTTGACCTGAACCTGCGCCATCGCCTTTTTCGTATGTTCCAGCTCTTTTTTCAGGTCGATAAACCAGTGAGCCTTCTGGTACTTGCGATAGTTGTTGAGGGAAATGTTCTGCAGGATGGAGAAACTGGTGATCAGACCCTCTTCCTTGCGGCTTTCCGGCAGCAGGCCAATGCCGCGCATCAGCGCCTCATCCGGGCCGGAAAAGCGGGTCTCGACGCCATCGACCTTGATCTTGCGGCGCGAAGCGGAATGAGCGCCAAGCATGGCCAGCACCGTTTCCGTGCGCCCGGAACCGACAAGCCCGGCAAAACCGAGTATCTCACCTTGCCGCAGGGTAAAGCGCGAGACCGGCCCGCCTTTTTTCAGTTGAAGCTCTTCGACCTCGATCACGTTGCGCGCAGCTGTATCGATCTTCGGTTTGGGTGGAAAATTGGCCTCGATGCGCCGGCCGACCATCATCTCCACCAGACGGTCATTATCGACGTCAGAGGTGAGGCAGGAGCCGATGAGTTCACCGTCACGCAGAACGGTGATGCGGTCGCAGATCTCGAATATTTCCTCGAGATGATGGGAAATGAAGATGATTGCGACACCCTGACGCCGCAGCTCGCGCATGACCTTGAAGAGATGCTCGGTCTCGGACGGGGTAAGCGTCGCAGTCGGCTCATCGAGAACGAGAATACGGGCATCGAGCGAAAGCGCCTTGGCAATTTCCACGAATTGCTGCTGGGCAACGGAAAGGCGGTGCACCGGCACATCGAGCGGAACGTCCACGGCCAGACGGCTCATGATTTCGGCGGCACGTTTACGCATCGCGCGCTTGTTGAGCAGGCGCAGCGGTCCGCGGATTTCGCGTGCCAGAAACATGTTTTCGACCGCATCGAGATAGGGGATCAGGCTGAATTCCTGAAACACGATGCCGATACCGGCGGCAATCGCCTCGTCGTAATTGGCGAAGCGGCGGTCCTTTCCGTCAATGCGAATCGTGCCCTCCGAGGGCTGCAAAATGCCGCACAGGATTTTCATCAATGTCGACTTGCCTGCGCCGTTCTCTCCCAGAAGCGCATGCACCTCGCCGGCGCGCGCCTGCAGGTCAACGCCGCGCAGGACCTCGATCTTGCCGAAGCTTTTTCTTATTCCATTCAGTTCCAGCATTTTACCCTCCTCGATGGTCGGGACATGTCCCGCCCCCACACGAGGCGGGGACGGGACCTGGGGAGGAATTCTTACCAGCTGAAGTCGCCGGCGTTCTTGCTGTCAACGACCATGACGTCGATCGGTACTTCCTTCGGAACGACGCGGGCGCCCCACTTCTGGGCAAGCGCCATGGCAAGGCCAACGCGCACCTGGTCACGCGGGAACTGCGCGGTCGTTTCGATAAAGGGCGTACCGTCAGCAATCGCCTTCACCGCTTCGGGAGCACCATCCACCGAGGTCAGCTTGATGTCCTTGCCGGAGCCCTGGATTGCGGCCAGCGCGCCCATGGCACCGCCATCATTCACCGAGAAGATACCGGCGAGGTTCGGACGGGACTGGATCATGTTTTCAACGACGCCGAGCGCAACGGAGCGGTCCTGACGACCATTCTGCGTGTCGACAAGCTTGATATCGGCAAATTCGGCAAGCGCTGCCTTGCAGCCTTCGACGCGCTGGAGGATCGGCACGACCGGAATACCGTCGAGGATTGCGACTTCACCCTTGCCGCCGAGCGCATCACCGAGATGCTTGCAAGACTTGTAGCCTGCGTCACGGTTCTTTGAGCCGACGAAGGTGTCGACCGGACCGTTTGCGTTGGCGTCGACAGCAACGACAATCACGCCGGCAGCTTTGGCAGCGTGCACGGCGGCTTCGATGCCGGCGCTGTCGGTCGGGTTCAGAAGCAGGATGTCGATCTTCTGCTGCAGCATATCTTCCACGTCGGAAATCTGCTTTGCCACATCGTGGCCGGCGTCGGTGACGACAACATCAGCGCCGATGCTTGCCGCGGCTTCCTTCAGCGCTTCCTGCATGGACACGAAATAGGGGTTATTCAGTTCCTGGAACGTCATGCCGATTTTCAGCTTGTCCTGGGCCAATGCCGGAGCGGCCATCATTGCAAGTGCGGCCGATGCCATCAGGAACTTGGATTTCATTCTCATAGTAACTTCCTCCCGTTTGGAAAATCTGGGCAATAAGAGCCCGTTTCCGGACAGCCCTCTGCCCGAATTGGTGAAAAATCCGCGATGTATCTTGGTTTAATCCGCCATGACCGCTGCCTTCTGGGCCGCGAATACCGTACGAAACCTCGATGGCGACATTCCCTTAAGCTTCAGGAAATGCCTGTTGAAATTCGAAAGGTTTGAAAAGCCCACGTCGTAGCAGACTTCCGCCACCTTCACGTCCTGATCCACCAGAAGCATCTGGCAGGCCAGATCGATGCGCAGCTGATTGCGATAGCGCACCAAAGTCGTTCCCGTATGTCGCTTGAAGGCACGGGAAAAGGCACTCTGGCTCTGGCCAACCATGTCGGCCAGATCGATTTCCTCGACCTGTTCGGTCAGGTGCTGGCGCAGATGCGACAAGGCGCGGTTGATGCCGCTATCGCCGATGCCCGTCAGGTCCAGCTCGTAACTCAGGCTCGCCAGCACCTCGGGCGCCGGCGCATTGACCAGCAGATCGAGAATTTCCCAAAAAATCGCAAGACGCTTCAACCCCTGCGCCTCGATCAAACGCAGTATCAGCGGGCGAACGCGATCGCTGGTCTCATCGTCGAACAGAATGCCGCGGCGGCTGCGGTCCAGAAGGGCGCGAACTACCTCCATCTCGGACATGGAAGCGCAGGCATCCTCGATAAAAGCCTCAGGAAACTGGATGACGAGAGAGCGCGTGGGAACAATCTCGTCCGGCTCGATCTCGCTGATCCAGTTTTGGGGGAGATTTGGGCCAGTCATGATTAGCTGGCCCGGGCCGAAGCGACCGACGAAATCGCCGATGTAAAACGTGCCGGACGTCGCCACGACCAGATGAATTTCATATTCGGGATGGTAATGCCAGCGCACGGTGCGGAACGGATAGCCATGCCGCCAGGCGGCGAAGGATTCGCCCTTGCGGATATGTACCAGTTCCAGATCGGGCTGCATCGATGTTTCCTCCCATCGGTCACGTCCGCCGTATTCGCGGAGCAAAGCCATTCCTCTTTATGGCTCGTCCCAGGCGTTGATGGGGAGCATATGGCCTGCGGCACATTTACTTCCACATCATACCGGGGAAATTACCGATACTTTTTTGACTGTTTTTTGTCAGAAATTGAAGAGTGCCGTACATAGGCTGACAACTAAGCCAGCGGTTGCGCCCATTTTTTCGCGCAGTTGCACGTCATACGCCCAGAAAATGCGCATCTTAAAGATCGATGTGATGAATTTTTAAAGCTCGACCCGCCGATCACCGGCAGGTCGAGCTTATACTTTTCCGAAGGGTTTTTGACGCCCCTGCATCGGCAGGCGGCTTGCCGGAAGGGATTATTGCGGCATCAGAATTTGCAGCTTCACGTCCGTTTCCCTTGCCTCCACCGCACGGTCAAAACCGGCAATGCTGTCTTCGAAGGGAATGGTTGCGGAGATCAGCGGCTTCAGATCGACCTTGCCGGACGCGATGAGAGCGACCGCACGGTCATACACATTGGCGTAGCGGAAAACCGTCTCCACCCGCAGCTCTTTTGCCTGCAAGCCAACGATATCGACCGGCACAGGATCGACCGGCATACCGACGAGGACGATGGCGCCGCCGGGACGTGCGAGTTTCGCCATGCCGAGCACGGCGGGTGCAGCGCCAGAGCATTCGAAAACGACATCGCAACCCCAGCCGTCCGTCGCATCAGCCACGGCCTGCGACAGGTCACGTTCGCGGATGTTGACGGTCTCGATGCCGTCATAGGCTGCGATGATATCCAGCTTCGGCTGGGCAAGATCGGCAACGATCACCTTTGCGCAACCGCCGGCGAGCGCCGCCAGCGCAACCATCATGCCGATCGGACCGGCACCCGTCACGATGGCAACATCGCCGGGCTGAATACGCGCCCTGAGCGCTGCCTGCATGCCAATGGCGAAGGGTTCCACCATGGCGCCTTCGGCAAAGGAAACGTTGTCGGGCAACTTGTATGTAAAGGCGGCGGGATGAATGACTTCCGGTGTCAGGCAACCGTGAACGGGTGGCGTTGCCCAGAAGCTGACCGCCGGATCAACATTGTAAATGCCAAGTTTGGAAGCGCGCGAGGTCGGATCGGGAATGCCCGGCTCCATGCAGACGCGATCACCCGCCTTCAGATGCGCAACCTCGGCACCGGTCTCGATTACCGTTCCGGAAGCTTCATGGCCCAGCACCATCGGCGCATGCACAACGAAATGGCCGATTTTGCCATGGGTATAATAATGGACGTCCGAGCCGCAAATCCCGACGGTATGGGTACGGATGCGCATATCCTTGGGTCCGAGCTTGCCGGGAATGTCGAACTCCCTGAGCGCGAGCTTTCCTTTTTCTTCCAGCACCAGTGCTTTCATCTCATCCTCCGTAGTTTGCGAAAGGCCTCACAGCGAATTCAAACAGCGTGATGCGGTGCAATTTCGACAAAAGTAAACAGAAATCCGCCGGATCGGCCGGTTTTTCTTCAAGGAGGAAAAACTGTATCGATGAGCCCGCAATTTCTTATCATCCCTGGCGCGTTAACGAGTCTACGGGGGAGAGAGACAGCACGATTCGCTCAGCGCGCTTCGGGGAATATCGCCGGCTCAAGGTTACCCACTCAGCCGGAACGAGATTGACCCTGATGTGTACGCAGGACCGACGACAAGCGGATCAGCGTGTGATCCTCAGCCCTTCCAGAAAGGTGCGGAAACTGTCGACGGCGCGTTTCGAGGTCGTTTCGGGGTGGTCGGAATTCGCTATCCACTGGGCTGCACTGCTGCTCGCCGCATTGATGAAACGCGCACAGGCCTCCGGATCAATGTCGACGATCGTCCCTTCCTGCTTCAGCGCATCGAGACTTCGCGCAACGGCCGAGATACAGCCATTGGCATTTGGCCAGCGTGAAGGGTCGCCGAGAACGGCTGGCCCATCACGGAACATGATCCGCTGGATTTCTGGCTCCAGGGCCATGAGAATGTAACCGACATTTTCCTCAACAAAACCCTCCCACCGCGTCGCGGCCCTAGACGAGATGTCACAGAGCCTTTTCGTCATCTCGGCGTCGATCTCACCCACAACCGCCTGCAGCAGGCCTTTCTTGTCGCCAAAATGGTGATAGAGCGCGCCGCGGGTCAGCCCTGCTTCGGCAGTGAAGTCGTCCATCGAAGCTTCGGCATAGCCGATGCTACCAAATGCCTTGCGGCCAGCGACCAGAAGCTTCGCCCGCGTCTCGGCAATCATTTCACTGCGAGGTTTGCGCATTTTTTCTCCGAATTCTACATACGTCGCGTATACTAGTTGACATACGCGACGTATGCAATTATTTCATTTGCATACGCCACGTATGTTTGTGGTGGGTATTCCCTAAACAAGGTGCATCCCGATGTCTAATCCATATAGAGAAATTTTCCGGGCTCCGGGCGCCAAAGGCTTTTCCGCCGCAGGCTTCTTTGCCCGTCTTCCGATTGCGATGGCACCGATCGGCATCGTCGCCATGCTTTCCCAGACCCATGGTGAATATTGGCTTGCCGGCGCGGTCTCGGCAACCTTCGCGCTGACCAATGCCGCCGTTGCGCCGCAGATTTCCCGATTGGTGGACCGCAAGGGCCAGAGCAGCGTCCTTGTCCCGGCCACCATCATATCGGTCATCGCCTTTGCTATCCTGATTATCGCGACCAACCAGAGATGGCCTGCCTGGACGCTCTTTCTTTCGGCCTTCCTCGCCGCGGCCATGCCGAGCATTCCCGCGATGATGCGCGCCCGCTGGACGGAAATCTTCCGTGACCGGCCCGAACTGAACACTGCTTTTGCATTTGAATCCGCCGCCGACGAACTTGTCTACATCGCCGGCGCCTCGCTCTCCGTCGGTCTCGCGGTCTCACTCTTTCCGGAAGCAGGTATGATGATCAGCACCGCCTCGCTCGCGCTCGGTACCTTTGCCTTCCTGTTGCAACGATCGACCGAACCCAAGGTACGCGCGGTTGAAAGCGGCAGCAGGCAACATTCGGCTATCCGGCTGCGTTCGGTCCAGATCATCACGGTCGCCCTGATCTTCGTCGGCTCGACTTTCGCCACAGCTGAGGTAAGTGCCGTTGCCATCACCAAAGAACTCGGTCAACCGGAAGCTGCCAGCCTCGTGATCGGCGTCTATGCCATAGGCTCGTTTGTCGTCGGCCTGCTTCTGGGCGCGATCAACCCCAAAATGCCGCTGCAACGGCAATTGCTGATCGCCGTCAGTGTCCTTGCGCTCACCGCGCTGCCGCTCCTCTTTGCAAGCACGACAGTTGCCCTGCTTGCCTTCGCCGTATTCCTCAGCGGCGTTGCAATTTCTCCCATCTTCATCACTGCATTTGGCCTGATCGAGCGCCGCGTGCCGGAATCGATGCTGACGGAAGGCGTGACCTGGGTGATGACCGGCATCGGTATCGGCATGGCGCTCGGCGCCTTCATTTCCGGCTGGGTGATCGATAATTTCGGCCCGAGCAACGGCTTCTGGGTATCGATTGCCGCCACCCTTTCGACAGTCACCATTATCAGCCTCGGTCAGCGCAGCCTTTCTGGAGAGACCAACCGCTCTGCGACGACAAACGCAGCGCAGCCTGCCGAGTAAAGCACAGGAGCATGAAGCGCGCGCCGGCGCGCTTCATGGCATATCCGGCCGACGCAAGGCACAATCGGCATGAAAAGCTGCGCGCTATGTCGCCAAATAAAACAGTCTGGCATTGCGGTGGCCGATCGATGCCTGCTCGTCGGGCGAGAGCGTCGAAAGAAGCTCACTCGTCATACCGATCCATTCCGGTAGACCCGAGCCGAGATCGACCACCGGCCAATCGCCGCCCCAGACCATTCTCTCAGGTCCGAACAGGTTGAGCACGGTTTCCACATAGGGTGTCACGCTTTCCAGCGTCGCGCATCCCGGTGCACAATAGGCGGTGATGCCGGAGAGTTTGACGAAGAGATTGGGCAACGTCGCCAAGTCGGCCATACGCTCGCTCCACTCCCGAAAATCGTTTCCGGCAATGTCCGGCGTGCCGCAATGGTCGAGCATGAAGCGCACATCAGGGCAGGCCCCGACAAGTTCGGCGGCAATGGCAAGCTGGCGGGAATGAAAACACAGATCGACCGGCCATCCGGCCTTTCCAATCGTGCGCACGTTTCGTCGGTAATTTTCCTCGCGGCTGAGGTCATCGGGCATGATGTGGAGAATGCGCCGGAAACCGACCACGTTGAGGTGGCGGCACTCCTCCAGCCAGGCTTCGAAACCATTATCCGTTTCCGGTCGGCAACTGGCGATCTGGCCGAACATCGGCAAGACACCCTCGCCGATCATGCTGGCGATGAGGCGAGCCTCGGCCTGATAGTCGCCGTCATCCACCCCGCTTTCCATGAAGATCGTGCCGACGACGCCACATCCCTCGACAAGCGCTGCGTAATCAGCCCGGGTGAAGCTTCCCGCAAGGCTGGGCTCCCCTCGTGTCCAGACATAACCGAGCTTGCCTCGCAAGATCAGATGCTGGTGAGTATCGATCAGATCCATGGCGTCCTCCTCCCTGTCGTTGCGGTCCATTTTCGAGGGCGAGCGCGTCGAAACCCGCCCAGGCGGCGTCCGGCACAGCCGTTTCGAAAATAGACAGGTTGCGCAAAAGGCTGTCCGGTTTTGCCGTGCCTATCAGGACACTTGCAACATCGGCATTTTGCAGCGGAAAATGCAGGGCAGCGGCCGCAAGTGCAACCCCGTGCCCGGCAGCGTGGGCCTCCATGGCGCGCACCCGCTCCATGACATCGGCTGCTGCTTCACTATAGTTGAAAGTCGCACCCGGCCTTGCACCCGTCGCAAGAATGCCAGAGTTGAAGACGCCGCCGATGACGAGCGAGGTGCCGGTTTCCGCACAACGCCCCAGCAGCTTTGCTGCAGCCGACCGGTCGAGCAGCGTATAACGACCCGCCAGAAGAATGCAGTCGATCTCGTCTATCTCCATGAGATTCAGGCAGGCCGGAACCTCATTCACGCCAAGACCGAACGCGCCGATCCGGCCTTTCGCCTTCAACTCGTGCAGGGCCTCGATGCCGCTTTCGGTGAATATCCTGAAATGATGGCGATAGGCCTCTTCCCCAAGCGTGGTCTCCTCCAGATCGTGGACATAGAGAATATCCACTGAACCGAGACCAAGCCGGGCGAGGCTCTGCTCATGCGATCGCATGATGCCATCATAGCTGTAGTCGTATTCCACCACGAAAGGCAGCGCTTCGACGAAACCGTAATCAGGCGTAACACCGTCTTCAGCCGGCTTCAGCAGCCGCCCGACCTTGGTCGAAAGCACAAAGGAGCTGCGCTCCTTTGTCTGGAGAAAATCGCCGAGGCGGCGTTCGGAAAGGCCCTGCCCGTAATAGGGTGCGGTATCGAAATAGCGGATACCGGCGTTCCAGGCGGCTTGCAGCGTCGCCATCGCTTCTTCGCGGCTGACGCTGCGATAGAGATTACCGATACCGGCCGCGCCGAAGGAAAGTTCGCTCAGCGACAGCGCCGTGCGACCAAGTTTGCGGGTTTTCATGCGGCACCCTCCTCGCGGCGAAGCTGGCGCTCAATGGTGCGGATGACGCCGCGGAGTTCGCCGAGCCCCTTCATGCGGCCAATGTAGGAATATCCGGGATTGGTCTTTTTGGTGATGTCATCACCCAGCAGATGGCCGTGGTCAGGCCGCATTGGAATATTGGTGCGGCGGCCAGCCTTGGCGGCGGCCCGCTCCTCGCGCAACAATTCCTCGATGACTCCAATCATGTCCGTTCCGCCATCCAGATGATCGTCCTCAAAGAAGGAACCATCCGCTTCAACGGTCACATTCCGAAGATGGGCGAAATTGATGCGGGGCGCGAACTCCCGTGCCATCGCCACAAGATCGTTGTCGCTGCGGGCGCCGTAGGAGCCGGTACAAAGGGTGATGCCATTGTTCGGGCTTTCAACGGCCGAGAGGATGGCGCGGATATCGGCAGGTGTCGAGACCACGCGCGGCAGGCCGAACAGGGAGAACGGTGGATCATCAGGGTGGATGCCGAGATGCACGCCCACCTCTTCCGCCACCGGCACGACCTCTCTCAGAAAGGCCAGAAGATTGCCCTGCATGGTCGCGCTGTCGATGCCATCGAACGAAGCAATCAGTGCGGCGATGGATTCGCGCGTCTGCACCAGCGCGCCGCCCGGCAGGCCGGCGATGATGTTACGCTCGAGAAGCGACTGGTCATCTTCGCTCATTTGCGCAAAACGCTCTTCGGCTCGGGCCACGAGTGCAGGATCGTAATTTTCAGCAGCACGAACACGCTTCAGGATGAAGACGTCATAGGCGACGAAATCCGCCATTTCGAAGCGCAGCGCCAATCCGGTCTTGCGTGCCTGCCAGCGCAGGTTCGTGCGTGTCCAGTCCACCACCGGCATGAAATTGTAGCAGACGACGGGAACGCCCGCGCGGCCGAGACGGGAGAGCGTATCTTTCCAGCGCGCTATCGCCTTCGGCGCATCGGCGTCGCCGCGCTTGATGGACTGTTCCATCGGAATGGATTCGCAGACACTCCATTCCAGGCCGGCCGCCTCGATCATCGCCTTGCGTTTGGCGATCTCTTCGGCCGGCCAGGCCGTGCCGTCGGGGATCTGGTGCAGCGCCGTTACAACGCCGCTGGCGCCGGTCTGCCGCACATGCTGCAAGGTGATGGGGTCCGATTCACCGAACCAGCGCCAGGTTTCCTTCATATTCTACTCCTCCGAAAAATGCCGTTCGATGGCGCCGAGCGCGCCGTATTGGACGATGTCGCGATAGGCCGCCCGAAGCGCCGTTACGAATGCCTCATCCGCCTGCCATTCAGGCCCGAAGACGCGACGGAATGTTAAAAACCGGTCGATGACCGCGTCCTGCTCTTCGCCGTTGCCGGTGGGTGCACTCCATTCGGAAAATGCCGGATCTGCCATGACAATTGCTTCTCCCCGCTCGTTCAGCGCTGCGCAGGACCGTATCCACATGGCAACCGCAAAAAGAGCAGCCGTATTCGGCGCGCCTGCGGCACGCAGCTCCGCAAGCGGCGCGAGAATGCGTTGCGGCACTTTCTGTGAAGCGTCAGAGGCGATCTGGGCGGCGCGATGACGAAGAGCGGGGTTGGCGAAACGCTGGCGCAGACCGGCAACATAGTCCGGGCCACTGACGGCCGGGCTCAATGTCGAACCAACCTCCCGCCAGTAACGGTCGACGTAACCGCGTACACGCGCATCGGCATAGATATCGGCGATCGTCTCAAGCCCGCTGCATTGGCCGATTGCGGCCATGGCGGTGTGAGCGCCATTCAGCATCCTGAGCTTCATATGCTCATACGGCTCGACCTCATCAACGATTTCGGCACCTGACAGCTCGATGCCGGGGCGACCGTGCGGAAAGCGATCCTCGATTACCCAGCGGAAGTAGGGTTCCGCAATTACCGGCCAGGCATCCTCGCAGCCGAGACGCGCCGTCACACGCTCGCGGTCGGTTGCGGTGGTGGCGGGCACGATGCGGTCCACCATGACGCAGGGGCAGGAGAGATTTTCCGCGATGAACGCAGCGAGTTCATTGTCGGTGAGATCAGCCATCTCCACCAGAAGACGGTGCAGGATGCGACCGTTGGACGGAAGATTGTCGCAGGAGAGCAAAGTCAGCGGCACAGCCCCGGCGGCCCGCCGGCGTCTTGTCGCTTCCAGCAGAAAACCGAGCGCGGAGCGCGGCTTTTGCGGATGCGCCAGATCATGAACGACATCGGGATGGTCACGAAGAAGCGTGCTCGCCGACAAATCGGCGAGGTAACCCTTTTCCGTCACCGTCAAAGTGACGATTCTGACCCGCGGATCGGTCATGGCTTGCAGCAGCCGCTCCGGATCCTCAGGGGCGACGATGGTCTCGAGGATTGAACCGACGATCCGCAGCGTTTCGTTTTCACCGTCACGCAGGCAGAATGTATAGAGATTGTCCTGCGGCGCGATGGCATCGCGCGTATCGGGGCTGCGCAGCGAGGCAGCGACTATGCCCCAGCCGGTTTCGCCACGCGCCAGGCAATCATCGATGAAGACGGCCTGATGGGCGCGGTGAAAAGCGCCAACGCCGAGATGCACAATGCCCGGTGTCACCGCTTTGCGGTCATAGGCGGGCAAAAGGACGTCTTTTGGCAGATGCGGCAACGCAAGGGACGAGAGGCGTTCTGTCATGGTCATTTATCTCCGTATCTCAGCCGAATTGCAGGCCGCCATTCATGTCAACGACAGTGCCGGTCATGAAGCCGGACAGCGGCGAGGCGAGGAAACGTACGGTATGGGCCACCTCTTCCGGCTGGCAGAACCGCCCGACGGGAATGGCCGCAAGCTGGCGCTGGCGATCTTCCTCTGACAGTTGCTCCATGATCATCGGCGAAACCACATAGGCCGGCGCGACTGCATTGGCGGTGACGCCGAAAGGGGCAAGTTCGCGAGCGGACGAATAAGTGAGGCCCACCAGCGCCGATTTCGAGACCGAATAGGCCGTGCCCGCCGTCAGGCCGCCGGACTTCCAGGCATAGGACGAGATGTTGATCAGCCGCCCCCAGCGGTTTTCCTTCATGGCGGGAACGACGGCCTGCGTCAGCAGCAGGGCGGCATCGAGATTGACGGCCATTAGCCTGTGCCAATCATCAAGCGTGGTCGCTCCCAGCTTGTGCGGCGACAGCACGCCGGCATTGTTGACGAGAATGTCGATGACCTCGAAACGGTTGGCGACATCCTTCATGACGGCCTGCAGCGCCGTCGCATCGCCGAGATCGACGGCGACGGGATCACAAGCACCGCCGAACCCCTCCGCGAGCGCCGCAACAGCCTCGATGTCGCGATCGAAGGCGACCACCCTCGCCCCTTGCGCGACCAGCGCCGCAACCACGGCACGGCCGATGCCGCCACAAGCGCCCGTCACGAGCGCCGTCTTGTGTTTCAGTTCCATTCTGTCTCCTCCACGTCCACTATCAAATGGACAAATGCTTGCGCTCTTCTTCAGGCAACTGTTCGTAGATCACGAAAACCATATCCAGATGCGTCACCAGCGCCTTTTCCGCACCTTCGGCATCGCCACGGTCGAGAGCATCCACGACTGCCAGATGCTCTTCGATGACGGCGGGCAATCGTTCCGGCTTTGCCCAATAGCGATGGAACCGCGACAGGGTCACCTTGGCGGCAAGGATCGCCTGCCAGACGCCTTCGCGACCGGAAAACGTGCCGAGCAGGCGGTGAAACGCCTCGTCGGCATGAAAGAAGCCGGATGCGTCGTTGGCGGCAATCACTCTTTCCTGCTCGGCGATGACGTCGCGCATCGTACGGCTCATTTCTTTCGTCCATTTCGGCGCGACTTCGCGCAGCAAAGCCACTTCGAGTGAACGGCGGATAAAATGGCTGTCCTGAATTTCGCCAAGCCTGATCGGCGCAACAAAGCTGCCGAGTTGCGGATAGACGTCCACAAGCCCCTCTTCCGACAGGCGCTGGATCGCGGCACGCACCGGGGTGCGCGATACCGAAAACTGACGGCAGATCGAGTTTTCACTGATCGGCGCACCGGGTGCGAGGCGGACCTCGACGATCGCCTGACGCAACGCCGCATGAACCTGATCGGCAACCGAGCCATAACGATTGACCACAAGCTCCACGCTTTCGATTCCGGAGCCGGGGGCCTCTTGATGAGCGCCGCGCCCAGTGAAACCGGCAGTGGTGTTTTTCGTCATGAACGCTCCCCTTCAAAAGGCCGTCGTGAAAATCTCATTGCTACTTGGATACAAGTATACTAGTGTCCATGGTGCTTACGCAAGTCGGCTGTTGGGAGAAAGAGCGATTAAGGGAGGTTCCAGTCGCTTTTTTTAAGGAGCAGGCCGTTTCATGGAGGAGAAAAACATGACGTATTTCATGCGCAGCCTCGTCGCTGCCGCAATCATCGGCGCGGGAGCGTGCGGTGTCGCGCAGGCGGCGGACGCCAGCAAGATCGCCCTCGTTCCGGGCGGTCCGCACCCTTATTTCGCCGCCTGGGAACAGGCCGGCAAGGACGCGGCCAAGGACTTCGGCCTGGCTGGCGCCGACTATAAGGTGCCGCAGAAATGGGAACTGGCACAGCAGAACCAGCTTCTCGAAAGCCTTCTGAGCCAGGGTTATAACGGCTTCCTGATTTTCCCCGGCGATCCCGTCGGCGCGGTCTCGACAGCAGAGGAACTGACCGGCAACGGCGCGAATGTGATTGCTGGCGCCGGCTGCTTCAAGGACCCCTCGCCCGCCGCCTTCTGCCTTGGTACCGACACCGGTAATTCCGCTTATCTCGGCACCAAGGAGCTGATCAAGGCGATGGGAACGGGCAAAAAACGCATCGCCCATTTCACCGGCTTCCTTGTGGACCCCAACACCCAGCTTCGTATCGATGCCGTGAAAAAGGCCGCTGACGAAGCCGGCGCCGAGGTCGTTCAGGTCATCGCCGATATCGACGCGCCGGAACCGGCGGAAGAAAAGATCAGCGCCTACCTGGCCGCCCACGCTTCCGAAGTGGACGGCATCGTGACCACGGCCTGGGTTCCGGCGGTCGTTGCCTCCAACGCACTGCGCAAGATCGGCGACAAGCGGATCCACATGGTCGGCATCGACCACGACGAAGTCGTGCTGAAAGCGATCAAGGACGGTTTCGTCGACGGCACGATGCTTCAGAACCCCTATGGCCAGGGTTATATCGGCGCGTTTGCACTGAGCAAATTTCAGGCCGGCTGCAAGGTGAAGGAAGATGCGCCGTTCAAATCCAATGCGCTGACGACCAAGTTCATCGATTCCGGCACCGCCTATGTCGATGCCGCCAAGGTGGACAACTACATCGATGCCATGCGCGCCGAGACCAAAAAGCTGCTCACCAACTTCGATACGACCTATCTGAGCTGCAACTAATCATGCCTTGAGCGATTGCCGGGCGGCAAACGACCGCGCCCGGCAATCTGCCCCGCCAGAAAATATTCTTTCAGGCCGCAGCGCAATGACCAGGCGACCCGCGCAGGCGCTTCGGGCGCACCAATACCGGGACAGTTTCATGACCGTGAACGATACTTTGCTCACAAAGGGCTCGCAGGAGGGCGACAGACGAATGGGGTCCAGCCTTTCGCAAGGCCGCTTTTTTCTGACCAATGAATTCGGCCTCATTCTGCTGATCGTCGTCTTCGCCGTCATTTTCGGCGTCGCGGCCAGCGGCTTCCTTTCGCCTTTCAATCTGTTCACGCTTGGCCGCAGTGCCGCGATCAACATCATGATCGGCCTGTCGATGATGGCGGTGATCGTGACCGGGGGCCTCAATCTTGCCGTTGGAGCGATCGGCGTCTCGGCGGCCATGGCCTGCGGTTATCTGATCGAGGTGCTTGGCGTGCCGTGGCCGCTCGCCCTCATTGGCGGTCTCGCCACCGGCGCGGCGCTCGGTTTCGTCAATGGCTGGACCGTGATCCGCACGGGGCTGCACAGCTTCATCATCACGCTTGCCACCATGAGCATCTTTTTCGGCGTGATGATCTTCCTGACGCGCGCCGAGGCCTACCGTGGCCTACCGCCGATCTTCGCAGCCTTCGGAAAAATGAAGCTCGCGACCTATTTCTCGCCGCTGCTTCTCGTCACGCTCGCAACTGCTCTTGCCCTGTCCTTTCTATACCGGCGCACCGTTCTTGGCCGCGAAATGCTGGCGGCAGGCGCACGCCCGGAAGCGGCGGAACTTTCCGGCATTCGGGTCGACCGTATCTTCATTGCCTGTCACATGCTGTCGGGCCTGCTTGCAGCACTGGCCGCCCTGATGCTGGTGACGCGCACGGGCGCCGCCATCCCTTCCATGGCAGGCCAGCTTGGGCAGGACTGGCTTCTGCCAGCTTTTCTCGGCCCGGTTCTCGGTGGCACGCTTTTGCAGGGCGGCAAGGTTTCGGTGCTCGGAACCTGTCTTGGCGCACTTTTGGTCACCATGCTCACCAGTGGCCTGCTGCTGCTTCAGCTCGGTGAATTCTGGGTCCAGACATTTCTCGGCCTGCTGCTGTTGCTCGCGGTTTTGATGGACAAGGCGCGGCGAAGCTATCTCGCCCGACGCAACCTGGCTTGAGGACTGGACGATGACGACCGACAACACCCTTCTACGCCTTGCCCGAACCGACTGGTTCGGCCCCCTATTGGTCACGGTGCTGGCAATCGCGCTTATCCGCGGCTTCAGCCCCAACTTCCTCTCTTCCTTCAACATCCAGATTCTGCTTCTTGCAATCGCGGTCAATGCGCTCATCGCCTTTTCCCAGATGATCATCATTGCCATTGGCCAGATGAACCTGTCCGTGGGCGCAATCGGCGGACTGGCTGCAATCTCCTTTGCGGGACTGATGCAGGTCTGGGGGCTTCCGGCACCGGTGGCCGCCATTGCCGCGGTGCTGATCGGTGTTCTCTGCGGCATGCTCAGCGGTCTGCTGATTGCCATCACCGGCATTTCCGCCTTCGTCATCACACTGGCGACGCTGTCGATCTACAAGGGTATCAACCTTGGCATCACCCGGGCGGAGCCGTTCTACGGCGTGCCGGAATCGGTAAAAGCCTTCGGCTCGGCGCTGCTCGTCGGCCCGGTTCCGTGGCTCGCAGCACCCACCATCATCATTGCATTCGCGCTGTGGTTCATGCTGCGCCGCCGGCCGATAGGCCGCTTCATCCTTGCCATTGGCGGCAACAGCCATGCGGCAGAGCTTTCCGGCATTTCGATCCGCACGACAATGATTGTGGCGCACGGCATTTCCGGCCTTCTGGCGTCGGTCGCCGGCATTCTGCTCGTGTCCCGCCTGCAGATCGGCCAGCCTTCCATTGGTGACGACTGGCTCATCCTGTCCTTTGCCGCACCCGTTATCGGCGGCGCCGTACTGGCTGGCGGGCATGTCAGCGTGGGGGCGACCCTGCTCGGCGTCGTCATCGTCGCCATCATCACGCAGGCACTGGTGCTGTTCTCCATCGATCCGTTCCTCGTGCAGGTGATGCTCGGCGCAATGATCCTCGCCGCCGTTGGCATCAACCGCCTGCGCGAAACGCATCTCGGCAAAAAGACAGGAAAGGCCTGACATCATGGACAAGCAACCTGTTTTTCAGGCGCGCAACATCGAGAAAGTGTTTCCCGGCGTTCGGGCGCTCAAGGGCGTCAATCTCTCGCTGGAGCCGGGATCGATCCACGCATTGCTCGGTGAAAATGGCGCCGGAAAATCGACGTTGATCAAGGTCATTACCGGCGTCCACCATCAGAGCAGCGGCCAGATCCTTGTCGATGGGCAGGAAGTGCGCTTCGGCAACCCGCGCGAGGCCATTGCCCGCGGCATCGGTGTCGTCCATCAGGAACGCAACCTCATCCCGCGTTTCTCGATTGCCGAGAATATCCACATGGAAAAGCTCGGGGCGCACTATCTCAAACCCATCGACTACGCCGCGCTGAACCGCGACGCACGCCGCTGGCTGCAGGCTCTCAATCTGGAAGTCGATCCGGCGATGCCGGTATCCGAGCTTTCCGTTGCGCAAATGCAGCTCGTGGAAATTGCCAAGGCGCTTTCCCTGCAAAGCCGGGTTCTTTTGCTCGACGAACCCACGACATCGCTGACCCCGAGCGAAACGGACAACCTCTTCCGCATTCTGCGCCGCCTGCGCGATGATGGCGCAAGCCTCGTCTTCGTCAGCCACAAGCTGGAGGAGGTTCTCGACATTTGCGACCGGGTGACGGTGCTGCGGGATGGCGAAAACGCCTGCGAAAGCCGGTCGATGGAAGGTCTCGGACGCCAGGACCTGGTGCGCCTGATGATTGGCCGTGCCGAAGGCGGCGGTGGCTGGCGCAAACGCGCGGTCGAGCACAATCCGTTGGTGCTTGAACTCAAAGGTGTTTCTACCGCAATCGGCCATCGCGATATCAGTCTTTCCGTGCGCAAGGGTGAAATCGTCGGCCTTTACGGGCTGGTGGGCGCTGGGCGCACCGAATTGGCAAAATCGATCATGGGCAAATTCGCCGTCACGGAAGGCGAAGTCCGGATCGAAGATCGCCCGGCCCGCATCCGCTCCGTTGCCGAAGCCATCCACGAATACGGCGTTGGTTATGTCAGCGAGGACCGCAAGGGTGACGGCCTCATTCTCCAGCATTCCGTTCTCGCCAATGCGGGCGTTCCCATCTGGCGCAAGCTCTCAAACGCATTCGGCGTGCTTTCCGACAGCCGCATCCGTGCGGCGGTCACCCCTTTCCTGCAGAAACTTGAGGTGAAGACGCCGAGCCTAAACCAGACCGTGGGCAATCTTTCCGGTGGCAACCAGCAGAAGATCAGTGTCGCCAAGTGGCTTGCCGCCGACGTCAAGCTGCTGATTGTAGACGAACCTTCTGTTGGCATCGACATCAAGACCAAGGCCTATCTGCATGATCTGCTGCGCGAGCTTGCAGACGGCGGCACCGCCATTCTCGTCATTACCAGCGACATGCCGGAAATGGTGGCACTTGCCGACCGAATCGTCGTCATGGACCGCTATAGAGTTAAAGGCGCGGTCGAAAACAATGGCGTCTATGCCGATATGAGCGAGAGTATCATGGGCTTGATCCATGATGCGGAGCGCGAAACGGCCCTTTCACGTCAGGCATGACGCACGGCCTGCCGAAGTGTCATCGCAAAAACCGCGCGCTGTTCCGGTAGGGCGTCAGGTACCATCGGACGGCTGCTCGAAATCTCTCCCGGCACGACGCCTTCTGCTGGGCGGGACGGCGTATTTCTGGGTGTAGCAACGGGTGAAATGGGCAGCGGTCGAGAACCCTGTCAGCAAGGCCACGTCAACGATCGAAAGCGAGGTCTGCTGCAGCAGCTCATCCGCCTTTGCCAGCCGAAGACCGCGGTAAAAATACATCATGGACTGGTCGAAATGGCTGGAAAACAGGCGGTGGAGCTGGCGAATACTGCTGCCGCACAATTGCGCCAGCTGCTCCGGCGACAGGGGATCCGCAACATGGGTCGTCATGAGTTCAATGGCAGCTTCGAGTACTGGGTGGTGGACGTTGAAACGTTGCCCGGCGCGGCCCAACTGAGGCTCATCGGCCGGTCTCAAACGCGGATGTATGAACCATTCGCTGACATCACGCGCGAAGGCAGAACCATGGTCTTTCGCAATAAAAGCTCCCATCATGTCAATGGCGGCAACGCCGCCCGCGCAAGTGTAGCGATCGCGATCGATGACGTAGAGCGCACGCTCGATCAGGAGATCGCTGGCATATTCACTAAGCGGATCGATGTGGGTCCAGTGAACGGTAAAACGTCTGCCCGTCATCAGACCGGATTTGGCAAGGATCGCCGCGCCGCCGGAAATGCCTCCTAGCTTCACACCCCGCTGGTTGAGCGTACGCAGGTTGCGCACAAGTGCCGGATCTTCATAAAGCATGGGATTTCCGCCCGCGACGATGAAGACCAGATCCAGCTTCTCCGACAAAGCCTGCGAAACGGGCGCGGTGTCGAAACCTCCGCCTGACGTGGATGCGCCAAACCCGCCATTCGCCGAGTAAAACCGGCAATGGTAGAGCGTTTTGCCGGCAAGGTGATTGGCCGCGCGCAGCGGCTCAACCGCCGCAGCCAACGACATCAGCGCATAACCCTCAATGAGTATGAACCCGATCGACATCGAACCTTCGGCGTGCATGACCTGCTCCAAGACAATCCCCAGGGCAGCTTAGCCGACTTGGCCAAATTGGACAATAATGCGTCCGTCACGGATAAAAAAATCGTGCGGTATCGCGCTATAAAATTGTACAACCGCCCTGTTTTCGAGGAACACAGATTTGCGCTATTCGGCTCTCCAGGTTTTCAAACAGGCCCTGACCGGCCACAAGGGCTGGCGCCCTCTGTGGCGGAACCCCGATCCGCAGCCTCATTACGACTTCATCATCGTCGGCGGTGGCGGACATGGGCTTGCAACGGCCTATTATCTAGCCAAAACGTTCTCCAAGTCCCGGATCGCCGTTCTGGAAAAAGGCTGGCTGGGATCGGGAAACATCGGGCGCAACACCACGATCATCCGGTCAAACTATCTGCTGCCCGGAAACGAGCCATTCTACGAGTTTTCGATGAAACTCTGGGAAGGGCTTGAACAGGAGTTCAATTTCAATGCGATGGTAAGCCAGCGCGGCATTGTGAACCTGTTCCACACCGACGCCCAGCGCGACGCCTACCGCCGTCGCGGCAACGCCATGCTGCTGGCCGGTGCGGATGCCCAGTTGCTGGCACAAGACGATCTCCGCGCCATGATCCCGTTTCTCAATTTCGACAATGCACGCTTTCCGATCAAGGGCGGTCTTTACCAGCGCCGCGCTGGAACTGCCCGCCACGATGGCGTTGCCTGGGGTTATGCGCGTGGCGCCGATCTGGCAGGGGTCGATCTTATCCAGAACTGCGAAGTCCAGGGATTTCGCATCGAGGATGGAACGATCAAGGGCGTGGAAACCAGCCGTGGCTACATCGGTGCCGGAAAGGTCGGCGTCGCCGTGGCGGGATCGACCGGCCGTGTTATGGCCATGGCGAGCATGCGTCTGCCGATTGAAAGCCATGTGCTGCAAGCCTTCGTTTCGGAAGGGCTGAAGCCGACCATACCCGGCGTCATAACCTTCGGAGCAGGCCATTTCTACGTCAGCCAGTCCGACAAGGGTGGCCTGGTCTTCGGTGGCGATATCGACGGCTATAATTCCTATGCCCAGCGCGGCAATCTGCCCGTGATCGAAGATGTCGCCGAGGGCGGCATGGCGCTGATGCCGATGATCGGCCGGGCGCGCCTGCTGCGCATCTGGGGCGGCATCATGGATATGTCGATGGACGGTTCACCGATCATCGACCACACGCCGGTGAAGGGCCTCTATCTCAATGCCGGCTGGTGTTACGGCGGCTTCAAGGCGACGCCGGCCAGCGGCTATGCATTCGCGCATCTGCTGGCCACCGATACCCCGCATGATACGGCCAAGGCCTACCGCCTCGACCGGTTTGAAAAGGGCTATGTCATCGACGAAAAGGGCGCCGGTGCCCAACCGAACCTTCACTGAGGCTTGAACAATGCTGATCCCTCACCCACTGCTCGGGCCGCGCGACGCTCAGGAATTCACCTATCTCGGCGATGCCGCCCTGTTGCGTCGCCCGGACGGAATGGCCGAGAGCGCTGCGAAAGACTTCAACGATTATGTCTATCTGCGCGACAATCCCGCCGGCCTGCATCGGGAACTGTGGTTTCACGAACAGGGTGATCGCAGCTGGCTCGTGGTCACGCGAAACACCGTCACCCATGAAATCCTCGGAGCGGAACTCGCAAACGAGGTAGCGCTCCGTCAGAAGGCAGATGAAGCATGAGACTGAAGGACGGCTTGATCGACCGCAGCAAGGTGCTGCATTTCACCTTCGATGGAAAGAATTATCAGGGGCATCCTGGCGACACGCTCGCCTCTGCACTTCTGGCAAACGATGTCCGCCTGATGGGGCGCAGCTTCAAATATCATCGCCCCAGAGGCGTGATCTCTGCCGGCTCAGAAGAGCCGAATGCGCTGGTCGAATTGCGCACAGGATCGCGGCTGGAGCCTAATACCCGCGCCACGACGGTCGAACTGTTCGACGGGCTGGAGGCGAAAAGCCAGAACCGCTGGCCGTCCCTGTCTTTCGATGCCCTTGCGATCAATGACCTGTTTGCCGATTTCCTGACCGCAGGCTTTTACTACAAGACGTTCATGTGGCCGAAGGCGTTCTGGGAAAAGCTCTATGAGCCCGCCATTCGCAAGGCTGCGGGACTTGGAAGCCTGTCGATGAAACCGGACCCCGACAGTTACGACAAGGGGTTCCTTCACTGCGATCTTCTGGTCATCGGCGCCGGAGCGGCCGGTTTGGCTGCTGCCCTGACCGCGGCGCGTGCCGGTGCCAAGGTTATTCTGGCGGACGAGGACAATCGCCTCGGAGGTCGCCTGCTTGCAGAGAGCCACCTGCTCGACGGCGCCCCTGCAACCGACTGGATCGCGACGCTCGAGGCGGAGTTTTCAACCCTGCCGAACCTGCGCGTCATGCGCCGCACCACGGTTTTCGGCTCATTCGACCATGGCATATTCGGTGCGGTCGAGCGGGTTTCCGACCATCTTGCCGCACCCAAGGGCGTACGCCAGTCCCTCTGGCGCATCACTGCAAAGCGCACGATGCTTGCCGCCGGGGCAACAGAGAGGCATATCCCGTTTAAAAATAACGACCGGCCGGGGATCATGCTTGCCGGTTCGCTGCGTGCCTATGCCAACCGCTGGGCTGTCAGTCCGGCAGGCAGGGTCGTAATCTTCACCAATAACGATGACGGCCATCGGACCGCTGTCGACCTGGCTGCGAAAGGCGTCGAGATCGCCGCAGTCATCGATCCGCGCCCTGATGCGCGGGCGCTTGCGGAATACCGCCTGATTGCAGGGGCGACAGTTACCGGCAGCAAAGGCAGGCTGGGGCTGGTTTCCATCGATGTCCGCAAGGGTGGCTATGACGAAACCATCGATTGCGGTGCGCTTGGTATCTCCGGGGGCTGGAACCCCAATGTTCATCTTACCTCGCATCAGCGCGGTCGCCCGTTCTGGGATGACGGGCTACAGGCATTCCTGCCCGGCGACGTACCCTCGCATATGCTCGTTGCGGGGGCGGCGGCCGGTAAAGGCAGCACGGGGGCGGCGTTGATCTCCGGTGCATCCGCTGCCATAACGGCTCTGGAGCAAATAGGGATTGCCGCATCCAGGCCAGCCCTGCCGGAGGCCGAGGATGCGGAAATCGGCATCAAGCCCCTGTGGCATGTGCCGGGGAAAGGGCGAGCCTGGGTCGATTTCCAGAACGATGTCACAGTCAAGGACATCAAGCTCGCCCATCAGGAAAACATGCGGCCCATCGAGCATCTCAAGCGCTGGACGACGCTTGGTATGGCAACTGACCAGGGCAAGACATCCAATGCCACCGCTTTAGCAATCATGTCCGAACTGACGGGCAAATCGATACCGGATACGGGTACGACGATTTTTCGCCCCCCCTATACACCGGTTTCAATGGCGGTACTTGGCGGCGGCGACACCGGCGCACATTTCCGTCCGCGCCGCCTGACACCCAGCCATGCCTGGGCTGAAGCGCATGGCGCTGTTTTCGTCGAAGTCGGTCAATGGATGCGTGCCCAATATTTCCCTCAAGCCGGGGAGACCCATTGGCGGCAATCCGTCGACCGCGAGGTCCTGGCCACCCGAAAAGGCGTCGGCATCTGCGATGTGACGACGCTTGGCAAGGTGGATGTTCAGGGCGCCGATGCGGCTGAATTTCTCGATCGTCTCTACTGCAATGCAATGAAGAGCCTCAAGGTCGGCATGGTCCGTTACGGCCTGATGCTGCGGGAAGACGGCCATGCCTATGATGACGGCACCTGTGCACGTCTGGGTGAGGATCATTATATCGTCACCACGACCACGGCCCAGGCCGGCCCGGTCTATCGTCACATGGAATTCGCCCGCCAATGCCTGTGGCCGGAATTGGATGTGCAATTGATCTCGGCAACGGATGCCTGGGCACAGCTCGCAGTCGCCGGTCCGAACGCCCGCCGCCTTATCGAACGCATTGTCGATGGTTTCGACCTTTCCAAGACAGCCTTTCCCTTCATGGCCTGCGCCGAACTGACGGTTTGCGCGGGATTGCGAGCACGGCTGTTCCGGATCTCGTTTTCAGGGGAACTTGCTTACGAGATTGCAGTCCCCGCCCGCTACGGTAATGCCCTGATGTCCCGGCTGATGGAGATCGGCGCGGATCTTGGAGCCACCGCCTACGGGACGGAAGCGCTTGGTGTCATGCGTATCGAAAAAGGCCATGCTGCCGGAAACGAGTTGAACGGCCAGACGACGGCGCAGATGCTGGGCATGGGCAGGATGGTTTCGGCCAAGAAAGACGCGATTGGTACCGTCATGACTCGCCGCGAAGGGCTTGTCGGCGAAAGCCGGGTGCTCGTCGGCCTGCAGCCGCTTGCGGCAACGGACCCTGTGGTGTCAGGTTCACATCTGTTTACCCGCGGCGCCAGCCAGAATACTGAGACCGATCAAGGCTGGATCACATCCGCCTGCTATTCGCCTAACCTCGGTTTCAGCATCGGTCTTGGTTTCCTTGCCGATGGTGCAAACCGTATCGGAGAGATCATCGTCGCGGCCAACCCCTTGCAGGGACAGTCGGTCGAATTGCGTGTGGTCTCGCCCCATTTCATCGACCCTGAGGGAGAGAGACTCCGTGCCTGATTTGAAGCCGACAACCGCACTCGGCGCGCAAACTTCGCGGCGCGCCCGCCATGGCACGCTGCGACTTGAGGAAAATTCGGGGCTTGCCCTCGCATCGCTCAGCCTGCGCCGCAACGTCAAAGAACCGGTGCCCTTTGACCTCACCTTGCCGGGTCCCGGAAAATGGGTCCAGCAAGGCCCGGTTTCAGCTTTTTGGACGGGGCCGGGCCAATGGCTGATTGAGGCCGCAGACCGGGCCGAAACGGATTTCGCCGCAGAACTCACGAGCCTTTGCCCTTCCTGTTCCGTGACGGAACAGACCGATGGCTTCGTCGCCTTCGAAATCGAGAGCGACGCAGGCGAGGCGCCGATTGTCGCGCTCATGCAGAAGCTGGTGAACCTCGATCCCTCGGCATTCGGGCAAGGGGCCGCCACGCGCACAGGCATGGAACATATGAGCGTTTTCGTCATCCGGCGCGCGCCGGACCGCCTTGCCATCCTCGGCATGCGCTCCGCTGCGGAAACACTGTGGCATGTGATCGAGACTGCGATCCGTCGTCAGGCGGAACTTCTTGGCGCTGCCGCATAAAGCGGGACTGCAACGCGACCAGGCCAGACTGCCGTGAATCGGCCTGGCTAGCGACAAACAGAGTATTTTCATTCCCGCTATGGAAATACCGTCTTCCGCCCCGCTTTCCTTGCGGTTGGATGACGAGTTTTGTTCTGGCGAGCTGGGGAAAAAGCTTCGTGGATATCGACAGGGCGTAAATTATGGTGCTCCAAGGAATGGCAAAGCCTGACGCAATCTCTTCAAACGGACGACAGGCAAATTCTAAGGGACGCCAATGTTTGCATTCACACCTTTCCTTCGCGGCACCGTCGTAATGTCCGTAGCCATTACTGCGCTTCATGCCGGTAGCGCTTTGGCTGCCGAAATCGATCCCGCATTCTATGATGCGGCCCTGTGCAATCCGCCCTATTCGATGACATCGGCGACCGAAATTTATAATGCCGCCGAAAAGCTTGCAAAGGCCGATACATCGTCTTTGGGTGCGGCTATCTACAAGCTTCCGAGCCAGATCGGCCGCGATGGGTTTGAAAGTGACGAAGTCTTCTTCGCCAACGGTGCAGTCGGTGTTTTGATCAAGGGCCAGCGTGCCGATGCTCTGGCAGCGAAATATGATTTGAAACCGGAAACCTCAGACCTGATGGGTACATCGAGCAAGGGTTATGCCCGGCAGCTTCCGCAAGACCAGCAGCCGCCTGAAGGTCTGGCTGGACCGGGAAAAGTCTCGATTGTGGCGCGCGAAGGTGCGGCACTTGGCGACAAGACACTGTTGGCGTGTGAATTCGCAGCGAACTGATGGTGGCGAAGCACTGCCAATCCTAACGCCTTGATTACCAAATGTAGTTGCCGCCCGAATACCCCTTCTACAGCTCTTCTGCTGGCGGGCGCGGCTACATCTTCATATCGAGGTTTGTTTCATACGCCAGCCTGATCGCCCAGGCCGGCGCCGCTCGGAACGATCTCAGGATTTCGCCTGAGCGCCCTCATGGAAATGGATAGGGGCGTGGTGCAGATAATGCGCGACCTTTCGCTTGGCGGCGATATCGGTCCAGACGAACCGGACATTGTCCTCCGTCAACCCGGTCGCCGTGGCGATCTCGGTTGCAGGCATGCCGTGTTCCAGACCGTAGAGGCAGATATCCATCTTGTCGTAGGGAAGCGCGAAATAGAACTCTTCCTGCGTCTGGGGCATGGAATAGGTATCCGTTGTCGGCGGGCGGGAGCGGATTTCCTGCGGGACGCCGAGATGGGCCGCGAGTTGATAGACCTGTGATTTGTAAAGATGGGCGATCGGCTTGATGTCGGCAGCGCCGTCGCCGTTCTTGACGAAGAAGCCCTGGTCATACTCCAGCCGGTTCGGGGTTCCGAGCACCGCGAAGTTCAGGCGGTCGGCGTGATAATATTCAAACTGCTTGCGCGTGCGCTGCTTCATATTCGTTGCCGCAACGATGCCGAGATAGGCTTTTGCGGAGAGACGAACCTTGCGCGTTTCGCCCGATGGCGAACGGACGACCAGCGAGGAAATATTATAGGCGCCGGTGCTCATGGCGTTGTCGAAAACGACCTTGGAGGCCCAGCCCGGCCCGTATTCAGGGACAACCTCGCGGATGAAGCCATCGCGCCTTTCATAACAACCCATGGCGGCAAGCGAAGGGCCGATATCTTCCAGCACGCAGTCCATACCCAGCTTCGTCGCCAAAGCCTGCCCCAAGCGCAGGCTTTCCGGGTCGGAATCGTTTTCCGGCATGAACAAGCCAATAACATTTGCTGCCCCAAGCGCATGGACGGCGAGTGCGGCGCAGACGCTGGAGTCGATGCCGCCGGAAATGCCGAGCACCAGCCCGCGCTTGCGCAGGTTGAAACGAAGCGACTGTCGGATTTTTTCGGCGATACGCTCTACCTCCGCCGCCGCATCAAGTTCAAGCGGCGAGAAAGGCAGGCTCTGTGAATTGTTCGTCATCGATTGTTCTCCGTATCTTGAGCAGCGAGGCGGCGACTGACCTTGCCGGTATCCGTCGTCGGCAGGAAATCGCGAAATTCAACCAGTGTTGGCACCATGTGGGTTTCGAGGTGCAGAGCGCAGTAGCGCATGACGTCTTTTGCGGTGATCGCCTCGCCGGATGCGATCACGATCGCCTTCACCGCCTGACCGAAAACCTCATGCGCAACGCCGACGACCAATGCGTCCGAGACGCCTGGCATGGCTTGCAGAACGGCCTCGACCGCCTGCGGCGCAACCTTTTCGCCACGCGACTTGATGATATCGTCCTTGCGGGCAACGAAGGTGAGATAACCCTCGGCATCGCAGGTAAACAGGTCGCCGGTGTGAAGACGCGTCCGGCCCGTTGCGGCACCAACGCGCAGCGCGCGCGCTGTGGCAGCCTCGTTGCGCCAATAACCACGCATGACGTGCGGCCCGCTGACCACGAGTTCGCCGACCTCTCCGGGCAACAGGCTGTCTCCGTCCTCGTTCACCACCGCGATGGCGGTGCCCGGAATGGCAATGCCGACAGAACCGCGCTTCCTGTCGAGGTCTTCCGGCGGCAGAAAGCTGATACGGGTACACTCCGTCTGGCCATACATGCAAAACAGGTGCACATGCGGCAGAAAGGTCCGCAGCCAGTCGCTATGGGTGGGCGAAAGGGGTGCGGCGGCAGCGGTGACGTAGCGCAGGCTTTCAAACAGCGCCGGCGACAGATCGCGCGTCTGCATCATGATGGACAGCATGGTCGGTACCAGCGCGAAGCCCGTGATCCGCTCGTCGCGGATACGCTCGAAAATCAGATGCGGATAGGCGAACGATTTCTCGATTACCAGCGTGCCACCGACGAAAACGCTGGAAAGCAGCTGGTTCAGGCCATATCCGAACGAAAGCGGCAATACGCCGAGCAGAATATCTTCCGTCCTATTGTCGAGATAGGAGGTAATCGAACGAACGGCCGCATGCATGTTATCATGCGCCAGCATCACGCCCTTTGGCTCGCCCGTGGAGCCCGATGTGTAAATGATCACCGCCAGATCGGTATCCGGCAGGTTTTGCGGCAGCGCGCCTATCGGTTCCTCGAGCATCGCGTCAAAATCGACACCATCGGCCGTTGGGTTCGGCGCACCGCAAACGATGCGCAACAACGGGGAAGAACCGGCCGCATCCGAAACGACCTTCTCCAGCCGGGCCTCGGCAACCACCGCAAAGGGCGTGCAACTGTCCAGAATTTGCGAAAGGCGCGCGGCCTTGGACGATGGGTTGATGGGGCAGGCAACGGCGCCCGCCATCCAGCAACCGAAAACCGCAACCGCCATGCGCCAGCCATTGTCCAGCACAAGGACGACACGGTCTCCCGGGTTCGCGCCTCGCGCTATCAGAGCGGTGGCGAAAGCCTCGCTCATCGTCTTGAGTTCGCCGTAACTCAGGCGCGTCTCACCGGCCACCAGCGCCGTCTTGCCGGCATGGCGCTCCGCACTTCGATGCAGGTAGTGGTCGATACGCAATTGGCGCTTCCCGAAATTTCAGGCGGTCTGCTTGCGACCGATGAAGGCCGCGATGTTGTCGATCGTATCGAGATTGGCCGGTACGATATCGCCATCGGCAACGCGGACGTCGTAGCGTTCCTCGATGAAGCTCACCAATTCGAGAATTCCCGTGGAATCGACCATGTCATTGTCGATCAACGAAAGATCGTCGCCAAACGGCCGGCTTTCGTCACCGAACAGAAAGTTTTCGATGATGAAACCGCGAATTTCGGCTTTCATGCCGGTGCTTTCATTGGTCATTTTGAGCTTCCTTCGATTTTTTGCGATGATATTTTGGAATTCTGGGTCGTGGCAGCGTGCAGAAGCTGGGTCGAGAGAATCCCGACGAAGGCGGCGTTGTCGCGAAAGCCGGTCGCCTGTTTTTGCCGCACCTTTGTCGTCAGCTTTTCCACCGCCTGGGCATTGAACAGGCCGGTGGCCCTGACTTGACCGGTAGAAAGTACGGTGTCGAGATAGCCGGCATCCGCGAAAGCTTCCGCGTCGGGCGCGCGATAGGGCTGCTTGGGTCGGTTTAAGATCGCATCGGGCACCAGCTCGGCTGCAGCCTGTTTGAGGATATATTTTTCCTTCAGACCGCGCAGTTTCGCCTCGGGATGGAGCGCTGCGGCAAAGTCCACCACACGGGGATCGAGGAATGGAAACCGGCCTTCCACTCCATTTGCCATCATGACCCGGTCTCCCTGACTGGACAGAATATAGCCGGGCAAGAGAAATGCTGTCTCGAGGTACTGCGCCTGATGAAGCGGATGCCAGCGGCCGAAATCCTCCGGCAACTGCGCGGCAAGATCGGCCGCAGCGTCGTAGTCGCCAAGCTGCGCTTTCAATTCCGCTGAAAAGAAGATTTTCGCCGCCGCCGTCGAGCGCAAGCGCGGCCGATGGGAAAACAGCGGCTCGTCGGTGGCTTCTGCGCCGAAGGAGAAGAAGCGTGCGAGATAATCCGGCGTCTGCTGTTTCAGCCCCGGAAGGTAGGGATAAAGCCGCTGGAACAGTTTCGGCCGGCGAGCCGATTGCGGCTGGCGGCTGCAAAAGCGCCGTACCCGCGCTTCGCGGAAAATATCGTAGCCGGCGAACAGCTCATCAGCACCTTCACCGGTCAGCACCACCTTCATGCCCCGTTCGCGAACGTGCCGCGAGAGCAGGTAAAGCGGCACCGGCGCTGTGCGAAGAATGGGCGTCTGCACGTGCTCCATGACCTCAGGCATGTATTGCGCTATGTCCGCAGTTGAGCACTCCGTGGTTTCGGATGCGACGCCAAGATGCTGGCTCATTGTTTTCTGCCAGATACTTTCGTCGTGCTCCGCACTTTCGAAGGCCAGCGAAAATGTGCGCAGGCCTCGGCTGACGCATTCGGCAGCCAGGGCAGAAACGAGGGAGGAATCGAGCCCGCCGGACAGATAGGAGCCGACAGGCACATCGGCGCGAAGCCTGATCCGCGTTGCGTCGGCCAGCAGCGCCGTCAGCTCTTCCACCTGCGCGCCAAGGCTTGCCGGCGGCGCCAGGTCATGGCCGTCAGGATAGGAAAGTTGCCACCAGCGCCGTACCGTGGACGCGCCATCGCGCAGGATCATCAGATGACCGGGCGGCAATTCATGAATGCCGCGAAAGGCGGTGCGCGGCGGCAACGGGAACCAGAAGGTGAATATCTGATCCAGCGCCACCGGATCGATCTCGGCCGTCATTCCCGGCAACGCCAGAAGCGCCCCGATCTCGGATGCGAAATAAAACGTACCTTCATGCCACGTATAATAAAGCGGCCGGACACCCATCCGGTCACGCGCAAGCACCAGCGTGTCGTTGCGGGCGTCGTGCAGGGCGAAGGCAAAATCGCCGTTGAATTCGTTGAGGCAATCCAGCCCCTTGTCGCGATAGTCATGCAGGATGACTTCGGTGTCGGAGTGGGTGCGGAAATGGTGGCCGCGTGCGGACAGCGTTTCGCGCAGTTCGACGTGATTGAAGATTTCGCCGTTGAAGGAAATGGCAAGATCGTCTTCGACGGTGCGCATCGGCTGCGCGCCATCGGCAATGCCCACAATCGCCAGCCGTGCGTGGGCAAGGCCGACATCGCCGCGCAGCAGGGCTCCATGCGCATCTGGACCACGATGCTTAAGGCGCGACGCCATCAGCGCAAGGCGCTCGTTTGCGCGCTCGGCCGGCATGTCGTGTCGGTAAAATCCGGCAATTCCGCACATTACTTGACCGCCTGACCAAAGCTGTCACCGATGAGGCGCGTCCAGCTTTCACCGCAAAAGCCGTTGAAAAATGCCGTTCCATCCGTCGCTGCCTTGAGGAGGTCCGCATTGCGCGAATGCACGATGGTGGATGACGCATGCAGAAACGTGCATTTCTTGCCGAGCATCGCCCGGAGCAGTGCTGGCTGGGTGCGGCCTCTGATGGCCGCGAGACCACGATCATAGGCATTGCGGATCAGCCGGTCGATCACGATCTGCTCCTGCCCGGGCACGGCCATGATCTGCAGCGTCCGGCCGATGCCCGTTGGATTGCCGTGGTAAAGAAAAAGCCCCACCGCCCTGCCGCCGCGGGCCCTCACAATCCGCTGGACTGGTTCGCCGTGCAGACGTTTGCGTTTGGCGTGTTGGAGCATGTGCAACAGGCTTTCCTCGGTCCAAACGGGATGGAGCGGAAAGTGGCCGACGAGTTCCCGTGCCAGGCGCGCGAATTCGGCATCGCTCGCGTCTTCGTCGGTAAAGCTGTCTACCTTGTCCGGATGTGATGCGTAATAGGATAATGCTCGCCCATGGCCACGCGCGGAAATGGTGCGGTCGATGATCTTGCTGAACGGC
Source organism: Rhizobium sp. AN6A (assembly GCF_900215635.1). Classification (NCBI taxonomy): domain Bacteria; kingdom Pseudomonadati; phylum Pseudomonadota; class Alphaproteobacteria; order Hyphomicrobiales; family Rhizobiaceae; genus Rhizobium; species Rhizobium sp. AN6A. Next base: position 519,107 of record NZ_OCNC01000003.1, read on the forward strand.
GTCAGCGCGCGGAAAGTGCTGGAAAAACGGTCAGCGGCTATTTCCAGCCCGAATGAAGCCGGGCGTAAAATCCGCAGCCAATCGAGACTGTAGGAGGCGAGCAGCTGGCCGCGCATCGTCTTCCACATATCGGCGGAAACGTCGTTGATCGTCTCCCCGAATGTCAGCTCCTGAGGTCCACCCAAAACTTCGCGCAGCAAACGCGCTCCGGCAAAGGGATCGGTCTCACGGTCTTCAGCGACAAAGGAAGAGCAGACAGCGGCCTGTATGTTCCGGCCATTAAGTTCCATTGCCACTGGCAAAACGCCCAGAAATCCAGACACGCGCCCATCGTCGCGCACATAGACCTTGGAGTGGATATCCGGATTTATGTTTGAATTTTCGAGAAAGACAGCGCGTAAATATGAGGTCAGATCATCTGTCGCGGCCCCATCTTTCTTCCGCAAAAAACGGTGAAACATGTCAGCCACGGACACGAGATCGTCCGCAATAAATGAGCGTATTTCAGACATACTCGCCGCTTCTTGCCGGATAGATATTTAATCGAAAGTAATTATCATTCCTATTCTGCCGCAGGCGTATTAATCAGAAGTTATGTGCCGGCGTTTTTTCGCGTGATTGTGGCGTTTTGCAAAGAATTTGACGGGTAATTTCAACCCTAGAGCGCGTCCGGTTTCAACTGAATTCGGTGGACGCGCTCTATATCTCTGGTTTCAAACGTTTTTCCGGACGTAAAAGTCCTACGCCCGGAAATACTTTAGTATTGGACAGACAGGGAATCGATTGGCGCAGCTTTCGGCGGTGCGAACTTGGTCAGATCGATACCTACCACGGCGGCCTTGTATTCCTCAGCGCTCGGTGTGCGGCCAAGGATTGCCGACAGTACCACGACAGGGGTCGAGGCCAGCAGCGATTCACCCTTCTTCTCGGCAGTGTCCTCAACAACGCGGCCCTGGAAGAGACGGGTCGAGGTTGCCAGAACAGTATCACCCTTCTCCGCCTTCTCCTGGTTGCCCATGCAAAGGTTGCAGCCCGGGCGCTCCAGATAGAGGATGTTCTCGTATTCCGTCCGGTTGGCGGTCTTCGGCTTGAGATCATCGAACTCGAAGCCGGAATACTTCTGCAGGATTTCCCAATCCCCTTCCGCCTTCAGCTCGTCGATGATGTTATAAGTCGGTGCCGCGACCACGAGCGGCGCCTTGAACTCGACCTTGCCTTCGGCCTTCTCGATGTTCTTCAGCATCTGGGCGACGATCTTCATGTCGCCCTTATGCACCATGCACGAACCGACGAAGCCCAGATCGACCTTCTTGGTGCCGCCGTAATAGGACACCGGACGGATCGTGTCATGGGTGTAGCGCCGGGACACATCGGTGTTGTTGACGTCGGGGTCGGCGATCATCGGCTCGTCGATCACGTCCAGATCAACCACGACCTCGGCGAAATATTTCGCGTTGGCATCGGGGGTCAGAGCGGGCTTTTCGCCCGAGCGGATTTCGGCAATACGCTGATCCGCCTTGTCAATCAGACCTTTAAGCGTCTGGGCGGCATTATCCATGCCCTTGTCGATCATGATCTGGATACGCGACTTGGCGATTTCCAGCGACTCGATCAGCGTCTCGTCTTCAGAGATACAGATCGACGCCTTGGCCTTCATCTCGGCCGTCCAGTCGGTAAAGGTGAAGGCCTGGTCAGCGAGGAGCGTGCCGATATGGACTTCGATGATGCGGCCCTGGAAAACGTTGTCGCCATGCTGCTTCAGCATCTGCGCCTGTGTCGCATGGACCACGTCGCGGAAGTCCATATGCGGCTGCATCGTGCCCTTGAAGGTGACCTTGACGGATTGCGGGATCGGCATGGTCGCCTCGCCCGTCGCCAGTGCTAGCGCCACAGTGCCCGAGTCGGCACCGAAGGCCACGCCCTTCGACATGCGGGTATGACTGTCGCCACCGATGATGATCGCCCAGTCGTCCACGGTGATGTCGTTCAGCACCTTGTGGATCACGTCTGTCATCGAATGATAGACGCCCTTCGGGTCGCGGGCGGTGATGACGCCGAAGTTGTTCATGAAGGACATGAGCTTCGGAATGTTCGCCTGTGCCTTCTTGTCCCAGACGGACGCCGTGTGGCAGCCGGACTGGTACGCACCATCCACCAGCGGCGAAATGACGGTTGCCGCCATCGCCTCAAGTTCCTGCGCGGTCATGAGGCCGGTCGTATCCTGCGAGCCGACGATGTTCACCTTGACGCGAACGTCCGAGCCGGCATGCAGCACCTTGCCGGGCGTCACGCCAACGGCGTTGCGGTTGAAGATCTTCTCCACGGCGGTGAGGCCCTGGCCTTCGATCGAGATTTCCTTGTTGGGGGCAAAGACCGGCGTAGCCTCGATGCCGAGCGTCTGGGCCGCAAAGGTCTGAAGCTTCTTGCCGAAGACGATGGCATAGGAGCTGCCTGCCTTCATGAACTCCATCTTCTGGGGCGTGAAGGCGGCGGCGACGTCGACCAGCTCATTGCCGCTTTCGTCGCGAAGCTTACGGTTCTTGGCGTCGATCTTCAGCACCGTGCCGGTCTCGACGGAATACTTCTGCTCGAGGATCGGGTTGCCGTCATTGTTGAGGATGGGCTTGCCGTCTTCGCCGAGTTTCTTCACCCAGTTCTTCAGGTTGATGCCGATGCCGCCCGTCACGTCGACAGTGGTGGCGAAGATCGGCGAAATGCCGTTTGTGCCGGCAACGACCGGGGCGAAGTTGACGAAGGGCACATAGGGGCTGGCCTGCTTGCCGGTCCACAGCGCCACGTTGTTGACGCCCGACATGCGCGACGAGCCGACGCCCATCGTGCCCTTTTCGGCGATCATCATAACCCGCTTGTCGGGATGCTGCTTCTGAAGCGCGACGATTTCCGCCTGCGCTTCCGGCGTGATCATACATTGGCCGTGCAATTCGCGATCGGAACGCGAATGCGCCTGGTTGCCGGGGGACAGAAGATCGGTCGAGATATCGCCTTCGGCGGCGATGAAGGTCACGACCTTGATCTCATCCTCGACATCCGGAAGCTTGGTGAAGAACTCAGCCTTGGCATAGCTCTCAAGAACGCCCTTCGCGACGGTATTGCCCGCCTTGAAGGCATCGCGCAGCCGGAACATGTCGGCGTCATAGAGGAAGACCTGCGTCTTCAGCACTTCGCCTGCCTGCTGGGCAAGCCCAGCATCATCACCAAGGGCGATGTCGAGCAGCACTTCGATGGAGGGGCCACCCTTCATATGCGACAGCAGTTCGAGGGCGAAGGTGGGCGTGATCTCGGGAACGACAGTTTCGCCCAGAATGATCTGCTTCAGAAAGGCCGCCTTGACGCCGGCAGCGCTCGTGGTGCCTGGCAAGGTGTTGTAAATGAAGAATTTGAGGGCATCCGCGCGATATTCGCTACCGGTGTCCCTGATCAAGGTGATGATTTCGCCGGTTAATCCGCCATCGTCGATCGGCTTGGGAGCGAGCCCTTGAGTTTTTCTGCTTTCGATCTCAGCCAGGTAATCCAAGTAAAGGTTCATCGCAATCCCAACGTCATGAGGTGTATGGCGCCGAAACGCAGCGCCACGAAACACTATTGTTAATCGGCCCAGGGTCCTACCGATTTCGAGTACGTCAACCAGGGCCGGAAGGCAAGATAGCGCACTCTGTTTCTGTTTTCGATAAGGGAACGGGAGAACATGCGGGCAGGCATGCCGTCTGCCGTCGTGCCCTCAGGGATGCGCCCGGCATTCCTCCCCGCAGCCTGCCTGACGTGATGCCGGCAAACCATTGCTTCACCGATAAAAGCAACGTCGAGCACATAAAAAATCCGGCCACCGAGGAGGTGACCGGATCAGGCATGCAGAAGATAAGAGCAATCACATCTTCGGAAGCAGAACCTTGTCGATGACATGAATGACACCGTTCGACTGCTTGACGTCGGCGATCGTCACATGCGCAACACCACCCGCTTCGTCGGTCAGGGTGATCTTGCCCATGCTTTCCTTCGCCTTGAGGATGCAGCCGCCGACCGTCTTCACATCATGGGTGCCGTTGTCGTCCTTGATCATCTTCTCGATGGCGCTGGACATGGCATCGGCCGCCACGACATGACAGGTCAGTATCTTGGTCAGCTGCGCCTTGTTTTCCGGCTTCAGCAGGGTTTCGACTGTACCCTTCGGCAATTTGGCAAAGGCCTCATTGGTCGGAGCGAAGACCGTGAACGGTCCCTTGCCCTGAAGGGTTTCTACAAGACCGGCAGCCTTGACGGCGGCGACCAGCGTGGTGTGATCCTTCGAGTTGACGGCATTCTCGATGATGTTCTTGTTTTCGTACATCGCAGCACCGCCGACCTTTGGATTTTCAGCAAAGGCACCCGAAGCAAGAGTCGAGATGGCCGTCGCAAGGGCGAGCGTACGGATTGCGGACTTGAACATTGAATATTCCTCTTCCCTAATCGCCTCGGCGCGGAAGCGCGCCTCTGAAGGCCTGTCGTTCCCGTCTCGGGGAACAGCACAAGTGACGAGAGCGACAGGGGGAAAGTTTCAAGCAAAAGGCAGTATCATACGATCACTTGCTACAGCGCTGATTCATTTCGGCTTTTTCTCAACCGAATTACACTCGCGATCGGCCAGCGCGCAGTGACCTGCAAACGGAGGGCGGGAACTACCCGCAAACATTCGATTTACAACGTGCCCGTCGGCGCTAGCAGCTGGAGAACCGACGCCAAGAGCATGTTGCCACCCGCAATACTATGCTCCTGCTCCACATATTCAGCCTCATTGTGACTGAGACCATCCCGGCAAGGTACGAAAATCATGGCCGATGGCGCGACGCGGTTCATAAAAAGCGCATCGTGGAATGCGCCGGAGAGCATTCTCTTTGTTGCAAAGTCCCGCTCCTGTGCAGCCTGATCCAATACGGCAAGCAATTCATCCGGAAAACTTGCCGGCGGCATGTCGAAAATCTGCGAAATGGTCGCCGAGCAGCCTGTGTCCGCCGCTGCCTGCTGGACAGCCGTGCGGATTGTCTGCTCCATGACGCCGATTGTTGTCAGCGAAGGGTGTCTAAAATCGATCGTGAAGCGCACCGTTGCCGGGATCGCGTTCACCGCGCCGGGTTCGAGGGCCATGCGGCCAATCGTGAAACGCGCGACCGGATCGGCTGGCATGATGTCGCCATAGAGTTCAGCAAGCGCGTTGGCCGTGGCTTGCATGGGGTCATGCCGATATTGCAGCGCCGTTGTTCCAGCGTGGGCGGTCTGCCCTTCGATAATCACCTCCAGCCAGCGCGTTCCCTGTATGCCGGTGACGATGCCGATCGGTAAGCCCTCTTTTTCCAATGAAGGGCCTTGCTCGATATGGACCTCGAGATAAGCGAAAACAGGCGTGCCCAGAGGCCGCATCGCGGCAGCCGGGAGACTTTCCAGAGTGGCGGAGAGTTCATCTGCGAAAAGTGCACCGTCAGTCGCGCGCATGGTCTCCCAGGCGCTTGGAATTGAACTGGCGGCAAAGGCCATGGAGCCCATGCAGCCCGGCGCGAAGCGGCAGCCCTCTTCATTCGTGAACGACACGACCTCCACCGGCCGCTCGGTTTCCACCCCGCAATCCTCGAGTGTTTCCAGAACCTCAAAAGCTGCGAGCGTGCCGAGCGCACCGTCAAAACGACCGCCTGCGGGCTGACTGTCGAGATGACTGCCGATAAGCAGCGGCGACAGATCCGGGTTGCGCCCCTCGCGGCGAATGAACAGATTGGCAATCGGGTCCTGAAAGACCTTGAAGCCGCGCTGCAGTGCCAACTCCGTCAGCAATTGCCGCGCCTGCCGGTCGAGGCCGGTCAAGGCCTGGCGGTTGACGCCACCCTTTGCCGTCGCGCCTATTTGCGCAAACCGGTCGAGTCGATCGATAAGTCGCTGCCCGTTGATCGAAAGAGTTTGCGTCATCATCATTTCCCGTTTGCCCTCAACCCGAAAGACCTGGCTGCGCCGCCTCAACAAACGATCGCACACGCGCAGGCTCGACAGGGTTCCACCAGACACCGCCCTGTTTTAGCGACGAAGCGACGATGACACCGCTGGTGCGCTTCAGGATTTCAACGATATTGGCTTCCCCAACACCAGAACCGACCAGAAGCGGAAGATGTGTGGCCTGCCCGATCTCTTCGATTTCCGCCATCGTTGCGCTGTTGCCAGTTCGCTGGCCAGTAGCGATCACCGCATCCGCATCAAAGAAGGCAAGGTCGCGGGTCAGCTCATCGATGCTGCGATCACCCGTGATAGCATGCGCGCCATGCTTGACGTGGCTGTCAGCGAAAACCTTTATGTGCTCGGCCCTGAGCAGGGATCGATAACGCATCGCTTCCGCCGCGCGCCCTTCCATGAAACCCTCGTTGGCGACATAGGCATTGGCCCACTGGTTGACGCGGATGAATTTCGCCCCGCCCGCCATGGCAATGGCGAAAGCCGGGATCGGCGCATTGGCAAGCACGTTGATACCGAGCGGAACGCCAGTCGCCCGCGCGACCCGGTCAGTCACCACGCTCATGAAGGCGGCTGTCTCATGACCGATATCCTCCGGCTTGGAAAAGGGAATATCGCCATGGTTTTCAACGAGAAGACCATGCATACCGCCTTCGATCAAAGCCTCGGCATCGCGCATGCAGACGTCGTAGATGGCATCCATGGCCGCGCCACGATACCTTGGTGCTCCGGGAAACGGCGGGCAATGCACCATGCCGATCAAGGCCTTGTCACGACCAAAGATTTCCTGGATGGCGTTCGCCCTATTGTCGGATATGATCTGCATGCCTTGTCCTCTCGAAAGTTTTTCATGCGTGCCTTCGTCATCGGCAATATCGCGCTCGACGAAACCTATTCCGTTTCCGCCCTGCCGGAAGCCGGGGCTTCGATTTTCGGCCGGCAGGCCTTCCGCGATCTTGGCGGCAAAGGCTGCAATCAAGCCATTGTCATGGCCCGATGCGGCCTCGATACCACATTGACTGCTGCTGTAGGTACAGATGACAGGTCTGCGACCATCCGCGCCCGCCTTGCAACCGAACCTCTGACCGCCGACCTCATTGGCATGGATGGGCAGACCAGCGATCTCTCCATCATCTTCAATACGCCCGATGGTGAAAACAGCATCGTCACGACCACGGCCTGCGCAGAATCCCTGACCCCGGAAGACGTGGCCGGAACCCTTGGTACAGCCAGCCCCGGCGACCTTCTCGTCGTGCAAGGCAATCTGGGCGAAACAACCACCCGTCTCGCACTGTCGCAGGCAAAGGCAACGGGAATGATCACCGCATTCAATCCGTCACCTCTCCAACCCTGGTTTGAAAGTCTCTGGCCGCTCACGGACATTGCTTTCCTCAACCGCGGCGAAGCCGCCGCCCTGACCGGGGATACCGGCTCGACAGCGATAAAATTGCTCATTTCAGCCGGTGTCCGACAGGTCATCCTCACCCTTGGCGGCGAGGGTTCGATGCTTGGCACGACAAACCAATGCCTGACCGTGCCCGCCGAAAAAACTGGCGTTGTCGACACGACGGGTGCTGGCGATTGCTTCATGGCCGTCACGCTTGCCTCCGCCGCGTTGAGAAACGTCAGTGTGGATGAACGGGCGTTGAGGCATGGCGCAAAGGCATCTGCGCTGACTGTCAGTCGTCGGGGCACGCTTTCAGCCTTTCCCGATATCCTTGAGCTCGCGGATATTTTGTCCAACTGACGATCCTCTCCACCGATACCTGCCGCCGCGCTCAGCGAGCTTCTGTCAGCCAGCCCAGAATGTTTTTCCACAAACGGCCGTAGCCCTGCCATTCGCAGAAGGCGGGAGAGAGCCAGTGCGGACCAATGTCGGATGTCCACGCCGCTGTCCGACCCTGGCCAAAAACGCCGGTGACCAGAAGCGGATGACCGCCCTGCTCCGCAGGCAGGCGGGCGACCACGTCCACATCCGCGCGCTCGCGCACCTCTACCTCATTGACACCGAGGAGAAGCGGCCATTCGCCGGAAAGACCTGCAACGGTGGGATGATCCGGCATCAGAATGTCGGCCGTCGATCCTTCCGGAATTTCAACGCGATCATCCCATGGCAGGCAGGTCACGGGAAGCGTATCTTCCACGGGGGTGCGACGCCACCGGGCCTTGCCATCGATACCCTGGAACGAGAAATATCCGCCAACCATCAGCAGGCCGCCACCCTTTTCGACCCATGCCTTGAGAAGCTTCAGACGGTTTGGAACGGTTTTCGAGTGCAGCCAAACCGCAGGCGGCAAAAGCAGCGAGTTGGCACCGATGTCAGAGAGGATGATCGCGTCATACGCATCCAGCCCCGCCATATCGAAGGGAAGTTTCTCGACAGCATCATGAGCCGTCAGGTAGGTCAGCTCGTACTCACTACCTTCAAGTGCCTTTACCAGAGGTTCCGCGCCCAAGTGAAAGGTGACGCTGCCGAACTGGTCGAAGCCCTTGTAGTGAGTGGCGGAGCTGACCCAGCTTTCGCCCACGAGAAGTATTTTCTTTGTCATGTTTCGTTCCATTTCTATGGGTTCGTCACGTCTTCGCCTGGAAGACCGAGCGCGGGTTATCCCGCATGAGGATTTGCAAGGTGAGGTCATCCAGACCATGCCGCTTCAATCGCGGCAGGAAATGCTTGAGGATATAGGCGTAACCATTTCCGCCATACCGCGTCAGCATCATCTTCAGGAAAACATCGTGGGAAAGCAGGATGCGGTCCAGATATCCGCGCTCCACCAGCTGGACGATGGCTTTGGCCGCTTCGTCGTCACTCGGGCATTGGACCTGCTGATCGGCATAGAAGAAATCCATGCCGATCATGTCGTATTCGATGAAGGCACCGCGGCCGGCAAGTTCTCCCTGATAGCCAAGGTCGTCATGCGACGGGTTCATGTGACAAAGAACGGTGTGACTGACATCCGCACCTTCCTGCTCGACTACATCGAGAACCCTGTGACCCAGCCTTAACCAGCCCGGAAGATGCACCATGAGGGGTAAACCGGTACGGGCCTGCGCCCTCGCCGCACCGCGCAGCGATTTCTGCTCCTCGGGGGTGAAGTCCGAGGACACACCGATCTCTCCGATCAGACCGATTTTCACGCCGGTTCCGTCGACGCCCTGAAGCGCCTCGTGAACGATTTCATCGGCGATATCGTCGATGCTGAGCGCTGCCACTTTCTCAGGATGGGAGGAGGCCAGATAATAACCCGCCCCCATCACGATGTTGAGCCCGGTCGCCTCGGATATCCGCCTGAGAGCAAGTGGATTTCTGCCGATACCCTGGCAGGTCGGCTCCACCACTGTATGGCCGCCCTGAGCGGCGAATTCATGCAGCTCTTTAATCGCAAGCGGCTCATCATCCAGCGTGATGTTGTGCTTGTTGACAAAGGGATCCTGGCGAAGTTCGCCGAGGATTTCCTGGCAGACCAAGCCCTCCGCCAGATATTGCCGCTCCGGCGTTTTCGGTGCGTGCCACCAGCAGCGGCAATCGTTGAGAATATGCTCGTGCATCAGCGTCACGCCGAGCTTTTCCACCGGGACGGGACCGGAAACGGTCATGAAATTGCCGGAGCGAATATGGCCTTTCGAGAGTTCATCCACCATGGCCTCAACCCTTTTTTCTGGAACCCAAGCGGAAGTTGGTGGTGAAGATGCGTGTGTTGAGCCAGATGGCGGCAAGAATGATCGCGCCCGTGACGATCTGTGTGAAAAAGGGCGAAATATGCATCAGGATCAGCCCGTTGCCGATCACGGCAATGGTCATGGTGCCAAGCACGGAGCCGAGAATGGTTCCGCGTCCGCCCATCAAAGATGTGCCGCCAAGCACAACCGCTGCCACGACCTGCAGCTCAAAGCCAACAGCAGCATTGGAGGAACCCGAGCCAAGGCGTGACGCGATCAGCAGCCCAGCGATTGCGGATGCCACGCCTGCCACCAGATAGACCGATGCGAGGATCCATTTTGCCGGCATACCCACACGACGGGCAGCCTCCAGATTGGAGCCTACCGCCACGACCCGGCGTCCGTAGCGGGTGGACGAAATGACCACATAGGCCACGACAGTGATGAGGATACCGATCAGCGCCGGCACCGGGAAACCGAACAGGTCTCCGCGACCGAGAAAAAAGAAGCCGGGCGCATCCGGAATCGGCACCGAATACCCTTGGGTGATATAGAGTGCGACCCCTCGAAGGATAGACAAGCCTGCGAGCGTAACGATGAAGGCCGGAATGCCCTGATAGGCAATGAACCAGCCCTGCAAGAGACCAAGCACGGCTCCGAGCATGAGCATGGCGACCAGCACCAGAGGCCAGGGATAGCCCGCCGCCATGAGGATGGCACCGACGGCGTTGATCAGCGCAACCATGGAGCCGACCGACAGGTCGATGCCGCCGGTGATGATGACAAGCGTCATGGCGACGGAGACGATGAGGATGGGAGCGGCCTGACGCACGACGTTCAGCAGGTTGCCTGCCGTCAGGAACGTATCCGTGCTTACGGCAAAGAACAGCATGCAGGCGATAAAAAAGGCCGTTATGGACAAGACCTGCGCGTTTTCGGCGATGAAATCGGCGACGGGTGAGCCCTTGGCGCGTTCAGTGTAGACGGTCAATGGCGACCTCCCACGATCAGTTTGACGAGGTCTTCGAGGCTGGTTTCGTTGATCTGCCGTTCGGCGACCTTCGTTCCCTCGTACATGACGGCGATGCGATCACACACGCGGAACAGATCCTGAAGACGATGAGTAATGAGGATGACGGACACGCCCTTGGCCTTGACCCGGTTGATCAGCGCCAGAACGGCCTCCACCTCTGCCACGGCAAGCGCCGAAGTGGGTTCGTCCATGATCAGGACCTTGGGATTGAAGGACGCCGCACGGGCGATTGCGATTGCCTGCCGCTGTCCGCCAGAGAGTTTTTCCACCTTGGCCGTCAACCGTGGAATACGGATTTCCAGCGCATCCAGCATCTTGCGGGCCTCGGCCAACATCGTCTGCCGGTCGAGGAACGGACCCTTGGTGATCTCGCGCCCAAGAAACAGGTTGCCGATCACGTCGATATGGTCACAGAGGCTCAAATCCTGAAAGACCATCTCGATATTGCGATTGCGCGCATCGGCGGGACCGGAGAAACGGACCTCTTCCCCTTCGAGCGTAATGGATCCTTCATCCGGAATGTAGGTTCCGGAAATAACCTTCGTCAGCGTCGATTTTCCAGCCGCGTTGTCACCGACAAGGCCCAGGCATTCACCGGGATAGATGTCGAGATCGACGCCGCGCAGCGCCTGATGTGAACCGAAGGTCTTTACGATACCGCGAAGCGAGACGCGCGGTTCTTGCACCGCACCGGAAAGATGCTGGGGGAGAATATCTCCCCCAGCGCCGGTGACAGCGGTTGGGTGCTGTCCGCCGGCGATCATTTGAAGACCGCCCGGTAGGGCTCGACATTGGCCTTGGTGACGATTGTCACGGGCACGGCAATCGTCTTTTCGACACTGCCACCATCAGAAACAGTCTTCAGCGCCTTGACGGCCGCAGCACCCATGGCCGCCGGGTCCTGCTGGATGACACCCGCGACATAACCAGCGTCGATGCCAGCGATCGCCTGCTTGGTCAGATCCCAGCCGAAGACCTTGATGTCCTTCTGCTTGCTCTGGCTTTCGACGGCAGCGACGGCGCCGAGAAGGGCCGGTTCACCCGTTGCGTAGATTGCGGTCATATCCGGATTGCCGGTTATGAGGTTTTCCGCTGCGGAAAGAGCCGTATCCTGCACGTTCTGTCCGTCAACGACACCAGCTGCCGTAATACCGGACTGCTCCTTGATGGTGTCTTCAAAGCCCTTCTGGCGGATATTCTGGATGAAAGAGTTGAGGGCCCCGACGACGCCGATCTTGGCCTTGCCGCCCATGTCTGACTTCACATAGTCGACGAAGAACTTGCCCATGTCGGCACCAGCCTTGGCGTTGTCGACGCCGATCTGTGCCTTCTGCGGACCTTCGGGCAATATTGCGTCGATAGCGACCACTGGGATTTTCGCTTCGGCGGCCTGCTTTACCGCAGGCATGATGCCGTTGACATCGATGGCGACGACCGCGATCCCATCGACCTTCTGCTGGATATAGGTCTCGATGGCGCTGTTTTGCGCTGCCGGATCGTTATTGGCATTGAAGATGACCAGCTTGACGCCCGCTTCCTTTGCCGCCTTTTCCGCACCCTTGTTCATGTCGTTGAAAAAGATGGCCTGCTGGTTGATCTGCACCAGGGCTATCGTCTTTTCCGCGGCACCGGCAATGCCGGCGGAAAGCGTCGCCCCGGCCAGAACGGTGGCGGCAAGGGCTGCGGAGAAATATCTGCGTTTGATTATTGTCATTTGCGTTCTTCCTCTGTTGGTTTTATCCGTCGCAATTATTGTTTCGACGGCGGCGCAACGGAGCTCCGCACGACGATTTCTACGGGAAGCAGCTCTTCCGGATGGGCCGGAGTTTCCTGTTCCCAATTGGTTTCGGCCAGCAACGACAGGGCGCGCTGGCCAATGGCCCTGACGGGCTGGCGAATGGCGGTAAGCGGCGGATCGAACAGATGCAGCGGGCCGACATCGTCGAAGCCGATCATCGATACGTCCTGCGGAATGCGCACACCCTGCGCCCGCAAGACTTCAATCATCCCGATGGCGATTTCGTCGGAGCTGGCGAAAATTGCCGTGGCGGGACGGCCTTCGGAGAGAAAACGCAAGGCCGCCTCGCGACCGAACTCCGCGGTATAGTCGCCGCAATAACGCATGATCGAGGGCTCGGAGCTGCAATGCGTCCGCAACGCTGCCTCCAACCCAAGGAAACGCCGCTGCGTGCTGAGCATCTCTTCGGGGCCGCCGACATAAAGCACGCGTTGGTGGCCATATCCGGCAAGGTGTTCGCCAGCCAGGCGGCCGCCCTGTTCATTGTCACAGAACAGCTTCGGCACGGATGCCCCCGGCACGTCTTCATCGACCACAACGACTTTGCCGGTGGCGCTGATAAGCTCGGCAAGCTCGTCCGTATCGGGGTGGTTGGTGACGAAGACCAGCCCGTCGACATGGTTGCGGGCAAGAAGCCGCAGATAGGACAGTTCGCGTCCCGGCCGGTTCAACGTTGCGAAAAGCGATACGGCAAGACCGCGCCTGTCTGCCTCCTCTTCCACTGCTGCAACCAGCATGCCGAAGAACGGGTTGCCGATATCGGGAACGACGAGACCGATCGTATCGGAGCGCCCACGGCTGAGACGACGCGCATGCGGGTTAGGAACATAGTTGAGCTGGCGAATGGCGTCTTCGATGCGCGCCTTCGTGTCCGCAGGCAGTTCTAGCGAGCCGTTGAGCAGCCGCGACACCGTGGCGACGGAAACACCCGCCGTGCGGGCAACATCCTTCAGACTGGTCGCACGATTTGGCGCCATCATTCTTCCCGTTCCTGTTCCCGTGGGCCTTTGGCCTCTTGATAGGCTTGTAAAGCGATTTACTAAACCGGTTTACAAGGAAATCCAAAACTTGCCCCCTGTCAAGATCATTTGGTGAGGCATTCGAATTTTGGCATATCGGAGACTTTTACGGCCTTCCAACGGAGAAGGGCAATCGCGGGACGAGTGACGGCGCTCCTCACCTTCACAAAAAGGTGTCTTCGATCAGCACCTCTATCTTATCAGGATTGTTTCATTGCTAAACGAGTGAAACGGGTCCACTGTGTTTGCTCCAGCAGCCATAGTACGGGCGCTGCTGTTTAAGGGTTGAATACCCTGGCCCCGACAAGGGAGGACGCCATGTCTTCCATATTCCACCAACCGACAAAACAGAATCTCGCAACGCTGGCTGGCTACGTCTTGTCTGCGGCAAGTGTGGCGCTGATCGTTTACATCCTGATCGGCGCATAGTTGCGATAACCGGCTGTAACTGTGCAGGTTTTAACGCAACGGAAAGCGGTGTTGGACATGATCGAAAGAACCACGGAGACCGAAATCACATTCACGCATCCGTTCCGTCTGGAGGCCCTTTCGGAATCCTTGGGAGCGGGCACTTATCGCCTGGTCATAGACGAGGAATTGATAGAGGGCCTCAGCTTCACGGCGTATCGCCGCGTGGGAACCCATCTAGAGATTCCCGCGATCGCTGTCGCCATGAACCGCCGCCAGTTCCTTCAGGTGTCACCAACTGAAATCGATGATGCATTGGCTCGCGACGCCGCAACCGTAGATGCCGGCCCGCGCGCCATTCCATGATCCCGCAATGGTCGCGCATTTCCTAAAGTGCGTAGCAGTTTTACTGCCCGGAAAATGCGTAAAAACAAATAGCTAGAGCACGTCAGACAATTTTGTTTAAACAGGATGTGCTCTAGCCGAAGTCGGAAGTCGTCAGGACGTTCAAATTGCGCCGGTACTTGGCATACACCTTCTTGGCAGCCTCGTAGATCGGCGTGCGCATTGCGTCAAAAGACGAAAGGCATTGGGCTTCCGACATGCCTGTTGCATGCACACCGCCCTTGGCGAGTGCAGCGGCTTCAACAAAAAACCGGATTTCGAACATGCCATCATGGCCGAAAAACCGCACAGCTTTACGCACGTCGTCAAAACTGCGGGCCGAGTTGGGGAAAGCCAGTGTCATGCTTCACACCTGCTGCGTTCTTCCCTTCGCAAAACGTTACGACGATTGAGTGAAAGCATGCCATCGGTTGCTTCCGATATGCTGAGTTCAGTCAGCCTGCGGCCACCCACCCGTACCGGCACACCGGTGAATACATGATATATGGTCCAGGTTTGGTCCCTCTCGATCCTTCTTCCATATTGGGAGTCACGTGTATCGGCGACGGAAGTCCCGCCTTCGTTCTCCCAAACTTCGATCCTGAGCGCCTGGCGTCTTTGGTCGTTATAACTATTCATGGTCTTGCCTTTCATCCGAGGCTTCAGCGCGGCTTTGATCCGCGTGGAGCCGGTTTTATTCTACATTGCGACTGCTGCGTTCCTGTCTCTCGGTCGAAAGTCCCTATCGATCGGAGTGGTGCGTGAGCCAGACATCCCTAAGGACTAGATGCGGTGTCGTGTCCGGGTGGTACCAAGAAAATCCAGGAGCGAAACGACCAGATGCCATGAAATGGCACTGGAGAAATGCAGATGGTCTGCGTTGTGCAACTGGTGGCAGCGTAATCGCCCGTCAACCTGCATGCTTGTGCCGCAATAGGTGACATCTCGGTGATTACCGCAAAGAAATACGGCACCGTCAGCGCAAACATTCACTAAAGGACAAAGAAGAAGATGCGGCGCCTCTCTGACACCGGGGAGCCGTGCTGCCAGCACAACGAAGCTTATACTGCGCCTGGATTGCGCGGAAAACAAGGCGGACGCTAAAACCTGCCGGGCAGACAAAGCAAACACGTCTATTCAAAGCACGCATTTCTACGTCACGATAGAAGTAGCCGAGCCCTGTTTTCCTGTCCTTCCCCGGATCAACATCAGCAGGCAGGCATCGCAGCCGGAAAATCGGGCCCGAAAAACCCAGGCCACTTCAGGCTGACAGGATCATGTGCTTTTTTGCCTGTCCGGAAAGAAACTCACGGACATCCTGTTCTCGTAGTGGTGCCGCATAGATATAACCCTGCACCAGCGTAGCACCGAGACCTTCAAGGGCCGCGAGTTCCTCCAGTGTTTCGACCCCTTCCACCACGCATTCCAGCCCCATGTCGCGGCTGAGCGTGAGCAGGGATTTCACGATTTTGTAGCTGGCTGGCTTTTCGTGCAGATCCGTGACGAAGCTGCGGTCGATCTTGATCTTGGTGAGGGGCAGAGCGTGCAGCCGTGTCAGGCTGGAATAACCGGTGCCGAAATCATCAAGCGAAATGCCGCAACCGAGCCGCCGCAGCATTTCGACCGACTGCCTGACCTGTTCGAAATCATGCGCAAAGGCCGTTTCGGTAATTTCAAGGTCAATACGTGTTGCGTCGAAGCCGCTGTTTTCGATGATGCCGATCAATGACAGCACGCCTTCGCAGGAATTGAGGTCATGGGCCGAGAGGTTGAAGGACAGTCTAAGGGATGGCTCCCATGCCGATGCGGAAGCGAGAGCGGTTCGAAGAAGAGGCCGTGTCAGCGAGCTGACGATACCGGCCCGCTCGGCAATGGCGAAGAACTGGGCAGGCGGGACATGCCCAAGGACCGGGCTGTGCCAGCGCGCCAGTGCTTCAAAGCCCGCAGCTCTTCCATCGCGTATGTCGACGATCGGTTGGAACACGACTGAAAGCTCGTTTTCTATCTCTTTCTGCTTGAGCAGATGTTCGATACGGGCTTCGATATTGATCTGCTTTTCGTGCTCCGCATCGAAGAGGACGGCATCGCCGCGCCGGGTTTTCTTGGCGTGATACAACGCATAATCCGCACGGTCGAAAAGTTGCTCAAGCGTCAAAGCGAGGCACGGGAATACGGCTATCCCCATGGAAGCAGCGACATGCACCGTTCCCTCGGGCAGATGATAGGGTTCCCTCAACCGTTCCGAGATCACGTTCGCATTTACGACGAGTTGCGCATCATCAGGTATGATTGGGGCAACGATCGCAAACTCATCTCCCCCAAGGCGGAATGCCCTGCTGGTCGTCAGAGTTTCGGTGAGACGTTTGCTGACGTTGACGAGCAGCCTGTCGCCGACGGAATGGCCGTAAAGGTCGTTAACCGGCTTGAACCCATCGAGATCGATAACGCCCAGCGCCAGCCGCGTTCCCGCCACCCTTGCTTTTTCGATCTCGGCTTCCAGATGGGCGAAAAAGGCGCGGCGGTTAGGCAGTTCCGTCAGGCTGTCAATATTGGCAAGCAGCAGGTTCTCGTTGTTGAGCGCTTCCGTACGCTGCTGCGAAACGATCATGCGCTCGAAATTGCGGTAATTGGTCAACAGGATGGACATCATGCCCGCACAGACCAACAGAACATTGATGGCAATGGCGATGAATGTCGGTTGCTGTGAGGCCAAAAAAAAGATGATGAAGGCGCCGTTGACGATGGCCGTGACCATGAAGGCCGCCGAACGCACATACATCAGACAGAAGATGCAGGAGATGACGGTAATCGCCATGTAGAAGGCGACATGGGACTGCGTATAGGCGTCCCCATAGGGCACCAGCAAAAAAGACCAGAGCGTGAATATAACGGCGATACCGGCTGCCAGGCGATTTGTGCGCTGAAGCGCTGCATGGGCCACCTTCGGCGGGGGATCGATACCGCGGGTTCTCCACCAGAATGCAACCCTGACGGTGCAGCCGAGTGTGAAAAAAGCGGGAATTCCAATGGTGAGCCAAAACGGCGCCAGTTGCAGATGTGTAGTAGCCAGCGCCCATGTACTTGAAATCAGTATGAAATACATCATCGGCATCTGCCGGGTGAAAGCGCGATATTGCGCTTTCAGCAGGTCCGGATTGTCGGACCGGACAGACATAAAATACAGCAATTTCTGTTTGGCGCTAATTATGTTCATTTGCACGACTCATCGAGTACAGAGTCGGTTATTTAGCAAGTCCGTATTACATCATCGGAAATACACAAGGTAAATCAAGAGGAAATGAAATCAACTCCAAGGTGTGCAGTCATGTTTTTACATAGTCTGCAGCAATTAAGCTCTATTGCTGAATAGAAATCAGCTGGGAAGGACGATCGTTGCCGGCGTCTCTTGTTGCGGCCATCGCTGCAGCGCCTCCTGTCCGGCAGGGGTCAAGCCATAGACGCCTCTATCCAGACGTTCAAACCAGCCATAGACGTTTGCAAGCAAAATCTTCCCGGCATCCGGTATGCCGGATCTGACCTGACGCACGCGCAGCGGCCCTGATGCCAACGCCAAAGCGCAGCCGAGTGCCTGTTGGCGGTACGCGGTCATAATTGGTGCGCGGGTGCTTCCACCCACCGCCGGATCTCCCCGTCGCCTCTTGTGTTCACGTATCAATCGCGAACGCCGTTTCGGGTTGGTTCGCGGCATTGGTGATATGGAACTGACGATGACGCTGATGTCGCCAACATCGGAAATGCCGAGCATGCCGATCCCGAGCCTGCGGCAGAGGTCGCGGTAACGTTTATCAGCCTCGCGGCCCTTGCCCTTGGCTGAGACCCGTGCCGCAATCCAGACCTCGTCTGCCATAGCCGCGCGATCAACCGCCTGCAAAATGAGCTCCAGATTGAAGCTCAGTTTTAGCTCGCAGATGACGACAACAGGCGGATCGTTATCGCTCAAGCCCACGAGGTCGCAACTGCCAACCTCGCCTTTGACAGTGTAACCCGCTTGCTCGAGGAAACTTTTGACGGGCAGATAAAGCGAAGTTTCCATGTACTCGCAGATTAAAGTGACGATCCAGGCCCTAGATATATCGATCCGCCTGCGCAGAACAACCACTATAACCAACCAATGCGGTTGCAAGTTGTCGGTGATGCGGGCAATCGCCAATAGTACCTGGGATGATCAACTGGCACTTCTCCGCGAAAGCGGACCCTTTTTGGGGAAGATACGATCAAAAATCGTCACGGATTCGATGTGCGATCGGCAAGACACCGGCGATCAAAGTCCAATCGCCGGTGCAAGTGTTTACAACAATGCTTTCAGTCTCTCATCAGACGTCAGGCGTGAAAGACCCGCATTTATCAAAACTCTTCCCAATTGTCCGGCGATGTGCTGAGGGCGGCATTGCCGGAGAACGCAGCTTTAATCTTTCCGCCGAGTGCACGCGCAGGAGAAACTGCAGGCCGGTCAGCGGACGAGGCTGCGCGAACCGGTGCGGAGATTTCGCTGTAACCACCTTCTGACAATTTGAACCGAGCGAGCAGCTGGTTGAGCGACGAAGCCTCGCGTGCAAGCCCGTGGCTTGCCGCCGTGCTTTCCTCCACCATGGCAGCGTTCTTCTGGGTGTCCTGGTCCATCTGGTTCACAGCCGTATTGATCTGCTGGAGACCAGAGGATTGTTCCTGTGCCGATTCCGCGATCGCCATCACGTGACGGTTGATTTCCTGTACTTCCGTGACGATGAGTTCGAGTGCTTTGCCCGTTTCGCCAACCAGTTGCACACCCTGCTGAACCTGACTGTTCGATGTCGTAATGAGATTCTTGATCTCCTTGGCGGCACCTGCGGAACGCTGTGCCAGTTCGCGAACCTCTTGGGCAACAACCGCAAATCCCTTGCCCGCCTCACCGGCGCGGGCAGCTTCCACGCCTGCATTCAGCGCCAGAAGATTGGTCTGGAAAGCAATCTCGTCGATCACCCCAATAATGTTGGAAATCTGATCAGCGGATGCAGCAATTTGCTCCATTGCCGTGACAGCTTTCTGCACCACTTCTCCCGACTGTTCCGCGCCAACTTTTGCACGACTGACAAAGTGGCCCGCTTCTTGCGCCCTTTTGGTCGAGTCTTTCACCGTCGTGGTGATCTCTTCCAGTGCAGCAGCAGTCTCCTCGACGGCCGCTGCCTGCTGTTCCGTACGCTTGGCCAGATCGTCAGCTGCGGCCCTGATCTCGTTCGCGCCGGAGTCGATGCCGCGCGCGTTCTGCGCCACCTGGTTCAGAGTCGATTGCAGCTGTTCCGCTGCCCTGTTGAAGTCGCCGCGAATACCGTCAAGGCTGGACACGAACGGCTGAGCGATCCGGTAAGTAACGTCGCCCTGAGCGATCTTCGAAAGGGCAGCAGCAAGGTTGTCGACGGCGAATTGCACGTCGGCAGCTTCTTTTGCCTTCTGTTTCTCGCGCTCTATCCGGTCCTGCTCTGAAGATGACCGATGGTTTTCCGTTTCATTCTCAAGCCGGAGGCGCGCGATGGCGTTCTCGCGAAATGCCTGAACAGCAGCGGCCATCTGGCCGACTTCATCCTTGCGGTCCATACCTTCGATTTCGCTGGCTGTATCGCCTGCCGCCAACGACCCCATGCGCTCGCGAAGCCGCGCAATCGGGGTGGTAATGCCACGCGAGGAAATAAGCAGGCCGAGCGCGATCAATGCCAGGGAAACGAGTGCTATGCTGACCAGAGCTGTCCAGATTGTCGTTTTGGTGCTGGCGGTGAGGCGTTCTCTGCCATCGTTCATCACCTGGATCAGTTGCTCATTCCCCGCGCTGATTTTCGGTGAGACTTCGGTTATTTTTCGAAGGACGTTAAGCGCCATCTGCTGAGCTTCAGCATTTTTTCCCGCCTGCATGAGAGCGATGACCTGATTGCCGATTTCCTCAACCTCGGCAACGCCCTTGAGGATATCACGAGCGGCATCCGTCCGGGCCGGCACCAGCTGCATGATTTTATTCTGCCGTTCTTCCAGTTGCTTCCGGTCGGCCTTGAATGTTTTGACAGCGGCCTCGAAATCACTGCTGGTCGAGTCATTGAGGCTGGCGCGAAGCATCTGCATGCCGAGTGCATTGAGATTGCCGCTGGTTCGGGCGTTCAGCACCGCAGCAAGCGCCTCATTTGCGATGAAATCGCTGTAAACATTGTCGGTATTTTTATACTGCAAGCTGACGTAGCTGATTCCGGAAAGCGACATCAAACTCATCAGTGATATGACGAATAAAACCTTTGTTTTTATTTTGGTATTCTTCAGGAAAGACATGAATAGCCTCAGGGCAAGCGCTCCTCCAGCTTTCCGCGAAGGAAGCCAGGGAAACAAACAATGGAACATCGCGGGTAGTTGTGCCCCTCCTCATAGGGCGACAAGCGGATATCCGCTCCGGGCCGCCAAAGGCTGGGCGCGTTGGATCCACTCGTTCTACCAGCCCCGCCGATGAAACTTTGGAACCTGCGTATTTTAGATTTCACAAAATTAATAAATGAAGTGTTACCCGGCATATGCAAACGATGACATGTGTGCTGCCGTAAACTTACTCGGGCGTTGATTTTCGACGGGCTGCGCGCTTCCGCGAGCCGGACTGGAAAGAGAAGATTATCCTCACCGTTTCAGCACCTGCTTGATGCCGGCGGCACTGGTATTTTCACGAGGATATCGATGGGGCCGACGGCTTCCCGGATCGATTTGACCGTCCCGGAGGTCGCGTCACGCGAGGCAATGTCCAGCGTGCGGGCCATGGCTTTGCCCTTATTCTTTTCGATCAGCAGTCACGGTTTACGCATAAACTCACAATTTGTTGTGGTTGCCCTTCGGAGCAATTTGGCCTTGTTTGTAGACTCACACTCTTCACGGGAGGGAAATTATGTCGATAAAAACAACAACTCGCGCCACTCTGCTGGTAGGATCTCTTCTGATTGGCGCAAGTTCCGCACTTGCAGAAACAGTTCTTCACCGCGGCAATTCCGGGGAGCCTCAGACGCTCGATCAGGCACAGACCTCGATCAATATCGAAGCCTTTATCCTCAAAGACCTTTATGAAGGTCTCACCATTTACGATGCTGCCGGCAAGATCGTTCCCGGTACGGCGGAAAGCTGGACGCTCTCTGAGGATGGCACCGTCTACACGTTCAAACTGCGTGCAGATGCGAAGTGGTCGGATGGCACTCCGGTAACGGCTGGAGATTTTGTTTTCTCCTATCAGCGCGTCGAAGACCCGAAGACCGCAGCAAAATATGCGAATATTCTTTACCCGATCAAAAACGCCGAAAAGATAAACAAGGGCGAAACTTCGGTTGATCAGCTTGGCGTCAAGGCGGTGGATGACAAGACCCTTGAGATCACACTCGAGCGCTCAACACCGTTCTTCCTTGAACTCCTTGCCCACCAGACAGCTCTGCCGATCTCGAAGGCAAGCTTTGACAAGAATGGAACCAACTTCGTAAAGCCGGGCGT
This sequence comes from Rhizobium sp. AN6A, assembly GCF_900215635.1. NCBI lineage: Bacteria > Pseudomonadati > Pseudomonadota > Alphaproteobacteria > Hyphomicrobiales > Rhizobiaceae > Rhizobium > Rhizobium sp. AN6A. The sequence continues at coordinate 540,891 of NZ_OCNC01000003.1, forward strand.
CATGGTCTCGAACGGTGCTTACAAGCTTGAAGCGCATGTTCCCAATGACAGCTTGACGGTGGTCAAGAACACCAACTTCTGGGACGCATCGAACACCAAGATCGACAAGGTCATCTTCTACCCGATCGACGACCAGGCCGCATCCGTTCGTCGTTTCGAAGCCAAGGAAATGGACCTCGCCTACAACTTTTCCGCGGACCAGATCGACCGTCTGCGCAAGGCCTATGGCGAACAGGTTCACGTTTCGCCGACGCTTGCGACCTATTACTATACCTTCGACACACGCGAAGCGCCGTATAACGATGTCCGCGTCCGTCAAGCCCTGTCCATGGCAGTCGACCGCGATTTCCTCGCCAAGGAAATCTACAGCGGTTCGCAGGTTCCCGCCTACTCCATGGTTCCTCCGGGCATGGACTCCTACGGTGAGCCTGCGAAAGCAGAGTTTGCGACGCTGTCGCAACTCGATCGTGAAGACGAAGCCGTCAAACTCATGAAGGAAGCCGGTTACGGCGAGGGCGGCAAGCCGCTTTCCGTCGAAATTCGCTACAACACCAACCCGAACCATGAGCGCGTTGCAACCGCTATTGCGGACATGTGGAAAAATACCTTTGGCGCCAAAGTGTCACTGGTGAACCTCGACGTCGCCTCGCATTACGGCTACCTGCAGGAAGGCGGAAAGTACAACGTTGCGCGTGCAGGCTGGGTTGCTGACTATGCGGATGCGGAAAACTTCCTCGCCCTTTCGGTATCCTCCAACAAGACCTTCAACTACTCGAAGTTCAATAATGCCGAATATGACGCGCTGATGCAGAAGTCCTATGACGAAAAGGATCCTGCTGCTCGCTCCAAACTGTTGCACGAGGCAGAAACCATCCTCATGAAGGAACAGCCGGTTGCTCCGCTTCTCACACAGGCGGACCTGTGGCTGGTTTCCAATCGCGTGAAGGGTTGGGAAGACAATGCTGCTAACGAACACCTCAGCCGCTTCCTGAGCGTTTCCGAATAAGCAGTGCTGGCACGGTGGCCGAAACCACCGTGCCATGTCGGGGCCTGAAAATCATGATTTCATTTATCCTGCGCCGTTTGGCGAGCGCCGTGCCGACATTGTTCATCGTCGTCACGATTTCGTTTTTCCTGATGCGTTTCGCACCGGGCGGTCCGTTCAACCTCGAGCGGCCCCTGCCCCCGCAAACCATGGAAAACCTGATGAGAACCTATCATCTGGATGAACCATTGTGGCGCCAGTATCTCATCTATCTCGGCAACGCCGCCACCGGCGATTTCGGTCCGAGCTACATCTACAAGGACAACACCGTCGCCCAGTTGATCGGCAAAGGCCTGCCCTATTCGCTGGAGCTCGGTTGCTATGCTCTTTTGCTGGCGTTGGTCGGCGGCATTCTTGCCGGCACCTTTGCCGCACTCAGACAGAATAGCACCTTCGATTTCTCCATCATGTCCATCTCGACCATCGGCATCACCGTGCCGAACTTCGTCGTCGCACCTGTCCTCACGCTTATCTTCGCCGTCTTGCTGGGGCTTCTGCCCGCAGGTAGCTGGGGTGATGGGTCGCTACGCTATCTCATTCTTCCGATGATCGCGCTCGCCTTGCCGCAGCTTGCGGTTATCGCGCGTCTGACGCGCGGTGCGATGATCGAGGCTCTGCGCATGGACCATATCCGCACCGCCAGGGCCTACGGCCTCCCGGCTCGCAGCGTCGTGGTGGTTCACACCATGCGCGCGGCGATGCTGCCGGTCGTTTCATATCTTGCGCCTTGCGCCGCAGCGCTGCTGACGGGCTCGGCGGTCATCGAGACGATCTTCACCATTCCCGGTGTCGGCCGCTACTTCGTTCTTGGCGCCATCAATCGCGACTACACACTGGTCATGGGAACGGTCGTTCTCATCGCCATTTTTGTGATCCTGTTCAATCTCGTGGTCGATATTCTCTACGGCCTGCTCGATCCGAGGGTCAGACATGACTGATATCTCCGGCAATATCGCCCCTCAGCCATCGGTGAAAAGCCGAAGCCTGTTCCAGCTTGCAGCCCTGCGTTTCAGACGAAACAAGGCCGCCATGGCTGGCTCCATCATGCTTGTGCTGATCACACTTTTCTCATTTATCGGCCCGCATTTCCTTTCACACACCTATGATCAGGTGTTTTCGTCCTACGTCTCCGTCGCGCCAAGCCTCGAGCCGCGCCCCGACGTGAACAACCTCCAAAGCGTCATGGAAGGTGTGGCAGGCCGCGCGCGCGTCGAACTGAAGGAGTTTGCCGTCGAAGGGCAGACCTTCACGGCAACGGTTACCTCCAGCAGCCCAATTGACCCGCGCACGACACGCTATTTCGACCGCGCCAACGAATTCGAAAACACGAAAGTCGTTGCTACGGAAGATGATGGTCGAACACTGAAGCTGGAAGGCGATGTCAATCGCGAATACTTCTTCTTCGGCACAGATTCAAACGGTCGCGACATGCTGGCTCGCGTAATGCTGGGCGGCCAGGTCTCCATTGCCGTCGGCGTTCTCGCCAGCCTCGTTTCGCTCGGCATCGGCGTTCTCTACGGCGCTACGGCGGGTTACATCGGCGGGCGGGTCGACAATGTAATGATGCGTTTCGTCGAGATCCTCTATTCGCTGCCCTTCGTCTTCCTGGTCGTGGTTCTCGTGGTTTTCTTCGGGCGTAGCTTCATCCTGATCTTCCTTGTCATTGGCGCAGTGGAGTGGCTGGATATGGCGCGTATCGTGCGTGGCCAGACGCTTGCCTTGAAACGGCGGGAATTTGTGGCGGCAGCTCAGGCCTTGGGTTTGAGCGACTGGCAGATCATCCGCCGTCACATCATCCCCAACACCATCGGTCCCGTGGTCGTGTTCGTGACGGTCGTCGTCCCGAAAGTCATACTTCTTGAAAGCTTCCTCTCCTTTCTGGGCCTTGGCGTTCAGGCGCCACTCACGAGCTGGGGTGCGCTCATTTCCGAAGGCGCCAACAATATTCAGTCGGCCCCGTGGCTGCTGATATTCCCGGCAATCTTCTTCGTGCTGACGCTTTTTTCGCTGAACTTCGTAGGCGACGGATTGCGTGACGCACTCGATCCCAAGGATCGTTGACATGAATAAGACATCTGAAAACATTCTCACCGTCCGCAATCTCAAGGTCGATTTCACCACTCCAGACGGCACGGTCAACGCCGTCAAAGGTGTCGACCTCCACGTAAAGCAGGGTGAAACGCTCGCTGTCGTCGGGGAATCCGGCTCCGGCAAAAGCCAGACCATGATGGGCATCATGGGCCTCTTGGCTTCCAACGGTGTCATTCAAGGCTCGGCGCAATATCGTGGACGCGAGTTGGTAGGCTTGCCGGTCAACGAGCTGAACAAAATCCGTGGCGCGAAAATCACAATGATTTTCCAGGAGCCGATGACCTCGCTCGATCCGCTTTACAGGATCGGCGCGCAGATCGCCGAACCAATCGTCCATCACCGGGGCGGCAGCAAGAAGGAAGCGAGGGCACGCGTTCTCGAGCTTCTAAAACTTGTCGGTATTCCGGACCCGGAGCGGCGCATCGACAGCTACCCGCATGAGCTTTCAGGCGGCCAGCGCCAACGCGTCATGATCGCCATGGCGCTGGCAAACGAGCCGGATATTCTGATCGCGGATGAGCCAACCACCGCGCTCGACGTGACAATCCAGGCGCAGATCCTCGATCTTCTGAAGTCGTTGCAGCAGCGCTTCGGCATGGCCGTGGTGCTGATAACGCACGATCTCGGTGTCGTCAGGCATTTTGCCGATCGTGTTGCGGTTATGCGCCGAGGCGAGATCGTTGAAACCGGTCCGACGGAAGAGATCTTCGAGCGCCCGCAGGCGGACTATACGAGGATGCTTCTCGATGCCGAACCCAGCGGCCACAAGCCGCCGGTCGGCAAAGAAGCGCCGGTCGTTCTCTCTGGCCAGAACGTGACGATCGATTATGTGATCCCGGGCGGCTTCCTGTCGAAGTCACGGGCTTTTAGGGCCGTGGACAGCGTTAATGTCAGCCTTCATCAAGGGCAGACCATCGGCATCGTCGGTGAATCCGGATCAGGCAAGTCCACGCTCGGTCGCGCGCTTTTGCGCCTTGTCACTGCAGAGGGCCGCATTTTCTTCGGCAAGACGGAAATCACCGGACTGGGCCGAACGGCAATGAGGCCATTGCGGCGGCAGTTGCAGCTTGTGTTTCAGGATCCCTATGGATCTCTCTCGCCAAGGCAGACTGTTGGAGAGATTATCACTGAGGGTCTCTTTGTGCACGACCCAAAGCTCAGCCGCGCGCAGCGCGACGAGCGAGCAATAGAAGCGCTGAAAGAAGTCGGCCTCGATCCCGCCGCCCGCAACCGCTACCCGCACGAGTTTTCAGGCGGGCAACGTCAGCGTATCGCAATTGCCCGCGCGATCATCCTCAAGCCAGATGTCGTCATTCTGGACGAACCTACATCTGCGCTGGACCGATCCATTCAAGGACAAGTTATCGACCTCTTGCGTAATTTGCAGAAAACGCACAACCTTTCCTACATCTTCATCAGCCACGACCTCTCTGTCATCAAGGCCATTTCGGATTATGTCATCGTGATGAGAAACGGGAAGATTGTCGAAGAGGGAGAAACGGACGCGATCTTCGAGCGGCCGGCGGCTGAATATACCAAAACACTGATCAAATCCGCGTTTTCGGCCGAAGTAACATCATAGATTACAGCCCGGCATTGCCGGGCCTTTTCTGGCACCGTTACAAAAGATCCGGTTTGTTGGAGGAGGCCCGTATTTCACGGCCATGGCGGCCTTACTCTCCTGTTCAATCCCGACCATATCGTCACGTAGCAAACCGGTTCGATGATGTGCGAAAGCTGGTACCCGTCACAGGACTAAGCGACTTCCAAATTCATAACAAAATCCGCGGTTTCATGGGCATGAATGCGGGTAAAACGTATCAGCTCGTCGAAGTGACGTTGCATCTTACGGATGGCTTCAGCGTTGTTGAGCACAAGATACATGGCGCCGACGAAAAGTGCTGCCCGTTGCGAACCGAAGATCGTATAGGGCACGGAAAAGCGTTCTTTTTCATTGAAAAGAAACAGCCGGAATGATGGGTATAGCTCGCTGATAAGTCCCGACATATGCTTGAGTTGTTCGGCACGTGTCTCGCGGTCCAAACCGCTCCACATACCGCGCCCCTGCGCAAAGGCTTCCAGCGTTTCGAGCGGCATGCACACTTCCATGTCGGTGCCCGGCTGGCGATTATAATCGAGACGAAACGCCGTCTCGCTGGCCTGCGCCATCACACTCTGATGCGCGCCCATGGCCTCGAAAGCTATGATCTCGGGTGTGCGAAGCAAATCGGGAATGCGTGCCGGAACATAACGGATTTTGGTGCCTGCCGCTTCCGCATGCCACTTCATCAACAGCGTATCCGTATAATCAGCACCGCCCTCCTCGATCTCGAAACTTGGCCGCAATTCCCCCATCAGCCCCTGATCATGGGAAAGACCGAGTAGCCAGTCGAGCGAGACGGAATGTCGCGCGGCGATATTCAGCAGCGTCTCCACACGCGGAAGCCGCGCCGAATCACCGGAAAGCAATTGCGAAAGTGCCGATCGATCAATGCCGATGGCGGCGGCAAAAGACGCCTGGCTGTCTTCTGACCTATTCACCAGCTGGATCAGGCGGGCACGAAACAATTCTGCAAGCGTGCGTTTGTCCACAATTCACCCGTTTGTTTATAATTATCACCATATTGCTTAAACTGTTATCAAAATCAACAGTTGGTCACCATAAACCCGTTGTGGCTGGCTGAGACTGGTGCGACCCTGTGGTATCAGGGGCATCAAGAGTATGAAATGACAGAGATATTGGCAAAGAAGACGGCGCGGCTGACTGGCGTGCGCCGCAGAAGAAAGCGCGACCGAATTGAATGGCCGACCGTCTCGCTGTTGGCGGTCTGTTACGGTCTCTGGATTTTCGCGGGATATTTTCTGTATCCGATGTTTCCAATCGTTTCTCTGGTGCTCATGGGCATTGCGGTTGCTCTGCATTCCTCGCTCCAGCACGAGGTTCTGCATGGGCACCCCACGCGCAATGCACGGCTGAACGAAGCTTTGGTCTTTCTGCCGCTCGGGATTTTCTACCCCTATCGCAGCTACAAGCGCACGCATCTGCAACACCATGCAGACGAGCGTCTGACCGACCCATTCGACGATCCGGAAAGCTATTACCGGGCTATGGGCGACTGGCAAAAGATGCCGTCGTTCCTCAAGGTCCTGCTGGGATGGAACAATACGTTCATCGGGCGTCTGGTCATCGGCCCTCCGCTAATGGTCGTTGGTTTCACGATATCCGAATGGCGCAAGATCGCGCAGGGTGATCGGCGGGTGATCTATGCCTGGACCCTGCATCTTGCCGGACTTGTTCCGACACTGCTGGTCATATCCCTGATTTTCGGCGTTCCAATCTGGCTCTATGTCAGTGTGGCGGCCTATCTGGGCATATCCATCATCGCCATTCGCTCCTATTGCGAACATCAATGGTCAGAACAGCCGGATGGGAGAACGATCATTGTTGAAAACTCCATCCTGGCTCCACTGTTTCTCTATAACAACCTGCATTTCGTGCATCACAAAATGCCGACAGCCGCCTGGTATAAATTGCCCTCCCTCTACAGCGAGAGGCGGGCGGAGTGGCAGAAGATGAATGACGGATATGTGTTCAGCAATTATTTCGAGGTGTTCCGCGCTTTCGCCTTCAAGGCCAAGGAACCGGTAGCGCATCCTGTGTTGAGACGGGACGAGCAAGTTTTAATCGCGTCACCCGTCGTGCCTGCCGCTCTGATTTTTCCTGACCATGCGATGCAGGAACCAGACGTGAGACTGGAAATTCCGTCGTGACATGGATCGCGGCACTGCCAATGTATGACTGGCCCGAACTGCGCAATGAGACGGACAAGCTGTGGGCCAATATGCGCACCCGTTTTTTAGCAGAGGGTATCGACGCTCCCAAAGGCCTCACCCGACGCAACGGCGACATGCCAGCGGTTCCGGGAGGTATTCGTGGAAAGGACGGCGCCATCATTGCCGCAGATCCTGCCACACTCGATCCCGATGCATTGGATCTTGCGGTGCTCTGGCGGCATCCGGCTCTGCTGATCTCCGGCACCTGCTGGGGGCCAATGGAGTTTGGCCTGCAGGATCATGTGCAGGTGATTGGACAGAGCGACTATAACGGCATCAAGGGTGGTGCAGGCGAGTTCTATTCCAGCGCCATCATTGCCCGCATAGCCGACGGTGGAGAGGGTGCTGAACCTTTGAGAACCGGTGAGGCCGCTTTGCCGAAAGGATTTCTTAGCGGGAAAACACTGGCATTCAATGAGCACAAGTCATTATCCGGCTATCTCAGCTTGAAACGTGATCTGGAAGCAGAAGGCGCGGGCCTCGATCTGTTTGAAAACTGTCTTGAGACCGGTGCCCACCGCGCTTCCGTCATTGCCGTGGCCGAGGGCCGGGCGGACATTGCCGCGATCGACTGCAAATCCTGGATGCTTGCGCAACGGCATGAGCCGGCCGCCCGGAGCCTTCACGTTATCGGCTGGACTGCACGGCGCAAAGGCCTGCCCTTCATCCGCGCCAGGGGTATCGATCTGCCTTTCACCATGTAAGGCACGAGCCTTACGGCTTTCAATCACATATCCGGTGGCGAGAGATCACGCAGGAGCAGCCTTGCCTTTTCCATGTCCGCAGACAGGGGCCGGTCATCCGAATAGGGCTGGAGGTGCTCGCGAAGCAGATTATAGACCGCATTTGTTCCGACTGCCCGCCCGGCAACACTTTCCAGGAAATCATGGGCCTGCACCCCGGCCATCCATTCGATGGCCAGAATATATTCGGCATTGTCGAGAACCGCGAGCAGCTTGTTGGCCGCAGCCGTGGGATGAGAGAGGAAATCCTCCTGTAATCCCGATGTCAGCCCTCCATCTGTGGAGGCAGGCGCGGAAAGACGTCTGCTATCGCCGACAAGAGCTGCGGCCGTATATTGCGCGATCATGAAACCTGAATGGCTTCCGGCATCGGTCGCCAGAAATGGCGGCAGACCACTCACCAGAGGATTGACCAGCCTGTCGATCCGGCGCTCGCTCATGGAGGCAATCTGTGCAATGGCGATGGCAAGACTGTCTGCCGCCTGCCCCAATGCCGGGGCAACGGCATGAGCCTCCGACGAGACGATGGGTTGCTCGGGCGTGCCAAGGATCGCGGGATTATCGGTGACGGATGCGAGCTCTCGGTCGACGATGGAGGCGCAGGCATCGAAGATATCGCGCGCAGCACCATGCGCATGCGGCACGGCACGCAGGCTTAGCGCGTCCTGCGTCCGCCTGCCATGAGCAGCGGCAACCAGCCCACTGCCTTCAAGCCTGGAGCGCAGAGCAGCCCCTACGGCCGCGATTCCCTTCGAGGGACGCAGCGCGAGAACCGTCTCGTTAAAAGCGTCGATCTGGCAGCCTGCTGCTTCAAGCGTCAGCGCCGCTATGGCATCGGCCCAATCTAGCAGGTGATTGGCCCGCGCGAGTGCCATGCAGAACAGACCGGTCGCGCAGGCCGTACCATTGACGAGGCTCAGTCCTTCCTTGGCACCCAGCACGATGGGTTGAAGTCCCATTGCCGTCAGGGCATCCCGTCCACTCATAACGCGCCCGCCGAGCCGGGCCTGGCCCTCTCCGATCATAACAAGCGCAACATGCGCGTTGTGCACCAGATAGCCCGCCGATCCGCGGGACGGCACGTCGGGGATACAATCCTGTTCCAGAAACGTCGACAGATGCGAGACGATCTCGCGTCGGACACCGGAGTGCCCATGGGCGAAATTGGCGATCTGCGCCGCCATGATTGCCCGAACTTCGCGAGGATCCAACAACGGGCCGACACCGCAGGCATGGCTGAGAATAATGGATCTCGAAAGCCGACCCTGCGCGGTGCGATCCACCACAGTGTCCGACAGTGCACCGACCCCGGTATTGATGCCATAGGCGCGCACACCGCTTTCGACGATGCTGTCAACGATCTGGCTCGCCCGGTCAATCCGCAGATAGGCCGCGTCTGACACACGCAGTGCCTCGCCCTTGCCGATATCGGCAACATCGCGCCAACTCAATCCATCATCCAGTAGAACAGTCATGACGTTTTCCTATGATGCAGAAACGGCTGCGAGGAGCGGGAATTTTCCATCTTGAATACTGCCGGCGTTCGCTGGTGTCTCAATTACTGCTGTAAAGACGATAGCGGCTGCCGGGATAAAGGAGGCGGACGGAAGACACGATCCCCTTTGTCGACCATGTGCGACGACGCACGAGCAGGCATGGTTCCGTCTTGGAAATAGCCAGCAGCTTGCATTCCCAGGGCTGTGCGCTGACCGCCTCGATATGCTGCTCGGCTTTCACGATCGGTGCCACTCGCGTGAGATAACCGTTGGGTGTTACGAGGTTGAAATCCTGTTTGATGTAATCGGGCGCGCAGTCCGAATTGACGAAACGATCCTCGATTTGCATTGGCACGCCATCTTCCGCATGCACAATGATCGAGTGCGCAGCAAGGTTGCCAGCCGGAACAGCGAGCGCTTCGGCAAGATCTGGATCGCAGGTTTCGATGTGAAGAAGTATGACCCGCGCGCTGTGAACACCGCCGTTGCGTGTTATTTCTTCGGCAATGTTGGGCACGCTCTGGAACTGCGATGTGCGCTTCTTGGACGCAACGAACGAACCTTTGCCGCGTACACGCACCACAAGCCCTTCGTCGGCCAACTCACGCAAAGCGCGGTTGGCCGTCATCCGGCTGACACCGAGAATATCGACCAGCTCGTTTTCCGACGGAACACGTTGACCGATCTTCCACTCACCCGCCTCGACGCGGCTGCGGACATAGTCCTTGAGCTTTACATAGAGCGGTGAATTCTGGTCTTCGGTGCCCTGCGCGTCATGAGCGTTCTCAGATATCGGCGACATCACTTCCCGGAAAATCTTTCTGTCGTGATCCATAGCTATGACGTCACCAATACGCAGGGTTGTCGGCAAAGGGCGGGGCAATGCCACGCCCTTTGCCGATGGATTCAGTTCAATTTGTGTTCGGCCAGCCAGTCGCCCGCCACGACATCAAAACTGTCGTGATTGGCCAGACGACCGTTCATAACGACGAGATCTTTCGTCGTCAGGGCGGCGGAAACAGCATCGAGAGTGCTTGTCACAATGTCGCTAACTTTCGGTGTGGCAATCACTGGTACGATGTTCTGGGCAGGAAAGAGGTTCTTGACGTCTTCAAGCACGATGAGGTCGTTTGCAGCGATGGCCGGATCGGTCGAGAACAGGTTTGCAGCATGGACCTGACCGTTGATGAGTGCCGAAAGGGTCAGCGGGCCACCGACGTCAAGCGACTTGAACGACTGGAACTCGAGGCCATAAAGTTCCTTCAGACCGATAATGCCTTCCTTGCGCGTTTTCCATTCCGGTGGACCGCCAAGTACGAGCTGCGAGGCTACGGGTGCGAGATCGGCAATCGTCGTCAGCTTGTATTTGTCAGCGGTCGCGCGCGTCACAGCCACGCTATCGGAATCCTGTGCTGCAGAGGGTGTCAGCATCGAGACGCCTTTCGGCAGAGCCGCCTTGAGCGCGGCGGCCACATCGCTTGGCGAATGGGCCGTGGCGTTCTTGTCGAGATAGCTCAGCGTCGCACCTGCATATTCCGGCAACAGATCGATTGATCCGTCGAGCAACGCAGGGATATAGACTTCGCGGCTCCCGATGCTCAACTTCGTTTCGACGGCAACACCCTTGGCGGCAAGGGCCTTGGCGTAGATCGTCGCCAGAAGCTGGCTTTCGGGGAAGTCGGCGGAACCGACGATGATTGTCGTCGTATCGGTTCGCGGAGTGGCTGGCGCGGCCAGCGGATTGCTTTGCGCCAATGCCGAAGCAGCGGAAATTGCCATGAGCGCAAATGCGCTGGCGGCAGTGATGATCCTGAATGCCATGCGAGCTTCTCCTTTATGTTGAAACAGTCGTGGAATAGAAAACCGCGTTATTTTAAAACCTCTACCGCTTTGCTCGACGCGTCAGGCCTGGTGATACGGTGACCCTCGATATGACGCCGATGATCAGATCCACGGTCAGGGCCAACGCGCCGACGAGAACGGCACCTGCGGCCATCTGATAATAATCGTTCTGCGCCCGCCCATCGATGATCAGGCGACCGAGACCACCAAGAGAAACATAAGCGGCGATGGTTGCGGTCGAGATGATCTGAAGCGTGGCGCTGCGCAGACCGGAAAAGATCAACGGCAGAGCGCAGGGCAGTTCCACATCGAACAGAATATCGAGCGGACGTTTCCCCATGCCTCTTGCAGCATCCACCGCAGCGGGATCCACCGCCGCGATACCGGCGTAACTGCCAGTCATGATCGGCGGCACGGCCAGAAGCACGAGCACGATAAGGCTGGGTACGATAAAAGCCATATCGGATGCGAAAACGGGGCCAAAAACAATCACAAGAAGCGCGATCAGGCCAAGGCTTGGAAGGGAGCGCAGCGCATTTGCAAGACCCGCAATGAAGACGACACCGCGTCCCGTGTGCCCCACATAAAGCCCAACCGGCAAGCCAATCAGACAGGCGAGAAAAAGGGCCGCAAAGCTGTAAGCCAGATGCTGACCGACGAGAACGATGACACCATCACTCCCTGTCCAGTGAGCGGGATCGCTAAACCATTCGATCATCGCGCGGCACTCCCTGGCTGCCACGGCGTCAGGCGGCGTGAAATGAACAGCACAAGCCCGTCCAGCAAGGCTGCGAGAAGCACGCAGAGTACGATGCCTGCTATGATCGGCGTCAGGAACCGCAGTTGAAGCCCCTGCGTGAAGAGCAGACCAAGTTGCGGCGTTCCAACCAGTGCCGCTACGGAAACGATGCTGACATTGGAAACCACGGCCACACGCAATCCGGCGGCAATCACAGGGACCGCGAGCGGTAGCTCCACCATCACCAGACGCGCAACCTGTCTGTAGCCCATGGCATTCGCCGCCTGGAGGACGTCTGGCGAAACCGATTCCAAACCATCGTTCACTGTTCGCACCAGAAGCGCCAACGCGTAGATCGTCAGCGCGACGACGACGTTTAGCGGATCGAGTATACGGGTGCCGAGCACCAGCGGCAGCAGGACGAACAGCGCAAGCGACGGAATTGTGTAAAGAAGCCCGGCAACCCCCAGCAGGGTCGAGCGGAATAAACCGGCCCGCTGCGCAATCCAGCCGAGCGGCAACGCAAGAAGCAGGCCGATCACCACCGGGATGACCGAAAGGCCGAGATGCCAGATGAAAAGCTCGAAAATTCGCCCGGATTCCCGGTAGAGCCAATCGAACTTCATGGCTGACCTCCGAAGCGACCGACTCGCGCGGCTTCGATGGCTTTGGCGACATCAGAGAGTGTGACGGTGCCGACAAGCTGGCCCGTTGACCCTACGATGACCCCGCGGCCGGAGGGCGAACTCAACGCTGCATCGAGCACATGGCGCAAACTGCTGCCTTCCGGCGCCAGCGTACCACTGAGATTGAGATCTCCCTCACGCAGTGGCTGCCTGAGACCCTGCGCATCGGCCCACCCGATGGGACGATGTTCGGCGTCAGTCACCAGAACCCAGCGGTCCGTTGCAACGCCACGAAGGCTGTCCGGTGTTGCGCCGAGCAAGGTTGTCGGCTCCGCACCAAGAGGGACTGCACCATCAAATTCGGCGAAACTCAGGAAGCGATACCCTCTGTCCCGGCCGATAAAGTCCGCCACGAAGGCATCTGCCGGGCGCGCCAGCAATTCCTCTGGAGTGGCGATCTGCGCAAGCGTTCCGCCGGCACGCAAAACAGCAACCTGGTCGCCAAGCTTCAACGCCTCGTCTATATCGTGCGTCACCATGATGATGGTCTTGCCAATCTCACGCTGCAAGCGGAGAAATTCGTCCTGCAACTGTGTGCGAACGACGGGATCGACAGCACTGAAGGGTTCGTCCATCAGCATGAACTTGGGATCGGAAGCGAGTGCACGTGCAACGCCGACGCGTTGCTGCTGGCCACCCGAAAGCTGCCACGGATAGCGATCGGCAAAGGCGGCGGTCAGCCCTACACGCTCAAGCAACTCATGCGCCGTGCGCAGTGCTTTTTCCTTTGGCGCCCCGTTTAGCCGCGCAGTGGTCGCTATGTTCTGAACAACGGTGCGATGGGGGAAAAGCCCGGCATGCTGGATGACATAACCGATACGACGGCGCAGCAGTGCCACGTCCATGCCATCTGTCGGTTCGCCGTCAAGAAGGATCGAACCGGACGATTGTACGATCAACCTATTGATCATCCGCAAGGATGTGGTTTTGCCGCAACCCGAAGGGCCGACGAACACGGTCAGCTTGCCGTTTGGCGCCGTCAGGGACAAACCGTTTACGGCAGTAGCCGCGCCCGCATATTGCTTGGTGACGTTGTCGAAGACGATCATGCAAATCTCTCCTGCGCTCTGTCTGCGCCTTCAGGCTCGGCAACTGTGATGACTGCCTAGGTTGTCTATACAAGCACGCAAATAGCGCGTCCGCAAGATAGATCGATGAAAATATCCGCAACCCTGGAAACGACTAAACTTTAAGCATGTTGACCGCTATAAAGACGTTGTATGCACATAGAGCAAGCGATCTCGGCGGCCGCAACTCTCTACGCCTTCAAACTGCGCTGCTTTGCCGACCAAGATCAGGCCCGCTCAACACGACAAATTTGTTCATAAGCAACTCGTTGCTTCGATTTTTTGTGCGCGGGAGCACAATGGAAATACGAATTAAATCGTGCTGAAATTCAACAGATCGCTTGCTGATCGTGACTGAGACCGCAAAACAGGCGTTTTTGAAAGCCACTCATCCACGGCGACTTGGCTCGAGAAGGCCATAAAGCCTTGTGGCCAAGGCCATCGAACAATAGTATTACCGCGTCGTATTCAATTAACGAGGATAACATGGCAACAGGTACCGTCAAATTTTTCGCACAGGACAAGGGCTTCGGCTTCATCACTCCGGACAACGGCGGCCCGGACGTCTTCGTCCACATCTCGGCCGTAGGGTTTGGTGGTTCTCTTCAGGATGGCCAGAAGGTCAGCTACGATGTGGGACAGGACCGCAAGACTGGAAAGTCCAAGGCCGAGAACGTCAGCCTCATCTGATCAGCGTCTCTTGGCTCCGCGATTACTCGCGGGGCCAAATCCATCCTTACTCCCGCTGACCTTAGGCTGTTTCCACCCCGTCGCTCCCAATCCGTGCCAAGCTGGCTGCAAAAACTTCGGCGTCGATGGGGCGGCCGAAAAGGTAGCCTTGGCCGACCGGACAGCCCATTTCGCGAAGCATTGCGTGCATGTCCGGCACGAGCCCGTCCTAGAGGCAGCAGAAACCTCGATGATCAGCCGATTTCTGGATGGCCACCTAAAGCAACGAGCTGCTCTGTGTTGTCTATGTCCACCTTGGCGCTTTCGCCGATCTCGATGTCGATGACGTCGAGACCACATTGCGTGATTATCTTGCGCGCGCCGCTGTCGCCTATAAGCTCCATGAGCTGCGGGAATGCTGCGCGAGGAAAGACAACCGGGTTTCCCGGATCTCCGCCACACACCGCGCGGATAATCGCCTTTCCGTTTCTTTCCGCAAAAGCGCCGATGAGTGCGTCAATATCCGCAGGTTCAAGCAGCGGCATATCCGCAAGCATGATCATAATCCCATCAGGATCTTGCAAGGCGGCGTGTTGAACGCCAAGCACGATCGAGCTTGCCATCCCGTCATCGAAGTTGGAGTTTCTCGCGATGTTCAGGTCGAGCCCTGCAATTTCGGCCTCGACGTCCGAGCTTCGGTATCCGGTCACAACAACCACAGAACGACTGCCGGCCCCAACAGCTGCCAATGCGGCCCGACGAACCAGGCTGGTTCCCCCAAAACGCGCAAGAAGCTTGTGCCCGGCACCCGCCATCCTGCTCGATCGGCCAGCGGCCAGGACAACCACGGCAACTGACACTCGCCTATCTCCTGCCGCTTCCACACCGAACCTCACGCATAGAGGGACAAGCGGCTCGCCGCGATGTCGGCAAGGATGGACAGGGCAAGAGAGTTCGCATCGCGGGTTGGCCCGAAAAGCCCGATCGGCGCCCTTATCCGATCAGTATCTGCCCGGGAGAAACCGGAGCTGACAAGGAAATCGACCCGTCTACGGTGTGTACGGGTGCTCCCCAAGGCGCCGACGTAAAACGCGGGTGACCGTAACGCGGCTTGCAGAACGACCTGCTCTGCATCGAGGTCGTGATGGAGAAGAACAATGGCGGTGTACTGATCGATATCGGGCACAACTTTTTCGCTCGCTGTGCAGGCTACAACCTCGTAGCCGGAAGATTGGGCTATATCAGCGACCCTCTCGGCCTCTATACTTTGACCGGATATCACGACACGCGTGCGCGGCCGATAGACCGTGAAAAAGCGGTCGTCGGCGTAACCGGCCCGCGATGGCGGCTCGACGATCTCGAGCTGTTGGGTATCCCTCGCGTAGCACAGGCCCGTGGTCCGGCGCTGATAAAGCTGCTCAAGAACGCCGCTCAACATCTCGGTATTTTGCAGCACGTGGATCGACACGGTAATTCCACCACCGCACGGCAGGGCGATGTCGAAAAAGGGTGAGCCTAATCCGAACTTCACCTCCCTATCTCTGTTCTCGCCTATTGCGTCGAGCGCCTCGGAAGCGACAGCTGCCTCGATGCAGCCCCCAGACACATAGCCACAAAAACGACCATCGGCCGCAACGGCGACATGGGAGCCAAGCGCACGCGCCGCTCCCCCGCGAATTTCGACAAGGGTGGCAAGTGCCACCCTGCCCTTTGCAAGCTCCCTTATCGCAAAGCCAAATATTTCTTTCGTGTCATCGGTGAGCAACGACCTGACCGGCGTCGGCTTTGTCGCAGCTTGGATATCCTCCTGAGGACAGATATCCGTGAGGGCGGCGATGTCGTCATGCAACATCCGGCAGCCCGCCTATGATCTTGTCGAGGGTCACAGGATAGTGACGCACCCTCACCCCGGTGGCATTGTAGATTGCGTTGGCGACGGCCGCAGAAACCCCGCAGAGACCAAGCTCGCCAACGCCCTTGGCCTTCATAGGCGACGACATGGGGTCTGCTTCGTCCATGAAAATCACTTCCTGATGGGGAATGTCGGCATGCACCGGAACTTCGTAGCCAGCAAGATCGTGGTTGACGAAGAAGCCTTGCTTCGTATCGACCGCCAACTCCTCGGACAGGGCTCCACCCACACCCATTGTCATGGCACCAATAACCTGGCTGCGCGCTGTTATCGGGTTCAGGATCCGTCCGGCCGCACAGACGGCCAGCATGCGTCGAATGCGCGTTTCACCCGTGGCCACGTCAACACCGACTTCCACGAAATGGGCACCGAACGTTGACTGTTGATGGGCTTCGGAAAGATCGCCCCATTCCATTCCATCCTCGCCAACAAGACCGTTTGGCGCAGCCGCCTCCGTAAGCGCTACCGAACGGTTTCCTGATCGAACCTGTCCATTCTCGAACACGACGTCGTCAGTGTTAAAGCCGAGTTTCTGCGCCACCGCCTCACGAAGCTTCACGCAGGCCGCGTAGACGCCCGAGGTAGAACAGTTCGCGCCGAACTGCCCGCCCGACCCCGCCGAAACCGGAAAGCGGGAATCGCCCAGCTGAACGGCCACTCGATCGACCGGCAGGCCCAGCATCTCAGCTGCTGTTTGTGCGATGATGGTATAGCTGCCGGTCCCGATATCCGTCATATCGGTTTCAACCGTTGCAATGCCGTCCGCGCCGAGCCGAACCCTTGCTGCGGATGGGAGGAGAAGATTGTTTCGCAAAGCGGCTGCGACACCCGATCCGATCAGCCAGTTTCCTTCTCGTCGGGAACCCGGCTTGCCGCGCTGGTTCCAGCCAAACCGTTCCGCCCCGAGCTTCAGACAGCCGACCAGGTTCCTTTGGGTAAAAGCGCGCTCTGGCTTCTCAGGGTCGACCTGGGTGTCATTGAGTATCCGAAACTCGACCGGATCGACGCCCACCTTTTCGGCTATCTCGTCTATGGCGATCTCGAGAGCCATCAACCCCGGCGCTTCGCCGGGCGCCCGCATCGCATTGCCTTCGGGCAAATGAAGCGTGGCCAGTCTCATGGCAGTCATCCGGTTCTCACCCGCGTAGAGCAGTCGTGTCTGATTGACAGCCGTTTCCAGCTGGCCCCCAGGCTGGTCACCCGACCAGCTTTCGTGAGCAATCGCGGTGATTTTTCCGTCCTGTGTCGCTCCAATGCGAATACGCTGGATCGTCGCCGGCCGATGCGTCGTGTTGTTCGCTATGAACGGACGGGGAAGCGCGACCTTGACCGGGCGTCCAGTAGCCTTTGCTGCAAAGGCAGCAAGCACCGCGTCGGCTCGCAAGAAAAGCTTACCCCCGAAACCCCCGCCTATGAATGGCGACATCAAATGGATATTGTCCTTGTCGATACCGAGTGTAGTCGCCAGATCGGATCGCCACCAATCGATCATCTGGCTGGACGTCCAAACGGTCAGTTTATCGCCATGCCACGCAGCGATGGAAGCATGCGGTTCCATCATGGAGTGTGACTGATCTGGCGTGGTATAACTCTCGTCGAGAGTGACCGGTGCGCTCTTGAAGGCCCCCTCGAAATCACCGACTGCCGTGTCGGGCAGCTGCTTCTCGTCGGGCTTGACCGCACTGTCCTTGGCCTTCTTGAGATCGAAGCTCCCGGGCGCAGTTTCATATTCTACTGTTACCAGCGAAGCTGCGGCGCGCGCCTGCTCGAAGGTTTCTGCGACGACTACCGCCACGGCCTGGTGATAGTGCTGGACTTCATCGCCACCAAAAAGATTGGCTGTGTTGAATTTGCCCTTCTCGCGCTTGCCCACGTCCAAGGTGGTGACTACCGTCAAAACGCCGGGGGACCGCTTTGCGGCGTCGGTCGATATCGACCGGATACGGCCCTTCGCAATAGAGGCACCGACCGGATACCCGTAGGCGTAAGGAATGTTCGGATCATGCCATTCGTAGGCATACATTGCTCGGCCCGTCGTTTTCTCTTGGCCGTCAATGCGGGGGATAGGCTGACCGACGACTTTCATCCGGTCGATGGGATTGTTGATTGCAGGTGTGTCGAATTTCATGGTCGTTATCCCCTTGCCTCTGCGATCACCGCACCGATCGTTCGTTCCACGAGGGTTATCTTGAAGCGATTTTGCTCCGTCGGGCGAGCGTCGCCGAGAAGTGCCGCACTTGCGGCTTTTGCACCGCTCTTCAGCTCCTGGTCACCTGAGCCTGTTCGCCAGGGCTTGTGAGCGACGCCACCGACAGCCACGCGGCCGGTGCCATCCGGCTGGATCACCGCAGCGACGGATACGAGCGCAAACGCGTAGGAGGCCCGATCGCGCACCTTGCGATAGATATGCTTGCCCCCAATTGGCTTCGGCAGCGTGACCGTAGTTATGAACTCGCCCGGCTCCAGGACCGTCTCGATGTGTGGGGTATCGCCGGGAAGCCTGTGAAAGTCTGCGATCGGGATTGCGCGGCTACGGCCGTCGCCATTGACCGTTTCGACGGTTGCGTCGAGCGCCCTCATCGCAACAGCCATGTCGCTGGGATGAGTGGCGATACAGGATTCGCTGCTTCCGACGACTGCATGCTGTCGCGAAAAACCGCCAAGGGCAGAACATCCGCTTCCCGGCTGCCGCTTGTTGCACGGTTGGTTGGTGTCATAGAAATACGGACAGCGCGTGCGTTGGAGGAGATTGCCCGCGGTGGTGGCCTTGTTTCGCAGTTGACCAGACGCCCCGGCGACGAGGGCGCGAGTAAGCAAACCATAGTCACGACGGACAGTCTCGTCGCTTGCCAGATCGGTATTGCGGACCAGAGCCCCTATGCGCAGACAGCCATCAGAGGTGGTTTCGATCTTGTCGAGACCAACTCCATTGATGTCGATGAGATGCGCCGGGTGCTCGATCTCCAGCTTCATCAAGTCCAGGATATTTGTCCCGCCGGCGATGAATTTGGCTTCCGGATTGGCTGCTGCCGCTTTCGCTGCCGCCTGAGCCGTTGTGGCTCGCTCGTATGTGAAGGCTCTCATGCTTCGATCCCCCCGACTTCGGCAATTGCATCGAGAATGTTCGAGTAGGCGCCGCATCGACAGATGTTTCCGCTCATTCGTTCCCGAACTTCTGCCGCGGTGACTTCCACCTTTGCGGAAATGTCTGCAGTGGCGTGGCTTGGGATATTCGACTTGATTTCCTCCAAGACCGCCACGGAGGAACAGATTTGTCCGGGAGTACAATAACCACACTGAAAACCGTCGTGTTTGATGAATGCGGCTTGCATGGGATGCAGGTTTCCAGGTTGTCCGAGGCCCTCGATGGTGGTGACCTCGTCACCGTCGTGCATCACCGCCAACGTCAGGCACGAATTGATCCGGCGTCCATCCACCATCACGGTACAAGCGCCACACTGGCCGTGATCGCAGCCTTTCTTTGTGCCGGTTAGATGAAGGTGCTCGCGCAAGGCGTCGAGCAAGCTCGTGCGATTGTCGAGTTCGAGATCATGCATCTCGCCGTTCACTTTGAAGGAAACACTTGTCTTGAAATTCATTTCTTCCCCCGAGGACTGTGCTGCGGCTCCTTTTGCCGCAACTCCCGTGACAGCAATTGCCGCCGCCGAGGAAACAAGTAAGTCCCGCCGCGAAAGTTCCAAATGTGAGTGATCTCTCATCTCCAGCTCCATTCGTTGTTGATGGCCTGGCGCATTCGGAGAAACGCCATATCTCAACATAGGGAGGTAAAAGAAGATGATTAGATGCGCCTTTTCGCTAACACTTATTAGCGAGGCTCATAAATCGGCATAAGCGATCCATGGGGCAGCCACCGTCAGCCGCCCACTGTCACCCAGGCTCTCTTTCGAGAGAGAGTAGACCACACGATCATAAAACTAACGCATCTGGCAGAGTTGCGACAATTGCGACCCCGTCCAGCGCCTCGCGAGTTCGCTGGCATCCACCGTGCCGGGCAGGAGGCTTCCCAGCTCACCGCCGATCTGAATTTGAGCATCGGTGATTTTGCATGCTCTTTCGTTGACTGAAACGATCACCGCAATCTCCGACTGCATCGGTGGCATCTCGAAAAGCGCGTCGGGAGGGCTTTCGCAAGTAACGATAGCCGTAGCTCTGAGAGTGGAGTTTTGGTCCGCGCCACGGCAAAGTTCTGCGGATTGCACGTGGAAACTGCGAGTTTGGTTGGGTCCGGCTGGGAGCTGCTCACAAACCTGTGCTGAGGAAACTGCCCCTGCAATGATCGGCCATTCAGGCCGCCCAACCAGAGAAAAGCAATTTGCGAAAACGGGGGCGGCTGAGGCGACGAGCGACGCCATACATACAAACAGCGCTGGGATAGGATGTTTCACGGTGCCACGCTCCTCCACGTCTTTCAGACAGTTGTAAAGCTGGATTGCGGCTTTTTCGCTTCGAATGCAGCAAGAGCCGGTTAATCGATCCGTATATGCGCCGTTTGGTCGCGCCTTTCTGGCGGGGAGGATGGCCGACATCCATCTGGTACCTTTTCACGACAACGGATGAATGAGAAAAGTTTAGTCGGCTCCAAGTTTCCTGCGTCAAATGGCATAAAAAAAAGAGCGGCCAGAGCCGCCCTTTTTATGGAATGTTTACGCCGCCCCTGGCCGATTGATCGTCAGGAAGTGACGAACGACGGGTTTGTCCGGGCCAACATGGTAGGTCAGAACCTTTCCCTGCACGTCTGCATCGGCGTTTGAAACCCGCTTGTGCTGGCGGAGGTGCTCAGCCCAGGATTCCACCATGAACCACTCGACGATCTTTTCCGGATCGGCGGAATCTTCCGTCACACCCCACCCATAGGCACCATCGCGGCGGCGTTCTTGAGACAGGTGGTCGAGAGCACGCAGGAAGGCTGAACGATGCTGTTTCTCGACCTTGTACTCGATGAGGATCAGGACAGGACCACGGTCATGAGCAACAGGCTCGGCGACCAACGGTTCCGGCCAGTGGTTGGACGGCACCATGTCGGCGTCACCAGCCGGGAGCTTTACGCGGTGCATGATGAACCCCGCAACGAGCAAGCCAGCTGCACCGATAAGCAATGTCGTCTGAATTCCAACGGCTTCGCCCACAGCACCCCAGCCGAGGCTGCCCGCCGTCATGGCTCCGTTGAATACTGTCAGATAGACAGCAAGGCCACGCCCACGCACCCAGTTGGGCAGAACAGCCTGGGCTGCCCCGTTCAGGGTCGTCAGGGCGGTGATCCAAGCACCACCGAGGAACAGAAGAGCGATAATGGCGACGATCTTCGGCGGGGCGAGCGAAAGGACACCCATGACGACTGCGGTGATCACCGCTGCGCCAAGAAGCAGACCATCCGAGCTCAGGCGTTCGCGTAGCCTCGGCATGACCAATGCTCCACCGATCGCACCGGCGCCGACCGCACCAAGCAGAATACCGTAGAAGCTGGCATCACCACCCAGCAGTTGTCGGGCAACCAGCGGAAGAAGTGCCCAGACGGCACTGGCGAATGCGAAGAAGATGGCGGCACGAAGAAGGACGACATGCAGGGGGCGGCTTGAGCGAGTGTAACGTAGGCCAGCCCTGAACGCGCCGAAGAAGTTCTCTTGTAGAGCGTCGTTGGCGTTTTTGGCACGTGGCCACCACACCAGAGCCGCGATAACGAAGATGTAGCTTGCAACGTCTGCGCCATAGGTGATCCCCGCCCCGAACGCTGCCAGAAGCAAACCGCCAGCAGCTGGGCCGATGGAACGAGCGATATTGATGCCGAGGGAGTTGAGAGCGACAGCGCTCTTCACGTCCTCGCGTTTCACCAGTTCAGGAACAATCGCCTGCCAGGTCGGGCCCATCAATGCGGCACCAATGCCGCCGAGGAAGGTCAGGCCGATCAGTGCGCTCACGGAAAGCATGCCTATCTGCGAGAGGACCATCAGTGAGATACTTACGGAGGCCAGCAGGAGCTGGACCGCAATCAGGAACTTGCGGCGATCCAGAATGTCGGTGAGAACGCCTGCCGGAATGGCAAGCAGGAAGATCGGCAATGTTCCGGCCGCCTGAACCATGGCGACTGCAGCAGGCGATGCCGAGAGGTCCGTCATCAGCCATGAGCTTGCGACATCGCGCATGAAGCTTCCGGTATTGCCGAGAACCGTTGCAATCCACAGGACCGCGAAGACGGGCTGTGCGAGAGGAGCAAAAGTGCCCCCGGATGTTTTCGCGGCGCTCATTTACCCGCTCCCTTTGCAAGGTCGGCCGCTGCAACGAAGATGAATGCACCGGCCAGACCGATGTGTTCGAAGAAGGCGTTCGTTGCCATCATGCGGTCCATACCGGGCGCCATTTCCCAGAAGCGAAGAGCAATGAACGTTGCGAGAAGCGTAAAGCCTGCAAGTGCGAGTGCGCCTGCCCAGCGCAGGAAGCCCGAGACCACCATCGCAGCGGCCGTAAGCTCGAACACGATGACGATGACGGCAAAGAGAGCGGCAGGGTGCAGACCGAAATGATTCATCTCAGCAAGCGCGCCATTGAAATCGAAAATCTTGGTGAGTGGACCCTGGATGTAGGCAGCGCAGAGAGCAAGCAGCGATACAGTTCTCGTAATGGGAGAGCCGACAACACGTGCAAGTCCGCTCAAGGCCGAATTCGATATAGGGGATTGGTAGGTCATATCTTGCTCCTTTTTGGTCGCTGACGTGATCGAGCGGCCGCGTTTGATGGAGCGATATTGGCCGGTGATCGCTCTGCCAACAATTGCAGCAATAGTTTCGATTTAATTGCCAATATTGCAATTATGGGGTCGGATCGCTTGGGCGAACAGAAGTCGCCCGAGCGAGGGCACGATCAGACTGCCCAGCAAGAGCAGCCAAGAGCGCCGAAGAAACCCTTGAGGTCGGCGATCGGCAGTTTCGAGGTCCAGGCTCCCGCATGGTCGTGACCATGCACGCCGCAATCGCTGGCGCAGCCACAGGTCGAGATAGCCGTGCGCCTTAGAGAACGCGCGCCAGCACCTTCCGGCTCGCCCCATGCCGCATATCCGCCGAACTTGCGGACTGGAGACCAGTCGGGCATTGCAGGCGGCACGTCGTTCTCGTCGAGCGTTTTGAAGTCACCCGCTCCATAGACGATTTTGCCGCCAACCATGGTCAGCTCCGATACCAGGAACGAGATCTCGTCTTCGGCGCAGGAGAAGAAGTCCTTGTCGGGAACGACAAGGTCGGCGAACTGGCCTTTCTCGATACGGCCTTTCTTGCCTTCTTCATTCGAAAACCATGTGACTTTTTCAGTCCACATCCGCAGAGCCGTCTCGCGATCAAGGCAGTTGGCACGCGGATAGAGTTGCATGCCACCAACCGTCTTGCCGGTCACCATCCAGGACAGCGAGACCCAGGGGTTGTAGGAGGCGACGCGGGTCGCATCCGTGCCGGCGGAAACGTTGACGCCCTTGTCGAGCATCTTTCGGATCGGTGGGGTCGCTTCGGCAACGCCTTGGCCATATCGCTCGACAAAATATTCGCCCTGATAGGCCATCCGATGCTGGGTTGCGATGCCGCCACCAAGGGCCGCAATGCGGTCGATGGACCGGTCCGAGATGGTTTCGGCATGGTCGAAGAACCAGTTCAAACCATCAAGCGGAATGTCCTTGTTGACCTTCTCGAAGACATCAAGCGAACGGGAGATTGTCTCGTCGTACGTGGCGTGCATGCGCCATGGCCAACGGTTCTCGGCCAGAACGCGCACCACTTCTTCGAGTTCGCCTTCCATTTCCGGCGCCATTTCCGGACGCGGCTGGCGAAAGTCCTCGAAGTCAGCCGCGGAGAAAACCAGCATTTCGCCGGCACCGTTGTGACGGAAATAGTCGTTGCCCTGCTTGTATTTGACTGAAGACGTCCAGTTGAGAAAGTCTTGCTTTTCTTCCTTGGGCTTCTGGGTGAAGAGATTGTAGGCCAGACGCACCGTCATCTGGTTCTCGTCAGAGAGTTTTTGAATGACCTCGTAGTCATCAGGGTAGTTCTGGAAGCCACCGCCTGCATCAATCACACCCGTTACGCCAAGACGATTGAGCTCACGCATGAAATGGCGGGTGGAGTTGACCTGATAGTCGAGAGGCAGTTTGGGTCCCTTGGCAAGGGTGGAATAGAGAATGCCGGCATTGGGTTTGGCCAGCAATAGGCCGGTCGGATTGCCGTTGGCATCACGGGTGATCTCGCCACCGGGTGGATTGGGCGTATCGCGGGTGTAACCGACGGCGCGCAGTGCAGCTCCGTTCAAGAGCGCGCGGTCATAGAGGTGCAGCAGAAATACTGGGGTATCTGGCGCGACCGCGTTGATCTCCTCGATCGTCGGCAGACGCTTCTCCGCAAACTGGTGTTCGGTGAACCCGCCGACAACACGCACCCATTGCGGGGCTGGCGTTATCGCCACCTGGCGCTTGAGCATGTCCATTGCATCTGCCAGCGAGCGCACGCCGTCCCAGCGCAATTCCATATTGTAGTTTAGCCCGCCACGCACAACGTGGGTATGGTTATCGATGAGGCCGGGCAGGACGCGCTTGCCCTTGAGATCGACGATCCTGGTGTTGGAACCAGCAAGGGACATGACCTCGCTGTCTGAACCGACTTCAAGAAACAGTCCATCCTTGATGGCGACCGCGGTCGCGTTTGGATTGGTGCGGTCAAGGGTCGTGAAACGACCGTTATGGAGGATCAGGTCTGGGTGCATGGTATCTATTCCGGTCTGGTTGGGATCGGCGGCATTGGCCTTTGAGAAGAGGTTCGAAAACGCCAGGCTCGAGGCCGCTCCAAGGAAGGTTCGGCGCGTCGTCATCAGCTCCGCTCCTCCAAATTGGTTTGCGAACGATGGGCAATCTCCGGAGAATTTCCGCCCTTCGGCATGTGACCGAACATGTGCGGCTTCACCTGCTGGAGCCAGGAAACCGCTGCCGGCTCCTTGCTCCAGAGCGATTTGGCGAGCGGGATGATCTGCTCACCGACGAGAATGCCGAGCAGGCCGACAAGCGCGATGACGGGCGGAGCAGGCGAACGCACGTTGAGCAGGCTGTAGACGATGCCGACCAGCAAACCCGCGCCAAGAGACAGAAGATAGATTTTCATGAGAGTCATCCTCGTTAAAACGGACAACCGCTCCGATGCGTCACCGGAGCGGTTGATCTGGCTTACTTCGCGGGGTTCGGGCCGATGCGCTTGCCATGGCTGACGCGTTCGGCACCGCCGTGGACGTGAGTGACCGCGTAATCGATGCCCATGCCGTAAGCGCCGGAATGCTCCTTCACCAGTGTGGTGACCGCATCGTAGGTTTCCTTGCGAGCCCAGTCGCGCTGCCATTCGAGCAAGACCTGCTGCCAGGTGACGGGTATGACGCCAGCCTGCACCATGCGGTCCATTGCATATTTGTGCGCATCGGAAGAGGTGCCGCCGGAAGCGTCGGCGACCATGTAGATTTCGTACTCCGGAACGTCATGCAAAGCAGAGAGTGCAAAGGTCGTGTTGCAGACTTCGGTCCACAGACCGGAGACGACAATCTTCTTGCGGCCGTTGGCAGCATTCTTCGCCAGCGCATCGCGTACGTTCTGATCATCCCAGGAGTTCATTGAGGTGCGTTCAAGGATGTCATTCTGCGGATAGACGGCCAAAAGTTCGGGGAAGGTGTTGCCGGAGAAGCTCTCGGTCTCAACCGTGGTAATCGTGGTTGGCACGTTGAAAACCTTGGCAGCCTTAGCCAAGCCAACAACGTTGTTCTTCAGGGTCTGGCGGTCGATCGACTGAACGCCGAATGCCATCTGCGGCTGCTGATCGATGAAAATGAGCTGGCTGTTGGCGGGGGTCAGAACTTCAAGCTTGGACATGTCAATTCCTCTTCGGTTGTTTTGGACCGCAAATGCGGCCGGTTATGAAATGAACAGGACCTTTCGGATGGATGCCGTGCCCTGGCACACGGCTTCCAAGACCGTTGGGAGGTTGAAACCGATGCTTTCGTTTGCTTGCTGCCTCGGCTGCTGAAAGGAAAGGTAGCGCGACTTGCGACCTCGCAGAATTGCAATATTAATTGCGAATGAATTGCTTTTATCGCAATAATAATCTCTCGATCCGGCTGAGCGGCGGACTTCGCACGGGGCTGCGATACGCGGCCACTCGTTCCGAAAATTTCTGAAGGAAATTTCGTGCACAGAGTCGGCCTTGAAGACCTCTGCAGTGTTCCTGGTTTCGCTGTTCGGTGGGGAGCGATTTGTTTGAATTTTCTCTGCGCGGCACTGCCAGTGAACAACAGTTGCGCGGTGCGTGAGCCGCGTAATGCTTGGCAGTCTGCCGTTGAGTATTGACGCGACAAGATGGCGGGTCACCCTTGGCATTGACGCCCCATATCGCGATCACGTCGCCTTATACTTGATCTGAACAACCGTTATTCCAAATTGCAGGTGGGTTCGTACGACCAAGGAGCCAAGCCTGTCACAGCATACTCCCAAACGGGATAGAGCCACGGGCTCACATCAGCCGTGGGATATCGTCAAAGGAGAACGTGGAGAAGCCCGCCGTTGTGGAGTAACTATCCATGGATATGGATAAAGCTATCAGGACGTGGCGGTACCCTCGTCGTAGGCAGAAAACACGCCCGCGACCCAGTCTGCAAATACCCGATACTTCACGCTTGGAAACCGGCCCGCTGGCCTAACTATGTGAACAGGATAACGTGGTGGCGCCCAATCTTGCAGGATGGGGACCAGTGCGCCGCGAGCGATATGGGCGCGCGCCAAGAATTCAAATGTCTGTCCAATACCCAGCCCCGCTAATATTCCATGCAAATGCGCAGTCGCATCACTGGTGGATAGCTTGATGGGGCTGTAGATTTCTATTTTCTCGTCACCATTCATCAATCGCACTGGTGCGGCCTTCAGGCTACGTGCGAAAAAGTACTGAACGAAAACATGATCACGCTGCAGATCCGATGGCGAAGCTGGCACGCCGTATTTTTCGAGGTACGCAGGGGTGGCGCAGGTGACTATCTCCACGCTGCATAGTTTCTTCGCAACAAGAGATGCGCTGGGCAGATCTCCGGCACGAATGACGCAATCTATTCCCTCTTCAACGATGTCGGCCTGACGTTCTGTCACACCAAGGTGCAACTCGATCTCTGGATATAGCGCGTAAAACTCTGGCAACCGAGGGATCAGAATCGTATTGGCGAAGGTCCCTCCTACGTCAACACGAAGTTTTCCCCTGGTGGCAAGGCGCCCGCGGGTCGCCTCGTTGTTCATTTCATCGAAATCGGCGATCAGGCGGAGGGCGCGCTCGTAATAAGCAACGCCCTCGGGTGTTACCGTGAGTGAACGTGTCGTTCGTTCCAGCAATTTGAGGCTCAAGCTTGCCTCAAGATCCTGAACAAGCTTGCTCACGGTGGAGCGTGGCGCACCCATCGTGCCGGCAGCCTTTGCAAAGGATCCGGCCTCGACGACGCGAACAAAGGCTCTGATTGCTCCCAATTGATCCATTGGCATTTCTCCATAGAGGCCCGATCAGTTGCCACCGACACCAGTGAGCGGGGGGGTGTTAGGCAGTCAGCGGCTCGAGATTTGCCTGAATCTGGTCACGGAACGCTTCATACCGGCTCGGCAGCTTAAGCGCCTCGCCCAGATGTGCCGTGTCCTCGTCCCGGTCAAACCCCGGCTCGTTCGTGGCAATCTCGAACAACACGCCGCCTGGTGTGCGGAAGTAGATTGCCCAGAAATAATCGCGGTCAATGACGGGCGTAACCTGATAACCGGTGTCCATCAGTGCCTTGCGAACTTCGAGTTGCTTTTCGCGGTTTTCGACGGCAAAGGCGATATGGTGAACCGAACCGGCGCCCTGACGGGCAAACGACGTTTTCGGCAGTGCTGCGACATCAATCGTATCGGCGCCGTTTCCATTGGGAATGATAAAGCGGGTCACGTCACCTTCCTTCTCGGCGCGTTGATACCCCATGAAACCAAGAAGCTCTTCTGTCGCGGCAGTATCGTGCAGGCTGAACCGGGCGCCGGCAAAACCGCGGATAGCTGCATCGCCCGGAATGCCGTCTGCCAGCCACGGCGCGCGGTTGTCATCGGCAGCTTCAATCAGCGCCAGACTGTCGCCGTCCGGACCCATGAATTGAAGTCTGTTGGCGCCAAAGACGGTGTCAGTTTTCAAGCCATCGACACCGTGCGCGGTAAACCGATCCTGCCAGAATTTCAATGCGCCCTTTGGCACGGAGAACTGGGTTTCCCCGACCTCACCAACACCGGGACGACCCAGCATCATGTTCGGGAACGGGAAGTAGGTCATGACGGTGCCTGCGGAGCCGTTCTCGTCACCATAATAAAGGTGGTAGACGTTCGGGTCGTCGAAGTTAACGGTCTGCTTGACGCGACGCAGGCCCAGTGTGTCGGTGAAGAAGCGATTGTTCTGACGCGCATCCGAAGCCATTGAGGTTACGTGATGCAGTCCCTTGATATCCTTGATCATGTCCTTGCCTTTCAATGTCGCCGTTAGTGTTTGGCTGTTGACGAATATCTAGGCCGATTGATCACGCCAGAGAATTGCAATATTCATTTCGACTGCGTTGCTCTTTTTGAAACAATCCCAATGAACGATTACAAAGCTCTGCGAACCTTCCTCCTTGCGGCCGAAAAGCGAAATTTCGCCCAGGTTGCCCGCGAACTCGACATGACGCCGGCTGCAGTCACAAGGGCTATTGCGGCACTTGAAGCCGAACTCGGCGTTCAGCTGTTTGTCCGTACGACCCGGCAAGTCTCGCTGACAACAGACGGTGCGATATTCGCCGCCCAGATTCAGCCCGCGGTGAAGACGCTTGAAGAAGCGCGCCGCGACGTGATGAACGCTCACAAAGCCGACGAAGGGCGTCTCAGGATCAGTGCGCCGACGTGGTTTGGCAAGGCGGTGCTCCCACCGATCCTCTCCGGCTTCAAAGAGCGGTACCCGAAGATGGGCTTCGAGATATCACTGTCCGACGGACTGGTGAATATCGTTGATGATGACTACGATCTGGCGATCCGCATCTCGTCTCAGCCATCGGACAAGTTCACGATATGGAGGAAAATCCGCGTCGTGCCGCGCATTCTGGTTGCGGCACCGGGAAGCCGGTTTGTCGAGATGCAGCATCCGAACGAGCTGACGCCAGACGATTGCCTCGCCTATAGCGGCGAAAGCCGGCGAGAGAACTGGGTGCTCTCGGACGGTGGCTCGAGCATGACGATATCGGCAGGGCGCGCCTTCAGCGCCAATAGTGGCGAGGTTCTGGCCGACATGGCCGCGGATGGAGCAGGCGTTGCCATGCTGCCGAACTTTCATGTCTCGGAACACCTCAAGAGTGGGCGCCTCGTGCACGTCTTCAAGGGCTGGGCCCCACCCGATCTGTGGTTGACCCTCTACTACCCGCCCTATCAGGCTCTGCCTCCCCGCATTGCATCCTTCTCCAAATTCTTCGAGGAGCAGGTTGCGGCGCAGATGGTCATGCTTGATTGATATCCCGGACTGTCCCGCCACAGCGTCCTTGCTGTGCGGAGATCTCGGCCGCGACCCGCGCCTGTAACTGCCAGAGGTTTCGATCGCGAATGCCTTCTGCCTGAAGATCGACGATCGTGTTGTGCAGATACTGGGCGCAGGAACCGCCCTCTCCGCAGGCGCTGGCGATCAGTTTTGCGGTCGTTTCCACCGGTAGCGGCGCCGTCAGACCCGCGCGCTTTGTGCTCGCCCAGAATGTCAGAGCCTTCTGGATGCCGTCAGGCGTTTTGACCTTTACCCAGCGCACCATGTCGATGACTTCCCGATACCTGATTTCGCGGGCGACGAGAGCTCGAAGGTCATCACGCCGCCGCTCGGACGAGAGTTGTAGGATGACACCGTCGCACTGTCCACCACGCTCAAGCGCCATCATCAGACCTGGCTGTGCGCTCGTTGCCCGCCAGCGCTCGATTTTCAGGGAAAACGAACGATGCCAGCCATGGGCGGTGGCACGTCGCCTGCCGGCTGGTTTGAACTCAGGATTCCAGATCAGGGAACCGTATGCAAACACCCAGATTGGATCGCTATCGGCTTCACGCTCGATAGCGGCAACCAGAGCGTGAAGTTCTGTTTCAGATAACGGCGTCCAGCCCGGCTCCGGGCCGTCGTCACGCACGTCTCTGATGGTCAGGGCTACAAGCTCGGGCGTTAACTGCATCATCGTCTCGATCGGTGGTGCGGCAAGGATTGGCATCGGTGGCCGTGGCAGGTTCCGCCACGGCCACCTCTTCTCGTCAGGATCGAATGAATGCCAGAAGATCGGCGTTCAGGACATCGGCATTCACGGTCAGCATGCCATGCGAGAAGCCGGGATAGGTCTTCAGCGAACCATTCTTCAGCAGCTTGGCGGACTTCAGTGCAGAATCCGCGATTGGAACGATCTGATCGTCTTCGCCGTGGAGAACGAGCGTCGGCACCGTGATTGCCTTCAGATCTTCCGTCTGGTCGGTTTCGGAGAAGGCCTTGATGCCATCATAGTGCGCCTTTGCACCGCCCATCATGCCCTGGCGCCACCAATTCTGGATTACGCCTTCCTGAACCTTGGCGCCATCGCGGTTAAAACCGTAGAACGGGCCGGCCGGGACATCGCGGAAGAACTGCGCGCGATTGGCCGCCAGCGCCGAACGGAAGCCGTCGAACACTTCGATCGGCAGGCCTTCGGGATTGGCTGCGGTCTTCAGCATCAGCGGTGGGACTGCCGATACCAGAACGGCCTTGGCGACACGACCGGCCGGCTGACCAAACTTCGCCACATAGCGCGCCACTTCGCCACCGCCGGTGGAATGGCCGATATGCACGGCATTTTTCAGATCCAGCGCTTCGACGACAGCGAAAGCGTCGGCGGCATAGTGGTCCATATCATGCCCTTCGGAAACCTGGGCAGAGCGTCCGTGGCCACGGCGATCATGGGCAACGACCCGGTAACCGTTGGCGAGGAAGAACAGCATCTGGGCATCCCAGTCGTCAGACGATAACGGCCAGCCGTGATGAAATACGATGGGCTGAGCATCCTTGGAGCCCCAATCCTTGTAGAATATTTCGACTCCGTCCTTGGTGGTGATAGTACCCATGGTCTTGTTTCCTTCGATTGATGTGTTGGTGGGGGCAGCGTTTGCTGCGAAGGTGAATACGGGTGAAATGGCCATCGCCGCTGCGGCTGCACCAACTGAAAGCAGTGCGCCACGGCGCGTTATGGAAAAGTCGTTCTGGGTCATCTCACGTCCTGCAAATGTATGGTTTCGTGTTTCAGGCGACGCCGTTGCTCGTCTGATGCGTGGATATTGCTACCAAGTCGCGGGCACAACAATTGAACTAATAATTCATAGTTTGTTGTGAAATTCGAAATAATACGTTCCGGTCGTTATCGGGACAGTGCGGATTGTCCCGATAACGCGGAATCTATCATTTCTGCTTTGCCGAGACGGCCTTGGCGGCAGCATCGATGGTATCAGCGACGACCGTCGGCTGCGTCATGAACAGGGCGTGGCTTGCTGAGACCTTGGTGATCTTGGCCTTGATGCGTTCGGCCATATGGATCAGCATTGCCTGGTCGAATGCCTTGTCCTCGGTAGCGATCACAGCCCAGCTGGGCTTGGTGCGCCAGGCAGCATGTTCGAGCTTCGTGCCGAACGCCGACATGTTGATCGGGACCTGCGCGTCCCTCATGAACGCAACATCGGCATCGCTAACGTCATGAGCAAAACCAGCCTTGAACTTTGCCGGGCTGACATATCCAAAACCATCCTTCGTGGTTTCGATGACGAATTCCGATGCGGGAGCAAACCCCTGATATTGCTGGGCCGTCGTTTCGCCGGCATCTGGTGAGAGCGCAGAGACATAGACGAGGCCTGCAACCTTTTCATCAACGCCCGCTTCTGTAATGACCGTGCCGCCCCAGGAATGTCCGACCAGAATGACCGGACCATCCTGCCGCTCGAGAGCACGCTTTGTGGCGGCGACGTCGTCTGCCAGAGAAGTCAGGGGATTCTGGACGATGGTCACGCGGTAACCACGCTTTGTGAGATTGTCGTAGACACCCTTCCAGCCAGAGCCGTCAGCGAAAGCGCCATGGACGAGCACGACGTTTTTTACGGACTGGTTCTGGGAAATGGTGTCGGCAGCGTTTGCCGGCAGTGCGGCAGACAATGCGGCGGCGGCAATTGCAGAAAGGGCGGTTGCGGAGTTGCGTGTCATGGCTTCTTCCTTTTTGTTTTGCGATAACTGTTATCGCGATATACATAAGCTGACAGATGCCGATGCTTCCGTCAAGATAATTCTTATCGCGATATTTATTTTTGCCGTATGATTGACTATATGTATGTGTGAAGGAGCCTAGAATGACCATACGTCACAACAATCCACCGCCCTTGCACGACCAGCTGTGCTACGCAATTTATACTGCCGGCATTGCCATCCAGCGCGCTTACAAGCCCCTTCTGGATGAGTTGGGGCTGACGTACCCGCAATATCTCGTGCTAAACGTGCTTTGGAGCGGAGATGAGCAAACCGTTGGCGCCATTGCAAACGCCCTCGCATTGGAATCGAGCACACTCACGCCGCTCTTGAAGCGCCTTGAGACAGCCGGCTTATTGCGCAGGACCAGAAACCTCAGCAATGAGCGGCAGGTGGTGATCGCGTTGACCGAGGAAGGCCGCGCATTGCAGCACAGAGCGGGCTGCCTCAGCGACACCTTGCTTGCAGCTTCAATGCAAACTCCAAAGGAGCTGGCCGATTTGAACCACGACGTCCGTCATCTCCGCGACGCGATCTATTCACAGATCGGCGGGTGGGACGCGCCCGCCTGATCTGCAGGCGCATCTTGGAACCTACGCTGTCGGCACCGTCCCCCCATCAATTGTGTATTCGGTACCAGTAATCGAGGCCGCGCGGTCAGAAGCAAGGAAGGCGATCAGGTTTGCGACCTCTTCCGGTTTTGCCGGGCGGCCGAGCGGAATGCCGCCCAGTCCATCCATGATGATCTTCTTGCCACCCTCAAGGTCAGTTCCGGCCTGCTTCGCCAGGCGCTCTGCAAGGTGGACGGAGGCTTCCGTTTCGATCCAGCCCGGCGAAACCCGAACGACGCGCACACCTTTGGGCGACACTTCCTTCGACATCGCCTTGCTATAGGTCGAAAGTGCCGCTTTTGCTGCGGCATAGGCTGTAGTCGATTCCGGAAGTGGCAGGACTCTCTGGATGGATGTCACATGCACGACGACGCCGCTTCCCCGGGCGACCATATCCGGGACCAGTTGCCGATCCAGCCGGACAGCCGGATAAAGGTTCAGCGACATTTCCTTGTGCCAGTCATCCTCCAACAGGGCAGAAAAGCCGCCCCCCGATGCTGAGGAGCCACCCAGCATATGGACGATGACATCGACGCCGCCAAGGCGCCGCCGCGTGGCCTCTGCGACGATTTCACATCCCTCTTCGGTGCTAAGGTCCGCATCGACGAACAATTCTTCCGGCATGTTTTCCGGACGGGCACGCGCTGTCGTCAGCACCTTTGCGCCAAGTTCGCGAAACAGGCTGACGGTCGCAGCGCCAGCACCTTTGGTTCCAGCCGTAATGAGTGCGCGTTTGCCTTTCAGATTGAGAAAGTCGGTCATGACCGGATCTCCAGCCTGACGATCCTGTCATCCTTGATCGTGAAGGCATGGGTTAGCATCACCGGACTACCGGGAAACTGGCCACTCACCCTCGCCCGCACGAGTGCCTTGTCACCGTCAACCGTGGTTTCCACAGGTTCGGCGACGTATTGAGCCGACCTCTTGGCGGCCACCCACCATTGACGGATGGCGGCAGCGCCCTGATAGCGGGCATTCTCGTCCTCGACCACCGCATCGACATCAAGCGTTTGCAACAGCCCGTCGGCATCGTTGCGGGTGTCGGCATCAAAATACATATTCACAACTTGGGGCATATCCATCTTATTTCTCCTTGTGAGGTGCCCCTAAGTTAGTGCTCTA
Organism: Rhizobium sp. AN6A; assembly: GCF_900215635.1. Taxonomy (NCBI): domain Bacteria; kingdom Pseudomonadati; phylum Pseudomonadota; class Alphaproteobacteria; order Hyphomicrobiales; family Rhizobiaceae; genus Rhizobium; species Rhizobium sp. AN6A. The sequence goes on from NZ_OCNC01000003.1 coordinate 575,070, forward strand.
CCATTGCATGGATAAGTGGGATAAATATGCATGTGATGTTGAACAGATCGGGATAATGGAACAGTTGAACCTCAGGGAACTCGAAGCAGTCATCGCGATCGCCAGGCGCGGGACGTTTCGTGCAGCGGCTATCGATCTCGGTATGTCCACAACTGCGCTCAGCCACACCATCGGCAGGCTTGAGGCGGGGCTCGGCGTACGATTGTTCAATCGCACCACGCGCAGCGTCTCGCTGACAGATGCCGGCAGGCTCTTTGTACAGCAGGTTGCGCCTTCGCTTCAGGACCTTCATGCCGCTCTGGAAACGGTGCGCTCTCAACGCGAGACACCGTCTGGAACGATACGCATCAATGCGGCACCGTTTGCAGCACGCGCCATCATCTCACCGCTCGTGCTTGAGTTCCTGCGTCGCTATCCCGAGATGAATGTCGATCTGGTCACGGAAGGAAAAATGGTTGATATCGTCAATGACGGTTTTGATCTGGGCGTAAGGGTGGCAGGTCTCGTTCCCAGCGACATGATTGCCGTTTCGCTCGGCCGGCCACAGCGACACGCTGTTGTCGGTTCTCCGGACTATTTCGCACAACATCCTAAACCCGTGGGTCCTCCGGATCTTCTCAATCACAGATGCATTCGCGTTCGCTTGCCGGACGGCTCACTGTTTCGATGGCGGTTTGAAAAAGACGACGAGCCGGTGCAAATCGATGTGCGAGGCCCGATCACACTTGATGAAGCGGGCCTTGTGAGGACTTCGGTGCTGGAAGGTACCGGCCTGGGCTATACCATGGAAGAGGAAGTGCTTTCCGAGATCAGGGCCGGGCGGCTTGTCCGGGTGCTGGAGGACTGGACACCACCCTATCCAGGGCTCTGCCTGTACTATCCCGGGCGCCGCAATCTGTCGGCTGGAGTGAAAGCGTTTCTTGATCTGGCCCGCGAGCTTTCGCGACGAGCGGCTGACTAACCCGCTGACCTCGCATTTGTAGTGGCGGCCCTTTGGGGAGCCGCCACACACGTCTTGGGATAGGGAAACAATCAAGCCTTAATGAAGGCCAACAGGTCTGGATTGATCACGTCGGCATGCGTGGTCAGCATCCCGTGCGGGAAGCCCTTGTAGATCTTCATCGTGCTGTTCCTGATCAGCTTGACCTGAAGCTCTACGGCGGCCTTGTAGGGAACGACCTGGTCGTCATCACCCTGGGTCACCAGCGTGGGAACGGTAATCGCCTTCAAGTCTTCGGTCTGATCTGTCTCCGAAAACGCCTTGATACCTTCATAGTGCGCCACGGCGCTGCCCATCATCCCCTGGCGCCACCAATTGTCGATCACACCCTGCGAAACTTTCGCATCCGGCCGGTTGAAACCATAAAATGGGCCGGACGCAACATCCAGGAAGAACTGCGCGCGATTGGCTGCCAGGGCGCTACGGAACCCATCGAAGACTTCCATCGGCGTGCCGTCAGGATTGGCTGCGGTTTTCAGCATCAGCGGCGGAACGGCACTGACGAGGATAGCCTTTGCCACGCGTCCCTGTGGCTGACCATGCCGTGCGACGTACCGAGCGACTTCGCCGCCGCCTGTGGAGTGGCCGATATGAACGGCATTGCGCAGGTCAAGATATTCGGCGACGGCGGAGGCATCGGCAGCGTAATGATCCATGTCGTGACCATTGCTCACCTGGCTGGAGCGTCCATGGCCGCGGCGGTCGTGGGCCACAACACGATAGCCCTTGCTGAGGAAGAACAGCATCTGGGCATCCCAGTCGTCTGACGACAGCGGCCAGCCATGGTGGAAGACGATCGGCTGTGCATCCTTCGGACCCCAGTCCTTGAAGAAGATCTCTACGCCGTCTTTGGTGGTGACGAAATTCGTGGTCATCGATGCAATTCCTTCTGGGTTACGGGAAATTTTCTTTTCGGAAGCCATCGCCGGTATGGCCAAGGCCAGAGAAACCGTGGTGCCGGCCAACAGGACCTGCCGACGGGACAGTGAAAGTTCGTTGATCATGGGCCTCGCCGAAATTTCGCGCGCTCATTCGGCGCCGCGGGTGCTTTCGAACAGGAACCAGGCACGGCGCTCTGCCTCATCCACCCAGTTTTCGATCAGGCTGGCGGTTGCGATGTCGCCATGGTCTTCACAAAGATTGTGTGTCGCCTTCATCAGCGAGACGAGTGTGAGGTTATCGTCGCGAAGCTCGGCCAGCATATCCGCCGGGGTCACGAAATCGGCGTCGTTGTCGAGAAGCCGCTGCAACCTGGAAATATGGCTGATCGAACGAAGTGTGGTGCCGCCGATCTTGCGGGCTCGCTCGGCAATGTCGTCCGTCATGGCGAAGATCTGCTCGGCCTGCTCGTCCAGCATCAGGTGGTAATCGCGGAAATGCGGACCGCTCATATGCCAGTGAAAATTCTTCGTCTTGAGATAAAGCGCGAAGACATCGGCCAGCAGCGCCGTCAACGCGCCGGAAATATCGGCGGTTGCGTTCGTGCCAAGGGCAGTCGGTGTTGCAAGAGGCGACTTGCGATGTTTTTCAGCGAGGGTGCGGTTCATGGTAATCTCCATTGGGTTTGGGTTTGGGTTTCAGGGTTTCAGGGATTCAGAGCCGTGCAACGATCAGCGGATCGTCGATATCGACAGGAAGAGGCAGGAGGGCTTGCTCGGAAAGGCCCAACTGGCTAGCGATCACATTGCGTGAATAACCGGCCGCCGCTGCTCGGTAACCGATATCTTGTGGCGCGCTGTGACTGAAGAAAATCAGGATATGCAGCGTGCCACTGCCGGTGTTTTCGATGTGATGCGGGTAAGCCGGCGGCACGAAATAGGCGTCGCCCGGATGGATCGAATAGGTGTCAGCGCTTCCATCGGGATCGAGGACTGTCATCTGACCGGTCCCTTCGAGCACATAGCCCATTTCGGCGGTCTCGGGGTGCCAGTGCGGTTCGCGCAGGCCAATCTCGCTGATGCGGACAGAAAACATCGAAAGACCATCGAGAACAGACCAAGCCGGAGCCTGCGCGGTCCTGGCAGAGCCCGCCGGCGACGATACGTGCGGCGCTGACTCCTCGACACGGAATTTGAGCCTGTTTGGATGAAGCGCCTGCTTTTCAATGGCTGGCTGGGCCTGCAGGTCGAATATCTCTGTGTTCGCGTTCAGCCTGCCAAAACTCGGCGGCTTTTGCGGTTGCCACTCGAATGTGCTCAGCAGCACGGCGTCGCACATCACGTCGAAGGCGCCAGACAGGCTGAAATCTTCCGGATCCTCGTTCGAAAAGGCAAGGATGAACTCCGCCTCCGTCTCACCGGTATTTTCAATCGCGTGAACCGTGCCTGACGGAACGAAGAACATTTCGCCAATGCCGATAAGAAAGACGTCGCGGCTGCCATGATTGCCGACGACAGTCACCAGTGCCTGTCCGCGGACACAGTAGCCCAGTTCATTGGCATTCGCATGCCAGTGAGGCTCCCTGATCGCGTGTGCCGTGAGCACCAGCCTGCGTATTGAAAGGCCTTTGAGGATTGGCAGTTGATCGCGACCAAGGCGCATGATCGATCCCGCCGGGCTTTCGAAGGCTGCAGGCCGGTCCTTGAGAGAAAGAACATGTTTTGAAATCTGCATCTTCAGCTCCTGCCCACATCGTTTGTTTGACGAGATGGTTGTAGGCGAGGATCTGGTTGCGCGGTATCCAATGCTTGGTTAGTCGGACTGACACCTAAGTATAGTGTCTAGCCTACCGAACCAAGGCTACAAATTCAGGCCCTCCACTGAAGAGATGCTGGATGCCAATGCACCCTGAATTTTCAAGCGCGCCCTTTCACATGGATGTCGCGATCCATCTGAGGCCATCCCAATCCTGGAATGGCCTTTCTTTTTTGCGCGGTTATGAGATTGAGTTTGCATAGGAATATTGGAATTGCCATTTGCGTTTTGGCAGCAGGGATGGCTTGATAATGCGGTCGATCTCAACGTGGGAAATCTCCTTGCATTCGCTGATCCTGGTAAACCCGGAAAGACGGCTGCCGGCGCGCTTTGAACTTGGCGTGCTCGTCTGCGCATTTTTGCTCGCAGCGCTGATCTTCTATCTCGATACCTATACCGACATTCACAGCGCGCTTGCCACGCTCTATGTCATCACCTTGCTTCTGTCGGCAGAAACCCTGACAGAAAAAGGAACGATGCTGGTGACCGGTATCTGTATCAGTCTGGCGGCAGTCTCCTATTTTGCAGCCCATGGGCTTCAAACCGACCTCGCCGCAACCCTACGCCTGGCGGTCGCGGTTGCTGCAATGTTGATCACCTGCGCCTTGATAATCCGCAATCAGCGCGCGCGCCTCAATCTTGTGAAATTCAACACCGCCCTGCAGAGCAGCGAAGAGCGCTACCGTACGATTTTCGAGCAAAGCCGCGTTGCACTTTGGGAGCGCGACTATTCGCAGGTCCGCGCCATGCTGATGGCGTTGAAAGCAGATGGTGTCAAAGACCTTGGTGCTCACGCACGGGAGAACCCGGATTTTCTGGAACAATGCATCGTCAGCGTGCCTACCGTTGCCGCCAACGCGGCGGCACTTGAATTGCTGGGCCATGTGGGAAACAACAATCCCGGCTCCATGCGCCGCTATATTGCCCAGGACGACGCCACTTTTCTTGATCTCATCGCCGCAATTTTCAACAACGAGACGCATTTCGAAGGCAAGGGCAGCATCATTACCAGCGATGGCACCAGCAAGTTTGTGCTGCTGACCGTTGGCTTTCCTGAAGATCCTGCCAATTTCAACCGTGTCATTGTCGGTATGTTCGACATTACGGAGCGGGAACTCGCCCAGAAAGCGCTGTTCGAGGCCCAGGCGGAATTGGCATTGGCGTCGCGCGCGGCAACCGTCGGCGCGTTATCGGCTTCGCTCGCGCACGAACTCAATCAGCCGCTCGGCGCCTTGGTGGTCAACGCCCAGACCCTGCAGCGCTGGCTGGATCGCGACCCGCCGGATTTGGCAGCCGTTTCCCGCTCAGCTGAGCGCATCGCTCGTGACAGCCAGCGCGCCAGCGACATCATCCAGAGCGCACGATCAATGCTTGGTAACCGCCCGCCCGATATCGAGCCGGTTTCGCTGGCCGATCTCGTCACGGAGACACGCGCGCTGATGGAGAGCGAGCTGGTCAGAAACGGGGTCATTGTTGAAATAGCTTCAGCAAGCGATGTGCCCACCGTCAACGCTGTGCGGATAGAGCTGCAGCAAGTCTTGATCAACCTGATCACCAATTCCCTTCACGCCATGGCCGAAACCCCGGAAGCAATGCGGCGGATATCGGTGACGATCGAGCCTGTGGATGGTCAAAGCGTGGTCATCAAGGTTCTAGACACAGGTCCCGGGCTCAGTCCGGACGTTCTCAAAAACCTGTTCAAACCATTCTGCACGACCAAACCGACCGGGCTTGGCATGGGCCTTGCCATCTGCCGCAGCATGCTCGAAGCCCGCGGCGGCACGCTGTCTGCCGGCAATCACACCGATGGTGGCGCATTGTTCGAAATGATCGTACCGATGGAGGCAACCCATGAATGATGCGAGAAAGTCCGCCAAACCGCCGAACGGCGATACGCCGGTTGTCTACGTCGTCGATGACGACACTGCGATACGCGAGGCTTTGGTCGATCTGTTCCTGTCAATTCGAACAGAAGCAAAATCCTTTGAAAGCGCCCAGGACCTGCTCGAAAATGCCGATCTGGACCGACCTGGCTGCATTCTTCTCGACGTTCGCCTGCCCGGTGCGAACGGCCTTGATTTTCAGCTCCACCTGGAAAAACTCGGCAACCGAATGCCGATCATCTTCATGACCGGTCACGGTGATATACCAATGACAGTCCGTGCCATGAAAGCAGGCGCCATCGACTTCCTGACCAAACCTTTTCGGGACCAGGACATCCTAGACGCCGTCTCGGTCGCTTTTCAGAAAGATCGGGAAATGCGCCAGCAATCTGCTGCAAATGGCGCCGTCGTGGAGCTGGCCAAGACATTGACCCGCCGCGAGCATGAGGTCATGACAGCTGTCGTGCAAGGCCTGATGAACAAGCAGATTGCGTTCAACCTCGGGATCAGCGAGATCACGGTCAAGCTGCATCGCGGCAATGTCATGCGCAAAATGGAGGCGCGCTCCGTAGCCGAACTGGTGCGCAAGGCGGAACTGCTGGGCCTTTGAGGCCAAAACCTAGACCCTTGTATGGTGCAATGTTGTGTCTCGATGGCGCATATAGAAGCCAGTTGATTTTTAAGAGGCAAGGCCCAATCAAATTGTCCAAAACACCTGTCATAGCCATCGTTGACGACGATCGGTCGATCCGCGAAGCCCTTGACGATCTCGTTTTGTCCTGCGGTTACGAGAGCCGGCTGTTTTCGTCTGCGGAAGACTTTCTGGCCTACGGCGATCGCGTTGCGATCGACTGCATGCTGGTCGACGTTAAAATGCCAGGCTTAAGCGGCATCCAGATGCAGGACGTGTTAAACTCGCGTGGTGATCAAAAGCCGCCGATGATCTTCATGACATCCTATTGCGACGAGCGAACGAGAGCAGCGGCAATGGATGGCGGTGCATTCGCATTCCTTGGGAAGCCGGTCGATTTCAACCAGCTTGTACTGTGTCTTGAAGAAGCACTGAAGCACTGAAATTTCCAACACGTTCAGGAGGGGAACCATGTCTGACCAATGCTCGCACCTGCCGACGATCCGATCGGTCAAGCCCATGACGCTTGGTTGCGAGGAATGTCTCGAAACTGGCCAGATATGGCTTCATTTGAGGCTCTGCCGCGAATGTGGTCATGTCGGCTGCTGCGATCAGTCCCCCGGCCGCCACGCGACCGCGCATTTCCACGCCACCCGCCACCCCATCATCGAGGGCTATGACCCGCCGGAAGGCTGGGGCTGGTGTTATGTGGACGAAACCATGGTGGACCTGCCTGATCAGACACCGCAACGCGGGCCGATACCGCGATATTACTGAAACTTCGCCGAAAATCGGCAGTGACCCTGCGGACGACATTTCCAGCTGGAGGTAACAGATGGCAGATCTCAGCGCGCGCCTGGAGCAGATGTTTCCGGTGCTCAACCCCCATCAGGTCGAGACGGCCAAGCGTTTTGCCAGCGGCGAGCCGAAAGATTTCGCCCGTGGTGACTTCGTCTACAAGGTAGGAGACCACGCAGCGCCCGCCTGGCTGGTGCTGAAGGGATCGATGGACGTGTTTCGCCACGAAGGTCTTTCCGGCGAGGCGCCGATCACGACGCATGGAGCAGGCCAGCTGTCGGGCGAAGTCAACCAGCTGTCGGGTCGACCGACACTTGCAGGGGCCCGCGCCGGGTCCGAGGGCTGCACGGCCATTCCCTTTGATGCCGCCCATTTGCGGGCCTTGGTGATCGGATCGGCCGATGTCGGCGAAATCATCATGCGCGCCTTCATCCTGCGCCGCGTCGGTCTGATCGATGCCGGAGCAGGTTCTGTTCTGATTGGAACCGCTGGCAATGCCGCGCTCTCGCGCCTGCAAGGATTTCTAGCCCGCAATGCCTTTCCCCACATCGTGCTTGATGCTGCCATGGAGGGTGAAGGTAAGGCGCTGATCGAACGTCTGGGTATTCTCGCCTCCGACCTTCCGCTAATGGTCTGCCCCAACGGCACCGTGCTCAAGAAACCGACCGATGCGGAGGCCGCAGCATGTCTCGGCATGACGCCGGACCTCAAGCCCGGAAAGCTCTATGACGTCGCTGTTGTCGGCGCTGGACCGGCGGGCCTTGCCACCGCCGTCTATGCCGCTTCGGAAGGGCTCGACGTCCTTGTCATCGATGAACACTCGATTGGGGGGCAGGCCGGCGCTTCGTCTCGGATCGAAAACTATCTCGGCTTCCCGACGGGCATATCCGGACAGGCGTTGGCGGGACGTGCCTACAATCAGGCCCTCAAGTTCGGGGCGGAAATGGTTCTTCCCGTCGCTGTCAAAAATCTGATCCCTCCGAAAGATGACGCCGGTGTGCTGGCGCTCGAACTCGACGGTGGAAAATCGGTGACGGCCCGCAGTGTCGTCATCGCATCCGGCGCTCGCTACAGGCGGCCGGAGATCAACAACATTGACGGTTTCGAGGGCAACGGCGTTTCCTATTGGGCCTCGCCGATCGAGGCAAAACTTTGCGCCGGCGAAGAGATCGTCCTGGTTGGCGGCGGCAATTCGGCAGGCCAGGCCATCGTTTTTCTGGCGCCTCAGGTCAAGACACTTCATCTGGTCGTGCGGCGCGCACTCGAAGATACGATGTCGCAATATCTGATCGACCGTATCAAGGCCCTGCCGAATGTCCAACTGCACATGCATTGCGAAGTGGACGCGATCAATGGCGATAACGCCACTGGCATCTCCTCCGCAAGACTGCGCAACCGCCTGGATGGAAGCGTGAACACCTTGCCGCTTCATCATCTCTTCCTTTTTATCGGCGCGGATCCGAACGGTGGCTGGATCAGCAGCCGGGTGCAAACCGACGACAAGGGCTTCATCGTCACTGGGCAATCCTTCGATGAGCATTGTCGTTTTTCCCGCAAGCCATTGCCTCTCGAAACCAGCCTGCCGAATGTCTTTGCCATCGGGGATGTCCGTGCCGGATCGACCAAGCGGGTCGCGGCAGCAGTTGGGGAAGGTGCCGCCGTCGTCTCCCAGATCCACGCCGCACTAAGCCTGATGAAGCCCCCAAACTGAAGCATCCGACCTTTCGCAAAATCAAAAACCCGCTGGCAGAAGCCAGCGGGTTAAAAATATCGTCTTTGAGTACCGTGACAGACAGCCGGTCGATGCTCAGATAGCCGACGCACCGAGTTGCCGGCCATAAGCAACGATTTCCCGGCCAACCGCGATGCGATCATCCTCGAACCGCTGCAATGCACTGGGAAGGTCAACCTCGGACTCCAGGCTGTTGCTCAACGCCATGACATCGCCCGCTGCTTTCGACACGCCCATCGCGGTGTGCGGACGCGCGACAAAGGCGGCGTCGCCGATGAGGACGACCGAACGGCCCGTCATGCGGGGCGACTCGTAGTCGAAAATGCCCTGGATAGAGGGGCTTGGCTCCGCCTCGACCGCCTGCGCGAATTGCGGCGGAAGCATCTGCAGCGCATCGACGCGCAACGCCTCCAGACGGTCGCTCGACAAGCCACCACGCGGCAGCGAAAATGCATGCGTTCGCCCATCCAGATCGGTGAACGTGTGGGCAAGTTCGCTTGCTGGCACTTTGCGATACCAGACCCAGTTATATCGGCGATTGCCGATGTCCATTTCGCCCTTTGAGCCCGGGACAAGATAACCGAGCGCATGTACGCCCGGCCTGACATGAAAGGCAAACCGGTCGAGAAGCAGATTTGCTGCCGTTGGAAGCCTCGTTTCCGGGATCAATCCACGCCATGCGACATAGCCGGAATAGCGGTTTTGCGTGTCTCCGGGATTGACCGCTGCGCGCACCACGGAACCCAGGCCATCGGCACCGATAACCAGATCGGCACTCACCCGCGTGCCGTCACCAAAAATCAGCTCCGCGCCACTCTCGCCATCCAGCACTTTGACGACATCCCGACCCAGCACATAGCTTCCTGAAGCGATGCGAGAAGCGACAGTTTCGAACAGGTAGTCCCAGGAGATCTGGGTCTGGGGCGCCTTAACGGTCTGGGCGATACGGCCGTCCTGATCGAGATAGATGCGTTCCTTAGCCACCACGCCGATACGGGCGACATGCTCGCAGCCAATCAGCCGGAGAATGTGCAGCAGGTCCCTCTGACCGACGAGGCCCGCTCCCCGACCTCCAAGACCGCTCTTCGATCGCTCGTAGATGCGAACATCGTGGCCAGCCTGTTGTAACATGATGCCAGCGAAGAGGCCGGCAAGCGAACCGCCGACGATTCCTATACGTAGCTTTTCCATCGTTCCGCCCTCAGTTTCCGACAACTGTCAGCGAATGCCGGCGATGATGAAATATTTTCACCGCGAAGGCTGCGAGGCCAAACGCCGCGCCGAGAAGGCTGACGACGAGCCAGCCGCCCTGCCCCCAGGCCAGTGTCGCCATCGCCGAACCTGTGGCACCCCCCAGAAACATGCCAGTCATGAAGACCGTGTTGAGACGGCTACGCGCATCGGCATCCAGGGCATAGATGATGTGCTGGTTAGAAATCAGCGCGCTCTGTATGCCGAAATCAAGCACGATGACGCCTACAACCAAGGAAACGATCGATGCCCAGACGCCGAAGATCAGCCAGGCGGCGATCGTCAATCCGGCGCCCATCCAGACCACGAAATGCGGTCCCCGTCTGTCGGCAACAACTCCTGCAAGAGGCGCTGCAAATATGCCGACCGCACCGACGATCCCAAACAGACCCGCGACATCCGCGCCGAGCTGGAATTCTGGCCCCGCCAGATAGAGAGCAAGGATAGTCCAGAAGGCCGTGAACGACGCGAACAGAAAGGCCTGGATGATGGTCGCGGCCCTCAAGGCCGGGTGGCGTTTCCATAGCTGGCCGAGCGACCAGAGCGCCTGATGATATCGCAAAGTCGAGGTTGGCCGATGATGCGGCAGAACCGCAAACATGAGGCCCGCGGCGAGCAGGGCAAGCGGTACGCCGATCCAGAACATTTCCCGCCAGCCAGCGTGTTCGCCCACGAAGCCCGACAGGGTGCGGCTGAACAATATGCCCGACAATACGCCTGCCATGACGGTGCCGATCGTGGCGCCGCGCTTTTCGGGCGCGGCCAGCGATGCCGCAAAGGGCACGATCTGCTGGGCGACTGTCGAGCATGCTCCAACCATGACCGATGCTGCAACCAGCATCCAGGCCGTCGGCGCCAGTGCAGCGAGCGCGAGCGCGGCGGCAAGCACCACGAATTGCCCAATGATCATCCGGCGGCGATTAACGAGGTCGCCGAGCGGCAGTAAAAGGAACAACCCCAGTGCGTAACCGAGTTGCGTTGCGGTGGGCACCATGCCGGTAACTGGCTGCCGACTGAAATCCGCTTCGATAAGGCCGAGCATCGGCTGATTGTAGTAGATGTTTGCGACGGCAATACCGCCCGCGACGGCCATGGCCAGAAGCGCCACTTGTCCGATCGCATCATTGTGGGTGGCGCTTGCCGCCCCGGCTTGCATCTGTCCTGTCTTTTCCATGATACTGTTCCACCGCCAATCTTGATCTGGGAAAATATGCTCAATCTCGTTGGCCGCACATTCGATTGACGTCTACCTGGACCTATACATCGGTCTAGGTTCGTACTGATGCGTTCGATGCTAGATTTGTTGAAACACGCTGAAGGGAGACTGTGATGAGCGAGAAGCGGCCGGATGGGATAGAGCATTACACAGCGCCAGCAGGTGGCTGGGGCGCACTAAAAGCCGTTGCCAAAACACTTGCTCATCAGCAGATCATTGCCGAGGGCGCGGCGACCTTGTTAAAGGCCAACCAGCCCGAAGGCTTCGATTGTCCAGGCTGCGCCTGGCCCGATCCGAAGCACACAAGTTCATTTGAGTTCTGCGAGAACGGAGCAAAGGCGATCACCTGGGAATCGACGGCCAAGCGCGTTGGCCCCGATTTCTTTGCCGCTCATTCCGTCACGGATCTCTGGCAATGGACCGACCACAAGCTTGAAGATCAGGGGCGCCTGACGCATCCGCTGATCTATGATCATGCCAGTGACCGCTACGTGCCGATCGAATGGGATGCCGCATTCGCGCGTATTGCCTCGGAGTTGAACGCACTTCCCAGCCCTCATATGGCCGAGTTCTACACGTCCGGTCGTGCCTCCAACGAAGCGGCGTTTCTCTTTCAGCTCTTCGTTCGCGCCTATGGCACCAACAATTTCCCCGACTGTTCCAACATGTGCCACGAAGCCACCAGCGTCGGTCTGCCCCTGTCGATCGGCGTCGGCAAGGGCACTGTAACGCTGGAGGATTTCGATCATGCCGACGCGATCTTTTCGTTCGGGCACAATCCCGGCACCAACCATCCGCGCATGATGACGACATTACATGAGGCCTCCCGCAGGGGGGTGCCGATCGTCGTCTTCAATCCACTCAAGGAGCGAGCGCTGGAGCGGTTTGCAGCCCCGCAGGATCCGATCGAAATGGCGACGATGTCATCCACGCCGATCGCGTCTGCCTATCATCAGGTTCGCACCGGCGGCGATCTTGCCGCACTCAAAGGCATGATGAAGCGCATCTTCGAGCGGGACGCGGCCGATATCGAAGCGGGCGGACCCGGCGTCATCGACCGCGATTTCATCGCTGCGCATACGATTGGCCTCGAAGCCCTGCAAGCCGATATCGACCAGACTCAATGGTCGGAAATTATCGAGAAATCCGGCCTGTCACTGGAAGCGCTCGATAGCGCCGTGGATGTCTACCTCAAGGCAAAAAACGTCATTCTCTGTTATGGCATGGGCATCACACAGCATGCCCATGGCACGGCCAATGTGCAGCAACTCGCCAATTTCCTGATGCTGCGCGGTAATATAGGCCGGCTAGGCGCCGGTATCTGTCCCCTGCGCGGCCATTCCAACGTTCAGGGCGACCGGACCGTCGGCATCACTGAAATTCCCAATGAGGCTCTTCTTGCTGGCATGGAGAAAGCCTTCGGTTTCCGGCCGTCTGGTGAAAAGGGCCATAATGCCGTGGAGGCGATCGAGGCCATCATTGAGGGCAGGTCGAAAGCGTTGGTGTGTCTTGGTGGCAATCTTGCTGTCGCCATGTCCGATCCTGAAGCGACGTTCGCGGGCATGCGGAAACTCGATCTGGCCGTTCATCTTGCGACAAAGCTCAATCGCTCGCATCTGCTGCTGGCAAAGACATCGATCCTCCTGCCGGTTCTGGGAAGAACGGATCTGGATATTCAGGCGACAGGGCGCCAATCCGTCACGGTAGAGGATTCCATGTCGATGGTGCATGCGTCGCGCGGTTTCCTAAAACCGCCAAGCGATGAGTTGCGCTCGGAACCCTGGATCGTTGCCGGCATGGCCAAGGCGACGCTTGGTAACCGACACGACATCGATTGGGACGGGATGGCCGGCGACTATGAGCAGATCCGCGACAAGATCGAAATCGTCTTTCCCGATTTTCATGATTTCAATACGCGCGTGAAAACGCCCGGAGGCTTCCGGCTCACGGTCGCGGCTTCTGATCGTGTGTGGAATACGCCGTCCGGTAAGGCCGAATTTCTCGTCGCACCGGGACTTGATGAGGACACACGCTTGCACGACCCCGAAGCCCTTGTGCTGACCACCTTGCGCAGTCATGACCAGTACAACACCACCATATACAGCCTCGACGACCGCTACCGTGGTGTCTACGGCCGCCGCGACGTCATCTTCATGAACCAGCGGGACCTTGAAACGCGGGGACTAAGAGACGGAGACCTCATCGATGTCGAAGCAATTTGCGGGAGTGGCGCCAAAACCGCTACCGGATTTACCGCCGTTGCCTACAATATTCCACCCGGCTCGGTAGCAGGTTATTACCCCGAAATGAACCAGGTCATTGCGCTCGCAGACTACGACAGGAAATCCGGCACCCCAGCATATAAGGGCGTTCCAGTGAGGATACGCCGATCCACGTAACCGAGCTTGATCCTATTAATCAATCTGGGGCAACTTCCCAGAAAAAGAAGCCTTCGTTGCAGCCAGCGACAAGATGTTGGCGGCGAAGGACGGAAAATTAGGTAACCGATACGACGTGTTCCTTGTGTTGAGCGCATTATTAATGATAATCGTCAGCAATACTCTCAATCCATGATGATATCCAACATCATGGAGACGGCGCCGTCGAAAGGGTTCGGACATGCGGATCACCAAGGAAAAGAAGCAGGAAAATCATGACCGGATTGTTGCGATTGCATCCGGGATGTTTCGCGAACGAGGGTTCGATGGCGTTGGCGTGGCTGACCTGATGGAGGGTGCGGGCCTGACCCATGGTGGATTTTACAACCACTTCGTCTCGAAGGAGGCGCTCATAGCAGAAGCCTCCGCCAAAGGGTTTTCCGAAACGTCGGCACGCTATGCCGGGTATGATTTGGGCGAGATGATCGACGCCTACATCTCGCGCACGCATCGTGATGCGCGTGGCCAAGGCTGCACGGCCGCCGCACTGAGCGGGGAAGCAGCGCGGCTGCCAAACGAAACCAGAGCTGTTTTCGGCGAAGGCATTGAGCGCCTTGTTGACGCACTGGAGAGCAATCTTGCGGCGAACCAGCCCGCCGGCTCAAATGCCCGCACGCAAGCCATCAGCATTATGGCGCAAGCTGTAGGGGCCATCGTGCTATCGCGGGCCTGCCCGGACACATCGGCCCTGGCGGATGAAATTCTTGATATTTGCCGCGCCGATTGCCGGGCCTCTGTCGAAAATGGCAGGCGGGAGCGATAGGGCCGCAGCCATGCGACCCCATCTATTGCAAATTACGAACTCAGTCTGCGACCTTCACAACGACCTTGCCCCTGGCGCGCCCGGTCTCGACATGGGCCAAGGCCTCTTCCGTTTGAGCAAAGGGAAATACCTTGTCCACGACCGGACGGATCGCGCCAGCGTCGATCAGCTTGGCGATCTGGGCAAGTTGTTGCCCTTCCGCGCGCATGAACAGGAATGAATACAAGACGTCCCGGCTTTTCGCCTTCTTCAGCACGCCCCGGCTCAGCATCCGTACCACCAAGCGCAGGAACAGGTTCAGCCCCAGAGATCTGGCAAAGGGAACATCCGGCGGCCCCGAGATCGATATCAACCGACCACCCTGTTTCAGAACATTCAGCGACTTTGCCAGCGTCTTGGCATCCTGACTGTTCAGCACCAGATCATAACCGGATAGCACCTGTTCGAAATCCTGCGTCCTGTAGTCGATCACCACATCAGCACCGAGGCTTTTGACCAGGTCAATATTCGCGGCACTGGTCGTGGTGGCCACCGTGGCGCCGAGATGCTTGGCAAGCTGGATGGCAAAGGTCCCAACCCCACCGGAACCAGCCTGAATGAACACTTTCTGGCCGGGCTTGACCTTGCCGACCTCCACCAGCGCCTGCCAGGCGGTCAGTCCAACCAGCGGTATCGATGCGGCCTGCTCCATCGAAAGGCTCGCGGGCTTCAGCGATACATCGGCGGCGTCAATTGCGATGAACTCTGCAAAGGTACCGGCCCGGTGATCCCTCGGACGGGCGTAAACCTCGTCCCCAGCCTTGAATTGCCGCACATTCGCGCCCACGCTTACAACCGTTCCGGCCAGATCGTGGCCCAGAATAAAGGGCGGGCGATAGGGCAGGAACAGCTTGAACTCACCGTCCCTTACCTTGGAATCCAGAAGGTTGATCGCCGTGGCCTGAATGCGAACCAGAACATCATTCGCGCCCATCCGGGGCTCGGGCATGTCGGCCAGACGCAAGGCGCCCTTCTTCTTGTATTTGTCGACGACGAAGGCTTTCACGGACGTTCTCCAGTGTAAAAATATTATCGGCTCAGATGGCCAAAAAAGCCAAGGCTTTCAGCGCGAAGTGAGCATGTTGTTGGAAGGCCCTGCCGTGGCCGTCATTCTCGCTCAGGCGATGTTGAATTGCTTGCGCAAGGTTCGATCGAACAGCGCGCGCGGCAGGAAACGCCGGGCAAACGAGGTCTGCCGAGCCGCCTTGCCCGAGGGGTAGCGCAACCGCGGCGCCTTGTCCTGTGCCGCCATCAGGATGGTGGCCGCAACATCATCCGCCGTGTCGCCAGTCGCCATGGCCAAGTCAAACGCCGTGCGGTATCTGGCCAGTGTCTGGCCATAGGCTGCAACCGGACGGTCGCCTTGCGGAGAGTTGGCCTCGATCGAGGTTTTCGTTGCCCAAGGCTCGATCACGGCGACACGGATGCCGAACTGGCGAACCTCATGGTCCAGCGATTCCGAATAGCCCTCAATGGCGTGCTTGCTGGCCGAGTAATAGGCTCCAAAAGGACCGGGTATTAAGCCCAGGACAGAGCCGATGTTCAATATCCTGCCATAGCCCTGTTGGCGCATCATCGGCAACACGGCATTGGTCACCCGAACGACACCCAGAAAATTGGTCTCGAACAGCGAACGAACCTGATCCACCGAGCTTTCTTCGGCAGCCCCGGACAAGGCGTAACCGGCGTTGTTGACCAGAAGGTCGATGCGACCAAGTTCCTGATGTGCCAGCGCCACGGCATCCGAGACAGACGAATCGGAGGTCACGTCACAAGCAATCATTCGAATGCCATCACGTATCTCGCCAGGTGCGGCCTTACGACTGGTACCAATCACCCGGTAGCCTGCCCGGGCCAGAGCCGAGGCGGCCGCCTTGCCAATCCCACTGGAAGCCCCGGTCACAAAGGCGGTCTTCTGTCTCTTCGTAGCAAACGTCGCCATAGCGTCTTTCTCTCTTTTCGGTATCACCATGGATTGCCGCCAAGGCATATGGTTTTACGACACGAATTTTATGATGATTATCGTCATCATTGATAATTTTTAATGATGTATATCATCATTAAAGTCAAGCGTGACTTTCAGGTGGTGAGGGAAAGGGTAACCCTTCAGTGTCGGGACGCGGCACCAATCCGCAAAGGATCAGGCACAGCACACTGATCTGATGGGGCCGCACCAGCGAGCGACCCCAAAAGTAGTCAACGCCCGGCAGCTGCCGCCAAAGAGGGGTAATCGATATAACCCGCGGCACCGCCACCGTAGAGCGTAGCCGGGTTTATCTCTGCCAAGGGCGCATCGCTTTTCAATCGTTCAACCAAATCGGGATTGGCAATGAACGGCCGGCCGAAGGCGATCAGATCCGCCCGACCCTCGGCAAGATGCGAACTCGCCAGCTCGAAGTCATAGCCGTTGTTGGCGATATAGGTCTTGCTGAAGCGACGGCGCAATGATCCGAAGTCGAATGGCGCGACATCGCGCGGCCCACCTGTGGCACCCTCGACGACATGAATGTACACGATGCCAAGGGCTTCGAGCTGATCGACGATGTAATCGAACTGCGTCTGCGGATCAGTACTCGAAATGCCATTGGCGGGCGAGACCGGCGAGATGCGGATGCCGGTGCGTGCAGCGCCGATTTCCTCGACAACCGCGGCCGTGACTTCCAGCATGAGGCGCGCACGGTTTTCGACAGAGCCGCCATAGGCGTCTGTGCGAACATTGGCACCGTCCTTGGCGAACTGATCAAGCAGATAGCCGTTGGCCCCGTGGATCTCTACACCATCGAAACCAGCCTCGATGGCGTTGGCTGCCGCCTGACGGAAATCGTTGACGATCCCAGGAAGCTCTTCCAGTTCAAGGGCACGGGGTTGCGAAACGTCCACGAAGGCATTGTTGACGAACGTCTTTGTCTCGGCGCGGATGGCTGAAGGGGCAACCGGCGCTGCGCCGTTCGGCTGGAGATCAACATGGCTGATGCGACCGACGTGCCAGAGCTGGAGGAATATATGGCCACCCTTCTCGTGCACCGCACTGGTGACCTTGCGCCAGCCTTCGATCTGCGCCTGGGTATAGATACCGGGCGTGTCCTGGTATCCCTGCCCCTGCTGTGATATCTGCGTGGCTTCAGAAATGATGAGCCCGGCCGAAGCACGCTGGCCGTAATATTCAGCCGTCAGGTCACCTGCAACAAAGCCCGAACCGGCGCGATTGCGCGTCAGGGGCGCCATGACGATCCGGTTGGAAAGCGTCAGGGAGCCGAGCGTATAGGGTTCGAAAAGCGTCTTTTTAGTCATGATTTGCCTATGTGTTGCCGCCGCGGCGGTATGTGTCCGGTGGGTTGCGCGGTCTGCTCAAGCGACGGTGCGGTACCGTTCGGCGGGCAGCGCATTGCCGAAGTTGGCCAGCATGGTCTTGCGCGCAGCTTCAAAGGCTTCCCACTGACCGGCATCGGGAAGCGGCGGGATGGTCACCGGCTCGCGACGGTCGAAGCCGACCAGAGCCGCATCCACAAGGTCGCCCACTTCCATGACGTTGTTCAGTGCATTGACGTCGGCGCCGACATGGTCCCAGATTTCGGTTCGTGTCGTGGCGGGAAGAACAGCCTGAACGTAGACGCCCTTCGGTCCAAGCTCGAGGCTAAGCCCCTGAGACAGGAAGAGGACAAAGGCCTTGGTTGCGCCGTAGACCGTCATGCCGAACTCCGGCGCCAGACCAACCACGGAGCCGATGTTGACGATTGCACCCTCACCTTTCTTGGCGAGTCGAGGTGCAATTGCGCTGGCAAGGCGAACGAGTGCAGTCGAGTTGAGTGCAACAAGCCGGGCCATGTCGTCGGTGCTCTGCTCGATGAACGTTCCACCGATGGCCGTTCCGGCATTGTTGACGAGGATGCCGATGCGGGCATCGTCGCGCAGTCTCGTCTCTACTTTCGCAAGATCGGCGAGTTGCGTGAGATCCGCCTGGACGATGTCTATGGCCACGCCGGTTTCCTGTCGCAGACGGCTTGCAACCGCCTCCATTCGCGCCACGTCACGGGCGACCAGGACGAGATCGTGGCCGCGTCGCGCAAACCGATCGGCATAGGTTGCACCAATACCGGTGGAGGCACCGGTGATGAGGACTGCAGGATTTGTGCTCATAGGATTGCTCTTTTCTGTGATTGAACCTATATTCATGACGATCATCATGATTGGATTTAAATATGATAGCCATCATGTAAATGTCAACGACCATGTTGGGAGAATTGTGAAAATGAAGGTCAGCCGAGAACAGATGGCGGAAAACCGTCGCCGGATTCTGGATGTCGCCAGCCGGCTGTTTCGCGACAAGGGGTTCGATGCCGTCAGCGTTGCGGAGGTGATGAAGGCAGCCGGTCTTACTCACGGCGGCTTTTATGGACATTTCAATTCAAAAGACGATCTGGTCGCGGAGACCCTTGCCCATGCCCTTGCTTCGGATAGCGTCGGAGGAGGCAACTTCAGCGATTTCATCAAATCCTATCTTGCGCCTCGCCATCGCGACAACGCTGCCGGTGGCTGCCCAACCGCCGGTCTCGCTGCAGCAATTCGCCACCAGACGCCGCCGGCGCGCTCCGCAATGACAGAAGGCCTTCGTGCGCAGATCAGCCGGATCGAAAAGGCACTCCCGCAACTGGACCCGGCAGATCGCCGGCGCACAGCAATAGGAAGCTGGGCGGCGATGGTGGGGGCGGTCATACTCGCCCGGGCAATCGACGATCCGGAACTATCCGACGAGATTCTGGAACAGACGCACGCATGGATCGACAACAGCGTCAGTTAGTCCGCAAAGAACGACGATGCGTACCGGGCATGACCTCCCACTGAACCTTCATCCAAATGCGATTGGAGGTTCTGCGTTTCTCAACATTCCAGTTGGCGCGGTGTGGGCAATCGGTAGCCAAGCGAAGCTTTAATCTCGCGCAGCGTTGGAGCCGGGCGCGGTGATGATCCCGGCATAGGCTGCCGGGGTCTGGTATCCGCGTAATGAGTCCGGCCGGAAGATCGGTCCAGATGTGGATGAGATAGAAAACCCCAGCCTTTCGACCGTGCCCGGTCAGATGGTGTGCGGCCCCGCATTGTGTGGCTCCTGCTGCCCTTGAATGCCGCCGTCACACCACCGCTTCAGGTTTGAGCCGGCACGCATGGACGCCCCTATTCTGCCGCGAGCGCCAGTGGCTGCCCTACGTGCTCGACCGTCTCCTTTTCGGCACCTGCCTTGGGTGGCTTGATCCGGAACCAGACAGCATAGAGGGCCGGAAGGAAGAGCAGGATCATCACCGTGCCTGCTGCCGTTCCACCGATCAGGGTGTAGGCCATCGACCCCCAGAATACTGAGTGGGTCAGAGGTATGAACGCCAGGATAGCCGCGAGAGCCGTCAGGATCACGGGTCGTGTCCGCTGCACTGTCGCTTCGATCACGGCATGATAATCATCGAGCCCTGCCGCCTGGTTCTCCTTGATTTGCTCTGTCAGGATAAGCGTGTTGCGCATCAGGATACCCGCCAGTCCGATCAAGCCGAGAATGGCGTTGAAGCCGAAAGGCTGATTGAACAGGAGCAGGGTCGGAACCACCCCGGCAAGACCAAGCGGCGCTGTCAGCATCACCATTGTCATTGTCGAGAGACTGCGAACCTGAAGGATGATGACGATCAGCATGGCAGCAATCATCACCGGGAAAACCTGAGCGAGTGCCGTATTCGCCTTGAGAGACTCCTCGATGTTGCCGCCCATCTCGATACGGTATCCAACGGGAAGCGACGCGATGAGTGGCTGCAGAGCTTTCATAACCTGCTGGGAAACCTCCGGAGGCTGCGTCGCCTCGTTGATATCAGACCTGATCGTGATGACAGGCGTGCGGTCGCGACGCTTCAGGATAGGTTCTTCAAACCGGATTTCGGAGTGCCCGAGTTGATCCAGCGGAACCTGACGGCCATCCCTGCTCATCAGAGAGAAATCGGCAAGACGTGACGGATCGAGGCGGTTTTCGCCAGCACTGCGAGCGACGACGGGCACGTTGCGGATATTGTCGCGCACCTGCGTGACGGGGATGCCGGAGAGCAGCATCTGCAACTGTTGGGCTGCCTCCGATGGAGAAAGACCAATCAGATTGAGCCGCTCCTGATCGGGCACAAATCGCAGAACAGGTGTTCGGTTGCCCCAGTCACGGTTGGCTTGGCGGACATCTGGAATAGTCTTCATGATCGCCAGAGCCTGCTCAGAAATCCTATAGAGTTCATCCTGATCGGGACCCATGATCCGGAACTCGACCGGGAACGGCGTGTAAGGGCCAAATACGAGCTGGGTGACGCGGACGGACGCTTCAGGAACAAGGCCCTCCGAAATAGCTGCACGAAGGCGATGCTTCAGTTCTTCACGTGCGTGGGCGTCGGGTGTGAGCACGACGACCTTGGCGAAGGCAGGGTCAGGTAGTTCCGGTGCCATGGCAAAGAAGAACCGGGGCGCGCCCTGCCCTACGTAGGACGTGACGATATTGGTCTCAGGCTGCGTTTGCAGCCAGTCCTCGACTTTCTTCACCGCAGATGTCGTCGCCTCGATGCTCGTGCCCTCTGGCATACGCACCTCGACCAGCACCTCGGGCCGATCCGATGTCGGGAAAAACTGCTGTTTCACGCCGCCCATTCCAACGACCGAAACAGCCATGGAAATGCCGACCACGGCGCAGACCATGAACTTATGGCGGACAGCGAACTCGATGACGGAACGCAGACGGCGGTAATTCGGCGTGTCATAGATGGCGTGATGACCGCCCTCGACCGGCTTGATGTTGGGCAACATCTTCACACCGAGATAGGGCGTGAAGGTGACGGCGACGATCCAGGATACGATGAGCGCAAAGCCCACGACCCAGAAGATGTTGCCGGCATATTCGCCTGCGGTCGACTTGGCAAAACCCACGGGCATCAGTCCGATGATCGTGACCAGCGTACCGGACAGCATCGGCGCTGCCGTATGGCTCCAGGCATAGGCGGCCGCCTTGATGCGGTCCATGCCCTCTTCCATCTTCACCACCATCACTTCGATGGCAATGATGGCATCGTCAACTAGAAGGCCAAGCGCGAGGATCAAAGCGCCAAGCGTGATGCGGTCGAAGAAGCGCCCGGTCTCCAGCATGATGAGAAAGACCACCGCAAGGGTGAGTGGCACAGCAAGTGCGACAACGATGCCGACGCGCCAGCCGAGTGCCACCAGACTGACAAACAGAACCACACCCAGCGCCATCGCGAACTTGAGCATGAACTCGCCGACGGCTTCATTGATGTTGACGGCCTGGTCGCTGACTTTGGTAAGCGTCATCCCCAGCGGCAATGTTTGCGCAATGGCGGCAGACCGAGCCTCAAGCGCCTTGCCAAGATCAAGACCGTTCCATCCCGCCTGCATCACCGCACCCAGCATGATTGTCGGCTCGCCCTCGTGGCGGATGATATACGTGGCGGGATCCTGATAACCGCGTCGCACCTCTGCAAGATCGGAGAGCTTCAGGGTTCGTCCAGCAGCAACGATCGGCGTGTCGGCAATCGCCTGCACACTGTTGTAAGCTCCGTCGAAGCGGATAAAGACCTGTGGACCTCGTGTGTCGATTGAACCCGCAGGCGTGACTGTGTTCTGTCGCTGCAACGCAGAAGCGATATCCTGCGCGGATATGCCGAGTGTCGCGAGCTTCGCATAGGAGAACTCGACAAAAATCTGCTCGGGGCGCTCACCGACGATGTTGATTTTCTTGACGCCAGGCACGTGCAGGAGGTCCTGGCGGATGACTTCCGCTTGCCGAACGAGATCGCGCATCGGCATTCCCTTTGCCTTCAGGGCATAGAGGCCGAAACTCACGTCGGAATATTCGTCGTTGACGAATGGGCCCATGACGCCCGGGGGGAGATTGCGGGCTTCGTCGCCAAGCTTCTTGCGCGCCTGATAGAACTCTTCTGCAACCGCACTTGCCGGCGTGTTATCCTTGAGGGTGACTGTCAGGAAAGCGTAACCTGGCCTCGTTGTGGTCTCGACGCGGTCGTACCAGGTCAGTTCCTGAATACGTTTCTCAAGCGGCTCGGCGACGAGGTCCTGCATTTCTCGCGCTGTTGCGCCCGGCCAGACGGACGTGACAGTCAATGTCTTGATGGTGAAGGACGGATCCTCGGCGCGTCCCAGCTTGACGAAAGCGTAGACGCCGGCTGCGGCCAGCAGCACGATAAAGAACAGGGTGATGGCGCGTTCGCGAACCGCGATGGCTGACAGGTTGAAGCGCATTAGTTTTTCACCTCTTGGCTCGAGGCAATCCTGACGGTCGCGCCATCGTCGAGAAGATGCGCGCCGAGGGCAACGACCTGCTCCCCGGTGCCGATCCCCGTGACGAATGCCGTCTCCTCGCCAATCTGCTGAACTTTAATCGGGGTGAACTTCACCTTTGACGTGGCGCCGTCGACGATCCACACACCTGTGCGATTACCGTCGTCCAGGATGGCGCCGACGGGGACGGCGACCTCCGACTGGCGTTCGGCATCCGGGGTTCTGATTGTTACAGTGGCGCCAAGCGGTGCTGAGGCCGCATCACCCTCAAGAATGTAACGCGCTTCGTAGGTTCTCGTTTGAGGATCAGCCGAATCGGAGATTTGTCGCAGTCTGGCGTTTCCAATAAGCCCGCCGCTTCCATAAACACTGGCCTGTGCTTCCGATCCCACCTTAGGTCGCAGCGTCTCAGGCAGCCAGACGACCGCCTCGCGAGGGCCCGCCTTTGCGAGTTGAACAACCGTCTGGCCGGCGGCGACCACTTGTCCCGGATCACCGAGAGTTTCGACGACCGTTCCATCCGAGTCAGCAACAAGAGTGGTGTAGGTTGCCGCGTTCTCGGCCACCTCCGCTTCCGCCTCGGCCGCCGCAAGCTGTGCCGTCGCTGTATCGAGAGCCGCCTTTGCCTGTTCATAACGCTGGGGCGTGGCCGCCAGGCCATTCTTCACCAGTGCCGCATAGCGCTTCTCATCGGCTTGCGCCTGAAGCAGGATAGCACGCGCTGATATGACCGTATTCCGCTTTGCTGTCAGTGCAAGCTGAAGATCGGTCTCATCAATTCGCATCAGCGGTTGACCCTGTTTGACCTGCTGACCGACATCGACCAACCGCTCCACGATTTTACCGGGAACGCGAAATCCGAGATTGCTTTGAACGCGCGATGCGACCGTCCCGGTGAATGACCGATCGGCCCTGCCGGTCCTTTTCGCCTCCGCAATCCTTACCAGTGGTGAAGCCGTCCTTGGGTCTGCGGCCTCGGCTTCCCGTTTTGGGGTTTCAGAAACGAGGAAAAAGGCGGCGGCCCCAGCCGCTGCGACAAGACCCACGACAGTCAGGACATGTTTGCGTTTCATTGTAAGTTCTCTTCTTGACCAGCGGTGCAAATTATTTAGATTGCGATCTAAATCTATATGCACTATAAATGTCAAACGAAATCTAACCGGAGGTCGATATGAGAGTGAGCCGGGCACAAGCCGAGGAAAATCGGGAGACGGTGATCAACGTTGCCAGCCGTCTGTTTCGCGAGCACGGATTCGATGGCATTGGCCTGAAAGATTTGATGAAGGGTGCAGGACTCACTCAAGGCGGGTTCTACAAGCAGTTTGCATCGAAGGACGATCTTGCAGCCCAGGCTTCGAGGCGCGCGATGGAAAGCGCTACACGCAGATGGTCTGAAGCGGCTGCGGACAGTTCCGATCCTCTCGAAGCAGTGATGGCGTTCTATCTGTCCAGGGACCACCGTGGAGAAAAGGCAGAAGGTTGCCCCCTGGTGGCACTGGGGTCGGACGCTACTCGGCAGAGTGAAGAAGTCAGGCGTCCATTCGAGGATGGGATACGCGCTCACTTCGAGGTGCTCAATGAACTGCTTGATGACACCAGGAGCTCCAATCCGAGCGGCAAGGCGATGGCGATCCTGTCTCTCATGGTCGGCGCCGTTACCCTGTCGCGGATCATGGAAGACGAGAATACGTCTCAAGGAATCCTCGACGCAGCGGCGGAGGAAATCAGGCGCATCGCAGGCGCTGATCATGCGGCCTGAGGATTGCGCTCGGTAACTAGGGAAAACAAAAGCCAAACGCAGTCCCCGCGTCGGGTTCGGGCGGGTGCGATTTAGGCACTGAGTAAACTGCATATCCGGAGAACAGGCCCTGACCGCACCGTCGGTCGGGATGCCGAAGGCATGCCAATTTAAACGAAGAACAGGTGTAAAACATGCGTCGTATCGTTGTCACAGGAATGGGAGCTGTCAGTCCCCTTGGAGCGAATGTCGGTATCTCCTGGTCGCGCCTGCTCGCGGGTCGAAGTGGCATTCGACGTCTGGGCGACGACGTCGTGGGGGACCTGCCATCGAAAATCGGGGGCGTTGTGCCCTCATTAATGGAAGATCCGGAGGGCGGCTTCGATCCCGACACCATTGTGGCTCCGAAGGACCAACGCAAGGTCGACCGTTTTATCATATTTGCACTGGCAGCCGCGGAAGAAGCGCTTGCACAAGCAAACTGGAAGCCGACCTCGAATGAGGAACGGCTGAGGACCGCGACGATTATCGCGTCCGGTATCGGCGGCTTTCCTGCGATAACCGAAGCGGTCCGCACCGTCGATCAACGCGGTGTCCGTCGCCTTTCGCCCTTCACCATACCATCGTTTCTGGTCAATCTCGCAGCCGGGCATGTCTCAATCCGTCATGGCTTCAAAGGCCCTCTCGGTGCACCGGTTACCGCATGCGCTGCTGGCGTTCAGGCAATTGGCGATGCTGCGAGGCTTATTCGGTCAAACGAAGCCGAAATTGCGATATGCGGCGGAACAGAAGCCTGCATGAACATCGTCAGCCTCGGAGGTTTTGCAGCCGCCAGATCTCTGTCAACTGCTTTCAACGAAACGCCGGACAAGGCATCGCGCCCCTTCGACACATCACGCGATGGCTTCGTCATGGGCGAAGGAGCGGGCATGCTTGTCATTGAATCCCTGAGCCACGCACTTGCTCGCGGCGCTACACCAATTGCCGAACTCGTCGGATACGGCACGACAGCCGACGCTCATCACATTACGTCAGGACCAGAAGACGGGAACGGTGCCAAAAGAGCGATGGAGATCGCCATTGCGCAGGCGGGAATTTCCCCAAGCGAAATCGGTCATCTGAATGCCCACGCCACCTCGACCCCGGTCGGAGACCTCGGCGAAATCAGGGCCATCAAAAGTATCTTTGGTTCCGAAAAGACTGTCGCTGTCAGCGGGACGAAGTCAGCGACAGGACACCTACTTGGCGCGGCTGGAGGATTGGAAGCAATCTTCACCATTCTGGCACTCAAGAACCAGATTGCGCCGCCAACTCTCAACCTGAATGCTCCGGATCCGGAAGCCGAAGGCATCGATTTCGTGGCGAACCACGCGCGCCAGTTAGACGCTGAATTCGCAATATCCAATGGTTTCGGTTTTGGCGGTGTCAACGCGAGCGCAGTGTTCCGGCGGTGGCCGAAGTGAAACGGCGCTGGCTGAGGACGACCGTCGCGCTACCACACTCTGAAACCGCAGGCATGGGCGGCGGCACTGGCCCCGCCTAGCCGGACGGCATGAACGATCAGCGCCGCTTATCGCCGACATGCATGCCTGGCTCGTCCATCACCCCGCCTTTGTCGCGGCCAAGTCCCCACTCGGCGAGGCGCTGGCCTACCGCGCCAAATATTGGGTCGGCCTGAAGGTCTTCCTGACCGACGGCCACATTGAGATCGACAACAACAACGTCGAACGAACTATCCGGCCGATAGCTCTCAATCGCGAGAACGCGCTCTTTGCAGGACATGACGCGGGAGCCTAGAATTGGCCAACTATTGCGTCGCTAATCAAAGATCTTTTAGCTCAACGCCGTCGATCCTCATGCCTGTTTGGCCGCCGCAATCACTGCCATCATAGATGGCCATACCCATCTTCTCCGAAGAAGAGCTTCCAGTCCTTGGCCACTGCAAAGCTGCGCATAAGAACAATCTGCCTCGCGTACAATCTCAAATTGTCATGGAGACCATCGCAAATCTCTTGCTCGCATTCGATCCAGGCGCGAAGGGTGTCCCACCCTGTCTTTTGCAAGCCCAGCCCGAAGACGTGAATTGAATTTTCCCGATCCTTGATCAACCGCTGCGTGGTGTTAATCCTGTGCATGGTGTTGGTGACCCAGAACTGGAGGTCCTCTTCGCCGACCGCGCCCTCGGACAGCACACGTGCGGTATGGAGTTCGTCCCGCCCACGCGCCAGGCTCACGATCGGACCCGCCTCCAGTATCTTAGGCAACGCAAGCTCCCGAATGGATCGCGCGAATAGCACGTCGAGCTCAGGAAACCACGCTTCACTTGCGTAGCGGGCGAGCGCCTCTTGTGCCTCAAGATAGCTTGCTGCTGGCGGGAGTTTCCTTTTTTCCAAAAACCTTGATATCCGCTCTCCTACCTCACGCAGTGCGATGTTGTAGGCTTGAGCAGGTGAAGGGGCATCCGGGTCGTTTTTTTCGCCGAGAGCAAATTGCGGCGGACGATCAAGAAAGTAGTATGTCAAACCTTCACTGAACCGCGCTCGCAATAAGACCTGATCCGTGATGTCTTCGAAGTCAGGAGAAAGCTCAATGTCAGCAGGTGTCGTTGCTGACGGCGAGGAGCAATGAGGAGCGATATTGAGGCCAGCAGCCAGATATGCCGTTGAGACGAGATAAGAGCAGAATATTCCAGTGGTTGCTTTTGCTCCCCCAAAGATTGAGGCTACAGCCGCGATCTTGTCGTAACGTTTCGCTTGATATTGCACGGCAATTTCCGCCGCAGCCTTTGCAATTTCGGAAGCCCGAGGAACCGACGACTTTAAACGCAAAATCCGCGCCGATCCCCTTTGCGCGAGGTTCTTCCTGTCCAACGAAAATTCGGCCACACCAAAGAAATCTGCCTCGATGAACAGAGGCCGTAACGTGCATATGGCGGCGTGAGAGAAATTTGAGGGCTGAAGAATGCTGCGACCGGTCGCCCTTCTTATGGCCTTGCTGATGATGTCAGCCGGATCGGTGCAAAGAAGAATATCACCTTCTCTTATCAGTCCGCAGTTAAAGGCGTAGCCCTCGAATATTCGATCAACGAGCGACTGACTTAACGTCTTCATTGGAAAATGCCCTCGCTTTGATAGCACTGGTGCCAGATGCTTTTGGACGAAATATCCCAAGAAGGCTGCACAGTAGCCGAAACAGCACGCATCTCGGCTTCCGCTCTGTTACTGTGCGACCTACTCAACCGGTCCGCGTTTGCAAGAAACGTGGTTTCCGGCGCTGTTGGTGATGATGGTCCCTTGTACGTATATGTACAGCAGGTTTTGGCTGATTTCCATCGTCGTGGGGAGCGTCACGGCGGGTACGGCCGATCCTTCGACATGCTTTCCGGGGTGTAGATATCGAGGATGCTCTTGAACTTGCCGAGCGTAAAAGAGCTGCGCCGGAGCTACCTGACATCCATCATCGCTCAATCCTCCGCAAATCAATGCGACGATTGGATCGCGCCTATCGCGAATTGCAAATCCAATATTATATCAAAGTTGCCAAACTTTGTAGCGGGCTATCATGTCATCTAAAGAACCCACGGTTAAACGACCTACACGGTCCATTATCAAGGTGATCTGGGCAGTGTCGATTATCCTTCTGTCAACCGGTTTCGGTGCTTTGGTCGGCTGGGAAACCCACGGGATTATGGGCGCAATTGCTTTGGGGTTTGTGGGCCTGGTGGGCGGCGCTTTTCTAAGCTCACCTTCTGTACTCTTGCAATTGATCCACTGACCCTAGCGAGTTTTTCAACGCTATCCGCCAAAAGCAGTCATGGCGCTCTTCCGCGACGCTGGTCGTCCTCCCGCCATCCTTTTATGGCGCTGCCGAGAAAACCCAGCGCGTAGTGCGTGATGGCGACATATAGGCCAACAATCGACGCATATCCTATGAAAAAGCCAACTGTGTTCTCGCTGAAGTCCCACATATCCAGCGAATAGGTCAGCATCAGCTTGGTCCCGAAAGCCATCTCGAACGAGCTTTTCACACCCCAGATCGCAATGGCCAAGGCCATCGCCCTAAGAACCATGGTGCGTAAGGTACTTGGCGAGGCAAGACGCAAGGTTGACTGGATCGTGTTCATCACAACGGTCCACCGCGTTCCCAGATGAATTGCGATGATCAGCAAAACCCAGTACCCGGCGAACATATGGATTTCCCTAACGGCGAAAGCACCGCTGAGGGCGGTGAACGGGAAGAGGTCACGGGAGACCAGCAAGCTCGTCACCAGCACGACCGTCATGCCGATAGCGAGGCAAAAGATGGTGACCAGGTTGACGATGCGGGTGGCATCAACCTTGCGCTTCGTCACGCTGCCGTACCAACGCCTGTTGAAGACGTTGTGCACGATCACAAGAACGAACAGGGCCGCGCCGAACAGCTCGTGGGAGAGATTGTCGAGCCACCAATATGCGAGGCAGGCGATGATGAGCGCGACGGCCAGGAAGTCCAGCAGCAGGCGGAGACGGAACACGGTCATTTAAACTCGAACCGCCGCATCTCATTGAATGTGTACAGGAAGTCCCGATCCGCGCGAGACATGTGACAGCTCTGGCAGCGGGCGGTATTCTCGGCTTCGTTGATCGTGCCGTCCGGCTTGAACCACTGGAACTGCCAGTCGGCAGTGCGGCGGTTTTCGTCGTAGTCCTGCCCCCAGTTCTCGCCCTTCTCCATGATGAAATACCGGAAGACTTTACCGTCGCGGTAGTCGACGAGCGCAACCTGCGTGCCATTCGGGATTGGATCACCACGCTTGACGGCCTCGATCGCCTCGCGTGTCGTCATGATATGCTCGGTGACTTCGCCGCGCGTTACAGTCGTATAGTGAACAAGCTTTGCGATGTCGGGCATCGTCGCGCGCGTTGGCTCCGCGTGGACCTGCATGCCGACGAGCAGGACCGTCATTCCGGCAAGCGTCGCCCCACCAATACTGCCAATGATCTTCTTCATCCAAACTCCTCTGATCAGCGCGGTACGAAACGTCACCGCCTGTACTGTTCGTCTGTGACGTGTTCCAACCACTCGACCGACTTGCCATGCAGCGTCTCGGAGATAGCGATATGGGACATGCCTGAGGTCGCCGTCGCGCCGTGCCAATGCTTCACGCCCGGCGGAATCCACGCGATGTCGCCCGGGCGGATTTCCTGAATTTCGCCGTCCCAATGCTGGACGAGACCGACACCTGCCGTGACGATCAGCGTCTGGCCAAGAGGATGAGTGTGCCAGGCGGTGCGTGCGCCGGGCTCGAAGGTTACGGTCCCGCCACCGACTGTGGCGGGCGCTGTTGCGGAAAAACGGGAATCGACCCAGACACCTCCGGTAAAATTGCTTGATGGACCCACCGTCGACGGGTTGGTCCCGACCCGTGTCACCGACACAGCCTTGTCAGGTTCAGCAGACGCAGTGGAAGCGCCCAGGGATAAGGCTACGGTCAATACGGTCTTCATGTTCATCGTGCACCTATCATCGGGGAAACTGGGAAGTCGTCGTCAGCAATCTACTTCTCGGCGAAGACTTCCTTGGCGATCGCCACTGCCGACACGGCGCTTGGCCAGCCGGAATAAAACGCCATATGGGTGATGGTCTCGACGAGTTGCTCTTCCGTCAGGCCGTTGGCCTTGGCGCGCACGAGATGCGAGCGGAGCTGATCCGGACGGTTGAGAGCGATCAAGGCCGATACCGTCACCAGGCTTCGGTCGCGCTGGGAAAGCTGCGGTCGCTCCCAGATGTCGGCGTAGAGGACATCATCCGTCAGTTCCGCCAGCTTGGGGGCGATATCGCCCATCAGTTGCTGGGTCCGCGATTTGGCGGAATCAAGATTTGAGGCTGGTTCCTGTGCCATGCTGACCTCCATTCCGGCTGCCATGACAATGGCTGCGGCAAAAATTCCCGACATACGCTTTTTCAAGTTCGTTTCCTTCATATTTCGAGCCTTCGGATGTACCGAAGGCGGAACGGCGACGCAGGGCGCGCGCTCCTGGAGGTGCGCCTCATGCGGAGGCGAGGTGACCGTCAAAGAACGGCTTCAACCTGGACAGGGCCGCATCGACATATTCGGGGACCCAGTAGGTCTCGATGTGCTTGGCGCCCTCGATCTTGAAGAGTTCCTTGTCCGTGGTTCCGATTGCCTTGGAGAATGCATCCTCGGTCATGTAGAGGGTGTCGGCAGCGCTGCCCGCGATCATCAGCAACGGCACGTCGATCAGCGCAATCTCGTCTGTCGCGTCCCAGCGCATCAAGTCCATCAGGCTGCTCGTCGTGTAGTTAAAGGTTGAGCCCGGATGGGCGTGGGTGCGCCAGTAGTACTCATAACCTTCGCGATAGAGATCGAACGGCAAGGCGGCGATCTGCGCGTCCGTCAGGTTCGCGTCTCCCGAGTATAGAACCTCGCCACCGGCCGCTTCCTGAGCTCGCGCCGATGAGGCTTGCTGCAGGCGCTGCTGGATCGTGTCCATCTGGCTATCCTGGAAGCCGTTGCGGCGAACGCGCCCAGAGTTGAACATGCTGAGCGTTGCCACGGCCTTGAATCGCTTGTCCGTCTTGGCGGCCGACAGCGAGTACCCGCCGCCGCCGCAAATGCCGAACAGGCCAAGACGTGCCGTATCGACACCGGGGAAGCGGCTGATGAAGTCAGCCATTCCATGGATGTCCTCAATGCGGAACTGCGGCTTGTCGATGCTGCGCGGCTCGCCGCCGCTTCCGCCCTGATAGGCGGCGTCGGCTGTGATGGTGATGAAGCCCTGCTCTGCGAGGCGCTGGGCATAGAGGCCCGTCGTCTGCTCCTTCACGCCGCCATTCGGGTGTGCCAGCACAAGGGTCGGATACGTCTTCGCAGGATCGTAACCGGCCGGGGTATAGACATTGGCGGCGATATCGAGGCCGTTCAGCTTGTATTTCACCGGATGGATATTCACCTTGCCCGGCTCGTTCGCGGTGATCGCACCGTCATAGACGAGGGTGAACGGGTTTTGCCTGTAGTCGGCGGCAACTGCTTTGTTTGTCATTGTTGACACTCCCAGGACTGCACCGGAAACGACGAGCGCGGAGGCTCCAAGGAACTCGCGTCTTCTTGTGTTGATGATTTCATTAGCCATGGGGCAGGCTCCTTCTCAGTTTGGGAAGCGGGCAGTGGCTGGTCGCACGAGCGCGCCAATAGATCAGTCGAGCTTCTTATCGTTCAGGAATTTGGAGACGACGTCAGCGATTTCGACATTGTTCAGGTCCGACATCAGGAAGTGGGTTCCGCCCTTGATGCCGATCTCCGGCAGGTGAACGAGCGTCGCGTCGCCGCCATGCTTGTTGACGGTGTCAACCCAGAGCTTGGCCATAGCGAGACGAACCCGCCAGTTATCCTGGCCGCGCTCTGTCGTCGGCTCGATCGGGAAATTGTCGCCGTAGTAGATGACGATCGGTAGCTTGGTCAGTTTCTCGAAATCGGCGACCGGGACGGCCTCGCCCTTGAGCGTACCAGCGGCGCTCGGCATGTCGGCCGGAACTTCGCCTTCCGGGAAGATGAAGCCGCTACCGGGCTCAAGCGCGACGATGCCCTTGACGTTCGGATTCTTGATCGCCGTCAGCCAGCCGGGTCCACCTGCTTGCGAATGGGTGAACAGGATGCCCGGTCCGGTCTTCTCAAACAGGGCCGACATCGCGTCTGCGATCACGTTTGCATCGAAGGGCCCAGTGTTCGGGGTGACCGAACGGAAGAACTGGTCAAGCGCTGCGGGGCTACGGTCGAACTGAACGTTCTCGAAGTAGTCGGGCCATTTTCCGAGCCGGAACTGGTCGAAGAACAACTGGTCATAGGGTGTCGGCTCAATCGTCGCTGCCACCGTGCTGTTGCCCGCGCGGCCGCGACGCGGCTGGTCGACGATGTAGGTGGAGAAACCCTTACGCAGGAAGATGCTCTGGAAACCTTCACGGCCATCCGGTGTCGTCTCCCAGCTACGACCGGATTGGAACGCTCCATGCAGCATGACGATCGGCAGTGGCTTGGGATCCTGCGGAACCTGATAGAAGACGTAGGCGTGGTCGCCGTGCAGCGACTGGCCCTCGGCAGTCGGGGCATTGTTGTTGTATGTGCCTTCCTTCTTCGAAACAGTACCGCCGATTGCGAAACTGCCCTGGTCCTGAATGGCAAGGGGTTCCGGCTTGGATGTCGACTGCGCAAAGGCCACACCGGCGATTGCAATAGCGCTGGAAAAAGCAAAGGCGGATAGGGTTCTGGCGAGTGTGCGGGGCATATCAATCTCACAATGATGAAGTTGAGAGAAGGGTATGCGGACATCACTCGGATGATTAGTCGCCTATTTCCGATTGAAGCCATTAGTCCAACTTATTAATCACAAACGGTTGATTAGCGCGTTATCCGCGATACCGAAGGGCTTCGACGACTAACGCAAATGCCGGAGAAGTGTGTCTGCGGTTCGGATAATACAGATGGTATCCGGCGAACGGGGCGCACCAGTCTTCAAGCACCCGCACCACCTCGCCTCTGGCAATCTGCTCCGCCACCTGATCCTCGGGCATGTAGGCAAGACCCAGTCCTCTTTTGACCGCATCCAGCCGCATCGCTATGTTGTTGAACACCAGTTGCCCTTCCACCCTCACCTTGAGCTCGTGTCCATCCTTCTCGAACTCCCACGAGAGGATGTTGCCGTGAGTGGGCATCCTGATCTGAATGCAGTTGTGTCCCGTCAGGTCCTGAGGCACTTCAGGCCACGGGTTCTGTCGGAAATAGGAGGGTGCGCCCACGACAGCCATGCGCATTTCCGGGCCGATGCGAATAGCGATCATGTCTTTTGCCAGTTGCTCACCAAGTCGTACGCCTGCGTCATAGCGCTCGGCCACGATGTCCGTCAGACCGTAGTCAACGGTGATCTCGACATTTACATCCGGATTATCGGGCAGGAACTTTTCAAGCGCGGGTGCCAGCACCGAGATCGCGGCATGCTCGCCTGAGGTAATGCGAACGGTTCCGGCAGGCTTGTCCCGCATTTCGGCAAGCGCTGCCAGTTCCGTCTGGATTTCCTCAAACCTTGGACCCGCTATTCTGAGCAGGCGTTCGCCCGCTGCTGTGGGCGACACGCGGCGTGTCGTTCTCGTCAGCAGCCTAAGCCCCAATCTCTCTTCAAGTCCGCGAACTGTCTGACTGAGTGCCGACTGCGACACACCGAGTTTGACGGCCGCTTTTGTAAAGCTCTCTTCGCGCGCCACCATCACGAAAGCGACCAGATCGTTGAAGTTCTCCTGCGGCATTCATTAGGCATCCTTATAGCTTCATCCCGATTACTGCCCCTAATCGAAATGGTCGGCAAGCGATATCTTGTTTTTATCGAAACAGGCACCGCCGTGGAGGACGGCGGGGTCTACCCTGAACGGAACACGGAAATGCCAATCGGCCCTGATGCAGCTGCCCCGAACAAGACGGCCATCCTCGCGATCATCCTGATCAGCTACGTGATGATCGTCCTCGATATCTCCATCGTGCTGACGGGGCTGCCACGCATTCATGCCGAACTCGGCTTCAGCGATGCGGGCCTCGCCTGGGTCTCCACCGCCTACACGCTGACCTTCGGCGGCTGCCTGCTGCTCGGAGCGCGTGCGGGCGACATCTTCGGACGACGCCGGATGTTTCTTGTCGGTTTGACGATCTTCTCGCTTGCCTCGCTTGTGATCGGAGTGTCGCAGACACCTGCACTCATGATTGCGGCAAGAGCCCTGCAGGGTCTCGGTTCTGCTATCCTCGCCCCTTCGACGCTCGCTCTCCTGCAGACTAATTTCGAGCCGGGTGCCGAGCGCATGCGCGCCGTGTCCTACTATGCTGCTGCGGCAGGCGTATCGGCCGCGTTCGGCCTGGTGATCGGCGGACTCCTTGCCGACTGGCTTTCTTGGCGCGTCGGCTTCTTCATCAACCTGCCCATCGGCATCGCGATGATGATCGCCGCGAAACGCCACGTTCGAGAAACGGAGAGAACCCCCGGCACCTTTGATATCGCGGGTGCGATCATCTCGACGCTGGGCATTGTCGCGCTCGTCTACGGCGTCATCCGATCCGCCTCGACGGGGTGGTCTGACGTGACGACCCAGGCTTGCATCGGTTTTGGCATCGTCATGCTGATCCTGTTTGCTGTTGTCGAATCGCATGCGAGCCAACCGATCATGCCGCTATCCCTGTTTACCGACCGGGAACGGTCGGCCGCATACGCCGCCCGCGCCCTGTTCCTTGGTGCGAATGTCGGATTTTACTTCTTTGTCGCTCAGTTCCTTCAGAGCGTCGTCGGTCTGAGTTCCTCGGAAGCGGGCATCGCCTTTCTTCCGACGACGGTGGTCAACTTCATTGTCGCCATGTCAGCACCACGTCTGATCGGACGATACGGAGCTGGCAGGGTCCTTGTCACAAGTGTCGTGACTGGTCTGATCGGCATGATCTGGCTCAGCTTCGCCATGCAGCAGGCATCGCTGGCCGCACTTGTCATTCCGATGATGTTGATCGGCGCTGGCCAGGGTGGCGCACTCGGACCGCTGACCGCGTCGGGCATCGCGCGCGTGCCATCGGAGCGGGCGGGAGCAGCGTCGGGCGTCGTCAACGTGGCCCATCAGCTTGGCAGTTCGCTCGGTCTCGGCGTCCTCGTCGCCGTCGCGGCAATTGGCTCGCAAGGCCTGCAGGGCACCGAGCTTCTAGCCAGACGTGCCAGCGTGGCAATGGAAACCGGATCGGTCCTCATCGCCATGACCCTGATCCTCGCGGTTATGTTCATGGCGCGTCCCCGTGCTCGCCTGGAAAACGCATCGACGCTGGCCTGAGAACAGGCGCAATGAAAACTCGAAAGGAAAGACCAATGGAAAAGCGCAGGCTTGGAAACAACCTCGAAGTTTCGGCTCTCGGTCTCGGCTGCATGGGATTGAGCCATGGCTACGGTGCGGCGACTGACACGAAAGATGCGGTCGCCCTCATACGCGCCGCCCACGATCGCGGCGTTACCTTCTTCGACACCGCGCAGGTCTATGGACCGTTCACAAATGAGGATGTGGTAGGCGAGGCACTCGAACCGATCCGCGATAAGGTCGTGATCGCCACCAAGTTCGGCTTCGAGCTGCCGAGCGCCGATGGTGGCCAGCACTTGAACAGCCGCCCGGACTATATCCGCCAATCGGTCGAGGCCTCGTTGAAGCGGCTGCGCACTGATGTGATCGATCTTCTCTACCAGCATCGCGTCGATCCGAACGTGCCGATCGAGGATGTTGCAGGAACCGTCAAGGACCTGATCGCCGAGGGCAAGGTCAAGCATTTCGGCCTGTCCGAGGCGGGTGCGCAGACGATCCGCAAGGCGCATGCGATCCAGCCCGTCGCCGCTCTCCAGAGCGAATACTCTCTGTTCTGGCGAGAGCCGGAAAAGGAAATCATTCCGACGCTTGAGGAACTGGGGATCGGCTTCGTGCCGTTCAGTCCGCTCGGCAAGGGTTTTCTGACGGGCAAGATCGACGAGACGGCGACGTTCGGCCCCGGTGACTTCCGCAGTATTGTTCCTCGCTTCCAGGCGGAAAACCTGAAGGCCAACCAGGCTCTCGTTGCCGCGCTCATGCAGATCGCGGAAACCAAGGGTGTAACACCAGCCCAGATTGCGCTCGCATGGCTGTTGGCGCAGAAGCCCTGGATCGTGCCGATCCCCGGCA
This sequence comes from Rhizobium sp. AN6A, assembly GCF_900215635.1. Lineage (NCBI taxonomy): Bacteria > Pseudomonadati > Pseudomonadota > Alphaproteobacteria > Hyphomicrobiales > Rhizobiaceae > Rhizobium > Rhizobium sp. AN6A. The sequence continues at coordinate 611,287 of NZ_OCNC01000003.1, forward strand.
CCACCAAGTTTCATCGCCTCGAAGAAAACCTCGGCGCGGCAGGTGTCGAACTCTCACCGGAGGACGCCACGGACATCGCGACGGCACTCGCAAAGATCGACATCGTCGGCGACCGATATCCCGCTCACCTTCAGGCCCGTGTGGGCAAATGACATCAGCGGTGAGCCTCGCACTCCCGACTCCATGAAAGGAAATCGACATGACCAGTACAGTTCCAACAGTGAAGCTCAACAACGGGGTCGAGATGCCGATCCTCGGCTTCGGTGTATTCCAGGTGCCCGATCCCGCAGAGTGCGAGCGCAGCGTCCGTGACGCGATCGACGTCGGCTATTGTTTGCTCGACACCGCAACGTCCTATGGCAACGAAGAGGCAGTCGGAACCGCAATCCGCGACCACGGCATCGATCGAAGCGATCTCTTCGTCACGACCAAGCTCTGGATCGAAGACGCGACTTATGAAGGCGCGAAGGCCGCCTTCGAACGATCCCTAAACAAGCTGCAGCTCGACTATCTCGACCTCTGGCTCATCCACCAGCCCTATGGCGACGTCTATGGCGCATGGCGTGCGATGGAACAGCTCTACAAAGCTGGTCGCATTCGCGCGATCGGTGTCAGCAACTTCTATCCCGACCGACTGCTGGACTTCGTCCTTCACAACGAGATCGTGCCCGCCGTCAACCAGATCGAAATCCACCCGTTCCATCAGCAGGACGAAGCGCAGACGCTTCTTCAGGAATACAATGTCCAGCCCGAAGCATGGGGTCCGTTCGCGGAGGGCAAGAACGGCCTGTTTTCGAACGAGGTCTTGCAGTCGATCGGTCGTAAACACGGCAAGAGCATAGCGCAGGTCGTGCTACGCTGGCTGATCCAGCGCAACATCGTCACCATCCCGAAGTCGGTGCGCAAGGAACGGATGGCCGAGAATTTTTCAGTCTTTGACTTCGCGCTCGATCAGGAAGACGTCGCAGCGATCGCCTCTCTCGACCAGAAATCCAGCAGCTTCTTCGACCATCGCGATCCGGCCATGGTGAAGTGGCTCGGCACGCGAAAGCTCCGAGCTGATAGCATCGGGTGACGGCGTGCTGACCTTTAGTTTGAAGTTCGATGCCATTGGCACGTCCTGGGAGATCGACACGCCTGCACCGCTCGCAGAGGTGACCAAAGCGCATCTTCTTGAACTGGTGGAGCGTTTCGACAGCATCTATTCGCGGTTCCGGCATGAATCCATCGTGATGCGGATTGCAAATGCTGCCGATGGCGGAACGTTCAGCTTTCCGGTCGATGCCATCCCGAAGTTCGACCTTTATGACCGCCTTTATGCCGTGACGGACGGAGCGGTCGATCCACTCGTCGGTCGCGACCTGGAGCTTCTCGGATATGACAGCGACTACACGCTGGTGCCTGACGACGTGGCCACCACGTTGATGGCGGCCCAACGTCCGGTCTGGCATCGAGACGTGCCGCGCGAGGGACACGCGATAACGACGCGCAGGCCCCTGGTCATCGATACCCGGACAATTCCCCGTGGGGACCCGGAGCGGCGTGTGCTAGCAGGCCTCAGGGACAGGATGATGGCGCCAGAGGCGGCCGCCGAGGCGATGCACGCCTATGCGGAGGAGACTAACCGGCTTAACCGCGAGCGCCGTTCAAGGGCAGATCTCTGGAAGACTGAACTTACTAAAGTCGAAAAGCAGATCACTCAGACGGTCATTGCAATCGCTGACGGCATGTATCACCCCTCCATGAAGGAAAAAATGAGCGTCCTCGAGGCGCGCAAAGTCGAGTTGAGCGGCCTCCTTAACGATGTGCCGCAGGATGTCCCGGACTTGCTGCCCAGCGCATCTGCGATCTATGCCGGCAAGGTCGACCGCCTGACGGAGGCGTTAAACTGACCCGAAGAACGGACCGAAGCGGCGGAGGTACTGCGTACCTTGATTGAAAAGATCGTCCTTCGTCCCGGCCCACAGCGAGGCAAGATTGACGCCATATTGTACGGCGAACTAAGCACGATCCTCAACTGGATCCAGCGCCAAGCTATTGGAAGGATTGCACAAACAAAAAAATCCCGCAGCAAAGGCTACGGGAGTGTCGGTATTATTGGTTGCGGGGGCAGGATTTGAACCTGCGGCCTTCAGGTTATGAGCCTGACGAGCTACCGGGCTGCTCCACCCCGCGTTACCATCGCATTCGGCTCTGCCGAATGTCGCGCTTCCGTCTTTGCTTTAGCGAAGACGGATCTGTTTGGGGTCAAATTGCCGAAGGCGATTTGTCTCCTTTAAGGGACGCACCGTAATTGGGTGACCGATTTGTTTCGGCACATTGTGCGCTGGATTATTATAGCATAAAGGCCGCTTCAGCGGCCTTTTGATTAGGGCTTGAAGCCCTTTTTGTGACTGAGAAGATATTCGTTGCGTTTTGCAGACCTGGCAGCGACCTACTCTCCCGCGTCTTGAGACGGAGTACCATTGGCGCTGGGGCGTTTCACGGCCGTGTTCGGAATGGGAACGGGTGCAGCCGCCCCGCGATAACCACCAGGTCGGCAAAACGCAACACAGTTCATGTTTTCACATGAGTGTTGTTTCGAGAAGCTGGGAAGCTTGCGCTTCATTTAATTTAACACGTCTTTCTGCGACCCATCCGTATGTTTGCCATACAGACCAGAGGTCGTCGCGCCCTGTGGCGCGGCCCGTCCGGAGCGCTATGCGCGTCAGGACAGAACAGATGATGCTCATCTTTGATGAGCATGAACAATGGGAACGAAGAAGTCGATCGAGCTATTAGTAACGGTAAGCTTCACATGTTGCCATGCTTCCACACCCGTCCTATCAACGTGGTCGTCTTCCACGGCTCTGATAGGGAACACTCGTTTTCAGGTTGGTTTCCCGCTTAGATGCCTTCAGCGGTTATCCATTCCGTATATAGCTACTCTGCTATGCCCTTGGCAGGACAACAGATCCACCAGAGATACGTCCATCCCGGTCCTCTCGTACTAGGGACAGATCCTGTCAATATTCCTACACCCACGGCAGATAGGGACCGAACTGTCTCACGACGTTCTGAACCCAACTCACGTACCGCTTTAAATGGCGAACAGCCATACCCTTGGGACCTGCTCCAGCCCCAGGATGCGATGAGTCGACATCGAGGTGCCAAACAACCCCGTCGATATGGACTCTTGGGGGTCATCAGCCTGTTATCCCCGGCGTACCTTTTATCCGTTGAGCGATGGCCCTTCCACACGGGACCACCGGATCACTATGACCGACTTTCGTCTCTGCTCGACTTGTCAGTCTCGCAGTCAGGCGGGCTTATGCCATTGCACTCGACGACCGATTTCCGACCGGTCTGAGCCCACCATCGCGCGCCTCCGTTACTCTTTCGGAGGCGACCGCCCCAGTCAAACTACCCACCATACACTGTCCCGGATCCGGATAACGGACCGCGGTTAGACATCCACGAAGATAAGGGTGGTATTTCAAGGATGGCTCCACAAGAACTGGCGTCCCTGCTTCAAAGCCTACCACCTATCCTACACATGCCTTGGCGAATGCCAGTGTAAAGCTATAGTAAAGGTGCACGGGGTCTTTCCGTCTGACCGCAGGAACCCCGCATCTTCACGGGGAATTCAATTTCACTGAGTCTATGTTGGAGACAGCGGGGAAGTCGTTACGCCATTCGTGCAGGTCGGAACTTACCCGACAAGGAATTTCGCTA